>NZ_CP068083.1:3209563-3851476 GCF_016725325.1 Sphingobacterium spiritivorum
TTTGACTACAGATTATAATACACTTCCTGATTTTATGCTGAAGAAAGGCTACCTGGTGGATGACAATCTTAAAAACAGCGTGGAGCAAGATATGAAGGACCGTAATACGTCCGGTTATTGTCAGGCATTTAAAGATGACAGCCTGCAGTATGTATTGGTATACTACGATGAGCCTAAAAAAGTAACAACTATCTTAAGCAGTGTTATAAAACCTGGTGGGACTTTGCTGGAAACCGAGTTACTGGAACTTGGATTTACAAAAAAGGTTGATAGTATAGATACCAGTGAACAATATACACTGTTTGATCGATTTGATTATCCTCATAGTTTTACCCATCAGAAAGTGGAAGGGACAAATTTTACCTGGTTATCTCTGGTTGCGGATAAGCCTGAGAATAAGGAATAGTCATATTTCTCCTGTCCATCAGATATGCTGATCAATAAGTATGGGGTTGCCATCCGGATCTACAATAAAAAATCCTGCCGGACCTGAACTTTTTACATCAACCTCTTCAAGTGGCTGGATGCCGGCTTCTTTGAGTGCCATCTGTATGACGCGTACATCATCAAAGTTTGTGAGTAATTTGGCATTCGAATCCCAGCCCGGATTAAAAGTCAACAGATTTTTGTCAAACATTCCCTGAAACAATCCGATTAGGGTTCCTTCATTTTTCATAATCAGATAGTTGCTTTCCAGACTTCCTGCAAAAACGGAAAAGCCTAATTTTTCATAGAATTCTTTTGACACGTTAATGTCTTTTACATTGAGACTAACAGAAAATGCACCTAATTTCATAATACTTTATTTTTAAAATTATCGGGATCGTTTATAACTCTGGTTTTATATCTACAAGTTAACAAGATCGTCTTACCCGTACAACTTTTATTTGCTTCCGTTGGTCAATGTTTTAATTTTTAGGTTGTTACGACAGTGTGATTATTCCTTGTACACAATGTGTTTTACGGTATTTTCAATCCAAACTGTTTAAATTAGCTGTTTTCGGGGATTTTAAATAGCAGCCTGAAGCGATACTTTTGTTGAAGTTTAATCATCAAAAAAAATATCATGGACAGAAAAACGACTGCAATTATCTCTTACATCACTATTATAGGTTGGTTGATAGCTTATTTCCAATACAAGGATAAAACGAAAGACGCCTTTGTAAATTATCATCTGAAGCAATCGCTGGGTATTTCCATTATAAGTATCCTTCTTGGATTGGTATTGAATATTGTCGTTATAGCTGTGCCAGCATTAGCCGTACTTACCTACGCCAATATTTTTATATTGATTTTATGGATTTTAGGAATTGTGAATGCGTCAAAAGAAGAGATGAAGCCGGTACCTGTAGTAGGAAGTATATTCGAACAGAAATTTTCCTTTCTTGATTAATATCTCACCTTGGATTTTAAAATACTATTGACTTAAAAATAATAATTATGCAAAGAATTGGTTCATTTATGGTTGTTATCGGCATACTGGCGGTAATACTTGGTTTCTTCAATTATGTACCCAAAATATTGATGTGGATCTACCAGTGGGGAGAAGGAATGGCCTGGGGTATTAAAATCGGTCTTATTGTTTTAGGTGGGCTTTTGTATCTTTTAGCAACAAAAAGTCCTGAACAAGTAGAAAGTTCTGCTACGCAGCAGAATGATACCGGACAAAACTGATTGGTTTGATTGTTGTTTTTAAGGTTTTGTAAATATAAAGCATGGCTTTATAGTGCAATACCGAAATGAAAAATACGTCTTCGGGCGTATTTTTTTGTTATGCTGTGTGATCTTGTACTTCTTCAAATTGGAGATAACTCTCATTTGCAAAATCCCGGAAATTAAAGCCTTCAAAAACGATTTTTCCTAAGATAAATTGTAATCGCAATAGAATTTCCTGTTTTTTCTTTCAGCATTAGCGTGAGTTTAGTAGGGTTATTGTCTAATTCAAAACCTGATTTTCTGCCTGTTTTTTCTTTTCGGCTTCGTATTGCGAAATCAAAAATTCAGGAGAATTTTTCAACTCTATATTCTTCATCTGTTTTACTTTTTGATTCGTTCAAATGTATAGGTGTTAATGCTTTCTGATTTTTTTAAGAAGTTGTCTGTAAAGTTGAGCATACTGTTACATTCATAGAGAAGAAGATTTTTTTTGGAAACAGATATTTCACAATACGGTGCGTGATGATCATCATTTTCTGCGGGCATAATAAGTTTATCTCCTTTGATATAGGCTTTATACGCATCTATATTTTCAGCCCTTGATTTGTCTTTAACGGTCTCTATACCTCCTGTCCAGTCATTAATCAATACATAGGTTAAAGCCGAATCGTAGGAAATGCTGATATTTCTATTATTTGCGTTGTCTCTCCATATACCCTCATATATTTTTTTCGAATTCATTATCTCCGCTTTATGCTGGGCATATGCAGTCTGCGAAATGCAGACAAATAATAATATTATATATCGGATATGAACGGTCATACTATCTACAACTTTTGAGATTAATGCTTACCTAAAAGTAATAAATTTTATTAGTCAATTGATCGTTTTATTATGAGATTTAATGCGGAGCGTCTTCCCTTTTTAATTTAATAACTACATTATTATCACCGGCTTTCAATGTGACAGCCTGTTTCTGAAAATGATCTTTTTGAAAATTTAGTTTTACTTTTTTGCTGGTGCCGATAAATCCGCTTCTTATTTCATAAAACTCAAATTGTCCGGTGGAATCCGTAAGATAGGGTATATTGCTTTTTTGTGTATTCTCAGCGATATATTCAACCTCAGAAAGGGGTTGTCCCGTCTGCGCATCGACTACGTATCCGTTTACTCTTACCATCATGTCACAAGATGACAGAAATAATGTCAGAAAAAGGATTATAAAATATCTTATCATAACGTAGTGTTTTGAATACTCAAAAATACACATCTCCTTGTAATTGTACATCCCTGTTTTTCGGGATATTTTTGGTTTTTATAAAGTTGAAATTACTAATTGGTTTTTTTTTGCTTTTAGATAATCATTATTTTTGGTTATCAAAGGATGCTAATCCGACTTGATGTAATCACTAACTATGGCAAAAAATAAGAAAAAGCGGGTTTTACTCCGTCAATATCTTATAAAGCCAATAACTAAAGAAAGGACAAATTATGAAAATCGAATCAATTGTAAACAACAGGAAGCGATGAACAAAAAAGGTAAATACCAGCAATATACAGAAGCACAGGAGAAGTCGTTGATCAATTTTATATTGTGGGCAAAATCAAAAAACAGAACCTTTGATTTGGATTATATTACTGGGCATGATGAATTAAGAAAGGAAGCCGGAAAAACCGGAGATAAACAAGATCCTGGTGGAAGTTTAAGTATGCCAATGCAAGCATTGAGAGATCTTGTCAAAACGAAAGCAATAGCGTTATGGATCTGATTGAAAAAAGTAGATTTGGAGGTTATCTTTTAAGCTGATTAAACTTGTAATCGTTTAAAGTGTGCATAAAATTTTATGCACACTTTATTATTCCATTTATCTTAGAACTGATATTTGATAGATGCAGCTACGTTCGTTGGAGGTAGCGGATTATCATTGATTCCCCATATTTTGACGTTTGTTATATTATTTACTTTTAGCGCTAATCTGATTTTGCTCCCTTCGTAAAACAACGTTCCGTCTGTAAGAAAATAGGCATCTGTTTTGGGATCTGTTGTGTATTTGTTGATTTCTCCTACGTAATTCGTTCCGCCACCGATTCCTATATTGCGTAATGCACCGTTTGTGATTTTATACGTCACCCAAAGATTGGCATAGTCAGCAGGCAGATAGTTGCGGCTTGTAACGGCTACTCCGTCTTCACCGACAACGGTAAATGTATTTTTGTTATAACCGTATCCTGCAGTAATGTGTAATCCGTCAACCGGAGCTGCGTTCACATCAATTTCAAATCCTTTGCTTTTCTGTTTGGAGTCCTGAAAGGTAACTCCCTGCTGAGTTGTACGGATAGCATCTTTAATATCAATATTGAAGAAACTTACTGTAGAACTCAGTCTGTTATTGAACAGATCTGTCTTGAACCCAAGTTCATATTGATTTCCGCTTGTCGGCTTGGCATTGAACAGTGAGGCGTCAGGTTGTCTTACAGGAGCATTATTCTGGAAAGAGTTGGTGTAGCTGGCAAAGGCGCTTAGTTTATCTTTCATAATCTGGTACACTGTACCGAATTTTGGAGATAAAGCTGTTTGTTTATAACCGCCAGTAAATTCTCCCCGCATTACTGCTGTCCCTTTGTTATCTAATCTGTCTACACGCAATCCAAGTAAAACTGAAAGTCTGTCCGTAAGATTGGTTACACTCGATGCATATGCCGCATATACAGTATTCTGGCTGGTTTGATACCCATTTATCAATGTTTGTCTCTTAGCTTTTATCTTTTCCAGCGAGAGAGGTGAGTAGAGTTCATTGATTTTGATGACATCTTTATATTCTTCACCCAGATATCCTTTATCTACATTTTTATAGTGAAAAACATCGAGACCCAGTACGAATTTATTTTTTAATCCCGCTATATTAAAATCACCATTAAAAAACTGTTGAAACTGGTAGGTGTTTTCATTCGTAGAGGAGCTGCTGGCGGTCCGTTCTACTTCAGTAGGAGAGAGGAATCTGGCTCTTGTATAGACTGCTTCTTTCAGGTCATTACCTGTAAATGATGCTACTGTTGTTGATTTCCAGTTTTCAGAAATCTGATATTCTGCTCTTGCCAGAATGTTTACGCCACCTCCATTGAATATAGGGTCATTACTGCCCAGAGACTGATTATGTTTGAGAGGAATCTCTTTTATATTTTTCAATCCTAAAGCGCTGTAATCAACATAGGGAAGCATGCTCATAGTTGCATTGCTCATTTCTGCATCAAGACTAAGTTTCAGCTTGTCATTTACTTTGTATAGTAATGAGGGAGCGACTACATAACGCTTATTGAATCCCCAATCCATAAAACTTCCTTCGCTGTGATAAGCTGCATTCAATCGGAATAAGACAGAATTGTCCTCATTTAATGGGGTATTAATATCTGTTGCAATGCGATGTAAGGCAAAGCTGCCAATGGTGTAATCTACTGAAGTTTTACGCCCTTCAAAAGGTTGTTTTGTAATCAGATTAATAAGTCCTCCGAATGAAGTCGTTGCATTGCCGTAGAGGGTTCCTGAAGGACCTTTTATAGCTTCTGTACGCTCCACTACTGCCGGATCTATTCCGGACCAGCTGCTGGACGCAACGCCATTACGCATACGTACACCTGTCCAGAAACCTCTCAATACCGTATAAGCAAAGCCATTGTTTACAAAACCATATGCAATACCTCCACCTGCAATATTGCGTAAGGATTGTTTATAATCTGTGATGATCTGCTGCTCCATGATCTCTTTGCTTACGGTATTCAATACCTGAGGATTTTCAATATCCTTTAACGGCATTCTCGAAACGTAGTCTGAGCTTTTATTTCCTACACGGTTTCTACCGTCTATGATAATTTCCTGGAGTTTTTTGCTGTCTTCAAAAAGAGTAAAATTCACCTCTTCTTCAGTTGATTGAAGAGTGATTGTCTTTTCCTGTGTGAGGAGACCTATATACGAAGCGACGATAGTGTATTCTCCGGCAGGAAGGTTTTTTAATTGAAAATGTCCTTTGGAATCGACAATTGTACCCTTATTGATCCCTTTCAAAGTTATGGAAACATAGTGTGCCGGACGTCCGTCTGATGTGTTGACTGTACCTCTTATGGACAAATCACCTGTTTGGGCAAGTGCACTGAGGCTGACTATCCAAAAGGTCAGGAAAGTAAATAATTTCATAATGAATATTAAGTTGTGTTGATAAAAATTGTGTAAAAGAACACCTTATTTTTAATTAATCCAAATAATAATAATAAAAATAAGATGCTAAGATTTTAATACACAGTACTTACCTGATATTTCAGTATGATGATTTACCTTCCGTTCAGCCAGATCTACTTTGGTTGTTGTTGTGTGACACAATGTACCATACCACCGTTGGCAAATAAATTACGGCAATCTATGCCGATTACTTTTCTTTCCGGATACAGCTTTTGAATAGTAGCATTGGCAACCACGTCATTAGGATCGTTATAATTGGGTACCAGTACCACATTATTGCCAATATAATAATTGATGTAGGAAGCCTTTCCGACATTTTTTCCATATGTTGTTGTTACATCATGTTTAGTAAGAGGTACATTTACAAAATGGTAAGGCTGCCCATCCTTACTAACAGCGTCATATAATGTAGTGATGTCATGCTCAGGTACCTGCCAGTATAAAAGATCCTCATCTGCCATTGTGATAATAGTAGATTTGTTAGCAAATCTGGCAAATCCGTCAATATGCATGTCGGTAATATCGAGCCCCGCTTGTCCTTCCAGCCAGATAAAATGGGTAGCACCCAGATATTTGGTAAAGATAGTTTCTGCCTGTTGCTGTGTCATACCCGGATTGCGGTTTTCGTTAAGTACTGAGCTTTTACAGGCCATTAAAGTACCATTTCCATCAATCTCTACACTTCCGCCTTCATTAATCATTATATCATTGAGGTTTATGGATTGCATATTTTTATTAGCAGCCAGTTGCGACGGGATTCGGTTGCAATTTTCATAGTCAGCTTTTTCTCCCCAGCCATTGAATCCCCAGTCCTGGACAAAGAGTTTCCCATTTTTATCTTTTACATAGATCGGTCCATTGTCACGGATCCATACATCGTCTGTAGGAGCAATTGTAAAATCCACATGAGTAAGCGTGACTTCAGCTTTCTGTAGTAATGCTGTAACTCTTTTCAGTTCGGTATGGTCATACACGATTATATGTACTTTTTCACTTTTTACAAGAGCTTTGGTCATCGCTATCCAGGTGGCATCCAACCTTTCACGAAATGTCTTGCCATATTGGTGTTCATGTGGCCATTGCAGCCAGGTACCTTCATGTAATGCTGATTCTTCCGGCATCCTGTACAGGGCTGTAGAATCAATAGGAGAGACCGGGTTTTTTATGCTGCTTTCTTTTGAGCAGGATAAAAAGAGGGTGGATAAGATCATAAGTGTGATTGTCATTTTGCACATCATTAATGTTATAAATTTTGTTAAGGCAAAACTACGAGCCTGAAAAAACAGATTGTTGTCCAAAATTGACAAACTTATTTTTTTAATCTAAGGGTAACCATATGTAAGTCATCTGGTCTTCTTCTGAATCCGTGTTGTCCGGGTGTTTCACATATTTTTCGATAACTGGCGTAGGAGCAAACTGTAGCCCTGCAGTCAGTATCCAGCCGGAATATATCTGGCTGTATGTATCTTCGATGGTGTCATATCTGCCGTGATGTGTAAATTGCGCATATTTTCCTCCGCCAATGGTCTTGGATGGCAGTCTGCTTGTCAGGGATTGCAGTGATGAACAGGTGTCGTACCTGCAGTTTAGATTTTCCCTGATAAGCGGTTCGTCAGCAACAACACCATAAAATTCATTACCCTGCTGCGGAAATTCGTATTGTAAGAATGTATCCCACTGAGATTCGATCTCTGTATCGATATAATTAATAAAGGAACTTTTGTAGTAAACTAGTGTGGGACGAACATAGATAATCTCCGGTTTGAGAATCTGTTTCGCTTCGACGGGTAAAATGTCTGCTTTTGTAAATAGGGGCGTCTTTCCGGTTCGGGCTTCGGTCGGAGATATTAAAAAATGTTGTTTAAAAGCTTTTGAAAATGAGGCTACATTGTAAAATCCTACCTTTAATGCAATGACAGAAATGGAATGATCGCTGTAGAGTAACATTTTGTATGCATTTTCTACCCTCAACCTCTTTTGATAAGCACCAATAGTTTCCCCACACGTATAGCGGAATATCCGTTGAATATTTCTGTATGAATAATGGGAGATATCTTCCAGTTGTTGAATAGAAATAAGCTGATCATAGTGTTTTTCTATAAAGTTCAAGGTGTTGTATACACAATTTAGATTTGAAGAAATAGCCTGTTTCATCCGGATTTTGCATTATATAGTCAAATATACCTGAATCAAGTGGAGTGTTGAATTACCCTTATGTATCCTGATTATCTCTGTCTTTTCGACCCACCTTATTTAAACAAAATACTTTGATTGTTGTTGTAGTTTTATTGAGATTTAAAAATCTATTCAGTCTTTGTAGAATATTACCTGACCAAAATCCAGACATATGAAAGCGAAAAAAATATGGGCTAACTTCAGCGTTAAAGATGTGAACCGCACCCGCGAATTCTATACATATTTGGGATTTACACCAAATAAGATTAGCAATAATCCTCAACTTGTCAGTTTTCTTTTCGGGGATAAGGACTTCGTTATCCATTTTTTTGAACAGGGATCCCAAATAGATACGTACTTATCTTCCGAAATACACAACAGTGAAATTATATTCACACTTTCGGCAGAAACAGCTTCGGAAGTGAAAGAGTGGTCGGATAAAGTGAAACAAGCCGGAGGTACTGTTTTTAATGAAATGACGAGAGATCATTCCAATTATTATGGATTCACCTTTGCAGATCCTGATGGTCACAGGTTTAATATACTCTTAATGGAGCCGGGAATGTGATGGAAACAGCTGACTTCCTGTTTATGTTGAAGTTTTTCTTTGTCTTAAATATCTGTAGCAAAGAAAAATGATCAGGGTAATAATACCTCCAAATATAATATCCCCAATTAGTGCATAGGCAGAAAATTGAGTTGACTCACCAATCATTCCTGTGGATAAGGACATTACATATACCGATTTTTCATAGATCGTTAAAGGAAATCCAAATGACAGACTGCCATCATTATGGGTATCATCGTGGTAGCTAAGCAGGCATATACCAACAAAGACCAGTAATGTGCTGATACTATATTTTATGATGTTGTTTAGTCTTCTCATCTGTGATTATTAACCCTACCTTTTAAAATTACCAAAAGGGACTATGATCTGCAGATTTTTTATACAATATTCTTAAGGTAGCCTGCAAGATCTGTCTCTGCATTCAGATTAAACTTTTGTTTGAGACGATATTTGGTCATACGTACGCTTTTGGGTTCTACATTGAGCAGATGGGCAATTTGCTTGGTCTCCATACCGAGATAAAAATAAGCGCAATACTTTAAATCAAGGTTTGTCAGTTTCTGCCGGGCACTGTCATTGAGATTCTTAAAGAAATCGGGATGTAGCTCCTGTATACGGAACCGGGCTTTCTCAAACTCGTTGTCCATACGATACTCTTCTTTTACTACCTGCCGGATATTAATGTTTTTATCGGATAATTTGCTTTCCAGCTGTTGAAGAACTTCGTTTTTATGCTGCAAATGGAGTTGGTTTGCGAGCACTTCACGCTGTAGTTGTTCTTGTTTCAGTGTAAGCAGCTCCTGTTCAGCTTTTAGCCTGGCTTTCTCTTCTTGTTCCAGTTTATACTGAATTTCTGCTTCATGTTTTTCAGTGGTCAGTTTTTTCTCACTTTCTAAGGAAAGACGTAGCTTAAAATGATATGACCGAAACATGAAGAATGCACCAGCCAGACCGATAATTCCTAATCCTATATACAGGAGTTTTTCACGCTTCAGGCTGGCCGCCTTTTCTGTCAGAGCTTGAAATTCAGCTTCCCTTTTTTGAGTCTGATACTGTGCTTCCAGTTTTTTTGCGGTGGCAGCCTGGTTTTCATTATACAACAGGCTGTTGTATTCTGTAGTTTTGGTCTGGTATTCATATGCTTTCTGAAAATTTCGCTGATTCGCATACAATTTTGCCAGATCACTTACAATACTCAGCAGTGTATAATAATAAATGGGGTTTTGAGTCATGGCTACGGCTTCAGCCTTAAGTAAGTACTGTTCAGACAGCAGAATATTATTATCCTTCATGGCCAGGTTGCTCAAAATACCAAGTGCACCCGTCTGAACGGGTTGACTGTTGGATATATTTCGTGTAAGACGTAGTATTTCATTTGAGACACTTTCAATTTCCTTTCGTACTGCGGGTTTGATTACCGGATACATCAAATTATAATTTGCCAGATTCAGTAAAGATAACGCATAGGTGTATTCTGAAATATGTCCCGGAAAACGGTGGTACAGTGCTACGGCCTTTTGACACATCTCCACCACAGCATCCAGATCTTTGATATTCCCGGTTTTCTCATATTTATATGCATAGCATACCGCTAATGCAGAGTATGCAGAGCTCAGCATATTTTTATTTCCGGATATTTCAGAAAACGTTATTGCTTTTTTAGCATACAGAGTTGCATTTTCAGCATCATTCCATTCCGAATAGATGCCATAAAGGATATAGTTGAGTTTCGCTTTTAGCAACACTTCATCAGGTTGTTTTTCTAGTTCCGGTAAGATGGTCTGAGCCAGTTTTATGGCATTCTCATATTCTCCTAAAGTGTTGTAATAATATATACGGAGATAACTGGCATACCATTGCGCGATTTTATTAGCGGCTTTTTTTGCGGCTTTGTCTGTTGCTTCCAGATTTGTCTGAAACGTATCGTATTCCGATTTATTGAGTATGATTACCCCTCTCTGAACCAGCGCTTTCACTTGTTCTGTGTAATTGTCCACATTTTTAGCTAACAGAAGTTGCTGCTGGAGCGTTGTTTCTGCTAAGGAATACTTGTCGTTTATCCGATACAGTTCCGTAAGCTCGTTGTAAATTCTGAATTTTTCGGTAGCAGAAACAGCTCTGTTTTTCAGCCTGTTCTGTAAGCTGTCTATAAGCGAATTTTGTGCATCACAGTATGTAGCAATACAAAACAGTATTATAAATAGAAAACAGGAGTTGATTTTCATGACGTTAAAGTACAAAAATTGTAGACACACAGCAATGATTTGTCAAGGTTTTGAAATAGCCTGTTAATATATAATGTGTTGATTTTTAAATTTTTAAAAAGTTTTGTAGTCGTTTTGTAGTAGCCTGATGTTGTTGTAGTAGCTGTTTTGTAGGTATTCAAAAATAAATTTTCTGCTGAAATACCTGCAACTTTGAATCAACGAATTCTAAATACAAAATTTTAAACTTTATCAAATACATTATCATGGACAACAAAACAATCTCAATCCTGTCATACATTACGTTAATCGGATGGCTTATTGCTTATTTTTCAGGGAAAGAAAAAGCAGACGATGCTGCAAAATATCATTTGAAGCAGGGGCTCGGTTTGATTGTGTTTTCTTTTGCATTGAGTATTGCGCTTCAAATAGTAATGAGCATTACGCATATCTATGCACTAAGCTATATCAGTATTATTTCTCTTGTGCTTCTTATTATCGGAGCTATCAATGCTTCGAATGGAGCTAAGAAGCCACTTCCGTTAATAGGTGGATTTTTTGAAAATAAATTCGCTTTTATCGGATAGGTTCTCTTCTGATCAGAGAAATTTCGCTTTTCATTTGGGGAAAGTTTTATTAAAAGGGTGTTTTAGCAGTGTTGTGATTGACTTAAACAGCCAAACTATTATCTGTTGACAGGAACTGTTTTCAAACAAGGAATCAGTTCCTTTTTCGGATACTTCAAATTTTTACAAACAGAATAATGCAGGCATACAAATATCTTACACCGGACGGTAATGGTTATAAACTGAAAAGTTTTATTTCTTTTTTTCATGTCATCATTGTGGTCTGGTGGCTTATCGGGTTAGTAATAGTAGTCTATAGCGACCATTTAAAAACAGGTCTTAGCATTATTGCTTTTACCTCGCTACTGTTGGTTTTGGTGGTTTTAAGAAATTCCAAAACCAGAATATTTCCTGATGATAAAAATTTCAGAATTGATACAGGAGTAAGGGGACAAGCTCCTTTGCAGTATAGTTTTTCGGAAATTGAAAGGTTAGAAATACAGGTTATCAAATGGATTTTCGGAATACCCATCCATGTTACTTTGTATGTGAAATTTAAATCTGCTGATAAAACAAAACGTTTTGAGCTGGCTTCGTCTTTCAGTAAGAAAAACATACAACAGTTGTACAACGAACTGGAAGAAGTCTTAAATCAATAATATAAAAAGGGGATCAATGAAAAGAATATACTATGTAATATATGTCCTGTTTCTGTGTTTAATTTCCTGCGGGCTGGGAGGGAAAAGTTACCCTGAAACAGTGTTTGAAAAAGTAAAACTGAACAGTAATAAAATCCCTAACGGATTTAAACAGCATTTTAAGGAGATTCGGGGACAACTGAAAGTAGGAAACCTGGTTATTGTTACTCCTCAAAATGAAGTGAAAAAGGTGAATGCTACGGAGTATGTGCAAAACCGATATATAAATATGTTTGATAATGATATCCGTGACCTGAAAGATCTTAAATCCAATGAGGAAACAGCGCCTATACTGAAAGCGGCTTTGGATATGTTTCAGTACGCAGATGATATTTATAAAAATGATTTCCCCCGAATTGCCAAAATGATTGATGAGGGCAGACCAGCAGCTGAAATTGATGCAGCTATTGCAGAACTGGAAGAAGAAAAAAGTGCTTTGATGGATGAAAAATATAATAGCGTACATGATATGATTATGCCTTATGCAGACAGGCACGGAGTGCAATATAAGATGTTGAAGACACCGGGCTTTGGTAAATCTTCTGATCACTAAGCCACAAAGGAAACACTTTATCAAATGTAGGTTAACATCATACTCTTGAAAAACAGGAAATAAACAAATGAAAAAATTTACAAGAAGCGGAAGCGAATACAAACTAAATCCGCAATGGGGGCTGTATATTCCTTTGGTTGGAACCTTTTTATTGTTCACTATTGCGGGTTTTACAGCAATGCCTGAATCTTCGTTTAAGTGGTGGATGACAGGAACAACAGTGTTGTTAATGCTTTCTATTTTAAACAGTTTCCTGATCATCAATGTAGATAAAAGAGAAATCCGTACCAAAACGGGACTGATAAAAGCTTCTAAAACGATTCCTTTTGCAGATTTAACTGGTTTCACCATTCATAAAACATTACAGCTTGGTTTTATTACTACGAATGTGGGACTTGTCGCCAATTATTGTGATAAAGAGGGAAAGACGAAAGAGGTACAGTTGGCACAAAGCTTTTTTACCAGACCTATACAACATATACTAAACGAAATAGACGAAATAATAAGTGATGAACATCAAAGATAAACTCAGATTTGAGAATGCATCTGACGGAATCTCTCTACAGCCTAACCGAAAAATTATATCCTCGCTGTTATGCTATGCTGTAGCAGTCCTAATAGCTGTTGTCGTACTGAATTTGTTTGCTCAGCAACTTGGCGAAGGTGGTATGATCTTATGTTTAGCTATAATCATCTATTTTATACTTCATGGATTATACGATATACTTTTTCGCTTAAATGTGCGGTACATTTTTGACCGGTACAATCGGATTATCTATCGGGAGAATCATCCTTTTGGGCGACGAAAGCTGATGATGTTTGATGAAGCTGTGATTTTTATTAATGCAGATTCAGGCAACTGGCATTATAGTCTGGGTGTAAAGAAGCAGCAGTTTTTAAAGAATTATAAGATCAGCCCCAATTACAGTAACGGAAAGATTTCGGAAAAGCAGGTCATGGAATTTGAAGAAGAAATATTAGATCCTTTATTACTATTACTGGAATCCTAGAAAATGCGAATGTGTTAGAGAAGTCTTTAATATAACAGAAAAGCTCAGCTGTATGATTGAGCTTTTATTATTTAATCTCCTGCTGTAAAAAAACAAAGCCTGGAAATAGCTGATTTGACAGAAGAGTTATCATTAAAAAAGCAATTTAAAGAACGAAAATAGGAGTGCTTTACATTACATATTGCATCTTTCCAAATAAAAAGCTAACCACGAACCATTTTATCAACAACCTGTGAATTTTTGATAAGCTTTGCAATAGTTTCACTTTTTTTGACGTCTTATCTTAAAATGTAATACCTGATTCAGATTCATCAAATTACCATCTCATGAAAAATTTAGTAAAAACCAGTATACTGTCCTTCCTTATAGTAGTACACATCTTAATTCTTCCTATTAGCAAGGCTCAAAAAATTACTCATTATGAAGGTACAATCTCTATCGATTCATTGAAAATTATCAATGCAGCATTTAATATGGATTATCAAAATGCAGATAAGAATGAGCTTGACTTCTATATCAATAAGAATGCAGATATTAAACAGCTCCGGTTCGGGAATAAATCTGTAGACTATAAAATTGATGGTGTTGACGAGGATCTCAAAAAAATAAGCATTAAAAATACATTTCCAGAAAAGTTTGTGTTGAATATCGTATATACCTATCCTCTGGAAAAGATTGAGAGTAAGATATTTGCTTATAATCCCGAATGGATTGAGTTAAGCCTTTATACTGGTTGGTTTCCTGTAAATATTGATGACAAAAACTATTCGTATAAATTACAGTTTAAAGTACCCCAAAATTATGAGATTATTGCTAATGGTGTACTTCGAAAAAGGGTGAATACACTATTATAAGCAATACGAATAACCACTTTGATATCCCTATTGTCCTTTCAGGTAAATTCCAGCGATTCAGTATCGCTAATAATAAAATAAAATTTTACGGAGTACAGCTTTCCGCTGAAAAGATAGAGGAGATACAGAAAACGTCTCTTGAGATGTACAACTTTTATGAAAGCAGATTTGGAAAAAGTGCTACAGATAAGCTGATCGTGACAGTAAATTCTTTTGCTCATGATATGTCTTATGCAAGAAGAGGATTTATCTCTTTATCATTACTGGATAATTATGGTCTTGTCGATCGAAAAGTGATGGCTCATGAAATCGCACACCTGTGGTGGCAAAATGCAAAGACAGGGGTGTGGGAAGACTGGCTGAATGAATCTTTTGCTGAATTTTCCACTTTGAAATGGATGGAGAAAACGCTCCCGGATGAAATGTTTCATAAACAACTCAAAAGATATGAAGAGGCGTATAAAAAAACTGTAAAAATCTCAAAAACGAAAACAGGAGATAGTGACTGGTACTCGATTGCTTATTTCAAAGGGCCTTTTATGTTATATCAGCTGGAAAAAAGTATAGGAGAGGAAAAAATGCTGCAATTTTTGAAAAAGGTCTACAAAAACAAGATCTCCACCACAGAAAAATTAATAGCGTTGTTAAAAAACTATGCTGATGATAAGTCTGTAAAAATATTAGAAAATGAAATCTATTAAATACCATAGCTGAAACGGTTGTTTCAATATCACGGATCTCGAAATGATAAGGTATGACCAGATAAAACCACCGGATGTAGCAGCATAATTGAGGGGAAATTACTAATTACATGGGTTTTATAATCCATAAGATTGATCTCATGAATTAAGTGCTTTAAAGACTTGCTATCAATCTATCTTCAACAAAAACAAATGGCAACAGGCTTTTAATTCCGTTAACTTTCAAGACTTCCCCATTAAGACAATAAAACAATACCTGAATAGGTCTGTTCTGTTTCATTTCAAATTCGGCCATTACCTGTAAACAGGCTCCGCAAGAAGTTATTGGTTTGGTAATTTCAAAAGCATTTGTTTGAGCAGTAATAGCCATACTCTCTATTACTCCATCCGGATGCATCACTCCAATTGCAAAAAGCGCAACCCGTTCGGCACATAACCCTGAAGGATAAGCTACATTTTCCTGATTACTGCCTAAAAAAGTCTCACCTGATTCAAGCCGAATGGCTGTACCTACTCTAAATTTGGAATAAGGAGAGTAAGAACTTTCCAGTGCCTTCTCGGCCATATCACATAAATTTTTGTCTGTCTCGCTTAACTCTTCAATATTGGTATAATGCTCGTAAGTTATATTTAAATCGATCGATCTCATCTTAATGTCTTTACTAAAATAAACCCCCGATAATTTTAATATCGGGCAAACAAATTAGGGTAATTTATTGGATTATTAAAATAAATATGATGTTGTACCCGATTTCGGCTGCCTGGCTATTGAAATATATAAATGTGTAGGTAAGCTGATGAAATCCGATCTAATGAGTGTTTGGGTTTTGTAAACACTTAAATGTGAGTTTTATATCTGTATAATTGTTATATTTATTCAGATTAAGCTGCCGGTAAAAATAGCGAAACAGATGGAAAATAAAGATCGGGTAATCAATAGGGTTGGGTGGGTAACACAAATGAAATCTACACCGCCTTTAACAGAAGAATATATCCAAAGACAATACCGTTTCTTTGAGAACCAGATCAGGTTTCTTCAGGACAATGGTTTTACCACACGCATTATTTTGGAAGCGGATCAAAGCGCTTCCGATGATTCACAAATAACTGTTGGCGATCTCACTCCCTTAGGACTGAAATTTTACTTGTTTGGCATCAGACCGTGGACTGCACGTTATGATAGAAATAAAGACAAGGATAAAGCTGTTGATGATCTGAGCTTTATCAATAAAAAACTAACGGATTTTGTAAAACTAAATGGTGTTAGATAGGGGACGAGGGTAAATAGAATGAAAGAAAATAGTAATGATAATTTCAGTTCTGTGGTTGCCGAATTCGGAAACCTGATCAGCGATTTTGGTTTCTCTTGTCCTAAGAAGCTTTGGTATCCTAATCTTGTTTCATTGAGTAAAAATATAGAGGATATTTATTACTGTTATGTTATAGCCCGTGCATATAAAAACGACGGTTCTTTAGAAACGACATTATGGGTAGGCCCGATAAACAGACCGGACGATGGTTTAGAGAACCTGTCCGCAAATATCAAAATGCAGATCGGTTACACTCAGGTATTAGATCCGCTTTTTTTTCAAAATTGTGAATCTAAAATTATCACGCTTATTGAAAGCGGCATTTTGAAAACTCTTTTAACAGCTTCCAAAAATGAGCTAAATCATCCTTCAATAAAGAACCGTCGATATGAAGTTTATACGCAGTATTTTCTTCCTTTCTTTTTAAAAATTATACAGGCTGCAGGTAACGATAAAAGCATAATGAAGGATAAGAAGAAATGTCAGGTTTTGATCGAAAATGCATTTACCATTCTTCCATCAGATGAAAAAATATTTTTCGATCAACTGGGACTTAAAGCAACACAGGATAAGATTTGGGAGCTGTGTTATATTTATTCCCTTTAAATCCGTCCAACTGCTAATGCTTTGGCAGAGTCATTTTATAAAAAGTTGTCAGAAGACAGAATTGGGAGCTTAGGGAATATTAATTTCTTGATTCGATGCAATCCGGTAAACTTTCTGTTCGAATCCAGATGGCACAAAAAAAGCCTCACATTTCTGTGAAGCTTATTTCTGTGATCCCGCTGGGATTCGAACCCAGGACCCATACATTAAAAGTGTATTGCTCTACCAGCTGAGCTACGGAATCCTTTCTTTTTGTGAAACTAATTCCGTTTCTGAAAGTGATGCAAAGGTAGGAATATAAATTATATATGCAAAGAAAACCGTTGTTAAAACATAAAAAAAAGTAAAACGTATTCATTTATAGCGATTTATTTTTTTAAATAAAATTGCGCTGATGATAGTGCTATGCTATATTTCCCTTTTCTTTCCAGAATTAAACCCTTATTTTGTACAATATAAGTTGAACATAGCATGAAAATACTAATTGTGGAAGACGAACTCGAATTGCAGAGGAGTGTTCAGGAATTTTTGGAGGCAGAGCAATATGTCGTAGAAGTAGCTTCGGATTATTCTTCGGCTTCGTCAAAGATCAATCTGTATACCTATGATTGTATACTGTTGGATATAAATCTGCCGGGAGGCAACGGACTTGCGCTGCTGGATGAGTTGAGAGAGAAAGAGCAGCAACATACAATTATTATTTCGGCAAGAGATTCTATAGATGATAAGATAAAAGGACTGGATCTAGGTGCGGACGATTATCTGACCAAGCCTTTTCATCTTTCCGAACTGAATGCCCGTATCAAAGCCGTACTGCGACGTAAGCAGCTTGCCGGCAATCCTGTTGTTCAGCTCAATAATCTGCAGATCAATTACGACACACGTAGCATCTGTGTCGATGATCAGGATCTGCATTTCAGCCGTAAGGAATTTGATGTATTTTCATTTTTTGTTCTCAATAAAAATAAGCTGGTCACGAAAACCGCATTAGCCGAGCATGTATGGGGAGACGATTCGGATATGGCCGATAATCTTGATTTTATCTATTCACAGATTAAAAATATTCGTAAAAAGTTGAAAGAGCATCATGCAAAGCTGGAGATACAGGCAATCTACGGTATAGGATATAAAATGAGCGTGTAAGATGAGACTACTGAACCGAACCATGTTGTATCTTTCCGGAGCATTGCTGCTGATCCTGAGTGTATGGGCGGTGATCTTCTATCTGGATATGATGGATCAAGTATACGACAGCCTTGACGATGGCCTGGAAAATCATAAGATGCTTATTATACATAAGGCATACGAGGATGAAATGGTGTACCAGAAGAGGGATTTTGGGGAAAGCAATTACAGATTGATTCCTGTTCCTGAAGATATCGCCATCAGCGGCCTGGAAACCTATTCTGATACGTCGATGTATATGGTTAATGAAGAGGATTTTGAAATCGTTCGTATGTTGACAACCTATTTTCAGGATAACGATGGCAAATATTACAAGTTGCAGGTTATCTCTTCCATGGTGGAGGAAGATGATCTGATCAGCAGTTTACTGTACTCGCTTCTCACGCTATTTGTTGTCGTTATGATATCCATTTTTATTATCAATAAGTTGATATTGAGTAAAATATGGAAACCATTCTATCAGCTGGGGTATCAGTTGAAAAAATTTGAACTGGGAAAGAGAAATACCTTTATCGCCCCCAAAACCTCTGTGCTCGAATTTAAAGAGCTGAACAATACAATCACTCAGCTGCTGGATGATAATACCGCAGTCTATGAGCGGCAAAAGGACTTTGTAGAAAATGCTGCACATGAATTGCAGACACCGCTGGCCATATCGCAATCAAAAGTAGAAATGTTATTGCCTCATTTTGAGAAAGATGAAGAAGTATTAAATCAGCTGGCAGAGGTACTGAATCAGCTGGACCGGATGAAAAGATTGAACAAATCGCTGTTACTGCTGACCAAAATTGATAACCGCCAGTTTTTAAATCAGGAACCAACAGACTTTAATGTTCTCTGGAAAAAGCAAATAGAGGCCTTCAGAGAGCTTTTGGAACATAAAAGTATACATATAGACCTGTCGGAAGAAGAGGAGCTTATACATGATTTTAATCCGGATCTCGCGCAGATGCTTATTTCTAATCTGCTGCGCAATGCACATATTCATAATTATGAGGGAGGGCGTATTGTTGTGCATATCCGGAAGAATGGATTTTCTATAGCCAATACCGGTAAAGAAAAGGCACTTAATGCGCAGCATATCTTTGACCGTTTTTATAAGGACGTGGAAAATCAGCAATCAACCGGCCTTGGACTGGCAATTGTCAAGTCTATAGTGGATACGACAAATGGGAAAATTGACTATGCATATACGGATCACATGCATAGCTTTACGGTACATTTTGGCTAATTAATCATTTCTGAGGTACTCTTCATCTTCTGCGCTCAGTGATCTGGCAGCAGGAGGGAGTGTTTCTCCGGCTTCACCTGTAATACTGTAGACAGAAGGGTGCTGATCTTTTTTCTTTCCCGATCGGGCAAGGATTAACCCCACAATAATACCCAACAGAAAGAAAATAGCCAGAATAGCCAGTTTGGAGACACTATGGTCACCGAAAATCCAAAAGTTGACCGATTCCGTGTTTTTCATCAGCACAATAGTGAGCAGAATGGTCAGTATTAATAAGAATATGGTCTTGATACGCATATAATGATGGATTACCTGAAACCGAAAGTAATAAAAAAAGGAGATAACTTGCGTTATCTCCTTTATATTTTGTGTTGAATAACAGTTATTATTCAGCTACTACTTCGAAAGGAACCTGAACTTTAACTTCTTTGTGAAGGTTCAAGTTAGCGATATATTCACCAACTAATTTTGGTTCAGTTTCGAAAGTAATGCGGCGACGATCTACGTCAAAACCTTGCGCTTTCAAAGCATCAGCAATCTGGATGCTGTTTACTTTACCGAAGATTTTTCCTGATTCACCAGCTTTAGCACCGATTGTCAACTTGATAGCTTCTAATTTAGTCGCTAATTCTGTCGCATCTTTTTTAATTTTCTCTTGTTTGAATTGCGCTTGTTTGATGTTTTCAGCTAATACTTTCTTTGCAGAAGATGTAGCCAATACAGCGAAACCTTGAGGAATTAAGTAGTTACGACCGTAACCCGGCTTTACTACGACAACATCGTCTTTTTCGCCAAGGTGTTTGATATCATGTTTTAAGATAATTTCCATGTCGTATTCTCCTTATTTTAATGAGTCAGTAACGTAAGGTAATAAACCGATGTGACGAGCACGTTTAACGGCCTGAGCAACTTTACGTTGGAATTTCAATGAAGTACCAGTAAGACGACGAGGTAAAATTTTACCTTGGTCATTCACAAATTTCAAAAGGAAGTTTGCGTCTTTGTAGTCAATGTATTTGATACCGTTCTTTTTGAAACGGCAATATTTTTTACGGTTGTCCTCTACTTTAGGAGCAGTTACGTATTGGATGTTTTCGTTTGCCATTAGTTTGCTACCTCCTCAGTTTTAGTTTCCGCTTTCTTGTTGAATGCTCCGCTACGTTTTTTCTCGCTGTATGCAATAGCATGTTTGTCTAATGCAATCGTTAAGAAACGCATTACGCGCTCATCACGTCTCAATTCAATCTCAATTTTTCTGATTAATTCACCTGGAGCCTTGAATTCAGTTAAGTGATAAAATCCAGTTGTTTTTTTCTGGATAGGATACGCTAATTTTTTCAAACCCCAATTGTCTTCAGCGACAATCTCGGCTCCGCCTTCTGTTAAGATGTTTTTGAATTTTGCGATTACTTCTTTCGCAACATCATCAGAAAGCAACGGGGTAAGAATGATTACAGATTCGTACTGTTGCATTTTGTTAAATATTTTTGTTAATTTAAAATCTCCGCACTTACGGAAGTGCAAAGGTATAAAATTACTTTTATTTATAAAAGAGAAATTTAGAATAAGTGACCTATTGTCAAAATCAGGGTACAAAGTATTCCTTCATCTAAATATTTAATAACTTTACTTCCTATGAAAACAATCCAAAATTACTTTCTAAGCCTTTTTCTAGTCTTTTTTATCAGCGTGGTTCCCTCTGCAGTTCAGGCACAAAAAGATCCGCTGGATGACAGGGTATTGCGAATATTAGCTATCGGTAATAGTTTTTCAGAAGATGGCATTGAAAATTACCTTTACGAACTGGCAAAGACTAGCGGTAAAACCATGGTCATCGGCAATCTCTATATAGGAGGGGCGCCTTTATCTCTGCATGTACGCAATGTAAATGAAGATAAGGCCGCTTACAGCTATCGTAAAATAACCTCTGACGGGAATAAGACTGTTACTCCGGATGTGCGGATATCGGATGCGTTGGTTGATGAGCCCTGGGATTATATCAGTTTTCAGCAGGCCAGTCCGCTTTCCGGAAAATATGAAACATATCAGGCCGATCTTCCGGCTTTGTTTGCTTATGTAAAAGCGCATGTACGGTATCCTTCTACAAAGTATATTCTGCACCAGACATGGGCCTATCAGCAGGATTCCAAACATGATGGCTTTGCGAACTATGACAGAAGCCAGCTAAAGATGTATGAAGCTATTGCGCAGACTTCTCAGCAAGCATTCAAACTAATTCCCTTTGACTTATTAGTTCCTGCAGGTACTGCTGTACAGAATGCGCGGACAAGTTTTATAGGAGATCATTATACCAGAGACGGTTACCACCTTAATCTGGACTACGGACGTTTTACGGCAGCCTGTACCTGGTTTGAAACTCTTTTTCAGCAGGATGTCACAACGAATGTTTACAAGCCGCTAAAAGTGACGGATATTCAGGCTGAAATAGCAAAAAAAGCAGCACATGAAGCGGTTTTACATCCTTTTACAGTAACACCCCTTAAAGCCTTTCAGGTAATGGAAATGGCAAGGTAACCCTTAGTATTAATCAAAAACCAACCTATAAATAATGATAAACCTTCAAAAAATCAGGCTGCTTACTGCTGCCTTCTTATGTTTGAGCACGATGGGACTAAAGGCTCAGGAGAGAAAGCCGAATATTGTGTTTATTCTGGCCGATGACCTAGGCTACGGGGATCTCGGTGTATACGGACAGAAACAGATACAAACCCCGAATATCGATCGTTTAGCTGCGGACGGGATGAAGTTTGAACAGTTCTATGCCGGCACCTCTGTATGCGCCCCTTCACGGTCTTCATTAATGACAGGCCAGCACACCGGTCATACTTACATCCGGGGAAACCGGGAAATTGAGCCTGAAGGGCAGCAACCTCTTGCTGACTCGGTACAGACTTTTGTGCAGCTGCTTCAGAAAGCGGGGTATGCTACCGGTGCCTTTGGTAAATGGGGACTGGGTATGGTGGGCACCACCGGAGCGCCGGACCAAAAGGGATTTGATGAATTTTACGGATACAATTGTCAAAGGCAATCCCACCGCTATTTTCCTACTCATTTATGGCATAATGATCAGCGTGTGGAACTGGAAGGAAATGATTTGAAAAATAAGGTACACTATGCACCTGCATTAATTCAGGAGCAGACACTCCGGTTTATAGATGCGCACAAGGATGAGCCATTTTTCCTGTTTATTCCTACCGTACTGCCGCATGCCGAATTATCCGGAATTGACGATGAACATTATCAGAAATATGCCTCGCGGTTTGAGGAGACTCCGCATAAAGGTAATGACTATGGTCCCGGGGCAACCGTTGCGGGATATGCTTCAGTAGAAAAACCGAGAGCAACATTTGCCAGTATGGTAAGCCGCATGGATGCCTATGTAGGACAGGTATTGAAAAAACTGGATGACCTTGGACTTACGGAAAATACCATCGTCATCTTTTCCAGTGATAACGGGGCACATCGTGAGGGAGGTGCAGATCCGGTTTTCTTTAATAGTTCAGGTGGTTTGAGGGGATATAAACGGGATCTTTATGAAGGAGGTATTCGTACACCTTTTATTGTCAGATGGCCTCATAAAGTAAAACCCAACAGTACAAGTAAATTTGCCGGAGCTTTCTGGGATGTCATGCCTACTCTTTTAGATATTACAGGAGCCGGAAAAGCCCGTTATACCGATGGTGTATCTTTAGTGCCTACACTGCTGGGCAAAACAAATGCACAACAGCAGCATCCTTATTTATACTGGGAATTTCACGAAGACGGTGGCCGCCAGGCTGTGCGCGCAGGAGACTGGAAAGCTGTCAAACTACAGGTAAAGAATAAGCAAAAGACCGTCATAGAACTATATAATCTAAAGAAAGATCCTGCCGAAAAAAAGAATGTCGCCGCAGAGAATCCTGAACAGGTAAGGCAACTGGAAAACATTATGAATCAGGCACACACAGCTAATCCTTATTTTGCGTTTTAGACCGTATATAACCTATGAAAAGAAATTTATTAATTGCGCTGCTTTCAGGTGGGATTCTGATGAATCTTTCCTTCGTTATTGATCCGAAAGTCACAAAAGAAGGAGAGGAGAGGATTGTGTTTGCATCCGGAAAGGACGGATACGAAAGTTATCGTATTCCAGCTGTTATCAAGGCCGCCAATGGTGATATCTTAGCCTTCAGTGAAGGCAGAGTTGCGCATGCCGGAGACTTTGGAGATATCGATATTGTAATGAAAAGAAGTACAGACCAGGGAAAGACATGGTCTGCTCTGGACAGAGTAGTGGATTATGGGAACTTACAGGCAGGCAATCCTGCTCCGGTGCTGGATATGACGGATCCGGAGTATCCGAATGGACGTATCTTTTTGTTTTACAATACAGGGAACAATCATGAGGGGGAAATCCGTAAAGGTAACGGTGTACGGGAAGTCTGGTACATCACTTCGACAGATCAGGGAAAAACCTGGTCTGCTGCAGTGAATATAACGACTCAGGTACATCGCCCAAATGCGCCGGCATTCAATCCTGCATATACTTCCGGAGAAGACTGGAGAAGTTATGCCAATACTCCGGGACACGCCATGCAGTTTGAGTACGGAAAATACAAAGGACGCATCTTTGTATCTGCCAATCATTCTGCGGGTAATCCTCAGGCTGGTTTTAAAGACTATCAGGCGCATGGTTATTATACGGATGATCATGGCAAGACATTTCATCTGGGAGCTACTGTACCTGCTGAAGGAGGCAACGAGTCTATTGCTGCACAGATCAGTGGAGACCGGTTACTGATGAATTCCAGAAATCAGCAAGGTCAGGTGCGAAACCGGATAATAAGCATAAGTAGTGACGGAGGTTCAAGTTGGGATACCACTTATTTTGACCCCCATCTTCCGGACCCTGTCAATCAGGGAAGTGTATTGTCACTGAGAGGGACGAATTCATTGCTGGCTTTCAGTAATGCTGCCAGTAAAACGCAAAGAGATAGTCTGACAGTGCGTGTAAGTGAGGATGATGGGAAAACCTGGTTTTATAATAAGCGCATTGCAACAGCTCCTGCCGGATATAAGGGAAGTTATGCTGCATACTCCGATCTGGTACAGCTGGATGCTAAACGGATCGGTGTGCTGTATGAAAAAGATAATTATAAGAATATCGTGTTTCTGCCCGTGAAATGGCGATAAAAAATAAATAAAAATAACGACTCCCGTTATGTTTGTCAGACATAACGGGAGTTTTCAGTTCCCGGTCAGGCTTCTTCTTAGTATTTAGTGTGTGCTGATTTTTTTTGAATCCTTACCTTTATTCTTTGTACTGTCCTGATTGGCTTTTCTCGCCATTTCAAACAGAGCGGGATCAATGTGGCAATAGCCTTGTGGATTTTTGTCCAGGTAATCCTGATGATAATCTTCTGCTTTGTAAAAATTAGTCAGGGGTTTTACTTCAATCGCCAGTGGCTTTAAATAATTTTTAGATAGTGCGGCTATACATGTTTTGATGACAGGCAAATCCTTTTCATCTTTATAGTATATACCTGTTCTGTATTGTTCTCCGATATCATTACCCTGACGATTCAGACTCGTAGGATCAATGGTTTTAAAATAGAGTTCTATAAGTGTTTTGAGTGCAACTTTTTCCGGGTCATAGCGCACTTTTACAGTTTCCGCATATCCGCTTTTGGTGTGAGAAACAATATCATAAGTTGGATTTTTAGTCTTTCCGTTTGCATATCCGACTTCAGTACTTTCTACACCGTTGATTTGTTTGAAAAAATGCTCCGTTCCCCAGAAACACCCTCCTGCAAAATAAATTTCCTGTGTATTACGCCCTTCTGTCAGAGGCGTTAAATTCGTGTCTTTGCTCTTTACAAGTCCTGCACTCAGCATGAGGATTATCAAAGTGATGATGTTATATTTCATGGTATTGTGATTTAATATTAACAGATTTTTTTAGTTTGTACGCAGTGGGGACGGCAGGTAAGGAAGCATAAGGCCAAATCCGAGCAACAGCAAATCTTTAAGGATAAAAAAATCTGTTGTTGGGACTCCTTCTTTTAATTTCCACATTCCTGAAGTGGTGAATAGAAAGCTGAGGGTAAGCGCAAATGTAATAATCATACCAATAGATGCTATTTTCCTGAATCTGCTCCATTTTATACCAAGTATCAATACAAGTGCCAGTAACACTTCCGTAATACCTATTATGTTAGACACCTGTTGTATTGTAAAAATACTGTACATCCAGGAAAGTAAGGGCTGTTGTTCGACCAGTGGTCTGATCGCCTCTGCCTCAACAGCAGTAAATTTATAAATGCCTATCCAAAGCAATATAAGAAAACTTCCTGCCAGTGAAATAAAATATCCGGCTTTGTACATGACTGTTGTGCCAGTGCGGGGTGTCGAAATTAAAGATTCCATGTTTCTGATGAGTTGATGATAACTGTATGTTTTATAATCATAGTCGCTACCAGATGGAAATCCTGACACAGAAAGAAGTTATTTTTTTATATTTTGTTTGACTTTTTCTATAAAGTCCTTGTTGTCAGTGAAATACTTTTTTGAATCGCCTTCATGTTGCTCGAGATAATGTGTAATTGCATGCTCAATAAAACTGGCTTTCTTTGAATAGCTGTTACAGGATCTGCAGGCTTTCAGATGTATGCTGAGCTGTATCTTCTTCCATATGGGAATATCCATATGAAATCTCTTTTCCACCAGCAGTGTTGCCTGACTGCAGGGCAGGATGATAGTATGTATGATTTTGTCAAGCATTATTTGTGTTGTTAAACCATTTGATATCGAGACATTTTCGTAGCTGCATACGGCTTCGTTGCAGAATCTTCCAGTAATTTGTCGTTGAGATATTTACTTCCTGACAAATTTCTTCTGCTTTTTTCTGTTGAATGTAACATTGTCTGATTAGAAATCCCCATTTCTGCGGGAGTGCCTGCAGACATTCCTGAAGTGATTTATTGAAATTCTCATTATCCAGAAGAGATGCAGACGTGTCTGTACTGATATCCCAGTGATTCTGAACATCCTGATCGCGCCAGCCCCCGCTCTCATCAAAAAAATAGTCCATGCTGACCGTTTCATTACCTCTGTATTTGCGTCTGTACAGATCAGCAGCTTTGTGGTTTAGAATACCTTTGAGCCAGGTCAAAGGGCTGCTTTTTCCCTGATAGCGATCTTTCATCAGAAATGCTGTCATAAAAACATCCTGTACCAGATCTTCCGCATCCTCTTTATTGGCCAATAAAAAATAAGCCTGTCTCAGTAATGATCCGGAATAGTTTTCAATCCATAGTTCAACATCTTTTTGGGAAGAACTCATAGGTATTTAATAATTGATTGCAAATATCAGCATCCAAAAGTATCAAATTGTCCGGATATATCAGTATTACTTTCAATTTCCATGACTCGTTTGCCGTAAAAATATTTAGTTTACCATATTTAATTACTGTGATAATATTGCTTATCTTGTATTCGGATCATAAACCCTCAAGTTTATGCGCTCCAATTTATTAATCCTAAATGCTAACCTATGAAAAGCATTGTGACTATAGCAATAGCAGGGCTGCTCTGTTATTTCATCTTCCGTTGCATAAATACCTCTGCTGATGCAGTGCGTTCAGCTGACAACAGATTGCAGATGCGAATGCATGCTGCTTATATGTACTTTGGATACTGTTGTCTGATGATCTGTGCCGGAATTGTTGGTGGAGTATTATATGACTATTCAAAGATCGATGCTCCTGCTGCAGTATTGGCAATCACTATCTTCATTCTGTTTGGTATTTTGGGAATCTATAATCTGAAATTATACTATGTACATACCGTACTTTATAATAAGCATCATATTACCTGTTATAATACCCGCGGAAAAGCAAAAGTCTTTCACTGGAAGGATATCAGGCATGCCAAATACAATGGTTATACAGGGAGTATCAGACTATACAGCAGCCGTAAAGAGTATATTATTATTCATCACGATCTGGGAGGTATTAATGATTTTTACCGTGAGTTTTACAGACAGAAACCCCGGATAGCGCAAAAAGTAAAAATAAGAATATTAAGCTGAGTGTATAACATCGTATAAGAATGTAATTTAACTACTTCCAGTTCATCTCCATTACTTCTTTATCTCGTGTTGCTCAACCACAACCCTTATCCACACCTACATGCAAAAATTCTATTTACATGTTAGAATATTGATAGTCACTATTTTGACGTCTTCATGAGGCTCCCTTAGAATATTTCTGTTATTTTTTTTAAAACTGACTAGCCCTTGCATGGGGGCATTGCCGTCATATACTAAAACCATAGTATATAACCTTGTTTATGAAAAATCAGGAAGCCAGAGAATTGCTGAGAAAATATAATGAAAACACATGTACACAGGAGGAACTGTCTCTGCTGCATACATGGTATATCCGCTATCAAGCAAAAACAACAGAAGACTTGTCTTTTGAAGAATGGATGTTCCTGATGGATATCCAACCGAAACGGCAGATCATTAAAAATATTGGGTTAAGCTGGAAACGTATTGCAGTAGCTGCATCTTTAGCGTTTTTTATAACCACAGGTTTGCTCTTGTATTTTAATAAAAATGAGATTTTATCTTCAGATGAGAATCCTGTTATCCAACCGGGGGGCAACAAGGCTATCCTGACTTTATCTGATGGTCAGCAAATCTCTCTTGAAGATGCCGGGCAAGGTGAGCTGGTTCAAAAATCAGGCGTAAGGGTTATCAAGACTGCCGATGGAGAAATTGTTTATACTGCTCCAGATATAATTACAGAAAAACATCAGGACAATACGGTATCTACTCCCCGAGGCGGGCAATGGCAGATACGCTTATCTGACGGCTCACGTGTGTTTTTGAATGCTGAATCGTCTTTAAGCTTTCCGGGGTCTTTCTCCGGAAAACAAAAGAGAACCGTACGGTTAAAAGGAGAAGCTTATTTTGAGATAGCAAAAGATATAAGACATCCATTTATTGTGACTACGGAAAAGCAATCTATAGAAGTTTTAGGGACACACTTCAATGTATGCAGTTACCGGGATGATGGCTATATCCGTACAACACTTCTGGAAGGTTCTGTAAAGATACATGCTGACAACGCTTCTGTTGCAGATGTTCTGTTAAAGCCCGGAATGGAGGCCTTTTATAACGGAAATACCCTGCAATTGTCCAACGTAGATACCGATGAAGCTGTTGCCTGGAAAAACGGACAATTTAGTTTCGAAGACCAGGATATCTACAGCATCATGCGCAAAATCGCCCGCTGGTATGATATTGAAGTTGTATATGCTGATAAATTAAACACAGCAACTTTTGGCGGTAAAATATCTGTAAACAGACCGCTGATAAAAACGCTTAATCTGTTGAAATCAACGGGGAAAGTTGACTTTAAAATAAAAGGAAGGAGGGTGATGGTGCTATAAATCCCTTACACATAAAAGATCAAAGGTGAACGGAAAGACTATCCTGCCCGGGATATCCAGCTGTTTTATCTGCTGATACTTTAACTCAACCTCAATCACACTAACTATTAACCGTATCCCCGTTTTCCAAAAAAATAGGGATTTAAATTTAAATGTATGAAATTTTATCTGGACCATTTGGTTTCATGTCAGATCCGGCATATAAATAAGAACAGATGTCTGATGCGTATTCATCTGACTATAATTATGTTCACCACATTTTTTATACAAATCAGTACAGCCACTTACGCACAGAGAATCAGCTTACACAAAAGTAATGTCCCGCTCAGCCAAGTATTTAAAGAGATAGGTAAGCAAACCGGATATGACTTTGTATATAGTACAGAGCTTATGAAAAAAGCTCAAAATGTAACTGTAGATGTAAGCAATGCTTCACTAGAGGAAACTTTAGATGCCTGTTTTGTGAAGCAACCGTTAGCTTATGAAATTAATGATAACAGCATTATCATTAAAGATAAAGTGTTGTCATCTGCATTCCCTTTGCCATCGCAGACTGCTCAGATAACTATTACAGGACGAGTCACTGATCAAAATAATAAGCCTCTTGCTGGAGTAACAGTCCGGCAAGCTAACAGTAAAATTACGGCTATTACGGACGCTGATGGAAAATTTAGTATTCGAATTTCCGATAGTAATGAGGAATTAATTTTTACGCATTTAGGATATCAGGAGTATAAAATAAAACCTGGTACTGAAAAATTTATTACAGTAACCTTAAAGCTCACCAGTAATGAACTGGATGGAGTAGTAGTCACGGGATTATATTCCAGACCAATCGAAAACTTTACAGGAGCAGCTACCACTGTGACGGGAAAAGAACTCAGAGATGTAAACAGCATGAACGTATTGCAGGCGCTGAAAGTATTTGACCCGGCCATTCGTATGCCCGATAATATACAGATGGGAAGTAATCCTAATACTCTTCCGCAAATCAGTTTGCGTGGCACTAATAATTTTCCAACGCAGGGAGGTTCTTCCATTATTCCTTCTTCCGGAGCAGATTTTATGTCTGCTTATATATCTAATCCCAGTATGCCTCTTTTTATATTAGACGGTTTTGAAGTGAGTCTGCAAAAGATATATGATCTGGATATTAACCGGGTCGCTAGTATTACCATCCTGAAAGATGCAGTGGGTACATCTGCATATGGTTCGAGAGCATCAAACGGCGTAATCGTCGTCGAAACCATACGCCCTAAAGAAGGAAAACTCCAGCTTAGCTATACCTCAACACTGCAGATAACAGGACCGGATCTTAGCTCCTACAAATTACTGAATGCTTCGGACAAACTTGAACTTGAAGTGACCTCAGGTAGGTATAGGGATCGGGATCAAAACCCTGTTAATCAGCTTTATTACGATGAATTGTATTCGAAAAGAAGAGCAGATGTAGCCAGAGGAGTAGATACCTACTGGCTGTATCAGCCTCTGCAGGTCGGTTTAGGAAATAAACAATCCCTGTATGTGGAAGGAGGAGATGAATTTGTCCGCTATGGTGTAAATTTCGGATATACCGCAAACAGAGGTGTAATGAAGAGCTCGTCCAGGAAAAATTATGAAGGCGGAATGTTTTTATCGTACCGGAAGAAAGGCCTTTTGGTTCGAAATCAGCTAAACTTTAGTGCTAATCGTGCCGATGAATCACCATGGGGAAGTTTTGGTAATTATTCTTCACTCAATCAGTATTGGTCTCCCTATGATGAAAATGGCAAACTCAGAAAGATACTGGAAATAACGCAGGTTCCGGGGTATTGGTATCTTCAAACAGTTTATACCAATCCCATGTACAATGCTACACTGGGGACAGCAAACTATTCCAAATACACAGGCTTTAATAATAACACCATGTTAGAGTGGCGGTTTGACAATGGCCTGAGGTTAACAGGAAAGCTGGGCATCAGTAGCCAGAAGGATCAGTCCGATCTTTTTTTACCAGCCGATCATACAGCATTCGCTACCATTACCGATTTTAACTCACCGGAATATTTTAACCGTGGAATCTATACCAAAAATAACGGGAGTTTTATGGCATATGATGCTGGTCTCTTTGCAGATTATAGCCGCAGTATCAATAAGCATCTTTTTTTTGGTACGCTAGGTCTATCGGCTGCTCAGCAAACCAGTGAAAGTTATGGTATAACGGTTACCGGGTTTCCGAATACCAGACTTGATGAGGTATTTTTGGGAAACAGCTATCTCAAAGACAGTCGTCCTTCAGGTAAAAACAACATCAGCAGAAGAGTCTCTGCCTTTACCAGTCTGAACTATACCTTCAACAAACGTTATCTTGCTGATTTTTCTTTTAATGTGGACGGATCGACTCAATTTGGTGCCAGAAACCGATTTGCGCCTTTTTGGGCTGCGGGTCTGGGGTGGAACCTTCACGAAGAAAAGTTTATAGCAGGATTAACAGGGAACGTTATTAACAGATTCAGGATCAGGGCGGGAGTCGGTACTACAGGCAATCAGCAGTTCCCACCCTTTATGGGAATAAGTACATACCAGTATAATACTTCAAAAGATTACTTAGGAATGCTGGGGGCTTCGCTGATGGGATACGGCAACGAAGCGCTGAAATGGCAGCAGACCCTGAAAAAAAATCTGGGAGCTGATATCTCGTTGTTAAACAACAGGATCGGTATACGCGTGGACGCTTATATAGAGACAACAAACGATCTTTTGTTAGACATCAATACACCTCCCTCCCTGGGTGTAGGCAGCTATAAAGAAAATGTCGGGAGGCTGCAAAATAAGGGTATTGAAGGAAATATCAACTTTATTCTCCTCCGGAATCCGGCAAAATCTACCACATGGAGTGTATTTGTAAGCGGTATCCATAATCAAAATAAAATACTGGAAATCTCCAATTCCCTGAAAAAGACAAACGAGGAAAATGATGCTGAAGTGAATCCGGACAGATCTCCTAAGCAGGTAAGACCTCAACTCAGATTTCAGGAGGGAGAATCGGTTAATGCTATATGGGCTGTTCGTTCGGCAGGAATAGATCCCAGTAACGGACAGGAGATCTATATCAAGACCAACGGAGATATTACTTACGACTGGAGTGCTTCCGATAAGGTTATTGTCGGCGATGCCCTGCCCACACTAAGGGGGAATATGGGTACTAATTTAAGTTATAAAGGATTGCAGTTAAGTCTTTACTTTAATTACCAATGGAAGGGACAAATGTACAATCAGACGCTGGCTGACCGGATAGAAAATGCTAATCTGGCGCTCAATGTTGATGAACGTGTGCTGTTGGGAAGATGGCAGAATCCGGGTGACCGTACCTTTTTTAAGGGTATCCGGGATCTGGATGGGTTTCCCGTTACTACTCCCACTAATGCGACTTCAAGATTTGTCCAGCGGGATAACTTTTTGCAGCTTGAAAGTCTGTCGCTCGGATACTTATTTCCTGACAAAATTACCGCTAAATGGGGATTAAGGAATACACGGATAGGCTTTCAGGCGAATACCTTACTCCGATTTGGAAGTATACAAGCCGAACGGGGACTTGATTATCCTTTTGCACGAAACTTTACATTCAATTTAAGTACTTCATTCTAATACCTTATTGATATGAACCGTAAAAGAATATATAATCTGCTTTTATCACTGGTCTTGATCTTCAGTGGTACAGCATGTACAAAATGGCTTGATGTGAAGCCCAAAACGGAAGTAAGTCAGACCGTTTTGTTTGAAAATGAACAAGGTTTTAAAGATGCTATGACGGGTGTCTATACCCAGTTAGGCTCCGTTGATCTTTATGGAAAAGAATTCACAATGGGACTCATGGATGTACTTGCACAGAATTATAATGTAAGCATCAATACACATGTCTATTATCAGGCAAGAAACTACAATTATCTTGATATAGGCACGAGAAGTAAAATCGATGGATTTTGGATTTCTTCTTATAAAGCCATCGCTGATCTTAATAATATACTCAAACAAATAGAGCAGAAAAGAAATGTATTTAATGGAATTAATTTTGAAATCATTAAAGGAGAAGCGCTGGCATTAAGAGCGTTTCTGCACTTTGACCTGTTAAGAGCTTTTGGGCCGGTTCCGGTTAATAATATGGATACTGAATCTATTCCCTATAGCCGGGAGTTTAACATGGATGTCAAGCCTGTGCTAAGCGTAAAGCAATTCACGCAGGAATGCCTGGATGATCTCAGCGAAGCCGCCAAGCTACTGGCCTCTGACAAAAATGTTTATTACGGGCACAGTGAAATGTACAGGGCTTATACACGCAACCACATGAATTACTGGGCTGCAACCGGACTTATGGCCAGAATATATTTATATAGAAATGAGCATACCACAGCTTATCAAAAAGCAAAAGAGGTAATAGATGCAGGAATATTCCCTTTTGTTAGTTCTTCTTCTATCAGCAGCAATTCCAGTCCTGACAGAATTTTCAGTACCGAACATCTGTTTGCCGTTTATGTAGCCAATCTGAAAGATATTAATGAACAACTGTTCAGATCCTCTGTCGATTTTAATAATATCCTCACCAATACTTCCGGTTTTACCAATAATCGCTATGAATTGGGTTCAGGCGGAAGTACCGATTACAGATTCCTTTTTTTATGGAAGCCGGATGGGGCTACAACTGCGCGGTATCCGGTAAAATACCGGTTTGATGATATCAGTAGCAACTCCGGCTTCACGACCATTAAAAGAGTACCTCTGATCAGGCTCTCGGAGATGTATTACATCTGTGCAGAAACCAGTACTGTCAATGCGGATAAAATAGATTTATTAAATGAAGTAAGAGTAAACAGAGGTTTGGCATCGTTGGGTAAAAATTTAACTAATCAGGCGATTGAAAACGAAATATTTAAAGAGTATAAAAAGGAATTTTATCAGGAGGGACAGCTGTTTTATTATTACAAACGTAAAAACAGATTAAAAATAGAGGGTTATGGCCCTGATGTAAGCAGCAAAATATATGTGTTGCCTTTACCTGATGATGAAACAGAATATGCCACTGAATAAAAATAATGACATCATGAAAAAGCAGATCTATGTGATAATGATTCTTCTCGGATACCTATGTGTAAGCTGTAAAAAGGATCAACTTATGTCTTTTAATCAAAAACCTAAGGTTTATATCTATAAAACCAACCTGCTCAATTTAGAAACTTTTCTTACAAGAGACAGTGTTACCTATTCCTTTGCGGTTCGTCCTGATGACATCAAAATGGATACTGTTTTTATTCCGATCAGGATTATTGGCGATGCGGCAGAGCGGGACCGCAAAGTAAACTACGAATTGATGTCAGTTTCTGAGGCAGATAAAGAAAGTTACGAACTCCTTCCGGCTCTGATTAAGGTCAACAGATTTGAAGGTCGGATACCTGTATTGGTGAAAAAAGCGACCTCGCTGAAAGATAAAGAAAGTAGATTGTGGTTAAAGATAATCGCCTCTGGTGATTTCGAACCCGGCATTGTCAGTCAGCTTACTTATCTGATCAGAATTAACAACTTTCTTTCCCGGCCAGCTACATGGAGTGATTTTTATTTTGGTAAGTACAGTAATACCAAATACAAGTTTATCATAGAGCATACCGGATATATTGCATTCAGAGAAGAATACGAAAGTGAAATGGTGTTTATTGCGCAAACCTGTAAAAATGCACTATTGGAGTATGAATCGCTGCACAATGAGCCACTGATGGATGAAGACGGAGAAGAGGTTATTTTTCCCTGATCATTTTAATTAAACAACAATGAAAAAATATATTAGTATAGTTTTGGGAATATGCTGCTTGCTGATGGCAGCTTGCTCCAAAGATAAGGGCAATTATGATTTGAAATCAATCAATCAAATCAAAATTACGGATACGATCGGAGAATCCATTTCGGTATTTCAATATGATAATCTGAAGTTGTCACCAAAACTCGAACAAACTATAGCTGAAGATGAGAGTAAACTGCTGTATTCCTGGTCGGCATATGCATATTCCAATCCGGATATCTCTTATCCTATTGGTAATACCAAAGATCTGGATGCGCGGATAGAATTAATTCCCGGCAGATATACGGTACTTTATACAGTCAAAGATCCCGGAACGGGTGTGTCCGTTTTTAAAGAATACAGGATAGAAGTCAATACCAGACTGGGGGAAGGTTGGATGGTATTGGAAGATATGCCAACCGGAAAACAGGAAATATCAATGATTAATACCGGAGATGAAGTGTTTCATAACCTTTATCAAATGGCCAATAATGGTCAGAATCTACCCGATAACAGTCATACTATACGGATACTGAATGCGGGCTATGGTGGCATTCAGCATATATTTGTTTTGGCTGATAAAAACGCAGTAGAGATAAATTATGCCGGCTTTAAAAAGATCAATGAATTGAAAGACTGGTTCTTTACTACTCCGTCCACTGTCAATGTACAGAATTATGAGTACGGTAGAGTAGGAGCTGCCGCTTATATGGTAAACGATAATGAGTTTTATTCATTAAGTCAAATCAATGATAATACAAACCGAAAATTTGGAGCACCAATAAAGGGAGACTGGGAAATTTCACCTTATATATTCCCCTTCACGTTTGGTGATTATACCATACTCTATGACACGAAGAATCAACGTTTTTTGAGTCATATTTACTCAGCAATATATGAACTTTCAAACGCACCGGGATCTGCCTTTGATCCCGGCAATGTCGGTAAAAAATTGATTTTTGGGGGAGCTGGTTCAAATTCCGGCAGTTTATTTAATTGTCTGATGAAAAATAATAACGATGATCATTTCTTTGTCTATACAATAGATGCCTCTTATTTTACAGACGTTGTTGCTGCGGATAAATATGACGTAAAAGAGGCTCCCGAACTTCAATATGCAAAGCTTTTTGCTTTTTCAGGTTTATATCCCCACATGTATTATGCCGTAGGCAATAAGATCTATCTGCTTGATCTGCCTGCTGAAAAATCAAGGTTAGTCTATACCTTTCCTGTCGATACGGAAATAACAGCTATCAAAATCAAACAATCAACCAGTCTGGTTGTGGATTATCCGGATGACCATAAACAGTTTGTCGCAGCTACTTATCAGGCGGGTGAAGGTAAACTTTACAAATTTAATATTAGTAATACCGGAGATTTTGTAAATAATACATATGCTAAAGAGTATAGTGGCTTTGCTAAAATTAAAAATCTGGAATATAAAAATAAACGATAGTATCCCACAGGTGACAATGTAAACTATATTAAATGATTAAAAAAATCTTAACAGTTATAATTCTGAGCCCGTTGTCAATATGCCTCCGGGCTCAGAATGTGGCTCCTGTACACATTAGAGGAGAACTTACAGCAGAAAAAGGTACCGTCCGGCTATTTAAGGTAAGCAAGGGTAGAATTGTAGAAACTGCAAATATTATACCTGCAAAAAATGGAAAATTTGGGTTTCTCTTTTATCCTGAATACGAAGGGATTTATGTAATAGGAACAGGTAAAGAATATTTACAAAACAGCAATTACCGGTTTTACCTTAAAGGTGGAGATCAGTTGGATGTAACGCTGACAGATACAGCTTATATCCTTAACGGTGACTCGAATTCAAAGGAAAATATTGTGCTGAAACAATGGTTCGATTTCATTAATCCATTGTTTCAAAAGGCCATTCATTTTACACGTGTACATAGCACTTACCTTGATTATTTTCCGCAACAGGAGACTATAGTCGCAAAATCTAAAAGCTTTTTTAAAGGAAAGGCTACAGGTAATAAAACCTTCGATAGAGAAATGAGTGACATTATGGAAATGGATTTGATTAACTATGCTACCAGTTTTGTAGGCAGTCCACGGACAGTACATCCCCGTCCTGAAGAATATAGTGCTTTTTATAATGAAATAAAAATAAAGGAATTAGCTGCTGATACACGAAAAATATATAATTACCCATATGGTTTGCAGATATTATCGTCCTTAGTCTGGATAAATATGGAGCGAGATAAAGTAAGTGATCAGGGGCTGACTAAAGCCCTGGATTACATTCCAAATGACACATTAAAGGGAGATCATGTGCTGGAATATTTAGCAGGGATTAAAGATTACAAGATGTACAAAGCTGTTACGGATAGATTTGGTAAGTATGTGCTTACCGGAACACAAAAACAAGAAAATGTAACCTTAATAGCACCTTTACTAACGTACGAGCGGGGAACAGATGGATTTGAATTTAACTTCCCGGATCAGGAGGATAAGCAGGTTAGTTTTGTTGATTTTAAAGGAAAAGTAGTTTTGATCGATGTCTGGGCAACATGGTGTGGTCCTTGCCGAACAGAGTTTCCGTATTTAAAACAGCTCGAAAAGGATATTATAGGAAAACCTATTCAACTGATAAGTATTTCAGTAGATGATGACAAAGATAAAAGCAAATGGCTTAAAATGATCAGAGATGAAGATATGGGAGGAGTACAGTTATTTGCCGGGGAAAATGACGACTTTTCTAAGTATTACAACATCACTGGCATTCCAAGATTTTTAGTGTTTGATAAAAATGGAAAAATTGTTACTGTAGATGCTCCGCGTCCTTCAAACCCTAAATTAAAAGAACTGTTATTTTCAGAAGCAGCCAGGTAGAAAGAAAAACCGTTTTTGACACAATTCCCTCTCCTTTCTAAGGAGAGTGCCAGGGAGAGTTATTTTGTTTTTATTATTAACCTCTCTGCCCTTCGGGCATCTCTCCTTAAGAAGGAGAGAAGAGATACGTGTGTTAAATAATTCCCTCTCCTTAGAAAGGAGAGGGTTAGGGAGAGGTTTTATGGTTGTATTGTTTTCCTATCCTTTCACTCCACCCAGTATACTAAAAGTGATAATTGCCAGTACAATAAAGGTGATGATAATATAGAGACGATCTCTTTCCAGTACAAAGCCAAATAGCGAGCAGATAATCCGTAGAACAGGAGTGGCGATAAGAATAACGACACCAAGCTGAATAATCTGTGGTGCCTGGAATTTGCCCACACCGTGCAGGATGCCACTTATTGTGGTATTAACTTCACCTTCACCTACAAAATGCTGATAGTCCGGTACTAGTTGTTGCCCGTGCGCAATTAGGTAAACAATACCTCCGATGATAACTACTATGGAAGCAGAGATAACACCGATTCTTAATATCTGACCTACGAGTATCTCGATATCCCGATCTGCCCAGTAGTCTTTGGAAAATATTTTTTTCATATAATTAGAATTGATGATTAAGGCCATTGTATATCATCTCGATGGCGACCAGAGTGATGGCCACAGCAAAGATGATGCGTAATACTTTAGGATTGATTCGGGTGAGTAACTTAGAGCCCGTGAATGCTCCGGCGAGTACACCCAGTATCACCGGAAAAGCGATGCCCGGATCCATATATCCTCTTTGCAGATATACTACAGCCGAAGCTGCGGCAGTTACGCCTATCATAAAATTGCTGGTCGTTGTACTTACCTTAAACGGAATGCGCATTGCACCATCCATCGCTAATACTTTCAACGCTCCGGATCCGATGCCCAGTAGCCCCGATATCACACCTGCCAATGTCATGATCGAAAAACCTCCGGCTACATTAGTCAGCTTATAGGAGACATTTTGACCATTCACAGGATAATCATTGTTGAGTTTGAGCTTTTCTGCCAGTTTGCTTCCTTCCGTTAGTGCACTCTCATTTTTCTTTCTCAAAGTCATGGCAGCGGAAAAGATAAGAACTACCCCGAAAAGAACCGCAATAGTATTCGTCGGAGTATAGATCGCTACGAGTGCTCCGATGACGGCACCCAGCGTGGTAGCGATTTCCAGAAACATTCCGAGTCGGATATTAGTGATACCCTCTTTTACATAGGCTGTAGCAGCGCCTGATGAAGTAGCGATAGATGCCAGCAAAGCTGCGCCTATGGCATACCGGATATCTACATGAAAATACAGTGTAAGAAGGGGAATGACAATAACGCCGCCTCCTAATCCGGTCAGTGATCCCAAAAGACCGGCAAAATAAGCTCCCAAAAGCAGGATAAGTGAAAAGATAAGAATTGTCATTATGAATGATTATGAGTCAGGATGTGAGTCAATATATGAAGAGCTTGTTGCTCATCCTTTGTTTTGATGGCCGAAAACAACTGTTCATGCAGATGATGACTCATCGCAAAGTAGCTGATTCCGCGGGGTTCACGTTCCTGAAAGAAATTAGAAATTAGATGTGTAAAATTCTGATATAAAATAAAGAATACATGATGATTAGCTGCAGAAGCGATCTGGAGATGAAACTGAATATCGGCATGAATACAGGCTGATTTATCTTCTGCGAGAATGGCCTCTTTTCGGAGTTGCAGATAATGAGCTATTTGACCAATCTGCTCTGAAGTGGCAAAAATACAGGCTCTGCGCACGAGTTCTGTTTCCAATAGCTTGCGGGCATCATTCACCTCTTCAAAATTTGCCGTTCGCAAATGTTCGTCTATAGCAGACTCTTCTGTTAGTCGCCGGATATAAGTGCCGTCACCTTGTTTGACTACAAGTATACCCGAGCGGGCTAAGGATTTGATAGATTCACGAATCGTAGAACGTCCCGCTTGATAGATACTCATGAGCTCACTCTCACTGGGAATTTTATGGCCGGCCAGGTATAAGCCTTTCTGTATATCGTCTTTGATTCGTGTATACACCTGATCTGATAGTCTTTCTTTTTGTTTTATCATGACCTTTTATAAAAACTGTACAAACATATGATGTTTAATTTAAACATCATATGTTTGGGTCGAAAATAATGCAGATTGTTACAAAGGAATATGTTTAACTTCTTGAAATACAGTTAATATCTCTGTATTTCAAAAGATATGTTACATGTTATTAATCAGTATAATAGGCACTTATTTTATAAGTTGGGGGATGTAATACTATTTCCTGTTTTTGCGTATAGGAAGATAGGGAGGTATGTCCAGTTGGAAATCGAAAAGTTGGACTGGCTGAATTTCTAACGCTCTGCAAACAGCTATAAGTCCGCTTAGGGAGATATTATTATTGCCTCTGACTATTCGGTATACCTGACTGTAACTGAAGCCGGTTCGGTCTTGTATATCCTCGAGTGTAATTTTTTTCTCATTAGCAATCTTCCAGAGATTATCACGAATCATCTTTAATATTTCTCTATCGATATACTGCTCTGCCATGTATATCAAAAAGAGTACATATTTGTGAATTTTATTATTCCAAATTTGGAATAATAAAATATTATCTTTAATATTGTTGATAATGTTGATAAAGTGAAAATATTTATTTTAAAAGGTTTGTTTTCGTTTTTTAAAAAATTCATATAGATTTAATGAAAACATATTTATAATTTTTTTAAATAAAAGTAATTTGTAATCTGTTGTGTTTTTGTGACCCACAGATCTTGCAAGTTTTTTGATAAAAAGGCTTATTGAAGCTTTTTTTAAGTTCTTTTTCATAATTGTCGAATGCGCACGCTGTAATTCCCCCCACGACTCTGATCCGATTCCACTTCTATAATAAAGTAGTCGTAAATTACAGCGTAAGCGCTTCGATATATTCTCCAAAACAGAATTATAGCTCTTAAATTGATTGTTTTGATTTCCTGATTCCGCTTCGTTCGTTCCGTCTAAAATAGTAAATTTGAATTTCACCCAAAGTAGATTCGTCTACAAGAACAAAAAATCTTTACTTCGCATCGGGAATAAATAAAATACATCATTATATGGAAGGATTACTTGCTCAATTGTCTGCCGGACAGGCCAAATTTGCAGATGTGCTGGCTTACATTGCTCTGCGTTATGAATATACACCAACTGCTTTTCAAAACGGATTGCAACATAACGCAGTGAGCGAAAATCAGGGAAGTGCCAAAATATTTGCATTTGCCCGGGATCAGGGACTTACACAGGATCAGACGCTGGCCTTATTTGCAGAACATTATGCAGCTGTGCTGGAAACACCTGAGGGAGCAGATCATCAGAATATCCGACAGTTTATGATCAATGGATGGGATGGTATCCATTTTGAAGGACAGGTTTTAAAATTAAAACAGGATTACCTGTAGTAAAGAAAAAGGTAATGATTATCTATCATTACCTTTTTTTATTTTATAAGATCAGTCATCCAGTAGCCTTCTGTGGTAATTAATCTGACCGAGATGATAGGCCAGATGAGTAGTAAGGTGTACTAAAAAATACATGACCGATGTCTTTTGCTCAAATACCACTAAGGGATATTCGCTATGAAGATCTGATTCAGATAATGTATTCAGAGCATCGTGAACTGTCTTTATCGTATCATCCAGATGCCGGATGAGTTCTGTCCGCGGAATATCCCGAAGGGAGAACTCCAGCTCCCGATGACGTATATATCCGGTTTTGCCTATTTCTGCGCCTATATATGTATTTAAATTTCCGATAAGGTGGAGACATAAATTTCCGGCAGAATTCGCAATTCCCTTGTCTATAATCCAAAGGTTTTCTTCATGTTTATATAGGAGGATTTCTATTCTTAATTTCTGAAGATCCCGCTCAAACAGTGTCTGCAAGGTATTTATAAGCATAGAATATGTTAATTTTTTTTGTTTAAAGATACCTTTTTCTCCAGATTTTCAATGATAACAGTTGTGTAGTCTTCTTCATTAAGCGCAGAAGCTTGAGGTAATGCACCCGGACTGAATACATTTATCTCCATGATCTTATTACCTACGATGTCGAGTCCGACAAAATACATACCGTCATTTTTTAGTTTTTCGGATACTTTTTCTACCAGGGTCAGTATTTCAGGAGTGATATGCGCAACCTGGGCTTTGGCTCCCTGATGGATATTGCTTCGGATTTCTCCAGCCTGTTGTACACGATTGACACTCGCATATTTCCCGTTTACAACCACAGGTTCGCCATCCAGCAGGAAAAAACGTATATCTCCCTTTTGAGCTTCAGGCAGATATTCCTGTGCAATCAGATACCCGTCCCTACAGATTACTTCCACTATCTGTTTTAGATTTTTGACTTCATTCTTATTCACCATAAATACATTCTTCCCACCGGAACCTTTCAAAGGCTTGAGAATAATATGCTGATCCTGTTCTTCAAAAAACTGCAGCACGTCTTCATAGCTTCTGGTTACGATAGTCTTGGGTCTTACTTCCTCCGGGAAGTTTTCCAGATACAATTTGTTTTCTGCGCCAATCAACGCATGCGGATCATTGATAACTAAGACAGACTGTTTTTGTGCAAGCTGTGCAAACTGAAGCCCCATAGTAGCAGCCCAGGGTCTGCCGATCATATCGAGTACCGGATCAAATCTTAACCACATGACATCAATATGGTCCATCTCAATCCGTAGTTTGGCCGTTGTGCGGAGGATTTCCAGAAGCTGTTTAGTATCTGCGATATCCGGTGAAGGAGCTACAGATCTGGCATGAGCGGCTACTCTTTCTTCTTCCAGATAAACAAAATCTGCCAATCCGATATAGCAGATGTCATGTCCTCGCTGCAGGACCCTTAATGCCAGCAAGGTAGTTGTGAAGCTTGCTTCTTCTTTGTGTGTCTGATTAATAACAAATGCGATTTTCATATATAGATAGATGTGTTTTAGAACTTTGAAAGGTTGAAAATATTACCACCTTGTGTGATAGCATTGATATTGTGAAGATAGGGTTCTGAAAGGTAACGGGGTTTGAGGACAGGAGCAAGGAGCAGCCCACGCTGTGTAAGTTCTTCTACGATAGGGATGTAATCTTCCCTTATTTTACCTACAGTCAGTGCAGACAGATTACGTCCCTGCCTGATATATTCGATAATGCCTAATAATCCTTTAAGGTAGAGCGCATCCTTTGTAAGGCCGCCACCCCTGTATACGCGGCTTGTCATATGAAAAGCTGTTTCCTCATCGAACAGATAATCTTCCACAAGCAGGAAGAATGTATCCACAAACGAATTTCCGGCAAGCATATGATGTACAGCCACGACGCGTGCAGCAATGATACGAAGTCTTTCAGGAGTAAGTCCGCCAACCATAAACTCCGAAAATACAGCCATACCTTCCTGTAACTGCTCATAACCCGGAACTCCCAGGCTAAAGAGTTTGAATGGCTGAGATTTGCCATTGAAATAAGTAACGATATGTGTGCCTACTTCATGCTGCAAAAGTGCCAAAGCCCGTGATTTTTCTATGTGGTAGTGTGTGCTGATATTAAGTATTCCGCGATTGACCATAATTCCCGAGATGTCCTCCCGTACGCGTACTCCGCTTTCCAAAGCAGGGAGTTGTTGCTGCAAAAAACGAAGTTCTTCCCTCGCCAGTTTTGCAAATTCCTGTGCATTGAGCATTTCGACATTTGTATTTGCAGATTTGCCCTCCGATCCGTAAACCACCAGAATGGCCTTTGCCGTTTCGAGCAATTTGTCGTCCACATTGCCGAATATCTGAAGACTGCCATGTAAGAATCCGCTATTACCTCTATCCATGAGCATAGTCATCATTGCATCCAGCTCTTTACGTTTATCACGAAACAGATAAGCAATCGTTGGGTCATCCAGCTCTTCTATACGCAGATTATATAGATTTCGCTTCACCAGTTCAGGGTCTATCGGCATTGGTCGATACTGAAACCGGGGTGTCTTCATAAATTTATCTTTTCTGAATTGCAGCCAGGCCTCGTGTGAATTGACAGGACTCACCAGTAATAAGAAATCAAACCGTTGGCTTTCCTGTGCTAACGCACGATCTATTTCCCATACCAAAGGTTGCAGTTCTGTAGTTCCCAGCATTTTAAACTGTGAAACTTTCATCGAAGTATGAACCCGTATAAATTCAAGAAAACTCTTGCGTATGCTTCTTGAGAAAGTGTCGCGGTAGCTTCTCAGGATCAATGGATAGGGTTTACCTGTACTGTGATCTATATATCTTGGTTTAATGCTGAGGCCCAGTCCCAGTAATTGTTTAAATTCAGGAGCCTGAGGATCAATCAGAGGTTCAGTTCCTGCTGGTTTTGGAAATTTTGTTTCTTTCTGAAGATCTATTCGGAGATGAATATACGGATCATCGTTGTTCTGTAAGCTTTTACGCAGTTTTTCTGCAATATTAAGAGCGGTCTTTTGAGACAGATGAATGGCAATATCCTGTTCCAGATCCTCTTCTCTCCATATCTCTATGAGCAGGCAGGAGCCAAATTCTTCTATAAGCTGACGTACGACTGGCTTTACTATGCTTTGAAAATTCATATCCTTTTCTTTACCAATCAGAAACGAAACTTCAGATTTGGCGAGAGCGGATATCATCTGATCTTTGCCGGATTCGGGTATACGGTATACCAGCAGAAAAGGATTGATCCGTTTGAAGACGAGCTTGCCCTCTCCGGCAAACTGAATATGTACAGGCTCTTTTTGTTTGATCGCCTGAATAGCTTTCTGTATTGATTTAGCCTGTTCCATAATTTTAATTGATTTGATCCGGTACCATGAATGCGACAGAGCGCTCCAATAGTTGACGAAGTTCTTCCAGACGTTCGGGATACAGTTCACCTGTCCATTCGTCCATAAAATCTTTTCTGAATTCTATAGACAATACACATCCGTATGCTCCGTAATGTTCGTTGATCCACTTAGACAGATTGCCGCCTGAAAATTTAACATTTTCACGTATGTCAATTTTTTTGCCGTCAATCTTTTGTGTCTCTATATACGAAATGAATGTATTGATAAGCGGTCTCCACTTAGGATCGTTATGGATAGTTCCTACATTGATCTGCGGATTCGTCTGTGTGTCCGTGATCTCATCCGGACCGGAACGTTTACTGTTGTAACTATGGATGTCATAAATAATGAAATATCCGTATTGCCGGATAGTCTCTTCTATCAGTAAACCTATCTCGCTCAGTATGCTGTGATATGCATGCTGTATGTTAAGAATGTGTTTTTGCTCAGGATGCGTCTTCCATACCTGTAAGCCCCAGGCCTGTTCAGGATGCAGGTAGATCGCATTCTCTAAAGGACGATTCAGATCAACCTGAAAACGGGATGTAGCTACTATGAACTGACTGACATTAATAGCTGTGAGCATCGCCGTGTAAGGATCCTCTTCGCGCAGGCGTTCTGAAGAGGAGAGATGCAGTAATTGCTGCAAATCTTTATGCACCTCATGGCCATCATGTACAGCAAAGGCCCATACAGGCCCGTCCTTTTTCTTCAACGTATAAGCAATATCCATAAGCAGAGGTATTCAATGTGATGTACCTCATATTAACAATCAGGAAAGTAAATGGTTTGGCAGGTTGATGATTCCTTATCCCTGAAAATGGCTAATTATACTCCGTAAACAGGAACTTGGATCGATGTTTGTTATTCATTTGTGGCTGTTTCAAATGCAGAATTTAAAGGCCAAAACCAAATTTTTTATATCTTTAACAGAAACACATTTTTATGTTAAGAAGAATTGTAAGTTGTATTATACTTTTTGTCGTATCTCTTTCGCTGACGGGCTGTCTGGATATCGTAGAAGAAATTGATTTAAAGTCCAATGGATCCGGAAGTATTCAGGCAACACTAAATCTGAGTAAAAGCAAAACAAAAGCATCCTCACTGATGATGCTTGATCAGGTCAATGGTATAAAGATTCCATCCAAATCCAAGATTCAGACAGAAATCAATACCATCGTCAAACTATTAAAACAGACACCCGGTATCTCCAATGTCAGTTCAAAGGTCGATTTTACAAACTTTATTGCCTCTATTAAATGTGACTTTACAGATGTAAAAGCATTGAATGCATTTACAACTACACTTTCTAATCATTTTAAGGTTAAAGTATCGGGGCATACCAGCTATGCTTTCGACTCCGGTAAAAAAGCATTTACACGTAATTACAAGTTCTCTCCGGAAGGAAAAAAGGAATTTGGAAAGCTGAATGCTGAAAATCAAAACGCATTTAAAGATGCTTATTACACCAGTATTTACAGATTTACAGATCCGGTGAAAAAACAGGAAAATACCAGCGCTAAAGTATCACCTAATAAAAAAGCTGTGATGCTCAAGACAGGTATCGTAAATCTGATCAACGGACAGATAGATCTGTCCAACCGAATACAATTGAATTAATACCGCTATTTTTTAGTAAAAACCCAATATTAATATATGAATATGAAATTTTTGCTTACAGTATTGATGACTACTGCTGTCTCTGTAAGCGCTTATGCACAGGATCTGGTTCGTAAAATACCTGCAGATGCCAATCTGGTTGTCACTCTTGATACAAAGAAATTCTTTTCTTTTGCTAATCCTCAGGACTTTAATGAAACTTTGAGAAAGGCCGGATTTTTCAAAAAGATGGATGAAAGCAATTTTAGAAATGTAAAGAACATCGAGGATCTTGGAATAAATCTTTCTTCTCAGGCCTATATTTATAACATTAAGAACGATAGTATTAACTATATAGGTGCATTGATTCCATTGGCGGATGCCAAAAAATTCAGTGCTATGATCCCTGCGCATAAAAAGATCGAGATGGTAGATGGAATGCAGACATTCTATTCTAAAGATCGCGAGACACGTGTGAGCTGGGACAACAATACGGTGTATATGCTGACAGGAATCATTACAGATGAGTACTTTCAGCAAGATAGTATTGCAGAACGCTATGGTCTGCAAAGCAGGGGACTGAGTCACCTGTATGATGATGTGGAGGTAGATTCTGCAATGGCGGATACTACTTATGCTGATATGTATGATGATGTGGAGGTGGATACTGTAATGGCAGAAGAGGTGCCTGAAGTAGAAGCTATAGAGCTCACAGAAGAAAAAACGCTGGCTGTCCCTATATCTCCGCCTAAATCTCCTGAAGTCATCGCTGTTCCGGAGATAGAAACACCACCAACCGGTGTTCCCGAAATCGTAATGGATGTACCTTATGATGACAGTGAAGAGGATGATGAGGATCAAACGGATTATTATAAAATGGTTGTACATGATGATTCTATCAAAAGTGCCATTGTAACTCAGGCGATGAATCAAAGGTTATCCACCATTATTAGTGCGCAGGGAGCGAATAACTTTTCCAATACCGGATTTGCAAAACGTCTGAATCCAAATGCGATTGCTAATATCTGGGTGAAGAGTGTGCAAGGATTGTACAATGACTATTTCCCAAAATACTTCTTGTATCTGACTACCGGATTCGACCCGTTGTATGATTCCAAATTCAAGTTTGGATTAGGAGAATTGACAGCTAATCTTGTTGTTGAGGGTAATAAACTGCAACTGGTCGCAGATATGGAAGTGGATAAGAGTCTGGTTCGGTATTATAAAGATATTTATAAGAAAAAACCAAACCCTAAGTTTTACCAATACGTAGATCAAAATGCACTTGGTGTGATTTCTGCAAATATCAATACAGAAGCTTACCTGAAGTTTATGCCGAAGTATATGGAAGGCTATTATGCTTCTCTTCTTCCTAATTACAAAGAAGCACTGACTTTAGGTACAACCTTATTTGATATCCTGCTGGACGAAAAAGCGATCGCTAAAGTATTTCCCGGGGATAACCTGTTTGTATTGAATGGTGTCGTCAAAGAAGAAGTGAAATATACAGATTACGAATATGATGAAGATTATAATAGTATTCCAGTAGAACGTACCAAAATGGAAGAACTTCCTAAGTTTTTGTGGATGTTCTCTTCTGCGGATCCCAGAATTTTTGAACAATTGCTGAAAGTCGGACTGAAAGAAAAGGTCGTGCTGTATAATGATGGTGTATACGAATTCGTACGTAAGAGAGGGCAAGATTTTAATGCGTTTGTACTGATCAATAACGGAATTGTATTCGTAGGAAATGACCGTCAGGAATTAAAAGATATACGGGATAATAAAATTCACAAAAAAGCAGGATCAACATATACCAAGTTATTGAAGAAAAACAGTTTCCTTGCTTTTCTGAATACATCCCGCATTCCTCAGTTATTAAGAGATCTGAATGTTCCTGTTATATCAGAGATGCAGGAGACGGTTAATGAGCTGGAACAATATGGTCCGGTTTATATTGCTTCTCCGGGTATGAAAGGGAATAAGATCAGTGGAGAGATGTCTGTCGAATTTCCGGCAAAAGGAAAGAATGCAGTTTCATTTATCATGGGTACAATAGATTCTTTTCTTAAAACAGCAAAATAGATAGAAGCGCATGAAAAAGGTATTCCTATGGATTTTGGTTGTGATTATTGTAGTAGTGTTGGGCGTGTGGGGGTATCTGACTGTGCGGCAATCTGCTTCGGGAGATGCACAGATACATGTGCAGAGTAAAGCTGTAGTCCGTATCTCTGTTGACCGGATGCTGACTTCACTTGCGAAAAATGCATTGATTCATCCGGGCACTTACTTTGGTGGTAAAAAAGAACCAAAAAGAGATAGCCTGGAGCGGATTAAGATCTGGGAATCCGGATGGGATATCCCGGCGAATGTCTATCTGTTTTCACTACAGAATGATCCAAATACCTACTATACTATACAGTCACTGAAAGATAAGGAGGCTTTTGCTAAATTTTTGAAAGTCAATTTTGCGCTGGAACCCGTATTAGTGGAAGGAACCCAATTCTATTTTGTACAGGCACGAAACCAACGTTCTGCGGTTTTATTCAGTCAGGACAGATTTGTAGTTGGATTCGGATTGGGAGCGGCAGACCGTCTTACCATAATGCGTGATCTGTTAGAGAATACTAAAAATCTCACCACTGCCAAATCTATGCAGTTAGATGCATTGGAAGGAGATCTGCTGTATACAGATCTGCAGAATAAATCTGTTGTAAAGACAAACTTTTATAATGGGAATATCAAACTGGAAGGTAATATATATACCGCTTTATGGCATGCACCGGAGCAGGCAACAGCACGTCAGCTGGATACGTCAAGTGTAGCCTATGGATGGTTAAACGCTGATCTCAGACCTGTTTTAAACCAATATAAAGACAGTCTGGAGAAACATAAGATTCCGGTGGATACACTTTCCAAATATCTTGGGGGATATGTAGATATGCAATGGAAGAAAGATCCTGTAAAACAGATCGATACAATTGTGACCTATGATCTGGATGATAATTTTGAGATGTCGGAGAAGAAGGAGGTCAGAGAAGCTGAGGTGCCGGATCTGCAATTTGTCATACGTTCATCTCCTCATTTAGCGGCTTATCTGCCTGAAAAGATGTTCTACAAATTCAAAAAGCAGGTGAAAGGTGATCTGATAGCTTTAAATACCGGAACTCCTGCAGACTTTACAGATACCAGAAATAATGTGCCGAATTACTTCTATCTGCATTTGCGTGAAGATAGCTGGCACAGAATATTTGTAAAAAAGGATTCCGGATCGGCATGGAATCATATCGAAAATATCACTTTGAGTGCAATAAGAACAACTGCCGACTGGTCGGTTTTGAAAGGGGAAATTAAGCTGAAGAAAGGGGATATACATGCTTTATATCAACTGTTTTAAGTAAGTTATGCCCGGATACGGATTATGAGCAAAGAGAGCCTGAACTAACTTCAGGCTCTCTTTTTTTATTTTAAGATCTGCGTTTAGAACCTGATTTACGGAATAATTACTTTGCTGGTGAGAACATCATCAAATGAAAATGGAAAATAAAGGATCTTTAGCATAGGGAAACTTTCCTGAGCCAGTTGCTGTCCCCACCAACTGTTGAAACCCTTATTAGTGAAGACACAAAAGGGAAAAATGAAAAATCCTCAAACACCGGGGTGATGAATGAGGATCTTATCAATTATTAACCTAAATTATGAAAAGTCATTTTTTACACTACTATAACGCTGTCAGAATCACTATAGTGTGTATCGAAATGTTAAGAGATGTTAAAGTATAACATCGTTATCCTGCAGAGATCTTGCTGATATCTGTTTGCTGATGAGAATACGGGTCAGAAGCTGCAGCTTTTGCTGGTATACTTTAGTAATCTGCCCGGGCACTCCCTCTTCAAACAATAACGGTTTTACGATCGGTACACTGAAAGGTACAGGCCAGGCACGCAAAGATTTAGCGATAGCATCCATAGCATTAATACCCTGAAGTGCCTGTCCGCCATCAGCCCATGATATAAGACCGATCATTTTGTCTGTCAGGTAAGGTTTGGGTTCCTTCGCTGATATTTCTAACCAATCCAGACAGTTCTTCATCACTCCTGTCATACTGCCATGGTAGAGTGGGGTGAGCCAGATATGCGCATCAGCTTCTCTGAATTGCTGCGCCATAATCTCTACAGCGACCGGTGTTTTAGAAAGAGTAAAATCAAATAGAGGTATGGCAGATCCTGCCAGATTGAATACGGTAGAATGGATCCCATTTTTTTCCAGTGTTTGTTGTAAAAATTGAATGATACTATGTGAGGTAGAAGATGGTCTTCTCTCCAGAGCCCCGTTAAAAATAAGTATGTTCATAACCTTTATTATTTTTTGTAAATGACTTTTGGCATTCCCACTTCCCCATACATAAGTCCGGAAACCAACGGTAATAATCTGGATGTAACGGCCATATAGATTCCTTCGGGGACTTTGATATCGTTACGGACAGCTACCTTTTTTCCTTTGAGATGAGTAAAGTCGGCAGATGTAATGGCGTTGGTCCAAAGTGATTGATAGTGATGATCCTCTTCACCAAAGGATAGACTGAATGCATAAGGGCGCAGTAACGTTGTCAGCAGCATATACGCCCACTGTGGAACGATGGCATCCGAAGAACACATAATAGTGACGGCTTTACCTTTGAATATAGAGAAATCCAGTTGCTGCAGTTTTTCCCTGAATTCCTTCTCTTTGAGCATCATCCCCATATACAACATATCTTTGATGTCCAGTTGTATAAAAGATACCTGAGGTGCATAATCCATAAGATCGAGACCGATGATACCTGACTGCTGCACCTTGTTCACAATTTCTCCTGTCATGATTTTCTGTCACGTATAGTATCATAATTGCGGGATACCGCTTCCCAATCTAATATACTCCAGAAAGCAGCCAGATAATCAGCTCTTTTGTTTTGATATTTTAGGTAATAAGCATGCTCCCACACATCTATTCCCATTATCGGGAATCCTCTGTCTGTGCTGTTAATGTCCATTAGTGGATTATCCTGGTTAGGAGTAGAACAAATAGCAATACTGCCATTATATTTGACATATAACCAGGCCCAACCAGAGCCGAAACGCGTCATTGCGAGCTGACCAAACTGTTCTTTGAAATTTTCTAAAGAACCCCAATTAGCCAGAATGGCATCTGCAAGTGCTCCCTGTGGTTGTGTCTGAGCCGAAGAAGAAAGAATATTCCAGAATAATTCATGATTGTAGTGACCACCTGCATTATTGCGTACAGCAGGAGAATAGTTACTGATATTTTCCAGTAAAGCTGTTAAAGATTCGGGAGTAGTCTGACCTTCAAGAGCTTTATTCAGGTTGTCTACATAAGCCTGATGATGTCTGTCATGGTGGATTTCCATGGTTGCCTTGTCGATGTAAGGTTCTAATGCATCGTATGAGTAAGGCAGAGCCGGTAATTGATAAGCCATAATTTTTGTAATTTTGTTTTTGTTTAACAAAGGTATTAACTTTGTTTATTAAACCAAATAATTACTTTGTTTATTATGAATAATAATTTGCCGGATAATGAAAAATCACTTTGGATACTCAAAACCAAAGGAGCACTTCCGTTGACTGCTTTGGCCAAAGAGATGGGAGTGACTACTGAAGGCGCACGTTTCCATTTGTTAAAACTGGCGAATGAAGGTTTGGTAGAGTCTACTACGGAATCAAAAGGAAGGGGACGTCCACAACAAATATGGGCACTGACCTCCAAAGGACAATCCCGTTTTCCGGATACACATGCAGATCTGACTGTTAATCTTATTCGTACTATCCGGGAGACATTAGGCGAAAAAGCATTAGAGCAAGTCATAAAAGCTAACGGGGAAGAAATTCTGGACCGTTACACACGACATCTTACAGGGATAAGAGGTCTCGAACCGCGTATAGAAGCACTTGTCGATATTCGTCAGCGGGAAGGGTATATGGCCGAATACAGAAGCGAAGCAGATGGTGAATATCTGTTTATCGAAAATCATTGTCCTATCTGTGCGGCCGCTTCACAGTGTCAGGGATTCTGTGATAATGAGCTTAATACTTTTCAGTCTGTACTGGGTACACAGGTATCAGTAAATCGTATTAGCCATATAGTAGCAGGAGCTCGCCGCTGCGCTTATCTCATTAAACAAAAGGAGTAAGATTTCTTTACACTTTCTAAATCATTTGTTAATCTATTGGTGGTCATAAGTTAATACGCTGCAACTATTTTAGCCCCATCAATCAACAATGTATATGAAAGGATATTTACTTACTATTTTATGCTTATTGTTATGGGGTCATTATGACGTCATGGCACAAACGACACAAGCCAGTATTTCCGGAAAGATTACAGATGGGGCAGGACATGCAGTAGCAGGAGCGACTGTACAGATCCGAAACGAATCTACAGGATTCAACACCAAAACATCTACAACAGCTAACGGCGATTTTACATTTAAAGAACTTCCGTTGGGAGGCCCTTATGTAGTACGAGCTACATATGTAGGATATAGTGAGCAGGTCCGTAACGGATTTATGCTTAATCAGGGAGATATCATTCGCGTTGTCATTCCGATGGAAGAATCCAGTAATACACTGGATATCGTAGATGTGACCGCCAATTCTATGAAAAATAAGATCGAGAATCTCGGAGCAGCTACAGCTGTATCTGCAAAAGATATCGCAAAACTTCCGGTGAACGGACGTAATTTTACTTCTCTTATGGATCTTTCGCCGTTAAGCAGAGGAGATAATCTTTCAGGTCAATTAGGTTCATCCACTAACTTTACCATCGACGGTATGACTGCAAAAAATCCGACTTCTGCAGGTTCTACTACCAGCCGTAGTGGTGCACCATATTCTATTTCAATCGAAGCTGTCCGTGAATTCAAAGTGGTTACCAATCAGTATGATGTGACCTATGGAAGAAGTGGCGGGGGTACAGTGAGTGCCGTGACTAAGGCTGGTACCAATACACTGAGCGGAAGTGCCTGGACATATGCTCGTGCAGACTGGTTATCCAGTCCGTATGATATTCGTGGTAACAAACGCAGTAATAAGTTTTCTACGTATCAGTATGGTTTTACTTTGGGAGGTCCTATTATCAAAGATAAACTTCATTTTTTTGTAGCCTGGGATCATCAAAGAGATGCGCGTCCTCTGATTATCGCTGATGTACAATCTGCAACGGACGAAAGTCGTTTTAATATTACACGTGCTACCTTAGATCAGTTTGTAAATATAGGTCGTAATAAATATGGTCTGGGAGAAGGAGCACAATACGGATCATTTGACAAAACCCGCGGCTCAGATGCGGTATTTGCACGTATAGACTGGCAGATCAATGAGAAAAATTTATTGACTATCCGAGACAATTATACCAACGACAGAAACAAATTAGGACTGGAAGATAATACAGCTATTAATATGTTTGAATCATACGGGAATGATAAAAACATAGATAACAGTTTGCTGGCAACTTTGCGTACATCATTATCACCACGACTGACCAATGAACTAAAAGTACAACATCTCTACACTTACCAAAAAAGTAGCCCTGGTGATCAGCTTCCGGGAGCTAATATTCCAAGAGCTATTGTTGAGAATATCGCTTCTCCTGTCGACGGAAAGTCTCTGGCGACTAATGTGCAGCTGGGAGGACACCGTTTTGCGCAGGAAGGATTTACAAATAATGTAATCCAACTGGTGGATAACGTGTATCTAAGTACGGATAAAATAAACTATACATTTGGTGTAGACCTTATGTATACGCATGCGAAGTCCCTTTATGGCAGTGAAGTTAACGGACGTTTTCAGTTCAGACCAAGTGATCAGTTTACGGCATTGCAAAACTTTGATAACCTGACTCCATATGCATTCTATCGTGAGGTACCTTTAATGGCTGATCCAACGGTAACCGGATCTATCTTTAATGCCGGTATCTATGGACAGATGCAGACCAAACTTGCAAGAGGTCTGGATATGACAGCAGGTCTTCGTCTGGATTATGGCCACTATCCGACTTCACCTTTGAATGAACTGTTACTTTCTGAAGTAGGAGTTCGCACTGATAATAAGCTGAAATCATTTGTAGTACAACCGCGCGTACAGTTTACCTGGGATGTCAATGAAAACAAAACTGACTTCCTCCGTTTCGGAGCAGGTATCTTTGCGTCAGACATCAACAACTATATGACCATCAACAACCTGACTTTTGATGGAAAGCATTTTGCAACTGTAGACGTACGAGGTGCGGATGTACCAAGACCGGATTTTAATGCCTATCGTCAGAATCCGGGTAGTATTCCCACATTGGAAGCTTTTCAGGTTCCAACCATCAATACATATTCCGATAATGCAAAGATTCCGGTTGTATACAAAGCCAATCTTTCCTACACCCGATTCATCAATGATCGTATAAAAGTAGGAGTGACAGGTTTTGCGACATTAGGTCGTAATAACTACATGTATGTAGACCGCAATATGGTCGCAGATCCGTTCTTCAGATTAGCGAATGAAGACAACCGTGGCGTTTATGTGCCGGCTACAGCAATTGTAAATGGTGCTGCTGACTGGAAACAAGGGCGTATCAGTAACAAATTTGGCCGTGTATTGGAATTGAACAGTGAAGGTAAAATCAATCAGTTCGCCGTAGTCGTGGATGGATCATATCAATACTTTCAGGACGGCTCTGTATCATTGAGTTATACGTGGAATGATACAAAAGATAATACTTCTTACAATGGTAACGTCGCAAATACAGCAACTCTTTCTCTTCCTGTAAAAGATGATCCCCGTGATCTGAGTAAAATGAGCTATTCAAACGGCCAGTTCAGACATAAAGTGGTATTCTATGGTACCTTACCTACTTTCTACGGCGTGAGTGTCGGTGTACGTTACTCCGGAATCGGCGGTACACGATACAGCTTACTTGCGGGTGGTAATATCAACGGTGACTTTGTATCTAATACGAACGATCTTGCTTACATATTTGATCCGAACAGTCCCAACACAGCAGCCAATGTTGCGGCCGGGTTAAATGATCTCCTGAATAATCCGAATGCGAGTCAGAGCCTCAAAGATTATATCCTGAAATATTCAGGTAAAATAGCTGAGCGTAACGGCGGTGTAAACGGTTTCTACGGAATTGTAGATTTACGTATTGCGAAGAAAATCAAATTTGGACGTACACAATCACTGGAAGTATCAGCTGATATTTTTAATCTTGGTAACCTCTTTAAGAAAGACTGGGGTGTCAATGAATCTTTGGGTTCACAGGCACTGTATGCATTGGGAATACCTGAGAATAAAGAAACAGGAACAGCTGCTGTACCTCAATTTGATGTTACAAAACAACAGTTCAATTACCGTGTAAACAACTCCGGAATTGTCAATCCTTCGGGCAATCCCTACCAGTTTCAGTTGGGCTTACGCTACGGATTCTAATCCATAATGATCTTTATCAAAAAAGCACGTCTGCAAAGACGTGCTTTTTTGATTCTTATAAGTTCTTAAATACAGGAGAGTAATAAGGGAGATAAATTGTTCACTATTCCAATGCTTCCTTAAGCAGTTGTAAACGTACCCACGAAGGGCATTTTTCTACATCTTTTTCCCACATATCCACGCATATAAAGCTTATTCTTAAAAATTCGGGAATATTTGTCACCACCATGTGTGAGGCTATTCGGATTTCGGTAGGTAGTTCTCGGCTTGAAAAATACTGTTTTAGTTCAGCTGCATCCATAGCCACAAATATAGCCAAATAAGCAATAGATATGTGTCAATTAATGTTCAATCTGAAGATTATATTTATCCAGTAGTCCGGCTATTCCTGAAACTGAAAATCTGGCTTTTTTAAGTTTATTATTTTCAGGGTCGATTGAATAATTGTAAGCTGATCTTAAGTCGGCTTTCTCCAGATTGGTATGATAAAAACTGGCCCTTAGCAGATCACAATCTTTAAAAGTTGACTGGGAAAGATCACTCTCCGAAAAATCTATTTCCTGAAGGGAACATTCCTTAAAAACTATCTTCTTAAGATTCAGTCCATAGAAGGAGGAATGCTGTAACTGACATCGAGTGAATGAAAAGGCGAGTCCGAAATCAAGGCAGTTTTCATAGCGTATGCCTATCATTTTGCAATCCTCAAACAGGATATCGCGTAGTGCTGTTTTTTCCAGGAGGACGAGACTCAGATTACAATGCTTAAAACTGCAGTCTATAAATTTGAATCCCGAAAGATTCTGTTCCGCAAAATTGCAGTTGATAAATGTACAATTGTCATATTCTCTTTTTGCCAGCGCAAGGGAAGTATAGTCCATTCTTTCAAAAGTTTCATCCTGTATATAATGTTCACTCATGGGATAGATCTGTGTTAGCTTGATTTGATTTGTTAAATAGTTCTTTTTTTAATACCATATTCAGAGAATTCAGTATTTGTCCGGCAGATGATGCTATGATTCTATCCTTTTCAGGTCGAAAGGAGAACCCGTTCTTCTGGTAACAGTGTATGGCTGCCGTATTCCAGTCAAATACGTTTAGCTCGATGTCTTCGGCCTGCAGATCGCAGAATGCATAGCTGCATAAGGTATGAATCAATGCAGAACCATAGCCCTTTCCTCTGTCTTCGGATGTACCGATTAATATTCTGCAGATCTTATATTGAAGCTGTTCGCTCTTGTACAATTCTGCATGACCTATATATCTGTTTTCAGACAACGTGTAGACTGCAAAAGCAAGTCTGTCAGGATCACCTAGATAGAATTCTAATTGTGGAACGGTAAGTGGAAATGAAAAAATAGTGCCGGCAAATTGTACCAGTAATTCTTCACTTGGCACCATTTGAATTAATTGCTCAAAGTTGGATTGTCGGAACGGAACCAGCCGGATCATATACGCATAGTGTTAAGCACTAAAGATACAAATCCTTTCAGAACAGCCCAAAATGCTGTTCGATTTTCAGTGAAGAAAATAGTTCTGTAGAGGAATTTGACCTATTTGGAATATTACATCCAAAAAAGAAGATGCTAAAATAAATCCATAGTCCAGACTATTTCTGAAATCGGATTGATTTTAACATCTTCAAACATACCCCTTGAGAAGCTATGCTAATTTAAATGATGTTTTTCATTGTTTTCAATATCCCTTTGCGCAATCAGTGAAGATTCACGGTTAAGAACATCACTTTTAGCTGCATAATTCTGATTATCCGCATAGATATAAAGAAGTGTTCCATCTTTAATTGTATTGATAATCTCTGCATTAAGTTCGCGCGGAAGTGCCGGGCATCCATAACTCCGACCCAGACGTCCGGTAGAGGCAATGACCGCTTCACTGCAATAATCAGCACCGTGCATTACTACAGCTCTTTCTTTTGCATGGTCATTTATTCCTTCTTCCAGACCATTCAGCACAAGCGAATACCCGTTACCACCCTGATATGTCTTCTCTGTAACATAAAAACCCAGCGAGCTTTGGTACGAATTGTTGCGGTTGGAGAAAGAAGTCGCAAATTTTTCGCCGCTGTTGCGGCCATGCGACACCAGACTGTGATAAAGTACTTTTCTGTTTTTCAGATCAAGTACGTACAGTCTTTTTTCTGTTGAAGGGAGTGTAAAATCAATAATCGTCATCGTGTCCCTGTTGTCTGTTGACAACATACTCCGTCCGCGCATAGCTTGCTCAAAAGCCTCTAATTTGAGAATAGGCTCCAGATGCATGCTGGCGTACAGTTGTTGAACAGGAGATACTTTTTTAATTGGTTTTACAACGGTTTTTTTTTCAATATGCTTACCTGTATAAACAGATGCTGATGACGAGGTAAACAATACTAACGAGAAAATATACAAAAATCTAATCATAACACAAAATCACAATTTTCCACTACAAAGGTAGTAATAATATGATTTTCAAAATGTTAAATAACGTTAATCTATCACTATGACCAGTGCATTCATGGGTTTAGCCCAATTATAGACGAATTTTGCATGTGAAGAAGCGTTGCGGACACACATATGTGAACGGGGAACTGTTCCCAGCGAGGCACTGTATTCAATAATAGCTGTAGCGGGTTTATTGACGGGTATGCCATGTATATATGCTCCGTTGGTAAAACGGCTCGCATAAGGTGCAAAGCCATCAATAGTGGTTGTCCCGTCCTTGTAATAAAACATTTTGGACTTGTGTTCCTGTATCATAAACAAACCTACAGGTGTCTCCTGAGCATGAGGCGGTTTATGTCTGCCGGAAGTGGCCGGATTCATACTCCGTATAGTCCAGTCCTTACCTGAGCCTTCTAATGTACATATATTCTGATTGCGCACATCTACTACTACCACATGATTGAAAGTCGTGGAATCACTGATGGCTTTGACATACCTTTTGGGAACATCCCAGATTCCGTCAAATGAAATGCCTTCGATCTTGACCATATCCAGTGTATCGCTGCTCATGAGTCTGACCAATGAGCCGTCTCTTCCGTATCGGATAGGTTGGTCCGTTTCACCGACAACATATAATGGGGCTGACTGATAGCGCTCCACTCCCAGAGAATCGGATACACGGGTATAAGCGTTACGCTCAAAGTGCTTGACAACAGGAGCTTCTCTGTTTTTGTTTTTATAGTTCTGAAGGATAGCATATTGTCCGGTTTTCTTTTGAAAATTGACGACATATGCCAGGCGTTCTTTTATCTTATCCCATTGAAAATTACGGGTAGTATCCTTGTATGGATAAGTATCTTCCAGACTGTGTTTGTCATAGAGAAACTCTTTTTTCAGATTGATATCTGCAGCTTCAACGGGCTTTTGCCGTTCGGCTTCCTTTTGCATTTTAGCTACCTGTTCCAGTGAATCCTTTTTGTTGTTTTCTTGCGTTTGTTCAGGACTCTTTTTAGAGGTACATGAAGATAATAAGAGTATGAGGTAAAAAGTTAAATAAACCTGTTTTGTTTGTTTCATAATTTAGATAGCTGTTGCTAAGTCATCCTGATGTGCCTGTTTTTTTAATTCAATATACCGCCACTTTTTTTTATTTCAAAGCAAAATCAAATAATCCGAGTAAACCAAAGATGAATTTGTAATAGCTGAGATATACAAAAAGTGTGCTAAAGTATCCTGATCCATAATCCCGTATCTGGATTATTGTATATTTGCAACATTTTTCATCGAATAAGTACCTGAGAAAAGAATAAAAGGTACTATAATAGAGTAAATGATATGGATATATTGAAAGATCGAATTTTAAAGGACGGGCAGAGCTTTACAGGAGGTATCCTGAAAGTAGATAGTTTTATAAATCATCAGATGGATCCTGTATTGATGAAATCGATCGCAGTAGAATTTGTAAGACGTTTTGGCCATCTTCCTGTAAATAAGATTATCACCATTGAAGCAAGTGGTATTGCACCCGCTATTATGCTGGGGTATCTGCTGGAGCTCCCTGTTGTATTTATTAAAAAGGCAATGCCTAAAACTATGCAAAATATGCTGGTGTCTTCGGTTTACTCTTTTACTAAGGACAAGACATATGATATCTGTGTAAGCCGTGACTTTCTGGGACCTTCAGACAGAGTTGTATTTATTGACGATTTCCTGGCAAACGGCAATGCTGCTTCAGGTGTTTATGACCTGGTCAAAGAAGCCGGAGCGACGTTGCTGGCAATGGGATTTATCATCGAAAAATCTTTTCAAAAGGGAGGAGAATTGCTAAGGGCAATTCCGGATATACAGGTAGAGTCACTCGCAAAAATTAAAGAGCTGGGTGACGGACACATTGTTTTCGGATAAGAAATTGACAGTATCTTTCTAATATAAACAGCCCGGACAGTATCGATACTGTCCGGGCTTTCCGTTTATGATATATTATTTGCACCTGTTATACTTGGTCGGACAAATAAATCTTTGTGTATATAACGGGTAGTATATTCCGAATAGTATGCGTTAAATACAATTTAACATAGTTTTTGGAACATGATATTGATTTTCAGAAGAATAAAAAGAACGGTTGATTTTTTTCTGTTAGCCACATGTTAAATTGCTGTTAATATTGGCTTTTTTAGCTCTTATTAAGCCTTTTATGCGTGCAGGTAGGGCCCGTTTTTTGATTTTATTTATTATGTTTGGAAGAGATGCCTTAAAATATGAAAATATTCCTGTAACATAGATTTGACAAACGTAAACAAATGCGAATGTAACTGTTGGTTGAAGAGCAGGTATTAAAAAATAAATTAAACATACATGAAAGATAACACCATATTCAAGATAAGTTCAAGAATTAAAGAAATACGTAAAGGAAAAGGTATTACTATACAGGATCTGGCCGACAGAGCAGGAGTGAGTAAAGGTTTAATTTCTCAGGTTGAAAATAACCGGACTGTTCCTTCATTATTGGTTTTGATCAATATTATCGGAGCGCTGGAGATTGACCTTACAGAATTTTTTAAAGGATTTACATCTGATGGAGATTTAGGTCCAGTTATCGTTCGACGTAAAGAACAATATGAGCCCTTTGAAAAAGAACATGCATTGGGATTTATGTACAGAAGGATCTTTACCACCTCCATCGTCAATTCGACAATGGATATTGTACTTCTGGAATTAGAGCCGGATGCAAACCGTCCTATGGTCACTACAGAGGCTTTTGAGTACAAGTATATTCTGGCAGGAGAGGTTGAATATATTTTTGAAAATGAGGTTGTACATCTCAAAGAAGGAGATTCTATACTCTTTGACGGAAGACTGTCTCATTCCCCGCGTAATCCGGGTACACAAAAAGCAAGTATGTTGATTGTGTATTTTTTTGAACAGGATAAAACCTGATCTTTAAGCAGCCATTAAAATAGTTATTCATTATAAACTTAGTGCCACAACTGACCATAATCTTTTTCAATAATTATTCTGGCTAAGGAAAGAACTATATTCTACTGTTTTACTTCTCACGCCGGTCTCATCCGCCCGTATACAATTATTTTTGGAAAAACATTGATTTAACATTAGCTTAGCATTACAATTATAACTTTGTGCTGTGAATAATACATAATTTCACACTAAAGAATACTTAAATTTGGGATGGAAAGTCATGAATACGTGGTCTGATAAAGAATTGTTCGATGCAATTAAAAAGAACAATACACAAGCCTTTTCAATTTTGTTTGACAGGTACTCGGATATTCTTTTTCGTTTTATCCTGAAAAGAACACGTTCCGTTACAGATACCGAGGATATCTTACAGGAGGTGTTTCTGTCATTATGGAACAGACGTGCAAATATAGAAGTAGGAGATTCGATCTATCCTTATCTCTTCAAAGCTGCACGTTACGAAGTAATCGACTGGATGGTCAAAAGTGAAAAGCGGGTAAAGCATTTTGAACAATTACAGGTCAAAGCAGAAAAGGATATAATTTGTCTGCACAATACGGAGGATAAATTAATGGCTCAGGAACTGGCCAAATTACTGGAAGATGAAGTGCAGAAAATGCCGGTCACGATGCGCTCCATATTTAACCTCAGCAGAGGAGAAGATATGTGCATAAAAGATATTGCCTCCCAATTATCAATCTCTGAGCAAACCGTCAAAAACAATATTTCCCTGGCCATGTCACGGCTCAGAATACTTGTCAAATAATATTTTAATTTTTTTTATTTTTCTTCGGTACTTTTCTCTGTTTAGTCAGGTTATAAGGTTGTATGAATGAAGACAACCTCAATAAGCAGGCTAAAAAATTATTACAGAAATATCTGAATGGTCAATGTACTCCTGAAGAGGAGCAACAGGTAATAGAATGGTTTTATTCTTTTGAGGATGAACTGCCTTCTGCAGAGCAGGATAGTACCGACAGCCTCAAAAGGTCAAAGTCGGTAATCCTTGATCAGATACAGCGGGAAGAAGATACACTAACATCTTCAGGATTCTTTACCTGGAAGCGTCTGCTTGTTGCTGCGGTTATGCTTGTTGTCATGGGAGGGTTATTTGGGATATACTGGAAAAGTAAGTATACATCCCAAACGGTGGAGCTGGCGGCTTTAATTCCGGATTCCAGTGGGCAATATAAAAATGATATTATGCCCGGTTCTTCTTATGCCGTTATTACTTACCCCAATGGCAAACGTGAGACAGCAATGGATTCGGTGAGTGATCACAACCTGCATTCGACTGCAGAAAACGGATTACTGACAGTAGAAGTTCCGAAAGCAGGGAAATATAAGCTGACTTTAAGTGATGGTACAAATGTATGGCTTAATTCTTTCTCGGTACTGTCGTATCCTACAGTATTTGATTCAGACCAGCGTATAGTAAAATTATCCGGAGAAGCCTATTTTGATGTTGCAAAGGATGCAAACAGACCCTTCCGCATAGAGCTGAACGGATCTGTAATAGAAGTATTGGGCACGAGCTTTAATGTGAATGCCTATACAGATGAGATCAGTACCTCACTTGTAGAAGGAAAGGTTAAGATTATTTCCGGTCAAAAGGAAACCTTCTTATCTCCCGGAAATGAAGCACTCATAAAGGATGGTGAAGTAGCAGTCTCCCCAGCAGATATTCAAAAAAATACAGCCTGGCAGCGTGGTGAATTTTATTTTGACAGCGATAATCTGTCAGAAATTATCAAGGAGGTGGCCAGATGGTACGATGTTGAAATCGTAAATGCCGAATCTTTACTCGTAAATACAACATATAAAGGTGCTATCAGCAGAGAGGCAAAATTGTCTGAAGTATTAAATATCCTGTCATCAGCAACACAACGCAGATTTGAAATAGACGGACGTAAAGTCATCGTGAAATAGTAAATGATATGAATTATTAACCCAAACCACAAAAATATGAATCGAATCTGACCTATCTGACTTAGTGCCTTTACAATAAAAAAAGGAGGTGTTGGAGCACCCCCTGTATTGAAAAAGGCAATTTTTTAATTGAAATGTGAATTCTATTGATTTTTTAACCTTTAACAATTCAAAGTTATGAATTTTTTTTCTCCATTAATAGAACAAGTTGACTGGAGAAGTCGATCAAATCCACTTGTTTTTAAAGTCCTACTAACTATGAAGTTAATTTGTATTCTGGTCCTGCTGTGTACACTAGGGGCCAGAGCATCAGGATATGCGCAGGAAGTGAGTCTTTCCATGAAAAACGCAAGAATAGAAAATGTACTTCAGGAGATAACCAAACAAACGAAGCTACGTTTCTTTTATGATGAAAAATTATTGGAGCGTGCGGGGCGCGTCAATGTATTTGCTTCCGAATCGGATGTCCGGGTCGTGCTGAATCGTGCACTTAAAGATCGGAATTTAGCCATCGAGATTCTGGGAGGCACTATTGTCATCAAAGAAAGAAAAAAAACAGATAATGAAGTATCCGGAGTTGTCAGTGATTCAACTGGTGTCATGCGCGGAGTTACAGTATCTGTATTGGGAGTCGCCGGTCTTTCGACCAAAACGGATGCCAATGGGAGGTACTCCATCCGGGTTCCTGAAAAGGGAATACTCCTGTTTCGTTTTATAGGATACAAAGACCAGCAGGTAGTCGTAGCCGGTAAAAATGAGATCAATGTGCGTATGGAAGCTGAAGAATCTCATCTGGAAGAAGTCATTGTAGTAGGATACGGTACACAAAAAAGAGTGAATCTTTCCGGAGCCGTGGACCAGATTGGTGAAAAATTCTTAGATAGCCGTCCGATTACAAATGTCGGAACAGCCTTGCAGGGTGCGATGGCCAATCTGAATATTACGCCTACCAGCGGAAGAGCCAACAGTTCTCCTGAGATCAATGTGAGGGGATATACTTCGCTTTCGGGAGGAGGTCCGCTGATTGTCATCGATGGTGTACCTACAACCAATGATGAACTGAACCGTATGAATCCAATGGATATCGCTAGTGTAACGGTACTCAAAGATGCGGCTTCTGCTGCGATTTACGGTAGCCGAGCTGCATTCGGAGTTGTATTGGTCACTACCAAAGCAGGGACTAGTGCAAATATTAAGATTGCTGCAAATTCTATTTTTGCTGCAAAAGCGATTACCCGCTCTGTACAGATTGAAGATGACCCGTACGAAGTCATGAAGTACCGGAATATAATGTCTGCACCCTGGTATAATCTGTATGATGAGAAAATGCTGGAATATGGGAAGCAGCTAAGTGAAAATCCTTCTTTGCCACGTGTTATCACAGATCCCCAGAATCCGAATGCTTATATCTATCTGGGGTCCACAGACTGGTTTAAAGAAGTTTATAAAGATGCACAGCCTTCTTATACGAACAATATCAGTATCTCCCAAAAAAATGAACGTTCATCTTACTATATTTCAGGGGAATATTTCAGACAGAACGGTATGCTCAGAATTAGCCCTGATACATACGACCGTTACAACTTCAGAGCCAAAGGTGATTATAAAATAACGGACTGGTTTACCTTATCAAATAATACAACGTATACAAATGATAAATATGATCAGCCGTCTGCAATAGACCAGGGCTATCTGTACTGGCATAATGTAAACCGTCAGCCTTCTCTGGATATGGTCTACAATCCTGACGGAACGTATACGCAGGCAGGAGTCAATATGATAGGTGCTGTTGCGGAAGGCGGAAGAAGTATTAAGCGGGTAAATGATTTCCAGAGTAGCTTCGGTGCGAAAATAGACTTTATCAAAGGCGTCTGGAGTCTGAATGGAGATGCTACATTCCGGAGAGTTTCCGGTAAAAGTCACTTCTATCAGTTACCACTACAGTTTAGTACGGGTCCGGGAATATTAAATCGCCAGAATTTTAACAGTATGGCTTCCAATAATAGTGATGAGACTCGTTACAATGTTTACAATATCTATTCGCAATATCAGCAGACAATTCAAGATCATTATTTTTCGGTCATGCTTGGTTTTAATCAGGAAGAGCGTATATATGAAGGGTTTTCTGCATCCAGAGATCAGTTAATTTCCAATTCTCTTCCTACTATTGGTCTGGCAACAGGAGAAATCCCTACTGTAGGAGCCTACGATTATGCCTGGGCGGTAAGAGGAGGATTTGCAAGGTTAAATTATTCCTATAAAGATAAGTATATAGTGGAGTCTAATCTGCGGTATGACGGATCATCCAGATTCCCTAAAAAGGATCGCTTTGCATTTAATCCGTCCGTTTCCGGAGCTTGGGTAGTTTCTCAGGAAAAATTCTTTGAACCCCTTAAAAAAACGATTGATAATTTTAAGCTGAGGGCTTCGTACGGATCTTTGGCTAATCAGGATCTTAAGGATAATTATTATCCGTATATCGCTAATATGCCAAAAGGAACAGGTGTAATTCTGGATGGCAAACGTCCTCCAATTGTGAGTAGTCCCGGTTTGGTATCCTCAACACTTACCTGGGAGACGATTACACAATCCAATTTCGGGGTAGACGTCAGCCTGTTTAACAATCATTTTTTCGGATCCTTTGATATGTACAGAAGGTATACAAAAGACATGCTGACAGCAGGCCGTGTTTTACCGATTGTACTTGGAGTAGGTGTGCCAGTTGAGAATGCAGCAGACCTGATGACCAAAGGCTGGGAGCTGACGTTGGGCTATAATAAAGAATTTATGCTCGGACATAAGCCTCTTTCTTTCTCTGCACGATTTAATCTGGCAGACAGCAGAGCATTTATTGAAAAATACAATAATCCCAAGAATAATCTGAACGATTATTACGTAGGACAGGAAATAGGAGAAATGTGGGGATTGACCACTTTAGGATTTTTCCAGTCTAAAGAAGAAATTGCAGCCCATGCGAATCAGTATGATGTCACTTCTTATCCGGGAACGCGTGGACTCGAACCAGGTGATCTGAAGTTTGCGGATATCAACGGAGATGGCAAAGTAAACCGTGGCGACTGGACACTTGCTAATCCCGGTGATTATAAAATTATTGGTAATTCCAGACAGCGGTACACATATGGTCTAGATCTGACTTCAGCATGGAACGGAATTGACCTTCGCGTATTTCTGCAAGGTGTAGGTAAAAGAAATTATTATCCGTCTGGGGGAGATCATTACTTCTGGGGTATTTATGCACAACCGTGGGCTAGTCTGACAAAATTTAATATGGACCACTGGACTCCGGAAAATCCTAATGCTTATCTGCCAAGACCAAAATCTTATGTTGCTGAGCAAAGTGGAATCGAACTAGCAGCAACGCAGACCAAATATATCCAGAATGCAGGATATCTGCGTGTTAAAAACGTGACTGTAGGGTATACATTACCCAAATATCTGACAGACAAATGGGGAGTAGAGCGCATACGTATATTCGGAAGCGGAGAAAATCTGTTTGAATTTACCAAACTCATGGACTATCTGGATCCGGAAATCGTAGGAGACAGAACGGCTTATCCATTTCAGCGAACTTATTCTTTAGGCCTAAATTTTATTTTCTAAAAAAGGAACACGATCATGCAAAATATAATAAGAAAGATAATAGCAGGAGGCGCTTTGCTTGGAATACTGTCTCTGATGACAGGCTGTAATGATGATTTTATGGATAGATATCCGACTACATCTATTACACCAGAGGTGTTTTTTACTAGTATTACAGATTTAAAGACATATACGGATGGTTTTTACGGATATCTGGATGCACCTATTGCGGATTTAGGTACGGACAACTTAGCCCATTACAATTCAGGAAGTACGATTGATGAAATAATGAGGGGAGGAGTTACACCTCAGAATGCAGCTGTATGGAGTTGGACCAGACTTCGGAATATCAACTTTTTTCTGGAAAACTACGGACGGGTAAAAAATGCAAAAGCAGAAGATGTCAATCATTATGTGGGAGTAGCTAAATTTTTCAGAGCACGGTTTTACATAGATAAAGTCAATACGTATAATGATGTACCGTGGTATGGCAGTACTATGGGTACAGGAGATAGTGAACTGCTTAATAAAAAACAAGATAGCCGTGCCCTGGTTGTAGATTCCATTATGGCGGATCTTGAATTTGCAGCAGCGAATATAAAGCCTGACGGACATAAATCAACAGTTACCAGATGGGGAGCTTTGGCTCAGTTAGCACAATTTGCATTACAGGAAGGTACATATAGAAAATACCATACCTATCTGGGCTTGAAAGACAGTTACAAGAAATTTCTGGAAAGAGCGGTATCTGCATCAGAGAAAATAATAAATGAAGGCGGGTTTCAGATCAGTAAAACCGGAGGAGTAAATCGGGCATACCGCGATCTTTTTATCAGTCAGAATTTGCAGGCCAATCCGGAAACCATTTTGTTCATCGATTACGATAAAGATCTGGGACGTAGACGAAATGCGCATACGGTACTGGACTACGAATGGGCTTTAAGCCAGACACTCATGGAGAGCTATCTGATGAAAGACGGAAGTCGCTTTACGGACCAGCCGGATTATAAAACGAAAAATATTGATGAAGTATTTGTAAACAGAGATCCGCGATTTGAGCAAACATTTATGAAACCCGGGTTTCAGGCTGTAAATGCTACTGCTCCTCATCGTCTTAAACCGACCTTAGGCGGATACAATCAGATAAAATTTTATCCGGAAGTAGCGGATATGATCAGCTGGGAAGCGGCATATACAGACGCATTTGTATTCAGATATGCTGAGGTATTATTGATTTTTGCTGAAGCAAAAGCAGAGCTGGGCATTCTGAATAATCAGGCTGATCTGGATAAATCTGTCAATCAGTTGCGTGCCCGGGTAGGTATGCCGAATATGATTCTCAGTCAGGTGAGTGCATTAATAGATCCCAAACAACAAGCTTATTACAGCAATGTGAATGAAGGTGATATTGGTCTTATCCTGGAAATTCGTAGGGAAAGACGTGTAGAGCTGGCATGCGAAGGTCAGCGATACAGAGATGTTTTCAGATGGGAAGTCGGGCAGCGGCTTGCAGATCAGCAACAGGGAATGTATGTAAAAGCATTAGGACCTATGGATGTAACCGGAGACGGTAAAGTAGATATCGCCATATTGGAGTCAGCGACCAGTACAGGACCGATAAGTCATCTTACAGAAGCAGAATTAAAGAACATCACGTTATACTATCTCAAAGATGCGAATGGTAATAATACGACTATCTATCTCGAAAACGGGAACAGCGGTCATATTATGTTTACAATAGCACGAGACAAAAAGAAAGAATTTGTTAAACCTAAGTATTACTATTATCCGGTGGCCAATAGTCAGTTGGTACTGGAAGGAAGCAATCTGGTACAGACACTTGGGTGGTAAGTACTGATGAGGCTACAGGGATCGGTTCAGAATAATTTTCCAGATTGATTCCTGTATGCTTAGTCGTATTTTTTTCAATTGCTTGGGTTTGATGACCTGTATAGTTAATGAATGCATATTCCAGATAACATTGTCAGGAGTATGCATTTTTTTATGTTTAACAGTTGTAAACATATTCGGTTTTATGTGTCATTTTGGTTGGATAAATATTGTTTAAATGTTTGTTTAAGGCATTTTTGTTAATTTTATTTGTTTACAAATACTTAACAAAAGTTTAGTTTTTAGGTAATATCTGAATTTTATTTTTGAAATGCAGTTAAACGCTTTTTTAATAAGCGCCTACTGAATGAATCTTTTAAAACAAAGTATTAATAAAAACAAAGGATGGCAATTAAACTCGTTGTATTCGACATGGCCGGAACTACGGTCAAAGACAAAAATTATGTTGGACAATCATTTACAGAGGCTATGTGTAAGCAAGGCTATAATGTTAGTGTGGAAGATGTAAACCCTATTATGGGATACAAAAAACCTGTAGCGATACGTATGATGCTGGAAAAACATGAGCAGGATAAAACGAAAATTACAGATGAATTAATCGATATTATTCATGACGATTTTGTTGCGCTGATGCTGGATTTTTATCATACATCACCGGATATCAAAGCTTTGCCAGGCGTTGAAGAAACTTTTGAGCAGCTTCGTTCTTCAGGTGTACACATCGGGCTGGATACCGGTTTTTCAAAAGATATTGCACAGGTTATCATAGACAGACTGGATTGGAATGACAAAATAGATATCATGGTGGCCAGCGATGAGGTGGAGGCCGGGCGTCCTTATCCTTATATGATTTACAGGATGATGGATAAATTCGGAATTCATTCTGCAGAAGAAGTAGCTAAAGTAGGAGATACGGAAGTAGATATAAATGAGGGGCTCCAGGCAGGTTGTAAATATGTGGTTGGCATTACTACAGGCTCTTTTTCCCGAAGCGAGCTTGAACCATACGGACCGACACATATTATCGATTCTATCGCCGATATCTTACCTATTATCCGGTAATAGTTATGAAACTGCTCACGTTCTTACGAAACAAAGCATCAAACTGGAATTATATGATAGTTTCCGTTTTTGCGGCTTTGGCAGCTTTTAGCTGTTATACCAGTATGTACGCCTTCCGGAAATCTTTTGCGGCAGCCACATTTCACGAAGCTGAATTTTTGGGACTGGATTATAAGGTTTGGCTTGTTGTCGTACAGATGTTGGGCTATATGTGCAGTAAGTTTTATGGTATACGTTTTATTTCAGAATCGAAAGGCAAGAACAGAGCAAAGTATCTGTTGACTTTAATTGGTATTTCCTGGCTGGGTCTACTTGGATTTGCACTTATACCCGCACCTTATAATATCCTGTGTCTGGCTGTCAATGGTTTTCCGTTAGGAATGATCTGGGGGTTAGTTTTCAGCTATTTGGAGGGACGTAAAAGTACAGAGTTCATGGGAGCTGTCATGTCTGTCAGTCTGATCTTTGCTTCGGGATTTGTCAAGACTGTAGGACGGACATTGATGGAGTTATTTTCGATTAATGAATTCTGGATGCCATTCTGTACCGGGTTAGTTTTTATGTTGCCCTTTCTGATCAGTGTATTTTGTCTGGAAATGATTCCCATGCCAACAGCAGAGGATGAAAGGCTAAGAACCAAAAGAGAGCCTATGAATGCGCTCCAACGCAGAAAATTTCTGATGGCTTTTCTGCCGGGAATCATTATCACGATTTTGATCTATGTGATGCTGACAGCTCTTCGGGATATACGGGATAATTTTGAGGTCGAAATATGGCAGATGATCCATGTACAGGATAATCATATATATGCAAAGGTAGATGGATTGATATCCATTGCTGTGCTGATCTTAATCAGTCTCTTGATATTGGTAAAAGACAATCTGAAAGCTTTTAAATTTATTCATCTGTTGATTTTCTGTGGATTTTTGATTGCCGGATTGTCTACTTATTTTTTTGACAGACAGTATATCGGAGGTGTGGCCTGGATGAGCGCAGTAGGTTTGGGACTGTACATGGCGTATATCCCTTACAATGCCATTTTCTTTGAACGTATGATTGCCAATTTTCATGTAAAAGGGAATATAGGATTTATTATGTATCTGGCCGATTCTATCGGATACCTGGGAAGTCTTTCAATTCTTGTCATCAAGGAATTCAGCCCTGTTGAAATCAGCTGGGCTATGTATTTTAGTCAGCTGGTATTTGTGATGGCTGTCATAGGTGCAGGTTGTGTGATAGCTTCATGGATTTACTTTGCAAATAAAACAAAATCAAAAAAGAATATATTTATACAAACGCAGGATTTAAATGTAAATGAACACTTCAGCCGAAGTATTATTTCTACTAAATTTTAATAAAGAAAAAGAATAATGGAACATCAATCTTATGATTTAATTGTTATTGGCGGGGGAATTCTGGGTACTTTTCATGCTTATCATGCCCTGAAGCTTGGTAAAAAAGTACTCCAGTTGGAAAAGGATAATTTTCCGGTAGGCTCCACTGTTCGCAATTTTGGTCAGGTAGTTCCGTCCGGAATGTCTGGTAAATGGTTTGGATATGGAGTGAGAGGGTTGGATATCTATCAGGAAATCCAACAGGAATTTGATCTTTCTGTACGCAGTAACGGAAGTGTATATATTGCTTCTGATGAAGATGAGCAGACACTCCTGCATGAACTAAAAAACTATTATGATACACTGGGTTATTCGCAGCAATTATTAAATAAGCAGCAGGTAACTGATAAATACCCGGCCATAAAAGATTCGTATGCAAGAGAAGCCTTGTTTTTTGAACAGGAGCTCAGTGTCGAACCACTGGTGATGATTCGCAGATTACAGGAATATCTGAAAGTGAAATTTAAAAACTATACGTTGCGATTTGATGCGCCGGTTATTGATTGTGCGGTAACGGGTTCGACTGCAGAAGTGGTATTAACGAACGGTGAAAAACTCCAGGCTCATAAAGTAATTCTATGCTGTGGATATGAATTTAAACTCCTTTTTAAGGAATTATTTGAAAACAGCGGACAGGTTATCAGTAAATTGCAGATGATGCGCACAAAACCATTAAAAGATATTGGTCTTAACGGAAATATTCTGACAGGTCTTACGATAAGAAGATATGAGAGTTTTGCAGATAATTGCCCGTCTTTTGGTAAAATAGCTACGCCTGCACATTATGATGAACTTAAGAAATACGGCATACATATACTCTTTAAGATGGCTCCGGATGGCAGTATTATTATTGGAGATTCACATGAGTATTCCTCTGGTTCGAGATTTGATGACTTAGGTTTTTCCTTAGATTCCCGTATCAACGAGCTGATGCTAGCAGAGGCCGGGCGAATAGTTAATTTTGATGTCAATCAGCTTGCCAGCAGCTGGGCTGGTTTTTATGCCCAACATGAAGACGGTATTCTGGAATACAATATCGATGAACGTATACATATCCGGACTTGTATAGGAGGCAAAGGCATGACTGCAAGCGCAGGATATGCAGAAGCCAGTATTGCCGATATATTTCAGGTGTGATAGTATATGAACCCCGTAAAAATGATATGTTTTAAAATGCAGAATTAAGGTTCTGCATTTTTTATTTAAAGGAAATACATTTCTCATCTTATTTTGTAGCTGTATAGCTACAACTTTTTGATTTACTGCGTACTTACGTTATTTTAATTCCCCTAATCCTGACAGGTAAGGTATATTTGTTATTCGTTTTAACAGCATGTTAAACAATAATCCGAAAAAATGGTAATGTAATCATTTGACGGAATATCAACCTGATGGAAATATTAACTTCTGAATTTAGACTGTACAATTTTAATTTTTGCCAGGTTGCGTATCCATACGCAAATAAGGAAAGTACTGTGCCTAATATAGCAAGACCGTTTCAGAAGCATACATTTAGGATTTGTCGTCCGGATATACGTAATCAATACTTGTTATGGGCATGATGATTTATATTGTTTATACCCTGTTGATGACGGCTTGTCTGCTCTCCCTGCATCTTATCTACTCTTTGAAAGAACGCAGAGCATTCGACTGGGTAGGAGTAGGGCTGTTGATCGTAGCAGGAATTCATGTAATACACAATTCAATATTCAGAAGTACATATGTCGATAATGTATTAATGTTTAAAATCGCCCCGTTTGAATTCTTGTATGGACCGCTGTTATATCTGATATGCGCCATTTCAGACACAAAAAAACTATCTTACAGGTATCTTTTTCATTTTGTTCCGTTTGGATTAGCTTGTGTTTTTTACTTTATCATTGTATTTGATTCTGAAAAACCATACCTCACTGTATTTTATGAACTGCATGATTATATTGCTGCATGTTCATGGCTTATCTATTCTATTGCCATATGGATTCATATGGCAATACATCAGGATAGTAAACATTATCGTTCAAAGGGGTTGTACTGGATTGCTACTGCCGGAGGATTGTCTGCACTGACAGTCCTGGTGATCGATGTATTTGATGCAGATGATGAGTCTAAAATGCTGCTTACAAATCTATCTAATTTCTTGATGTTTGTGCCTGTTCTGATCACGGTGAGCTTTCTATATCTGTACTATTTCAGATTGCTTTTCCTGAAGAGATCTGATACAGATAAGAAAATAACAGAAGAGCAGTATCCCAGTTATAAAAGTTCATCTCTGAACATTTCGCAGATGGAGGCCTATGCAATAAAGATTACAAAATATCTGAATACGGAAAAGTATCTGGACAATACCTTTAGTCTGGATGTATTATCCAGTCATACCCGGATTCCTAAGCATCACCTTTCTCAGGTTTTTGCCCGTTATTACAAATGCAATTTTAACAAACACATAAATTTGCTCCGGATTGAATATGCATGCCGGATTCTTGAAGATCAGGATTTTACAGATAATGTAGATAATCTGGTTGAGAGATGTGGTTTCAATTCAAAAGCTTCTTTTTACCGCAATTTTAATCTGATCCGGGGCTGTACTCCATTGGAATACAGGCAATCAAGAATTGCCGGTACCTTTAAACCGGAACAGGATGATACCCGTATGCGGAAATTGAATTAAAAACAGATAGTTAATTCCAATCTGTGTCCTTATTTTTGTTCATTAACTTATGAACTGAAAAATCTGAAAATTATATACATATGAAAATACAAGGTTTAATATTACTTGCAGTGGTAGCTATTGCAGTAATTGTAGGATTGATGTTTGGGTTACCCAAGTATTCTGTATGGCAGCAGGAAATGGCCGGTAAAGCGCGACTGGCAGAAGCCACTCAATCCCGCCAGATACTGATTGAGCAGGCCAGAGCTGAAAAGGAAGCTGCTGTTTTACAGGCGGAAGCAATTAAAATCATGGGAGAGGCTGCTCAAAAGTATCCCGAGTATCGTAAGCAGGAATTTATTGGAGCATTTGGAGAAGCCCTGAAAGCCGGAACTATTAGTCAGATTATTTATGTACCTACAGAAGCTAATATTCCGTTATTGGAAGCAGGAAAACGCAGTAATGTAACAGAATAATTGCAGATGCTTAATAATTTTGGCACGCATATTGAATAATATCTAACTCATAATTTAGGTTAATAATTGGTTAAAAAGCCCTGCATCTCCCCGGTGACGGGGCTTTTTGTATTAAAAGGCATTTCAATTGTAAAAGCTGAGCTGTTGTTTATCATTTAGTAAGTTGTATAGTTGAGCTATGTTTTTGATTCCAAGTTTTTTGAACAACCGGATTTTATAAGTGCTCACCGCTGTTTTGCTTAAGTTTAGTAATTTCGCTATATCCTTTATGCTTGATCCTTTTACCAGTAAAAAAGAAACTTCCAGTTCGCGGGGAGACAATATTATACTAATAGATTTGGTGTCCTTATTAGATTCTTTTAGCGTAAACCGCTTGTTACTTTTTTCTTTTCGGAAATGTTTGGCTCCTGATAATACAGTCTGTATCACATCGCGTATATGCTCAATGGATTGATCTTTACATACATACCCAAATGTCTTTTTAATAGAATTTGATGAGGTTAGAAATTTAATATCTTTCTTACTTAAGAGAATAATCTTGAGGTCATTTTGTATATCCAGGATCTGATCAATGATAGAAACCCAATCACAATTCGGAAGTTCAATTTCCATAATAAGAAGATCGTATTTAACGACAAGAAGCATAGATTGCAATTCTTCAAAATTACCAGCTATATAAATATCGATATCGTTAAGAAATTGCTCTAAAAGGGTTGAAAGACCTAATCTTGCAACCGGATGACTATCAGCAATCAGTATATTCTTCGTTGACATTTGTTGACATATTTTGAAATTATTCTGTGTGTCATATCCTATATACTGAAACCTGTAAAAGTATTAATGATTAAACTATATGAGTATTTGTACACCATTCATTGCCGGCGCTCTGGTATTGGTCTGGTTTTAATTTAAAAGTCAGCGCAAACCATTGCTTACAGCTAAAGAAGAGCATAACACTATCTCCTAAAGTTGTTAAACATTAGTGTTTTTATTGTTTAATATTAAGAATATGTTTCTCTGTTAGTGTGAGAGAATTAATTATGCAACATTACAGAATTTATTGAATAAAAACAAGAGGTGGTTTGTATAGAATTCGTTCTGTTTGTAATAAAATTATTTATTTAATTAATTTACGAAATTTGGAGGCAGGTTGCTTTCTGCTCTACAAATGGTTCAGTAGAATCAGCAAGGCAATAATCGCTTTATGTAAATGCTCTCTGATATGACGCAATGCAATGGTGATCTGATTTTCCACCGTTCTTTGAGAAATTTTTAGCTTTTCTGCAATTTCCTCATTCTTAAGGTTTTCAAATCGACTCATAATAAATATCTCCTGACATCTTTTTGGAAGTTTAGACAGGATATTGCGTAAAGTATTATCCAGTTCTTCAGATTCTAATTTATCAATTGCTATATTATAGTTTGTGTCACGGCTGATAACAGACAAATCATCCATAAACTGTAACCGGGATTTTTCTTTATTTTTTATACATTTATATACATGGTATCTAGCAGAAGCATGCAGATAGGCCGGAAATGAGGTAATCTGCAGCTGATGACGTTTGTTCCAGATATTAGAAAAAATATCATGTGTTATCTCTTCACTTAGTTCCTTGTCTTTAAGATATGAAAAAGCTGTCCGGAATAATAATGACCAGTATTTATCAAAAAGTAAAGTAAAAGAGGATTGGCTGTCTTGTGTCTGAATTGCAGACCATAGTTCATGATCAGTCCATATTAGATTATTGATCGATGACTTTTTATCTGACTGCATATGGATTAAAATGTATACTTCTTTAGTGTGATAATTTTTAAAATGAGACTATTGTAAATATAGCTAAAATTTAGAACCCGGAACAAAAATGAAAATAAAATTAAATATGTATGTGTGTGTGCACTTAAAATTGTCTCTATGTTCATATACAGTCTGGAAATTATAATACAAGGCAGAGCTCGATCTGCTTCATGTAAACATAAAGAATCTGAACACTAACTATCTAAGTCCTAAGGACAATCAGCCCGTTGCTTGCAACGGGCTTTCTTTATGACAGGTGGAACCCTTAATAAACATATCCTGAGCTTTTTTTGAAATATTAAAAAATAAATCAAATATTTATGTGTGTATAATATTAAAAAAGGCTCTATTTATATTAAACCTCATATGAAAAGCAATGCTATCTAAGGAACAATATATACAACTGTATGAAAAATATACAAATGGTAGTTGCAACAAGGAAGAATTGCAACAATTGGAAACCTACAAAGATAACTTTCAGTTCGTAGATATTCCATGGGATAATACGATAATGGGGGATGCGGATGAAGTAAAGAATCGTATCTATAAAAAGTTGTTATCCGAGATGAATGAAAATTCAGAAACAGGATACAGTAATTATTTCTGGATAAAGTGGGGTATTGCTGCTGCTTCCATATTAATTATTCTGGGTGGAGTGTGGATGATGCAAAAAAGCAGTGAGCCTGTCAGACCTGCATCGACCTTAACTAAAAACAGTATCAATCCGGGAGGTGATAAGGCAATGCTTATTCTGGAAGATGGTACGCAAGTTGATCTTGAAAATACAGCTTCGGGGGAGATCAGCAGAAACGGAAAGTATGTGGCGGCAAAGGTGGGTAACGGGCAATTGGAATATAAAGATGAGGACGTTAAGACTACTTCTGCTATTCGTTATCATACTTTACGGACACCAAAGGGAGGACAGTTTCAACTTCGGTTACCTGATGGTACAATGGCCTGGCTCAATGCAGCTTCTTCAATAAGATATCCTACAGCTTTTGTCGGGTCAGAGCGTAAGGTAGAGATCAGCGGAGAGGTTTATTTTGAGGTTAAAAAGCAAAATGGTAAACACTTTATTGTGCAGGTCGATGATCAGAAGATTACGGTGTTAGGTACCCGGTTTAATGTTTTTGCCTATTCCGACGAATCGTTTGTGCAGACCTCGCTGATAGAGGGCAAAGTACAGATAGAAATTAAAGAAAAACAACTGATGCTTAAGCCCGGGCTGAGCTCTGTTTATAATAAGCATACTGATAATATTGGAATTAAAAAATTCGACCCTGATGAAGTATTAGCCTGGCAGCAGGGTTATTTTAACTTCAATGCGGAACATATTGAAAGTGTAATGCGCAAAATCTCAAGATGGTATGATGTAGAGGTCGTTTATGAAGGAGATATGAAAGGCAAAATATTCTCAGGTACGTTGTCACGATTTAGCAATGTTCAGGATATTCTGGATATAATGATACTTACGGGAGAGGTGAAGTTCAGAATCAAGGACCGTAAAATATACGTTATAAGTCGCCGGACATAACTATCTCGAACATTTATGAACTGTTTTTCTTGAAGTATAAGTTGTTGCATGCTGTATTACAACTATTGAGCATTCTTTGGAAGTGAAATTTTCCGGATGTATTTCTTAAATGTATGGTTAAAAATGGTTTCAGGGGGTCATTATTCTTCTGCAAACCAATTGTGGTTACCATGTTGTCAGCAAAGTAGATAATTTTCTAATAAAAGAAGCAGCAATAAGCGGATTTAAATGATATGGATAATATAGAATCTTTCAGGTATCTGATTAAAGAAAGAGATGTAACAATTGTTATATCTGCTGCAGATATAACGCATTGTATCTCCGCAGGGGCATATACGGAATTAATCAAGGCAAATCAGAAAGTATATATTATCAAAAAAAATATTAAAACAGTTCTTGAAGAACTGTCTCATCCATACTTTATAAGAGTGAGCAGATCAGTAGTTGTAAATCTTAAATATTTAAAATACATTCATAACAGAGAAAAACAAGTAGAACTGGAAAGTGGTATCTGCCTGGAGTTTAGTGTAGCAGCTTTTCAGCTGATCAAAGATATAGAATGTATATTTAAGAGTAATTCTTCCCGTATCCGGTCGTTATAGTAGGAGAAGAGTTTGTGCATATCATTGATTAAAGTGTATACTGCTTCGAATTTTTTTAAGAAGAGGACTCCTGTTAGATAAAGAACAAAAGTGTCAGCAAACGATCTAATTTACTTCTGATAATTTTCAGTGCTGTTTTTATATGGTTTTTTACAGTAAATTCTGAAATACCCAATTCTTCTGCTATCTCTCTGTGGCTTTTGGGTGTCTGTCTGCTCATTGAATATACTTCGCGCATTTTGGGCGGAAATGCATTGACTGTTTGTTCAATAAATAGTAAAAATTCTGTTTCTGCTATATGTTGATCCGTCACACACTGACCTGTATTTATAAATTCCTGAAGAGAATCTAAGTATTTACTTTCTACCCGGAGGTGTGCTATGTAATCCAGTATTCGATTACGTAGTATGGTATGCAGATATCCCTGAACATTCATGATATCCGGTAGTGTACTGCGCCTGTCCCATAGATTTGTAAACAGCTCCTGAACCAGATCTTTAGCTTGCTCCAAATCTCCTGTTTTCTGATAAGCATGTACTGATAAAGTCTGTTTATACCGGCTATACAGTGTCGAAAAAGCATGCTGATTGTCTGCTTTTGTCAATACCATAAGCTCTTTGTCCGAAAGAGTGGAATAGGGTTTCATAATCAATATAATTGCAGCAATTGTTTGATTTGCTGTTATTTAGATTAATGGTTATATTCGTTTGTTAAGAAAGCTGTTGTTTTCTTAGTGTGATTATCGCCTAAGTTAAGAAGTGTGTTTATGTTTTGCAAGTAATGGTAAAAATGTTTTGTAAGCTTAAAGTTTCCGATGGTATTAGAATTTAAATAGTAACTATATGAATAGAATTTGTAAAGTAATATGCTGTATCTGGTTTTCAGTCATTGCATTATCTTCAAACGTGAAAGCTATTGACGTGATTCCGCGGCCTGCTTCTGTTTCAGAAAGGCAGGGTGAATATCTAATTAGTAATAATATTGGTATTTACGCAAATGGGAGTTTGGATAATGAGATTTCCAGTATAGCAAAAATTTTAGAAGACGAGCAGGGGGTGAAAACATCAAAGGTTACATCTGCAAAACGTGCGGGTATCCGGTTGTTACTTAATCAAACATTACAGCATGATCTGGGTATTGAGGGTTATCGTCTGTAAGTCGATGACAAAGGTGTTTTGATTGAAGCTCCTTCTTCAACAGGTATTTTTTACGGCATCCAGACTTTAAGACAGTTAGTGAAAAAGGAAACCGGTGTAGCCAGAGTTGGCTTTGTACTCATCAGTGATATACCACGGTTTTCATGGCGGAGCTATATGCTGGATGAAGGCCGTGCATACAAAGGCAAAGCTGTAGTGAAAAAGCTTCTGGATGAAATGGCAGCGCTGAAAATGAATGTTTTTCACTGGCATCTGACTGAAGATCAGGGCTGGAGACTGGCCATTGAAAAATATCCAAACCTCACGAAAATTGGTGGAAGACGGGATTCAACACAAATAGGAGGATGGAACAGTACGAAGTATGATGGAAAACCATTAGAAGGCCATTACACCCGTGCAGATATAAAAGAAATTGTAGCCTATGCCAAAGAACGTCATATCAACATTATGCCGGAAATAGAGATGCCCGGACATGCCAGTGCCGCAATAGCTTCCTATCCATGGCTGGGCGTTACAAAACTTCCTATAAAAGTTCCCACAAGTTTTGGTGTCAAATACGACATATTTGATGTGACAGATCCAAAGGTTATAGAATTTCTTCACGATGTATTGAAAGAAGTAATAGATATGTTCCCTTCTGCTGTAATTCATATCGGAGGCGATGAGGTGAAATATGATCATTGGAACAAATCTCCCGAAGTACAGGCATACATGAAAGAGCATGCATTGACTTCGCCAGCCGATCTTCAGCTCCTGTTTACCAATGATATTTCCAATTTTCTGGAAAAAAATAATAAGCGTATGATGGGATGGAATGATATTATGGGTGCAAAATTACATGACTATAATCAGGATGCTCCACCAGTGACAGGTAAACTTTCAAAATCAGCTATTATTCAGTTTTGGAAAGGTAATGTCGATATGATGAAAGATGCAGCTCGTAACGGGTATGACATTGTTAATTCCTATCATGAAGCTACTTATCTGGATTACAGTGATATTTCTCTGGAAAAAGCTTATAGCTTTGACCCTGTTCCTGAGGGGCTGGATAAACAATATCATGCTAAGATATTAGGTCTGGGATGTCAGATGTGGGGAGAATGGATATCTGATCTAAACGATATGTATAAGCAAACATTTCCGCGTATAGCCGCCTATGCTGAGGTTGGGTGGACTAAAGTTGAAAATAAGGATTATGAACGCTTTCAGCAATCTTTACCTTATTTCTACAATCGATGGAATAAGAATGGGATAAATTTTAATAAGTAAGATTTTCATATAAAAGAACTTAATGCGGAAGATGATCCCAAATAATTTCCTGCTTATGAAAATAAACCCATCAGAAATTGTTATATTGTGTAACATCATTCCCTTGAATATGCCCTTTTCAATATTCACGATCGGAAACGGAAGATGATATAGAGTGATCAAAAAGAAATATACTAAATACATAAACTTATGAGTATTGTAATATTTAAAGATCAGGCTTTTGACACCAAGAAATTGGTGAACATTACCCTAAAGAGTGAACACCTGAAGTTTCTGGCTAAATTAAAACGTGTAGATACCGCTAAACTGGTGTATGTTCATAGCAATACGGAAGAGGGTGGGGATATGCCCGCCTATCTGGATAATAAGTATCTGGCTGAAGTATGGGAAGACAATAAATTTACGGGAAATGTTATTCTTATAAATGAAGAGAACGCGGAAGTGGAGCTCTTCGAGGAATAACAGATTTGATTATTGGTTTTTTAAAATTGTACTGGAGCTGTATTTATCTGAAATATAGCGGTTGTGCTTTTTGTTTATACTCCCCATTAAAGCTATGGTCACTTCAGTAGAAAACTAAATCATAATTACACGGCTTTGTTTCATTGAGCTTGTCAAAGTATTCCGAAGAATTTGACAAGCTCAATTTGGAAATAACAGATGTCCCGTTAAATTTTTAAGGTAGTAAATCAATGAATTTCTTGTTCTTGGCATCTAATTTTTTCGGAGTGCCAATTCTACCTTCTCTTACGCTGAATTTCTCTTCACCCATCGCTTTAATATCATCGTAAATAGGATTGATAATCCAATCGCCATTTACATTGACTATACCCTTCAATTCTTCGGCTCCGTCAACGGCTGTGAAATAACCCTCTTTACCAATTGCTTCTATTTGTTTTAGCAATTTAACGTTAACTTTTTTCGTGACATTTTGCGGTTTGTCATTTTTCACATACACCATTATATAGTTTACAGGTCCTGTGAAATAATATTTTGCAAACTCCATTTGAGCATCCTCAGCAGGTTTTTTAGGTAGTTTACTTTTTAAAAAGGCGTCAACTTCCTGATCTGTCTTTAATTTTTGCTGATCAATTAACGCAATTGCTTCTTTATAAACAGGCAGTGATTTTTCTAACCATATTATGGTCTGTGCAGATGAAATATTGTACGAACTACTTCCTGATTTCTTAAATGCCCTATCGTTCTTATAAAAAGCCTGTACATCATTCAGCTTCTCTGACAAAGATTTTGGATAGCTCAATTTAACCTCGCCTTCAGCGTTGTTTTTCATTTCTATCCAATCGTTCCCAATTTTTACTTTTGGATGTGAACTATCCAATCGATAAGGAGTAGAAGTATGATGCCTGAACTCAACATCAAAATCAACAGAGCGTATAGGTTTTATAGCATCTACCAGAAAATGGTTATACTCTAATTCTTCTGCATTTTTATCTGCTTTATACTTAGCATCTGCTGAAGTTCCATCCCAGAAATGTAATATACTTGGTTTAAACTGAGGCGCCACTGCATAAACTTCATCCACACCATCTCCTAATCCTAACAATTCATTTGCTTCCAATAGATTAAGTGAAATTGAGACAAAACTCTTTGGCTTTCCGACTTCAGTCGTCATGAAAAAATCTTTATTTACTGTCGAAAGGAAATCATCTATTGAAAGATATTGTGTTTGTTGATCTGTAAAATTATGCTCGTCTTTTTCGTCAAAAGCTTTGTTCGAATTCGCTTGTACAGGTTTTACACTAAACTCCAGCCGTGCTAAATCGATCATATTTTCAGATTCCCCGATGTACTCCTCTAGTTCAGCTCTGGTTTGTTCAATGTCGTTCTTTTTACCTTGCGAACAACCGTAATTAATAAATAAACAATATATAAATAATAACAAGTAGCTGTTTTTAGTCATGATCTAATTTAAAAATATTATTTTTTACTATCAAAATGACTTTTCCTCAAAAATAGTATTCAAACCCTTTATAATGATTTATCTCCTAAAGTAGATATATAAATGCTTTTCCAAGAATAACAAATTGGTGATTGGTTTTTATTATAAGAGTCAGGGCGCTGTATTTAAGAAAAATACAGCGCCCTGACTTAATTTTTAATACAAGGTTAACCTCGCTATCTGCTAAAACAGCAAGCCTATAAAATATCCTTCAAGTCAAATTCCATATCTCTCTCTAAAGTAGAACCGATAAATGCTGAATTGTCTTTCACAGAAGAAAAGGAATAGAATGTTGGAGCATCTCCAAATGGTCTGAATTTGTAGGTCTTTTGATTCATGATTTCAGTAAACAACTGTAATCTTCCTAAGGATGACTGAAGCAATTGACTGAATCTCCAGTCTTCAGGCGTTCCAAAAAAGTAACAGCGTATAGTGGACTTGCTTAAAATAGTACGTTCAAATTCAGATAAACTGTCAAAATTAGCAATAGCCTTATTTAGCATTGCCATTATTTCTTGTGACTGGTTACCTTCTATGGTTACAAATCCATATCGTCCATAAGTAATGGAATTTATAAAAATTGGCATGCGCTCCACTTGTAAAGCATTACTTAACTCTTCTTCTAAGAATTTCCATCCGGCCTTTGTTTTATCTATTTGTATACTGTAATAGTCTTGTCTGAAGAATGCAAAAACACCTTTTCCTGGTACGGGTGTATTATCCGGAGCGTATTCCAGTAATCCGACACCCGGTTTAAAGCTGTCCAAATACATGTTAGATCTGTTAAAGAATACAGAGTCTTTTACATCAGTAAAACTGGAGAAGAATCCGGTTTTGAGGGATACATCCCCTACATGCTGATTTATAGCGGGTTCACCGATTTGTCTCAATATATCAGATTGAAACTGTTTGAGACTGGAATTTCGGAGTTCCAGCTGCTTTGCTTCAGCTATCTTGACTTTATTCTTTCCAACAATTACAATATCCTGATTGAGAGGTAACGTTTTTCCTTCAAGGGGTAATCCCGTAGAATATACACCATCTTTTACGAATACATTTCCATTGAAAACACTGCCTGTATACAGATCCGGATATGTCTTTTGGTCTGAGCCACCCCCGGGTTCAAAAACACCGAATTCTTTTATACTATTCGCACGGGAAACCCGGAAATTTACTTTTGTACTGTCCTGATTGATAACCTGACTGGATATGGAATACCCCTTTTTTACAAGGTCAGTTTTCAGAGAATCAACAATCTCTTTTTTTGAACGTGCCTGCTGCTCTATTATTGGTGGTTTTGGTTCGTCGATACCATTTTTTTTGCATGATACTACAGAGAGAACAGTCAAAGACAAAATAAGGTAAGAGTGTAATTTAATCATAACATAGATATAGTGAGAATCTTATATAAAAATAGAATAAAAAAATTACATATAGGGAATGTTTTTGGTATTTATTGATTAATAAATTATTAAATAACTTATAGGTCTGATATTTTGTGGCCAATGGAAGGAGATAAAAAATGCAGTGTCCAATTTAGACACTGCATTTTTTAATATTATATTCATCGTAATTGTACCGTTGATTGGAATAATGACAATGACGGATTCTTTTTCTGAACTTCTATTTCACTTCTTTCCCCGATTTGTCTATGTAGAACTTCCTGCCATTTTCTACAACTTCAGCTTTACCATTTTCGAATCCGGATACGTCATCGTATTTCAGAGGAATGATTTCATTACCCTTTTTGTCAATTAGTCCCCACTTATCATTCAGTCTTACACGAGCATATCCGTTTTGAAAATCAGAAGCCAGGTCATATTTTAAAGGAATAATCTCTTTTCCTGTTTTGTCCAGAAAGCCACATTTATCGTTTATTTCAACTTGAGCAAGTCCTTCATATATACGAGGTATATTGTCATATTTTGCAGGAATAATTTCTTGTCCTTTTTTATTGATCACTCCCCATTTTCCATTTCGTTCTACAGGAGCGAAGCCTCCGTTAAACCCCATTATATCGTCATAGATCAACGGAATAATCTCTTTTCCTTTTTCATTGATAAATCCCCATTTTCCATTAGCCTTTACTCCGTAACAGCCATCTCCGGAATATCCCACACCATCATATTTGAATGGAGTGACGGCTTTTTCATTTTCATCAAAGAAAGCGATTTTATCATTTTCGTCTTTTAAGGGTTCCAAATCCTGTGCATATAACGATACGCAGAGAAGACCAAAGAGTAGTGTTGTAGTTAGCTTTTTCATAAGTGGGTGGTTAAATAAGGGCTTATCAGTTTTTCAACAAAGTTATACGCATAAGTTTTACACTGCAATACGTCTAAAGGAGTATTTTTGTAATTTAAGGGATGCCTTCGTAAAAGAATAATCTAAAATACTTAAGACAGCATTCTCTGTACTTATTTCTTTTGTCATTTTTAATAAATCGTGCGATGCAGACCAATAGTTCCCGGAAATAATAAAACCCAACTTTTGTCGGGTTTTATACTTTTACGAAGAGAATAAATAGCGTAGAAATATCAAATCTCGGATTTTGAGTTTCCTTAATGCCTTATCTTCGCTAATTTCTAAATCAATACTCCATGAGATTATTTCCAATTAGGATTCTGCTCCAGACTTCCTTTACTTAGTCCAATTTGAGCGGACGGCAGAGGCCAAAGATAATCCTTTGATACATTGAATTTTCGTTGAGTCGCGTTTTGTATTAGCACATAACCATTTTGAAGTTGTGGAACTCCCGCTCCTCCATAATTTATTCCTGAAAAATATTTTCGGCCAATTATGGATTTTGGCAGTTCGGTTTCAGCTGTTTTCCAACGAAGAAGATCCCAGTATCTAAAACCTTCAAATGCTAGCTCAATGGATCTTTCTCTTCTTATCTCATTTCGCATATCGAGTCCGTGGGTCATAACAAATGCATTTGTCAGCAAAGGTAGTTTAGTCGGATCATTATTGGTTGCACGATTTCTGAGCAGGTTAACAGAGATATCAAGATCTCCATCTGAAATATTTCCGTTAATTTCATATGTGGCTTCTGCATAATTTAAAAGTACTTCTGCATATCGTATAGCGATAAAATCTAAAAATAAACCACCTGAAGCAGCCTGAAAGAAATCAGCACTGCCAGTCCAGTATTTCTGTTGATGGTAATAATAGGTATTACCGTAATTAGTGGCTCCGTTTATACTTGCAAACGGATCTCCTACTTTAAATATAGTTAGTGGTAATCGTGGATCCCGATTTTCAAAATCTGTCAATAATCCTGTTTCCAGGCCATTTTTATCAAAAGCAGATTTTCCGGCTGGCAGGCCGTCAGCATATAAACCTTCTAAAATATAAGCTCTTGTTGCTGCATTCTGACCATCGGTCAGCGCTCCCCGCATATAGCTTTGACTAGCGATACTGTTTGAGACATTTTGTCCATACAGACGCACTAAGATGTTCTCTTTATTGTTGGTATAACCTTCTCCCTGATATCTAAAAAGATTTTGATAGCTTAGAGCTCCATCTTTTACATACAGACTATGTTTTCCCTCATTCATAATCATTAGGGCAGCCTGTTGTGCTATCAAAAAGTGTTTTCCGGGTTCTTTGGGACCTGAAAATTCAGGATCACTATGAAACTTGTGCCAGGAACCTTCATTTAATGCTACCCTTGACTTCAAAGCAAGAGCTGCGCTTCTTGTAATCCGGCCGTATTCTCTCCCCTCAGCTCCGGACGTAGTGGTACTTCCCGGAAGTGCGTCCGCTTGGGGAGAGTTGGCAGCTGCAAAATCGAGATCGGCATAAATCGAATCTACTACAGCCCTTCTATCATTTCGGGAAGTGTATAATATTTCATCATCACTTCCTGTAATGGTTCTATCTATATAAGGCACATTTCCATAGACGCGCACGAGTCTGGAATAAGCAAGAGCTCTGAAGAAACGAGCTTGTGCGATACAATATGTCTTCATGGGGTCATCCGGAATGGAAGATGACTTTAATATAATATTATTTGCCGCCCGGATGTATCTGTAGTTATTTGTCCAGTTGTCGTCATTTGCCGGCACTTCCCTTGAACCGTCACTAACCCGGTCTATGGTAGTGGTCGTTATATTAACAGCGAAATCGCTGTAACGGTCTTCCAAAGGCGTTCCAAAGTCCGGTAAACTTATGTATAAATAATTTGTTACCCGGACTAAATCTGCGGACGTTTTCCAATAAATGGCATCCGTTATTACAGATTGGGAGATCTGCTCTAAATTTTTATTACAACTTTCAAAAAGTAGTCCTGCTGCAATCAACAGGTAATATTTAATTGCTATATACTTTTTCATCTTTAATATCTTTATGAAGCTAAAAAAATCTTAATTCTAAAAATTAATATGGAGACCAAGAGCGAAACTACGCCACAAAGGATAGCTAAATCCAACTCTGTCGGTATTCTCGGGGTCATAATAATTAAACCACATCCCTGTCTTTTCCCATAGATCCTGACCGGAAAAAAATATACGAATATCACCCATTTGTTTTACACGGTGTACTTCTTTAGTTATGGTGTAACCAAGTTGAATATTTTTCAACCGTATATAACTGGCATTCTGAACCCAATGTGATGACTCCTGATCATTTATCCTGTCTCCAATACGGATAGCTGGAAATTTTGCGTTTAAATTGTCCGGTCTCCAGTAATCTTCATGAATGGCCCATGGCATTCTCCACCCATCATAAAAGGCAATAGACGCAGAAGGACTTAAACCAATCGAGCGTTTACCGACACCATTAAAAAGCACCGAAAAATCAAAACCTTTCCAATTCACTCCGGCACTCAGGCCAAATACATATCTTGGATTTGTATTGCCCAGATAGACCAGATCACCACGATTATCAGCAGAGTTTGTACCCTGATTAATTATACCGTCTCCGTTAATATCCAACAACTTGATATCACCTACCTTTGTACCCGGTCTGGATGGATAAGCCGCCAATTCTTCGGCATTATCAAAGTATCCGTCTGCTTTGTATCCATATATCGAATTTGTAGAATGACCCGGTAAAGAAGGGTTTATACCCAGTCCATATGATACTGAACCATCATAGCGTATCACTTCATTTTTATCATCACTTAAGTTTGCTGAAACGAAATATCCTCCATCTCTAAACTGGTCTTTCCAGTTGATCAGCACTCCCCATCCCTTTACACGGATGGCTGCTAAATTGGCTGCATTGGGCGTAACACCTAATACAGCGGGCAGCTGTTGACCCACAAATACATTGTCATTTTGTTTTATGAAATAATCGTAATGGATATGCAGTCTGCGATTAAGAAAATCCAGATCGAAGCCGATATTAGACGTTTTGATTATTTCCCATGATTTACCATCTGCGGGTAATGCACCCTGAAAGAAATACGCTGTTCTGGAATCATTGAAAGGGTAATAACCGCTTGAAAGCGCAGCCTGAAAATCGTAATTGTTTAAATTTGGATTTGATGTTTGTGCACCACCTGCGGTACCATAAGATGCGGCAATTTTAAATTCGTCTATCCAGGGAAGTGCCTCCTTAAACCAAGTTTCCTGAGCTGCCCGCCAGAATACATTACCGGAATAAAAAGTCTGAAATTTATTCCCGGTTGCCAGTCGGGAACTGCCATCTCTTCTTATAATACCCTCAGCATAATATTTTTTGTTGTAATCATAAGACAATCTTCCGAAATAGGATATCCACGTATTTACCTGAATATCATCTGATACATTACTTACATTTGCATTGGCTAATGTGGTATAGTTTAAGCTGGGGAAATCATTCAGTAATAGCGCCCTTTGTATTGCCTGAATCTGATCAAACTTATATTCTTTGTATTCATAACCTCCTAAAACATGAAAATGATGTGCTTTCAGCTTTAAATCATAATCAGCAGTGGTGAAAAAATTTTGGGTTAATGTGTATGGTCGTATTTTGGTCAAAGAGTTTACAGGATTAAGAGCGGCAGCGGCAATTGGTTTCATATCTTTATCAATACTATAACGCGGAACTGTTCTGAGGAATCTCTCTCTGTCGGATAGTACCAATCCCGGGCTGTAGGTTGCTTTCAGATCAAGCCCCTTCAGAATCTGATTGGCGGATAAAGTGAGAACTGCATTTCCACTATACTTATCCTCATTGTCGTAGCCGCCGTCCTTTAACATTGGATAGGCATTGGAGATAGTGCCAATAAAGGCATACATGGCTCCATTTGTACCCGGTGTAAAAATTGGATTTCTGGTAGCACGGATGGAGTAAATGTTATAAATTAATCCTTCGCCGTCAGCTCCTACAGGCGGAGTGTTGGTTCTCTCTTTAGCGAAAGACAAACGTGCATCAAGATTAAAAATTTCAGAAAACTTAGTATTGTAATTGATACGTGAATTGAATCTGCTATAGCTATCAGATCCAAATTTAAATGCTCCCTGCTGATCAAGGTATCCCATCGAAAATAAATATGCTGATTTATCACTACCCCCACTTGCTGTAAGGTTTATACTCCTTTGCGGACTTTGTTTACGCAGCAAAATCTCTTCCATGTTATTGTTATAAAAATATTCCCATGAGTTTGAATTTTTATTATATACTTCATTTATATTGGGATCATCCAGCCATGCTAACTGCTCGTCTGAAAAAGGAACGGGTTGATTTGCAAAAAGGCTTCCTGCATTCTGTAATTCGGCTTGTCTTCTTGAGCTTAACAATTCGGGACGTGCATAAGGAGTTCTCCAGGTGTACATTGAATTGACATCAAATGAGGTTTTCTGATTTGCTTTTCCGGCTTTCGTACGAACCACAATAACACCTCCGCCGGCTTTTGCTCCGTAAATCGCTGCAGATGCAGCATCTTCCAGTACCGTCAGATCTTCAATATCATTGGGATTCAATGTGTTTATATCTCCTTCTACTCCATCAATGATGACTAAAGGTGCATTTTGAGTGCCTAAAGTAGTAATTCCACGTATACGGGCTGTCCAGCCTTCACGACCCGGCTGTCCGTTTGTACGTGTAATCACCAATCCGGGTGCAGCTCCCTGCAATGCTGATAATGTGTTAGTGACAGGACGGTCTTTTAGTAATTTTTTATCCACAGAAATGACAGCTCCTCCGACATTTTGCTTGCTTCGGGTACCGTACCCTACTACCACCACTTCGTCCAGATCCTTGGACTGTTCATTCAGAATGATATCTATAATCTGTCTGTTGTTGACAGGTTCTTCTCTACTTGTAAATCCCAGTGAATTGAATGTTAAAATATCTTGTCCACCTGGACTTTCAATAGCATATTTGCCCTGTGCGTCTGTGGAAGTAGATTTCCTGCTCAATTTTGACAAAACAGTTACTCCGGAGATGGGTTTACCTGAGTTATTACTTACTGTTCCACGAATTAATTTTTTGTCTTGTGCGTATCCGTTCTCTATCCATAGAAAGAGTAAAAAAAGCATCATGAACTGAGTTAAAAATAATCTTTTCATTTGGTTATAATTTATGGTTAATAAAAAGTTGAAAGTCTTTTCCTTAATGAGTGGTCTGATTTTTAATTTCTAAAATAACCTCACGATTTTCTAACATTCGCTTGTATCGCATTAGAGCTTCCACATAGTAGTAATCAGCATACGTTAACGGTACATCTACTTCTGTTTTATGAGGAATTGATCCTACGTTGTGCATCAGAATGAATCCTCCGGCACTTTTATAGGATGCTTTATATGAAGTATCGGAAAGAGATATCAACATTTTTTCCGCTTTTTCAATATAGTTCTGACTCTCTTTTCCTTTTGAATAAGTCGATAGTTCTAAGAGGGCAGATGTAATAATCGCTGCGGTAGAAGCATCCCGGTTATTTCGGTTATTGTAATATGGGCTGTCAACAGTTAATTTGTCCTGATCCATATCCCAATATGGGATGAGATCAGTGGGTAAATTGTGATGGTTTAAGTAGAATCCGGCAATTTTTCTTGCCTGTTGCAGATACTTTTTATTTTTCGTTTCCCTGTACATCATGGTGTACCCATACAATGCCCAAGATTGTCCTCTGGCCCAAGCTGACTCATCAAATGCCCCCTGAGCAGTGTTTTTACGCAATACTTTTCCTGTTTCACGGTCATAGTCAACCACATGATAGCTGCTGCCGTCTTTTCGGAAGTGATTTTTTAATGTCACATCTGCATGGCTGATAGCTACATCTCTTAAATTTTTGTCCTGAGTTAGTTTAGAGATCTGAAGCAGAAATTCTAGATTCATCATGTTATCAATGATTACCGGATACTGCCATATATCTCCCTTCCGGTTTTTTCCTGTATCCCAGGATCGGATTGTTTTGGTTACTTTGTTATAGCGGGATGCCAGAGATTGAGCTCCTTCAGCCAGTATGTCCTTATAACGGGTTGAATCCGGCATTAAACGGAAGGCGTTTCCGAAGCTGCAGAACAACATGAATCCCAAATCGTGAGTGGTCTTATTATTTTTTTCTTTCTCCAGATAATGAAGTTTTTTCTTTGCTTCCTTAATCAGAAACGGATCTTTTGAGAACTCGTATAAATAAAGTAAAGTGCCTGGATAGAACCCTGAGCACCACCAGCCGGTTCCAAAATTTATGTGCTTGCCATTGCTATACGTGGTGGGAATTTCGTCTGTATTTGTTGATTCAGCCAAGTACTTAATCTGTTTTACGGCACTGTTTAGATTAGAGTCTACAAAATCTTTGGTAAGTGACAGTTTATGGTGCTGAGTAGTCTGACTGTAAGCAGCTGATACCATTAATAAGCAGCCGAGTGTAATTAGGAATTTCATTTTTGTATAATTATTATTAATAATTTACTGCGTAATCTTTTGGAAATTTCAGGCCTTGAAAAACTTTTCTACTGGTCCAATCTTGCTGCGGACTTGTCCAAAATGAATCTGTGGCAGGTAAGCCCAGCGGTAGAAATGACAGGGAAGCCACATACATAGAGCCTGCATTAGTATAGGTGTCGGCGATATTTTCCTGATTGTCTCCCACTACCCCCATGCTTAACCAACCGGAAGATTTAAAAGTGCTCTCAACAAATATGTTCTTCAACACTGAGGTTAAGGCTGAACGTACCTGACCTTCTGATATATCTTCCGGTAGCCTTTTGTCCAGAGCTAAGGATGCCAAAGGCTGAAATGCGGCATTTCTATAGGTGCTTGAACGTCCGACTACAGTATAATATCCTTCCGGACTAATCATCCTCTCGAGGTGATGTCCATATCTTTGCATACGTTTATATGCACGTAAATACATGTCTTTATATTTTGAAGACGCTTTTAGATTGTGATATAATGCCTCGACCTGCATACAATGTATCACATAACCATTGTAGTGATCAAAACCAAATTTTGGTCCGTCACTATACCAACCGTCTCCTACATACCATGTCGTATCAAATTTGTTGACGGCATAGTCTATTCGTTCACGAACACATTCTTCACCAATCGAAAAAAGAAAAGTTTCAGGCATAGCGGCGAAAAGCAGCCAGTTACTTTCGTTTGGTTGAATAGACCTCAGTTTTTTCAGTTCCTTAATTACCCTTTTCTTGGTTACCTCAGGTAATGGTTCCCATAGAGAACCCGGTGCACGTAAAAATGCCTGTGAAAGATAAGCTGCATCTGCCAAAACCTGTTTTGTTGTGTTGGTTTCCCAGGTGAAATAATCAGCTGAATCGGGATCTACTCCGTATTGAATTCCCAGTAAAGCTTGTTTCCTGAATTGCTTTCTTATTTTTCCTTCGGATGTATGATCATCCGGAAGGGCAAGCCATGGAGCCATTCCGGCCAGAAGACGTCCAAAGGCTTCCAGGTATCCCACAGTAGGATCTCGGTTATCGAAGTTAGGGCTTAGTTCCATTGGCATATTTCGACGGAATTGTTGTTCACTGATATGGGTTAGTATGGGGGCTGCTATTCTGCTGATTAAGTTTATCCAGTACATACGGTCATCTATTTCATTATTTGGGTCCTTAATCGGATTGGGTATTGTCCGTGTTGATGCTGAAGCCTTCTGAATAATAGATGAAGCTAAAGTGGCACAGGCAGCTTTTAGCATAGTTCTTCTTCTCATTTTTGTCTATATTAGGTTATGTAATTACAGAATTGAGTTCAATTGTTATAAGGGCTATTGCCTTATAGTGTCAAAGTTGATTTTATTTTAGTTTGCTGAAGGGGTAAAATCCCTGACGCGGAGGGGGAAATTTCAGAATTGAATATTTGAGTCTCATTAAGTCCCGTAAAATAGCTGTAAGTTAGATTCTAATTGAAATGAAGTACATCAGGTATAAACTAATCTTTGCGGTGTCATTATTTCTGCAGACGCTGGGATTCACACAAGAAGTTAAGTTTCAACAATTGACGAAAGAAGAATTGCTTGAAAACGAGACGATACTAACTATTGCTCAGGATGCAGACGGAAGATTATGGTTCGGAGGAAACCATAATCTATTTTATTATGATTCATTCAATATAAAAGATGCTCTCAAAAAATCTATTGCTGTAATAGATAATAGTTTTGTTAAACGGATAGCAATAAATAAACTGAATCAAATCTTTATTGGTACTCAAACCGGAATATATGTATACGATATTAACCGGCACAAATTTCTTTTAAACAGTAATGGAAGACATTGCTTTTTGAAGGAAAATGTTAATGATATCCAAACTGATGGAGAAAAGATGATTATTGCTACAGATCGTGGAGTATACATCGCTCAGATTCAGCAGGATGGTTTTATATTTGATCTGGTCTCCATCCCAAGCAAATCAACGGCACTTTCGAGCACAAAAAACGGAAAACTTTATTGTGCAATTCAAAATGAAGTTTGGGAATTGGATATTTCTAAGAAAAAGACGAAAAGATCCGATAGCTATCCTTTTGTAATAACACAAGATTATATAACTACACTGTTTCTGGATAATAAATCAAGGCTTTGGGTAGGGAGCAGGTCAAACGGTCTGTTTATCCTTAAGGGGAGTTATATGGAAAAACACCTTTTGGATAGCAAGAGCAGCATATTTCCAAGTAATTATATTCGAAAAATAATTCCGAAAGACAGTATGATTTATGTGGCCACACTAAGTGGCCTGTTAATTTTTAATGAAGATCTGCGATATAAGAATTACGTTCGTAAAGCCGGTGACAAGACATCACTTTCCCAAAATTCTATTTATGATGTTTTTGTGGATAAGCAACATATTATATGGGTGGGAACCTATTATGGAGGTATCAATGCCATTTATCCGGATTTTACTCCTTTTAAAACATTTCCTGACAAAAGCTCTATAGAAAGTAATGTCATTAGTGCTATTGCTGCATATAAAGATGATTATTATATAGGCACAGATGAAAACGGAGTCTACAAATATAATCGAAAAACAGGTGTCAGCAGCAGACTGCCTTACCGGTTAAATTCTAAATTGGTTAAAAATCTAAAGATATTTAATGATAAACTTTACATAACTCTCCATGCCGGAGGTTTATCAATCATTGATTTATCTGCCAATAGTATTAAAAACATTCTGCCGGGACAGCCAATTGCCAATAGTGTAAACAACATAAGAGATATATTGCCTGATAAAGATGTAAGTTATGTTGCATCTGAAAAGGGGTTGTTTAAATATTTTGCAAATGGGAGGTGGGAACCTGTGAGGGAAACAGATGGAAAATACATAACTTATATTGATAAGGATACTAAAGGGAATATTTTTTTCTATCTCAGGGTAAGCTTTTTGTAAAGCCTGAAAATGAAAATCAATTTAGAATATTAGAGGAGACTCAGCACTTATCAATTACGAATGTCTTAATAAAACAGGATCAATTATGGTTAACAGTTTATGATAAGATATACTTGTTTGATCATAATTCTCTAATGAAGATTATCGAAATACCCGATACGGCATTGCATGAGGTTTATAAAACAGAGGAAATTCTCTGGATATGCAGCGCAAAAGGGTTACTGTATTATAATCTGGCTACACGAAAAAAATATCTGTTAAACAAGCAAGATGGACTTCCTTCAGACAATCTGGAAAATTCGCGTTTTTTTGAAAATAAGAATAACGATCTATTTATTACTACTTACAGTGGATTGACCTGTTTTTTACCTGGCGAGATTAGGTTTAATCTTTCTGTTCCGAAGCCTTATATTACAGACATTAGCATATATGATGTTAGCATATTCGACAACAATAAGATTAACAGGATTATTACAAGTGTTGACCTGAAATATACACAGAATAATTTTTCGTTCGAATTTGCATCTGACAATTTGATAAAATCATCAAAAAACAATTATAAATATCGGCTTAAAGGGTTTGATAAAAAGTGGAATATAACTAAAATTCCATATGCCCACTACATGAATGTACCGGCTGGCGATTATATATTCCAAATTTTTACGGCTAACAATGATAATGTATGGAGTGTAAATCCACTGGAATTTAATGTTAGAATACAACCTCCGGTCTGGCTTACATGGTGGGCAATTCTGGGATATATTGTTATTTTGTTCTCCTTGTTGTTTTTTGTCACCCGCTTTGTAATTGAGAGAAAGTTATTGCTGAATTCTAAAAAGGAGCATACAAAAAAAATCAATTTCTTCACTCAGATTTCCCATGAAATAAGAACTCCTCTTACACTTATTACTGTGCCATTAAAGGATCTGGTTTATAGTACCAGTGCTATGCCACTCATCCACTCAAAGATCAAGAGAATCCATAAAAACGCGGATAAATTATTGAATCTGATTAATGAATTATTGGAATATCGCAAGATTGAAGCAGGAGCGGAAGTACTAAAACAAGCACCTGTAGCAATGAATGGATATCTGTCAGAATTTTTTTATTTATTTTCAGATCTGGCCATTTCAAAAAGATTGAATTTCTCTATAAAACATTTAGATGATCCCGGGAGACTTCTTTTAGACGTTAAGCAATTTGACAAAGTTTTGTTTAATCTAATATCAAATGCTATAAAGTACAGTAAGGAAGGAGGAACAGTTTTTCTGAGTGCAGAATTGCATTCCAATAAATATATAATAACAATCGCTGACAATGGGTTAGGGATAACAGATGATAATCAATTTAAAATTTTTGAAGAGTATTACCGGGATCCTAAAGCACAGGATAGTATAGGTACCGGAATAGGTCTTGCAATTACAAAAAGTATAGTTGAACAGCATGGCGGTATTATTTACTGTAATACAGTAGTTATAGATAGTGAGAAATACACTGTATTCAATATTGAATTACCAGACATCTTATTTACAAACAAAGAACATACAGAAATTGAAGTAGAAGAGCATTTTGAACATATTATAGAAAAGGTCTCCAATAGACCCACATTACTTTTAGTTGATGATAATACGGAGATGATAGATGTTCTCAAGGAAATCTTGGCTGTTCATTACCGAATTATTACAGCAGAAGATGGAGAGCAAGGAATTATGAAGGCAAAACAATTCTTACCTGATCTGATTATATCTGATGTAATGATGCCAGTCAAAAATGGTCTGATATTATGTGAAGAACTTAAAACAAATGTCTTAACAGCACATTTGCCTATTATTTTGCTTACAGCAGATACAAGTGAGGAGAGTCTTGTGAAGGGATTAAGAAATGGAGCCAATATTTATTTACAAAAACCATTTAATCCAGAAGCCCTTATACTTGTTGTCCATAATTTATTAGATATAGCCCTCAGAAACAGACAAAACTTCATTTATGAGGATAATAACTCTCCAATAAAAAATCTTTCTGAGGTCGATCAGGAATTTATTCTGAATCTGGAACAGATTATCGAAAATAATCTTTCTAATCATTTATTTAGTGTAGATTATCTTGCCGAACAAACAGGGTTGAGTCAACATATACTTTATAAAAAATTAAAGAGCCTGACTAATTTATCTGTAAATAACTTTATTAAGCGTTATCGCTTCAAAAAGGCATATGATTTATTAAAATCCAATCAAAATGTTTCAGAAGTTGCTTATATAGTTGGATTTGCTGATCGGAAATATTTCAGTCGGGAGTTCAAAAAGTATTATGGGAAAAATCCCTCAGAAATTCATCTTCAATCAAAGAAAGATTATTAGGTCAGAGTTTACCAGTATAGTGGATTTTTCCAGAGGATAGAATCAATCTGTAAATTCTTATCTATATCATACCTCTTAATTATACTCCCTGTTCTTTTGTGGTTTAAAGAATACATAAACTACACATATTCCCATTATCATTGCTGCTATATACCCGATAAATGCAATTGTTTCAACCTGTTGTTCGGTTCCTTTGTGTACTGTTTCTGTTAAAAATCCGGTGTTACCCTTAAATCCAAACAGCCAATGTGTTAGGTTCCAGGCAAAATGAATTCCGATAGAGAGTGCAATGTTTCCTGTTCTCAAGGTAGCAAACCCAAACAGGATCGCGCCCAGTCCAGATCCCAGGAATGCATTTACAACAGAATATCCACCTAACAGATGTTCAATACAAAAAATAACGGTGACAATAATCATGGCAACCACAGGTCCGGTCATTGTCTTTAATTTCCAAAGCATATATGTTCTGAAGACTAGCTCTTCACGAAAAGCAACAAAAAGAAACAGGGGGATATTCAGGGCGAGAATATTAGGATTAAATGTTTGAGATCGGGTAAAAGTAACATCGCTGAATGTGATGGTAATTATAGTCATCAGCAGCACCATAATCACGCCAATGCCAAATCCGGATACAAACCTTACCGTACTCTTTTTATCAAAGCCTAACCCGTTTTTGGAAAGTACACTTTTGTCACTTCGTACAAACCAGTAAATCAAAATAAAAGTAAATATAGATGCAGTGATTAAAGACAGTAAATCCGGTAAGGAGCTTTGCTTTGTAAGGGTGGAGGAGCCGATAAAGATGAGCAATGTGAAGATATAAAAAATAATTACCTTCAGGTAGCCGGATACTTTCTTCATTTCTAATTGGTTATTTTATATGAAGTTAGGGAATTACTTGCTAAAAATAGCAAGTGCAATGCATAAAAAAAACCTTCATCTTTTGATGAAGGTTTTGCGGAGAGGGCGGGATTCGAACCCGCGGTACCTTGCGGTACACACGCTTTCCAAGCGTGCTCGATCGACCACTCTGACACCTCTCCGTTAGGAGCCACAAAATTAATATCTTCCGGCAATAAACCAAAACATTTCTGCATAATCCGTATAAAAATATAAAAGAAAAGATAACATTTGCGGCAACTTGTTAATTATCACTACCTTTATTTTTGTTAAATCACATCATATGATTACCAAAAACAAATTATGGGCGGTATTGCCGGCACTAGCTGTGCTTGGCTCCTGCCAATCCAACAACAGTACGTCTACATCTGAAGAGGTAAGAACTAATTTTTTCGATGTCAGCGGTATGGATACAACCATTAGTCCGGGAGACAATTTCTTCTTATATGCCAATGGAGGGTGGCTTAAGAAAACAGAAATTCCTGCTTCAGAAACAGGTTGGGGATCTTTCTATGTCCTGCAGGATGAGAATACAGCCAAACTGCATCTTATACTGGAAGAAGCTGCTAAAGCAAACAGCGCCAAAGGCTCAGATGCGCAAAAAGCCGGAGACTTCTATGCCAGCGGAATGGATACCCTGGCTATTGAAAAGCTGGGTACAAAGCCTGTTGAACCTTTGATCAGCAAGATCAATGCGCTGAAAGATATCAATGAACTGATTGCATTCAGTGCAGATGGTTTTAAAGAAGGAAACGGAGATCTGTTTCACTTTTATGTAGCTTCGGATGACAGGATTTCCAATAAAAATGCCGCTACTTTCGTGCAGGGAGGATTAAACCTTCCGCAGGCGAGCTATTATCTGGATAAGGATGAAAAGTCAAAAAAAATACTGGAATCCTATAAAGCCTATATTGTAAAATTATTTACGCTAAGCGGTGAAGAGAAATCGGCTCAGCAGTATGCGGATAATATTATAAAGCTGGAAACAGCTATCGCTAAGTCCCATCTCACCCCTGTAGAACTGAGGGATCCGGTAAAGAATTATAACAAATTTGCTGTAGCCGCTTTTCAAAAACAGACTCCAAACCTCAATTGGCAGGATATTTTGTCGCGTCTGTCTATTAAAACGGATACCTTACTCGTTCAGCAGCCTAAGTATTATGTAGCACTCAATACGCTTTTGAAGTCTGAGCCTTTAGAGGTATGGAAACAGAAACTAAAATTGGACGCACTTAATGATGCCGCAAGCGCATTGCCAAAAAGCTTCAGAGATGCCAAATTTGATTTCTTCGGTAAAGTACTTAACGGACAGAAAGAACAGAAGGAACGCTGGAAGCTAATGGTAAGTGCTGCTGATGAAAGTCTGGGTGAAATCGTTGGAAAACTGTATGCAGAGAAATACTTTAAGAAGGAAGCCAAAGAGCGTATGATGACCCTTGTGGATAACCTTCAGAAAGTTTACCGCACCCGTATTGAAAAGCTGGACTGGATGACTCCGGAAACTAAAAAGAAAGCTATCGAAAAACTGGAAGCATTTACAAAAAAGATTGGTTATCCGGATAAATGGAAAGATTACAGTGATGTAGAGATCAGCAAAGACACTTACTACGCTAATCTCCAATCTGCAGAACGCCATGCATACAAGGAAATGGTAAATAAGATGGGTAAGCCAGTAGACAAGACGGAATGGTTGATGACTCCGCCTACGGTGAATGCCTATTATAATCCGCCATATAATGAAATTGTTTTTCCTGCCGGAATTCTTCAATTTCCGTTTTTTGATTTCCATGCAGACGATGCTATCAATTACGGAGCCATCGGAGCAGTTATAGGTCATGAAATGACACATGGCTTTGATGATCAGGGAAGGCAGTACGATAAAGACGGTAATCTGAACGACTGGTGGACTAAAGCGGACGCAGACCAGTTTAATGTGAAAGCCAAAAAAGTAGCCGATCTGTACAGTGGATTTACATTACTGGACAACCAGCATGTCAACGGAGAGCTTACGCTGGGTGAAAACCTTGCAGACATCGGTGGTCTGAGTATTGCATTTGATGCTTTCAAGCTGACTAAACAAGGGCAAACTACTGATAAAATAGATGGCTTTACGCCTGATCAGCGCTTCTTCCTGGCATTTGCACAGGTATGGCGAATTAAAACACGTGACGAAACAATGCGTCTCCGTCTGAAAATGGATCCACATAGTCCTGAAGAATTCAGAGTAAACGGTCCGCTGTACAATATGGAAGCTTTTTATAAAGCCTTTGATATACAGCCAAATGCCAAGAGTTATGTGTTGCCTGAGAACAGAGTAAGAGTGTGGTAGAGAAATTTTAATAAAAGATGTTTGAAAATTGGGAAAAAGTTTATACTTTTGCCCTTCATTAAATAGAAACATAAATAATTTATTAACAATGTACGCAATAGTAAATATAGCAGGACAGCAATTCAAGGTTGTAAAAGACCAGTATCTTTTTGTGCACCGTTTACAAGGAGATGAAGGCGCTAGTATTGAATTTGACAATGTATTGTTAGCAGAAAATGAAGGTAAATTCTCAATTGGTACGCCAAGTGTAGAAGGAGCTAAGATTTCAGCTAAAATTTTGTCTCATTTGAAAGGTGAAAAAGTGATCGTTTTCAAGAAAAAACGCCGTAAAGGTTACAAAAAGAAAAACGGACACCGTCAACAGTTCACTAAGATCTTGATCACAGATATTACATTATAATTGAATTTTTAATCAGACATTAGTCTTAAATTAAGATAAAGAAATGGCACATAAAAAAGGTGCGGGTAGTTCGAAGAACGGCCGTGAGTCACATAGTAAACGTTTAGGTATCAAAATTTTTGGTGGTCAGGCTGCTATCGCTGGTAACATTATCGTTCGCCAACGCGGTACTCAACACAACCCTGATTTGAACGTAGGTATTGGTAAAGACCATACATTGTTTGCTTTAGTAGATGGAAAAGTAGTTTTCCGTAAAAAAGCAAATAACAAATCTTATGTTTCTGTAATTCCTGCAGAAGAGAAAGCATAAGGCTTCGCCTAAAATCATTAAAAAGCCTTTCGGAATTCCGAAAGGCTTTTTTTTGTGCGTTATGATAAGAAACAGACGTTCTGTTTTAACTTCTAACATTCGTGGTGATGATGGTATTCTTGATTTTACTTTTCAAGGAGAGCGTTCTCAGCACTCCTGCATAAAGAACCATTCATAGTCCGTTTGTGTACAAAGAAATAAGTGCTGTAGTGATACAATATATAGTGATGAGCCATGAGAGATCTTCCTTACAGATATTTACTCTGCTGTGAAATCCAATGAATGAATGATGCAATCTAAGCCGTACTTATAGTAAGATTAAACAGAAATGCAGTTGCCTGTTGACGTATTGCGGTTTTATTGCTTTCCGCAGATCTGATATCCGGAGGAAGCTGTCAGACTATATTGCTTCCAGAAGCTGTTTCTCGTGCAATTCGTAGTATTCTCCACCCATAGCCATCAGTTCCCCATGTGAACCCTGTTCCACAATGCGTCCCTGATCCAGTACAAGGATATGATCCGCATTTTTGATAGTTGAGATACGGTGCGCAATAAAAATAGAAGATTTTCCTTTCATAATGCGGCTCAGATTGTTCAGTATCTGCTCTTCTGTCTTGGTGTCAACTGCTGAGAGACAATCATCAAAAATCAGAATTTTGGGTTCTTTTACTAATGCCCGGGCTATGGAGACACGTTGTTTCTGGCCTCCGGATAAGGTAATACCCCGTTCACCTATTGAGGTTTCAAATCCCTCTTCAAAAGCGATGATATTATCGTATACAGCAGCATCCTTAGCGGCCTGTTCGACCTGATCTGTTGTAAATGTATCAAGGCCAAAAGCGATGTTGTTGGCAATCGTATCTGAAAATAAAAAGACTTCCTGTGGTACGTAACCGATCTGTGAACGCAGATTTTCAAAATCGAACGCCCTGATATCCGTTCCGTCATAAGTAATGGTTCCCGCATCGGTATCAAACATACGCATCAACAGGTTTGCCAGAGTAGATTTGCCCGAACCGGTTTTACCAATGATGGCCAGCGTCTTACCGGCAGAGAGCGTAAAAGAAACATTGTCTATGGCTTTGATACCTGTCTCCGGAAACGTAAAGCTGATATTTTTAACAGTTATATCTCCTGCCAGTGTTTTTTCAACCGGACCTTGTTTAATATGAGACTCTGTCTTTAGAAATTCATTGATCCTTTTTTGAGATGCTGCTGCACGTTGTACCAGTGAAGTTACCCAGGCTAAAGACATAGCGGGGAAGGTAAGCTGGTTGACATAAATAATAAATTCAGCAATATTACCCGCCGTAATAGTTCCTTTATTTACTTCCAGTCCGCCTATATATACAGTAATAATGGTACTTAATCCGATCAGAAATACAATCAAAGGAAAGAAGATGGCCTGAATCCTTACCAAAGCCAGAGAAGTGTCTCTGTACACATTACTTTCCTTCGCAAAAGATTTCATTTTATCCTGCTCACGGTTATACGTCTTAATTACCCGTATACCTGAAAAAGTCTCCTGTACAAAAGAAGAGAGCTGGGATAATTGTCTTTGAATCCGTTCACTGCGGCGATTGATAACTTTATTAATGACAAGGATAATAACAGATAAAATCGGTATGGGCAACAAGGAATAGGTCGCTAATGTAGGGTTGACATCATACATGGCGTAGATAATCATGATGGATAGCACAACCGTATTGATCGCATACATAATGCCGGGGCCGAGGTAGTTTCTTACCTGATTGACATCTTCCGTAGCCCGGTTCATAAGGTCTCCGGTATTGTTTCTTCTGAAAAATGCAAAATCGAGCTTTTGATAATGCTGGTATATTTCATTTTTGAGATCGTACTCAATATGTCTGGACGTTAGAATCAACGTTTGGCGCATCATAAAAAGGAAAATACCTCTTAGTATAGCAAGGATCAGTACAATACAACCGAAAAATAAAAGACTGCTGCCGAATACCTGATAGACAATCTCCTGTCTGTCAAAACCTTCGTACAGACGAAACAGATCAATATTTTCTTTGACGAGATCAAAGGCTACACGAATCACTTTTGCCGGCAGGATACCGAAGTAATTCGAAATAATAACAAACAAAGTTCCCGGAATAAGTTTCCAGCGATATTTGTAAAAATATTTATTGAGGTAAGCGAGCTCCTTCATAGTTCAGGAACAAAAATACAGTATTATTCAATAAACTTGGCGAACCTATAGTTTTATTACTGTCATTAATTAATACAACGCATTTATTTGGCTTTTTTATCCAGTGGAGTGTAATTATTTTTCTACTTTTGTAAAAGTTGATTTTAACTATATTTAAGAGTTATCTGTTATGCAAAATAGTAATGCGTCGCTATTTGAAATGATGGGTCAGTTTGGCCATCAAAATTTATTGTTCTGTAATGATGAGGCAGTCGGTCTGAAAGCTATCGTGGCTATCCATGATACCACCCTTGGACCAGCGATAGGCGGAGTTAGAATGCTTCCTTACAATACGACTGAAGAAGCCATAGAAGATGCGCTTCGTTTGTCAAAAGCGATCACTTACAAAGCTGCTGTAGCTGGCCTGAACCTCGGCGGAGGAAGTGCCATTATCATTGGTAATCACCGTACAGACAAGACTGAGATCCTGTTGAGAAGACTGGGGCAGTTTGTCGAAGGACTGAATGGTAACTTTATCGCATCTATCGATGTTGGTACTACTCAAAAAGATCTGGAATATATTCACACCGAAACAAACTATGTAGCAGGTCTTCCGGAATCATTGAACGGGGGAGGAGATACAACAATTTTTGCTGCAAGAGGAGTTTTTTACGGAATCAAAGCGGCTATAAAAGAGCTTTACGGTGACGATAGTCTTGCTGGCCGTAAGGTAGCTGTACAGGGAGTCGGTAGTGTGGGTGAGCATTTGGTGGCTATGCTGAGAAACGAAAATGCCCGTGTGTATGTCAGTGATATGACTGAAGAACGCAAAATGAAAATTGCGGCAAAGTATAAAGCAGAACCTATCACTGATTCTACAAGTTTTGAAATGGATGTGGATGTCTATGCACCATGTGCATTAGGCGGTACTGTCAATACAGAAACTGTTCCGCGTATGCGTTGTAAGATAATTGCAGGATCCGCAAATAATCAGCTGAAAAACGAGCAGGAAACGACTCGTATGCTGAAAGAGCATGATATCTTGTATGTGCCGGATTTTCTGATCAATTCAGGAGCTTTGATCAGCTGTTATTCGGAGTTAGAAGGATATGGTTCGGAGCGTACTGAATCATTGATCCGTAATATATATACTATCACCAGAGAGGTGATTCAAAAATCAAGAGAAGAAAGTATAACTACGCTGGTCGCTGCAAATCAGATTGCCGAGCAACGTATCGCTGATGTAAAGAAAATCAAGCGTTAGTGTTTTCTGAAAATTTACAATCGTTCTTATATTAAAAATCGTTCTTTATAAATTATGTTAAATAGAAGACACCTACGGGTGAAAGTGATGCAGACATTGTATGCATACAGTTTGTCATCGGACAAGCAGGTCAAAAATTATGAAAAGGCACTTTTAAAAAGTGTGGATGAGGTGTATGAAATGTACATCTGGACGCTTAATCTTTTGGATGAGGTTTCCGAGTATGTACTTATCGATGCCGAAGGCCGTGCGAATAAATTCTTGCCTACAGAAAAGGATTTGTCACTGACAACACGACTGAACAACAATACGTTCATCGAATCCTTGAGACAAAACAGAGATTATCTGGAAGGTGTCAAGAAGTATAGAGTGGACTGGAGTTTTGACCCTGAGATTGTACGCTCTATCTTTGCTCAGCTCAAGGAATCGGATATCTATCTGGAATATCTGCAGTCGGAAGACCGTTCTATTGCTACTGAAAAAGATATTATCAAACATATCTTTAAGAAGATTATTCTGAAGTCGCCTAATATTGAGCAGACCTTTGAGGATAAATTCATCAACTGGCCGGTTGACAAAGAAGTACTGCAGGCTTTGATCGCCAAGACTTTTAAAAATTTCAGCAGTGAGATTCCACAACAGAATAAACTGGCAGAATTGACACAAAACTGGCTTGATGACAGAGAGTTTGTGTTGGATCTGCTGGCAAATACAATCCGTTACGGAGAAGAATATCAAAGTCTGATCGCTGCTAAAACCAAAAACTGGGAAGCTGATCGTATAGCATTGCTGGATACTATTCTGATGCGTATGGCGATCTGTGAACTGATCAATTTTTCGTCTATTCCGGTGAAAGTAACCATCAATGAATACATAGAATTGTCAAAAGTTTTCAGTACACTGAAAAGTAATACATTTATTAATGGTATCTTAGACAAAATATTGGCTGATCTGAACCAGCAGGGAAGGATCCGTAAACAAGGTCGTGGATTAAAAGATTAATACAAATGAAAATTAACAAATTAGCTTTTGCAGGTATATTGTCAATGGCTTGTCTGGTAAGCGCCTGTGGTAACAGTACTAAAACAAACGTTGCAAAAGCAGCACAGGGTGATAGTGTTGCCGGAGATACAACGCAGCAAAAGGGACAGGAAGCATTGGGTAAAATTGAATTTGAAGAAACCGCATTCGACTTTGGTCAGGTTAAAGAAGGGGAAATCGTGCAGCATACATTTACATTTACCAATGTAGGTGAGGCTCCGGTTATTCTTTCTGAGGTAAATGCATCCTGTGGATGTACTACACCTAACTACTCCAAGTCACCTGTATTGCCGGGTAAGAAAGGTGAAGTAAAAGTTGCCTTTGACAGTAAAGGGCAGGTTGGAAAACAGCAGAAGATCGTGACAGTCATGTCTAATGCAACCAACGGTATCTCTACAGTACAGTTAAGAGGTGAAGTGCAAAAAGCTAATTAATTTTAGAACAGAAATAAAAATAAATAACACACAAAAATGATAAGTACAATATTCTTACAAGCCGGTGGATCAGGCGGTGGTTTTATGACATTCCTTCCAATGATTTTAATCATCGTGGTTTTCTATTTCTTTATGATCAGACCACAGATGAAGAAACAAAAAGATCACAAGAAATATATTGAAGAGTTAGGTGTCAATACTAAAGTCGTAACTACTGCTGGTATTCATGGACGTATCGTGGAAGTAAGCGAAACTACTTTCCTTGTTGATGTAGGTTCAGGAGTTAAGATCCGTTTTGATAAATCAGCAATTGCATTGGATGCTTCCAAAGCAGCTAATGATGCTAATAAAGATAAATAAGAAGTCACGAAAGTGTTCTTTGATGAGGAAGCCGCTAAATATTAATTTGGCGGCTTTTTTGTGAAGAATACTGTTCATCTTCTGATCAAAGGTGAAAAATGCTTAAGTTTGTGACATATGGCTTTAAGACGTTTTAATAAATCCCAAAAAAGAAAAATTTCCATCTTCTTAAGATGTATTCTGATTTCTTTTATTGCGTGGACTTTATTTGCCATCTCCAATAAATACGTTTATTCTATGAAGGCCGGAATTCAGTACGTGAATCTTCCGGACAATAAAGCCTTTCATCCGCTTCAGTCTGACACGGTCAGTCTCAAGGTCGAAATGAGTGGCTGGAAACTGCTGCTTTCACGTTTCAGACAGGACACGGCTAATATTCAGGTAGATCTTAGCGGACTGAAAAATCGCAACTGGATCGTGTTCTCGAATCAGATTGGTTTTATCAACAGGCAATTTCCAAATGATAAGCATGTGGTATCTGTAAGTCCGGATACCTTATATTTCGATTTTTCTAAACAAACACAGCGCAAGGTGCCGATTAAAGCGGTATACAGTGTGGATTTTGCGAAGCAGTACGGTATTATCGGTGATACCAGAAGTTTGCCTGAATACGTCACGATAACAGGCCCCCTGGAAGATGTGGCTAATATTGAGTCCTGGGAAACCGACACTATCCGGGGAACGGGAATCAATGCTGATATCCGTACAATGGCGTATCTGGATCGTAATCAAAAAGCAAATATCAATGTATATCCTGCCTATGCGGAAGTGACCATCCCGGTGGGAGAGCTGACAGAGAAAGTAATGGAACTTCCGATCAAGGTCGAAAATGCCGAAAAGTATACTTCCGTAAGAACATTACCTACCAAGGTTAAAGTAATTATCCTTGTCTCTCTTAAAGACTATAATAAATGGACGCAACGGGACTTTGAAGCTGTGGTAGATATAGAAGACTGGGAAGAAAACAGAGTTCCTAACCTTCCTGTCATTCTGACCAAGATACCGCCTTATTGTAAGGTCGTGAGTGTAGAACCTCAGAATGTAGACTTTTTCATTCGTAAATAAATAGTCCTGCTACAGGAATAGTAAAACATAACAAACAAGCAGATTAAGATAGTGATATGGGATTGAAAATAGGAATCACAGGAGGTATCGGTGCCGGTAAGAGTATTATCTGTAATATTTTTAAAGTATTGGGAGTACCGGTTTACAATGCTGACCAGGAAGCTAAAGATATTATGATCAAAAGCGAAGAGGTAAAGGCTGCCTTGAAAGAGACTTTTGGAAATGAAACCTATTTTGAAGACGGTTCTTTAAACAGAGCTTTTCTCTCTTCAACAGTATTTGGAGATGAGGCTCAGTTGAAACTACTGAACGGTATTGTGCATCCTGCTGTGATTCGTGCAGGGGAGGAGTGGTCGGAAAAGCAGACAGCTGCATATTCTTTAAAAGAAGCTGCCTTGCTTTTTGAAACAGGTTCTTACCGTCAGCTTGATTATACCATACTGGTTACAGCTCCCGAAGATATCCGTATAGCCCGTGTCGTTGCCCGTGATCATACCGATGAGGCAAAAGTAAGGGACCGAATAAGTAAGCAGATGAGTGACAAAGAAAAATCTGAACTAACAGATTTTATCGTAATCAACGATGGCATACAGCCTCTTTTACCACAGGTACTGCATTTGCATCAACAATTTTTAACATTTTAAATTCAAATTATGCCCGATATACTGGCCGATTTTTTAGTTCGGAGACCAGAAGGATATTATTGCCGTTACGGAGATTTTTATATTGACGCTTTAGAGCCTGTACGTATAGACGTAGTGTCACATGCACATGGTGATCATGCGACCAAAGGACATGCGCAGATTATAGCTACTGAAGCTACGGCAGCTTTTATGCAATACCGATACAGTAAGCAACCTCTGCATACTTTTCTTGTAAAAAGATTTGAAGAATCGTTTAACATTGCTGAAGTCGTACTGACCTTTATCCCTGCTGGGCATATTCTGGGCTCTGCACAGATACTGATGGAGTATAAAGGTATTCGTTACCTCTACACAGGAGATTATAAAATCGATTCAGATCCTACATGTGAACGTTTACATATTGTAAAAGCTGATGTGCTGATTACGGAAAGTACCTTTGCCAATCCGGAAGTGAGTCATCCGGATGCAGTGGCGGAGATTCTGAAGCTCAAGGATCGTCCTTTTAATATTTTATTGGGGTGTTATGCTCTGGGTAAAGCACAGCGGATTACAGCACTCTTAAATCAGCATTGTCCTGAAAGGCATGTACTCGTGCATCATAATATATTGCCCTTTCATCGCATCTACGATCAGTTGGGTAATTTCCCTATGAAGTATGAGCCTTACAACAGGCAGGTCATGAAACAGGGGGAGCCTGATAAGGTTTATTTAGTGCCTCCGATGACTTTTAACAGCTATTTCAGAGCCACTAAGGTGCAACGGGCATTTGCTTCAGGATGGAAGCGTTTGCAGCAGCATAATGATATAGAGTTGTATATTTCGGATCATGTAGACTGGCAGGATATTCTGGATTATGTAGATCAGGTGCAGCCCCGTCAGATATGGACGATACACGGAGACGGCAGACTACTTAAAGAATATTACGGAGCTAATCTGGATGTCAGGGATATTCTTTAAGATTAGTCAATCAATCCTTCATCCAGCAAATGTCTGAAGATGATCTCATCTACAGCTGAACACTTTTTTGCATCTGTGGAGGACATAAAAGAGAGCTCTTCTATTTCACTCATAGGCGATAATTCCCCTTCAAACAAGGCGGAATAACAAGTCATCCGGACTATTTTCCCTTCAGGATGGCTGTCGGCCTGTGCTTTGAAAATGCCACAAAACCGGATAGAAGAAGGGATGATGTCAACATCAAGCTCTTCTTTTATTTCCCGTATAAGTGTTGCGGTATCATCCTCTCCGGTTTCACGTTTACCTCCTGGAATATAATATTTGTCTTTTCCTTTTGAACGTGCGGTCAGAATCCTGCGATCCTGAATATATATCAGGGCAACTTTGTCTATTTCTGTCATGTAAGGGTGAAGTTAAGAAAAGAATGTGGGAAATACTGGGTTCGAACCAGTGACCCCTACCTTGTCGAGGTAGTGCTCTAAACCAGCTGAGCTAATTTCCCAATTGGAACATTTTAAAAAAAGCTCCGGACAGTTCCGAAGCTTTTCAGGTGTGGTGCCAGCTGGATTCGAACCAGCGACACAAGGATTTTCAGTCCTTTGCTCTACCAACTGAGCTATGGCACCTTACCAAGATTTTTATTTGAATCTGTTTCTTGTCAGATTTTAAGGTGGTGCCAGCTGGATTCGAACCAGCGACACAAGGATTTTCAGTCCTTTGCTCTACCAACTGAGCTATGGCACCTTTTGCAGCAGAGAATAATTTTTCTTTGCGTTGCAAATGTATGTTCTTTTTTTGAATTCCGAAACTTTTCGGTTCAATTATTTTACATATAATCGACAAAGCATTGATTTTGATTAAGATAAAATTACACCAAATAAACACGCTGCAATTGAAATAAGCCTTATCTTTGCACTTCAATACGTTAAAATGAGTAAAAGAGGAAGAGTACTAGTAGCAATGAGCGGTGGAGTGGATAGTTCGGTCGCAGCCGTAATGCTCCACGAACAAGGATATGAAGTAATAGGGATCACGATGAAGACCTGGGATTATGCATCTTCAGGCGGTTCATCCAAGGAGACAGGTTGCTGCAGTCTGGATAGTATCAATGATGCACGTGCACTGGCTGTAAACTATGGATTTCCACATTTTATATTAGACATCCGGGATGAATTCGGAGATTATGTAATCGACAATTTTGTAGATGAATATATTGCAGGTCGCACGCCAAATCCGTGTGTATTGTGTAATACACATATCAAGTGGGAAGCGCTGATCAAGCGTGCAAATAAACTGGACTGCGAATTTATCGCTACCGGACATTATGCTAATATCCGCCTGCATGAAAACGGGCGTCATGTGATATCTAAAGGGAGAGACGAGAATAAGGATCAATCCTATGTATTGTGGGGAGTGACACAGGAGAATCTGGCACGTACTCAGTTTCCGTTGGGAAGTTTTACTAAAAAGGAAATCCGTCAGATGGCTGCGGATATGGGACAAATGGAACTGGCGAATAAGTCAGAGAGCTATGAGATCTGTTTTGTGCCGGATAACGACTACAGAGCATTTCTAAGACATAAAATGCCTGATCTGGATGAAAAGGTAGGTCCGGGTAATTTTATCCTTTCTGACGGTACCGTTGTAGGACAGCATATCGGTTATCCGTATTTTACAATCGGACAGCGTAAAGGTCTGGGAATAGCATTGGGAAAACCAATGTTTGTGATTGAGATCTTACCTGAAAGTAACTCTGTGATGCTCGGAGAAGAGCATGAACTGGAAAGAGCGGAGGCTTATGTTCGTAATATTAATCTGGTAAAATATGCCAGTCTTTCCGAGCCTATGGAAGCTGTGACAAAAATACGCTACAAGGATTCCGGTGCATTGTCTACTATTACGCAACAGGGTGATATTATGAAAGTGAATTTTGAACATCATGTAAAAGGAATCGCTCCCGGACAATCAGCCGTATTTTATGAAGGAAACGATCTGATCGGTGGCGGATTTTTAATGAAATAATATGTACAGAAGGAAAAGAGGTTGTCCGATAGTGTTGCAACATCCTGTTCTGCCGAAAAGCGGAAGGGACGGTAACATGAGTTTTGGCGACCTCTCTTTTTTTTATTAGTTACTTTCTTCAGTAACTGCAACAATAACATATCGAAAATAAAGCCATATAGCTGATCCTATAACTATTGGCACATGAGCTCGCTTCCCCTCCGGGTCTATTCCTCCCTTACAATCGTTGTGGGTACTCAATAATCACTGTTTATGGAATTTTTATCTTTCCTGCATCTATAGTACAGATGATGAGGAAGTCGAAGGAAATCAAGTTATTCGGATTTATTGTGGTGATGTTGTGCTTCATCATCTATTATTCCTTCTTTAATTAAAAAAGGTCATGGTGTGATACCATGACCTTTTCTGTTGTATAAGGTGTAAACCTATCGAAGATTACGATAATTTACCTACTTCTTGTACAAGATCTACGATTTTGTTTGAGTAACCCCACTCATTATCGTACCATGCTACAACTTTTACAAAGTTGTCGTTAAGAGAGATACCAGCTTTTGCATCGAAGATAGAAGTACGTGCGTCACCTAAGAAATCAGTAGAAACTACTTCATCTTCTGTATAACCCAGAATACCTTTCAATTCGCCTTCTGAAGCATCTTTCATTGCTTTTTTGATTTCTTCATAAGAAGCGCCTTTTTCCAGACGTACTGTTAAGTCTACTACAGATACATCAGCAGTAGGAACACGAAGAGACATACCTGTCAATTTACCTTTCAGAGAAGGTAATACAAGACCTACAGCTTTAGCAGCACCAGTTGAAGAAGGGATGATGTTCTGATAAGCACCACGTCCGCCTCTCCAGTCTTTTGCTGAAGGACCGTCTACCGTTTTTTGAGTTGCTGTAACCGCGTGAACAGTAGTCATCAGACCTTCCAGAATTCCAAAATTGTCATGCAATACTTTTGCTACAGGAGCTAAACAGTTAGTTGTACATGATGCATTAGAAACGATATGTTGATCAGCTTTTAATTCTTTGTGGTTTACACCCATTACAAAAGTAGGAGTGTCGTCTTTTGCCGGAGCAGACATAACAACTTTTTTAGCACCAGCATCAATGTGTTTCTGTGCCGATTCCTGAGTAAGGAAAAGACCTGTAGATTCGATGATCACTTCAGCGCCTACTTCATTCCATTTCAGGTTAGCCGGATCTTTTTCTGCAGTGACACGGATAGTTTTTCCGTTTACAACAAGGTTACCGTCTTTTACTTCAACAGTTCCGTCAAATTTACCATGAGTTGAATCGTATTTCAACATATATGCCATATAATCTGGCTCTACCAGGTCATTGATACCTACTACTTCTACATCTTGGCGATTGATCGCAGCTCTGAATGCTAAGCGGCCAATACGACCAAATCCGTTGATTCCAATTTTCATCTTTTTAATTTTTATTGAGATTTAAATAATATTTTACTAAGTTGTGAATGGGTTCCTTAATGATTGTTCCGATTTCCAGACCAAATTCATTTTCGCCTATATCTCTCAGCCAATCTGCATAATGTGTTGCTACAGATCCGGTAAAGTTGATCTTGTGATCCGGATAGCGCTCGCTTAACGGTACAAGATAGGTGTCGCAATACAAGAACAGGCCTTCTTTTATAATAGTAGACAAATAAGGTTCATCTTTGTTTTCCTGTACGAAATCAGCAAAAGAGGTCAGGAAAATGTTGGGATTGGGATGGTTATAGACTTTTTCAAGGATGATTTTCCGGTCCAGATTGTAACGGGATAATAGCTTTTCCCGGATATCTACCGGCATAGTGCCGCTTAGAAAATCTTTTAACAGCTGTCTTCCTATCCAGTTTGTCGAACCTTCATCTGCCAGAATATAGCCCATTCCGAAATTGTTCTTCAGTATTTTCCTGCCGTTATAGTATGCTGCATTAGATCCGGACCCCAGTATACCGATGATTCCTTTTTCATCTCCGAAAGTCGAGATAGCAGAGGCCAGTACATCATGATTGACTTTTACCTTTGCATTTTTGAAGAAAGATTCGAATACCTTTTTGATTTTGGATTGTCTCTCCAGAGACGATGCACCCGCACCGAAAAAATAAATGCGCTTTATTTTTTCTGCATAATTAATCAGGTTCGTATTCTTATTCAGGAGTTGGGTAATAAATCTTTCATCCTGAATATAAGAATTGATTCCTGTGGTTCTGAAACCACTGACCACACGGCTCTTATCGGCCAATCGCCAATCCGCATACCTTGATCCACTAAAAACGACTGCAATCATATTGCTTATAGATAATATGTCTAGATCGCCATGATCTGGGAGATCTCTAACATATCGTTACTTAATTTAAATTCCTTGTTATTGAGGGCTTCTTCCAGAGGAGTCAGGATAATTTCATTTCCTCTCAGGCCTACCGTCATTCTGGTTTTTCCCTGAAGGAGGTGCTTTACAGCTGCATATCCCATTCTACTCGCCAGTACGCGGTCAAAACTACTTGGAGAACCCCCTCTTTGTAAATGCCCTAATATACTAACTTTTGTGTCATAATAATCAAATTTTTCTTTGACCCGCTTTGCTACATTGTATGCACCGCCATTTTTATCCCCTTCGGCTACGATAACGATAGTTGAAGTTTTTTGTTTAAAGGCTGCACGTTCCAGCAGATCAATCAGCTCGTCTATAGCTGTTTCTTTCTCCGGCAGCATGATGGCCTCGGCTCCTCCGGCAATACCGGCATTAAGCGCGATGCATCCTGAATCACGGCCCATTACTTCTATAAAAAACAGGCGGCCATGAGAAGCTGCAGTGTCACGAATTTTATCTATAGCATCAATAACTGTATTTGTAGCGGTATCGTATCCTAATGTATAGTCCGATCCATACAGATCATTATCAATCGTGCCGGGTATACACATAACCGGGATGTCATATTCTCTGGAGAAAAAATCTGCTCCTGTGAATGTGCCGTCACCGCCGATGGCGACTAAACCATCTATGCCCTGTGCTTTTAGGTTTTCATAAGCTTTGGCTCTTCCTTCCGGAGTTCTGAACTCCATACATCTTGCCGTTTTGAGGATGGTTCCGCCTTTTTGGATAATATTGCTCACTGAGCGGCTGTTCATTTCGATAAATGTACCATCCAGCATACCCTGATAGCCATGGTATATGCCGGTCACTTTCTTCCCTTCGTAGACAGCTGTACGTACGACTGCACGAATGCAGGCGTTCATGCCCGGTGCGTCTCCTCCGGATGTAAAAACTCCTATATTTGATATTGTATTCACGTGTTTATTTCTTTAATCAGGTTTCACGAATATACAGTGTATTTTTTACACTATTAAATTTTTTGATTATTTTTTTTGTTACTTTGCTATATTTAACGGATACTTGTGTATAAGGCATGTGTAAATTCATGCAGGTCTAGCTTTTAGAAGTCTTAAACTAATAAATTATTGAGCATTGTTTACAAATTTCACCATTGATTGCGTCATATTTGGCTTCCATGACGGTTATTTAAAAGTTTTATTGACAGAAAGAAATGAATATCCTTTCAAGGATTGGTGGGCTCTTCCTGGTTTTTTCGTAAACAATGACGAAGAAATGGAGGATGCCGTCAAGCGTATCCTGTATGAAAATACAGGGTTGAAAGATATTTATATGGAGCAACTGGCCGCATTAGCCGGATTAAAACGTCATCCGCAGGGAAGGATTCTGACTGTTGCCTATTTTGCCCTTATGCAACTGGATCATGCCAAGATCAAAGTAAAACCGGTGACATCTTATATGCGACAAGCCAATTGGTTTTCTGTACATGAACTTCCTGACCTGGCTTTTGACCATAAACAAATTATAGAGCTCAGCCTGGAAAAATTAAAACGCAAAATCGGATACAGTCCGGTAGCTTTTGAATTATTACCTGAAAAATTTACCCTTACCCAATTACAACTCGTTTACGAAGCTATCCTTGGAAAGAAGCTTGACAAACGTAATTTTAGAAAAAAAATGCTCAATTACGGCTTCCTGAAGGAACTCTCTGAATTTCAGAAAGGTGTGTCGTATCGGGCCGCCCGATTATATAAACTCGATAAACGCAAATTCCATAAAGCATTTTCGCATGAAGATTAATTATTTCTTTCACAAGGGATAATTGTCATCTTAAAGTCTTTTTTTACTACTTTTTTCAAGATTATATCTCTGGAATTTGATTTCTGTTGCTCTTTTTTTACTTTTGACCCTGATTTGTAAAAAGTCAAAAATAAAAAAATGGATAATACACAAAAGAAGAAAAACCAGATTGTTAAAGCCGCTCTCAAACGCTTTGCTCATTTCGGTATTCCGAAAACTACCATGAGTGAGATAGCAGATGATGTGCATTTGACAAAAGCTAATCTTTATTACTATTTTCCTGATAAAATTTCCCTGATCAAAGATTCTATTCTGGCTATAGTGGCTGAAATGGATGTTGTGGAACGGGATGCTATGAATACCGAAAAAGGAGGGGTACTGGTACTGTTAAACAGATTACTGGATATACGGGCCTTTTTCGTAAAGAAATATTACATGTTCTACATATTTGAAAATGTAGACTGGATCAAAGATCCGAGTATTTCATTAGAGATAGATTCTCTTATTCAGCAGGATGAAGATCAATATTGTCAAATCTTTGAAAAGGCTAAGGAACAGGGTGAATTGGCCGATCTGGATCCACGTTATCTGGCCAAAAATTACAGCGATACTATGCGGGGACTAGGATTGATGGGAAATGTGACCAATATTATACAGGGATATCCGAGTATTGATAATCTGGATGATATCCTGGAAAGACAGAAAGAGGTCACTGAGATTATGTTCTACGGCATGCGCAAAAAATAGAGAAGACAATCACTATGTACACACTAAATATAAATATGAATAGAATAAGCAAATTGTTAATGGTCCTGCTGAGCTTCGGAATCTTCGGTTCTGCACATGCTCAGGAAGAACTGACACTCAAAGAGGCCATACAGTATGCGCTTCAGAATAAAGCTGATGCTAAAAAATCAAAACTGGATGTAATCAATGCAGAAAATAAGATCAGCGAAGTGCGTTCTAATGCTTTACCTCAAATTAACCTGAGTGCAGGTTTGACCTACAATCCGATTATACAGAAAATTGCTCTTCCGGATTTTACAGGACAGACAGGCGGAACGACATTAGTCGAGATGGGCCAGAAATGGCAGGCGACTCCAACTGTTTCACTGACTCAGCAGATCTTTAATCAATCGGTATTTACAGGTTTGAAAGCAGCAAGTACAACCCGTGCTTTCTATCAGATCAATCATGAAATGACGGAAGAACAGTTGATCGAGCGTGTAGCAAACAGTTACTACGATGTATATCAGGCAAAAATGCAACTGGAAACCATAGAGAGCAATCTCAAAAGTACCCGGAAAACACGTGATGTCATCTTTGGTTCATATTCAAACGGACTGGCTAAAAAAATAGATCTGGACCGTACAGATGTAGCAGTTAACAATCTGGAATCGTCCAAATTACAAAAGATGAATGAAATCCAGCTGAAAGAGAATGCACTGAAATTTGTGATCGGTATGGATGTCAATAAAGATATTCAGATGCCAAAAAGTACATTTAATATAGATCTTAAAATCGCTAATCTGGATACAGCACAACTGGATAACAGAACGGAGATAAAATTGCTGGCTACACAAAGAGAACTGAATGTATTCAATAAAAAATCAATTGAAGCTCAGTATTATCCGACTTTATCTCTACAGGCAAGCTATGGATATGCCGGTTTCGGACAGAAATTTCCATTGGTTAACAACAATGGGGTATGGGCGAATTTTGCTTCCATCGGTGTGAATCTTTCCTTCCCTATATTCAACGGATTCTCGACACGCTCTAAAGTAAGACAGGCACAGATCGATATCGATAAGCTGGATGTGGATATTTCGGATAAAAAACTAAGTCTGATGACCGATGCGAATAATGCACAGAAGCAATTAAAAAACAGCCTTCTGAATATCAATATGCAACAGGCAAATATGGAACTTGCAAAAGAGGTCCTGTCTAATGTCGAGAATAACTATAAAAATGGTTTGGCTACATTAACAGATCTTTTGGATGCAGAAAAAGCATATGCTGAAGCTCAAAACAATCATTCTACAGCTTTGTTGAACTACAAAGTTGCTGAAATACAAATTATTAAATCAAACGGGAATTTAAAATCACTTATCAACGAATAATTAACCACAGATGAAACGGACAATCATAACCATCGTAATTATAGTAGCAGCACTGGCTGGTATTATGTTTATTTTGAATAAGAATAAAGAAAAGAATAAAGCGGAAACTGAAATCGTAGCACAACAGAATGCAGCGGTAGCTGTACGTATTGATACTGTTGCTGTTCGCGAAATGAATGCCCAGTATATTTCTAATGGTACATTTATGCCATTTAAAGAGATGAGATTATCTGCCGAAACACCGGGTAGAGTGAAAACTGTACTGGTTGATGAAGGTGATTTTGTGACCGCAGGACAAGTACTTGCAACTGTAGTAGGAGACAAGCTGAATGTGAATACACAGAATGCACAGGCTTCCTATAATACGTCTAAAGCAGATTATGAACGATACAAAAATGCTTTTCAGACAGGAGGTGTGACACAGCAACAATTGGATCAGGCCAAATTAAAAATGGAAAGTGATCTGAATAACCTGAAAAGTGCGCAGCTGAATGCTTCTGATGCAACGGTAAGAGCAGGGATCAGCGGAACAATCAACGAACGTAAAATCGAACCGGGTACTTATGTATCTCCCGGTACTGAAATGTTCTCACTGGTGAATGTCGGTACGTTGAAACTAAGAGTGAATGTTGACGAGAAGAATGTTGTAAAGCTTAAAGTTGGTCAGAATATCAAAATTACAGCAAGTGTATATCCGGACAAATCTTTCGAAGGAAAGATTACCTTCATTGCTCCTAAAGCAGACGGAAGTCTTAATTTCCCTGTGGAGATCGAGGTAAAAAACAATCCTAACAATGAACTTCGTGCAGGTATGTACGGTACTGCAGTATTTGGTGCAGATCAGTTATTACCGGTACTTACTGTCCCTAGAACAGCATTCGTTGGGAGTGTAAGTTCCAATCAGATATTTGTCAATGAAAATAATAAAGCAGTCCTTAAGACGATCACTTCCGGACGCAATTTCGGTGACTATGTAGAAGTGCTGGACGGACTTTCTGCAGGTCAGATCGTGATTACAAGTGGACAAATCAACTTGCTGAACAATACGCCGATCAGCATTATTAAATAATTGTTTGAAACAAAAGATATTTCATGAAAATTTCAGAAATCTCGATAAAGCGCCCCAGTATAATCATCGTACTGTTTATTATACTTACGCTGGGTGGTTTGTTTAGTTATAAGCTGTTAAGCTACGAGTTGATTCCTAAGTTTGAGGTCAACGTTATTACAGTACAGACGGTGTATCCGGGAGCCTCACCTTCTGAGGTAGAGAATACGGTATCCAAGAAAATTGAGGATGCGATATCTTCCCTGGAAAACGTAAAACGTGTAGAGACAAAGTCATATGAGAGTTTATCATTAGTCATGATTACCCTTAATGATAATGCAGATGCCAACTACGCATTGAATGATGCGCAACGTAAGATAAATGCTATCCTTAAAGATTTACCGGATGATGTGGATCCACCTTCTCTGGTTAAATTTTCACTGGATGACATGCCTATCATGAATCTTTCCGTGACCAGTAAATTGTCTGAGAAAGAACTTTACGATCTTCTGGATAAGAAAATACAGCCTATCTTCTCCCGTATCACCGGGGTTGCACAGGTAGATATGATCGGTGGACAGGAGCGTGAAATCAAAGTAACGCTAGATCCTAAGAAAATGGAAGGTTACGGATTGAGTATCGCTCAGGTACAGCAGGATATCTTATCATCCAATCTGGATTTCCCTACTGGTAATGTCAAGACCAGAAGTAGTCAGATCCTGATCAGGCTGTCCGGTAAATACAGATCTATTGAGGATATGCGTAATCTGCCTATAACGGCTAAAACAGCCGGTAGCGGAGGACAATCTCTGGACATTCCGATCCGACTTGGTGATATTGCAGATATCGAAGACGGTCAGAAAGAGGTTGAAAAGATCGCTCGTCTGGATCAGCAGAACACCATTCTGATGCAGGTCAAAAAACAATCTGATGCCAATGCAGTAGAGGTGAGTAAGCTTGTAAAAGCAACAATTGAAACGGTACAGAAGGATTATGCTGAACAGGGTATTAAAGTACTGGTGGCGAATGATACATCTGAATATACGCTGAAAGCGGCTAATAACGTTTTGTTTGACCTCTTCCTGGCGATTGTACTGGTTGGTGTGATCATGTTATTCTTCCTGCACAGTTTACGGGATGCGGCAGTCGTCATGGTAGCGATTCCATTGTCACTGATTGCTACATTTATCGGTATCTATCTGATGGGCTATACGCTCAACCTGATGAGTCTTCTGGGACTCAGTCTCGTGGTTGGTATTCTTGTGGATGATGCGATCGTAGTTGTGGAGAATATTCACCGGCATATGGAGATGGGTAAGAGTAAAATCAGAGCGGCGTATGACGGAGCGGCGGAGATCGGATTTACAGTAACAGCGATTACAATGGTAATCGTGGTGGTATTCCTTCCTATTGCAATGGCAAGTGGTCTGGTTGCTAATATCCTGGCTCAGTTCTGTGTGACGGTTATTATTGCGACAGGATTATCTTTATTGGTATCATTCACCGTAGTGCCATGGTTATACTCCCGCTTTGGTAAATTAGAACATATCAATCCGCATACTTTCTTTGGTAAGATCATACACGGTTTTGAAGCTGGTCTGACAGCTTTTACACACAGTATTTCGGATTTGTTGAAATGGTGTATCGATTCCCGCAAAAATAAGGTAATTACCCTGTTTATTGTATTGATCGTCTTTGTCGCATCTTTAGGTCTGGTGGGTGCCGGATATATAGGTGGAGAGTTTTTCCCGTCTTCGGATAAAGGAGAATTTTTGGTGCAGTTGGAACTAAATAAGGATGCTTCTATCGAATCTTCCAACTTTATGACTCAGCGTGCTGAAGCTTATATCTCTAAATTTAAGGAAGTAAAACGTACGATTACGACTGTCGGACAATCGAGTGATGGTATGGGAGGAACTACCGGTACGAAATACAAGGCCGAGATCCATGTCATTCTGATAGACCAGAAGGAACGAACCGAGAGTACGAAAGTCTTTGGTGCCAAACTGAAGAGAGGACTTGAAAAAGAACTTGTCGGCTCTAAAGTGAAAACAGTAACCGTTGGTATGATGGGAGCTGAACAGGCACCTATCACAATGACTGTTATCGGTTCGGATATGAAAGATGCTCTTGAATTTGCAAATAAAGCGGCTGATCAGTTGCGTAAGATCGAGGGGGCTACAGAGGTCAAGCTGACATCTGAAGATGGTAACCCGGAGATCAATGTGCAGGTAGACCGCGATAAGATGAATTCACTGGGTCTGGGACTTTCTACAGTAGGTATGGCCATGCAGACTGCCTTCAGTGGTAACACAGATGGTAAATTCAGAGCAGGAGAGTATGAGTACGATATTAACATCCGTTTTGGAGAAGAAGACCGTAAGAATATTGAAGACGTAAGAAACCTGTTGTTTATCAATAATATGGGGCAGAAAATACGTCTGGAGCAATTTGCAACGATCAGTTACAGTTCAGGTCCGACCTTATTGGAACGTCGTGACAAATCTCCTTCTGTATCTATACAGGCGCAGGTTATCGGACGTCCTTCCGGTACTATTGCAACGGAATGGGAAGCACAATTTAAAGAGTTGCCGCGTAAACCAGGAGTGAGTTATATGTGGGGTGGTGATATGGAAAACCAGCAGGAAGGTTTCGGTACATTAGGATTTGCGTTGTTAGCATCTATTATCCTTGTCTACCTGGTGATGGTGTCTCTGTATGACAGTTTTGTCACACCATTTATCGTTATTTTCTCTGTACCGTTGTCTTTTATCGGAGCATTACTGTTAATGGCTCTTACCGATACGTCTCTGAATATCTTTACGATTCTGGGGATTATCATGTTGATTGGTCTGGTATGTAAAAATGCGATTCTATTGGTCGATTTTGCCAATATGCGTAAAGACGCCGGTGACAATACACATGATGCATTAGTCGCGGCCAACCATGCCCGTCTCCGTCCGATCCTGATGACTACTATTGCGATGGTATTCGGTATGGTGCCGATTGCGATAGCTACAGGTGAGGGTGCAGATATGAACAGAGGTCTTGCGATCGTAATTATCGGAGGGTTACTTTCCTCCTTATTCCTGACACTGGTAATTGTACCGGTTGTCTATTCGATATTCGACAGTTTACAGAAACGCTTTGGTCAGCATGAGAAGCTTGATTATGAAGCTTTAATGAAAGCTGACTACGAGCCGAATAAGGATTATGTAGACGAGATGTCTGTCAAACACTAGAATACCTTTATTTTACAATTTGTTTATATAAGCCATTCCGGATTCCGGAATGGCTTTTTTGTTATGGAAAAAATCTGCGATAATACAACCGGATTGATTCGCTTACAAAATGCTAAATATGATATTACCCGGGTACCGGTTAATCTGAACTGATTTTTCCGTGAAGGTTTTTAATTCTTGTTCTTTTGTCAATTTATTTAACAGTTAACTAACAGAGGTATAATCTATTACGGTTTTATTTTTGAATATTATAATGGGTGTAAAAAATTTCTTTTGATTTAAAATATTTCATATATTAGGGCTGTTAATCTTTGTTATTGGAATTGCAGATCAATTTTTAATTTTCTCCTGAAAGGTGTTTACAGGGATTACTATTTTCTTGTAAAAGACTGGAAATGCTATAGTAGTGAAATTCTCAGATTCGTTAAAAATCAATTAAAAATGAAAAGAATCATTTGTCTTGCGCTGTTAGGTGTGGCCATAAATGGGGTACATAGTCAGCAGCAATTAAGTATGGAGGACAGTCGTAGTATTCCATCGGTACCTCAACATTATAATTCAAAGCTCAAAGGTAGTTTTAAGTATAATTACATCTTAGGGTTAAACGATCCGAGTCTTTTTTCAACCGTTTTAGGATTACGTGCATGGATGGATGACACAGGCGGAAAAGGGCATGAAATAGCTTTTACTGATAATAATCTTTATATAAGGTCCGGATATGATAGCGGCTGGGAAGGCTGGCGGAAAATTCTTACGACAGATGCTAATGGCTATGTCGGAATCGGAACAAATAATCCACAAACATTTTTGACTTTGAAAAATCAAACAAATGATAAAGACTATATTTCAATTATAAGAACTGATGATAGCCCCAATATGGATATAATTTCTTCCTATAATGGATCGGATGATATTCAGTCAGGATCTTTTGCTTATGGAGTCAGACCTGTAGATGATGCATGGCAGATATGGAATAGAACGACTGGTATTAGTTGGGTTAATCTGGTTTCTGTCAAGGCAAACGGGAACGTAGGAATTGGTACAGCTACTCCGCAGGATAAATTAGCTGTCAACGGTAATATCCGTGCCAGAGAAATCAAAGTGGAGACTAATAACTGGCCGGATTATGTATTTGAAGAAGATTATAAACTGAAGTCTCTGGCTGAATTGGAAACTTTTATCAAAGCCAACAAGCACCTTCCGGATATCCCTTCTGCTAAAAAGATAGAAGAGGATGGACTGTCAGTAGGAGAGATGAACAAACTTATGATGAAAAAGATAGAAGAGCTGACTTTACATCTGATTGAGAAAGACAAGCAGCTGCAACAACAGGACACATTTCAACAAACACTTTTACAGGATGTAAATATGCTGAAAGAAAAAGTAAATCAGCAGGCTAACGAAATTAACCAACTAAAGAATAAATGATAATGAAAAGATTTGCCGGACTTTTAATCGCCTTAAGCTTATTTCCAATACTCGTATGGTCACAGAGCAGAAATGATGCTGGGCTGCGTGGTGATGCCGGAGCCGTTTCCGGATTTTTTGATGCAAATATCCCTGTTAATTTTCCAAGTGTAGCCAGTGAATGGTGGCATCTGCTGGATGTCAGGCACTCAAATCCTAATAACAACTTTGCCATGCAGTTTTCGGGAAGTTTTTTTGACCAGCATTTATACTTCCGGAAAACAAATAATAATCCGGCTACCCCCTGGAGTCGGGTATTGCTGGAGACGAATGGTAAAGTCGGAATAGGTACTGATGACCCGCAGCAAAAGCTGGATGTAAAAGGGCATATCTCTGCAGAAGGTACATTAATATCTACTGTTTCTGATCCAAATATAGGAGGCACTATTTTACTTAGCAATCCTGCAAAAACAGCTAATGGTGCAGCCATGTACTGGAGAATATATAACATGGCTGGTGCATATGGTAATAGTCTGCAGTTCTGGGCATATGACGCAACAGGATGTAATTCAGGAGGCCTCTGTGCCAACAGGTTTACCATTATGGATAACGGGAATGTTGGAATTGGTATTACTACTCCGCAGGATAAACTAGCTGTCAACGGTAATATCCGTGCCAGAGAAATCAAAGTGGAGACTAACAACTGGCCGGACTATGTATTTGAAGAAGATTATAAACTAACCCCTCTGGCTGAAGTAGAAACTTTTATCAAAGCGAATAAGCATCTTCCGGATATCCCTTCTGCTAAAAAGATAGAAGAGGATGGACTGTCTCTAGGAGAAATGAACAAACTTATGATGAAAAAGATAGAAGAACTCACTTTACATCTGATAGAGAAAGACAAGCAGCTGCAGACACAACAGGAAGAGCTGAATACGTTAAAGATGCAATTCAGAGCTATTCAAAATAAATAGATCTTTAAAATTTCAATACAAAAAGTACACATGAAAACAATAGTTCTATTCTTATGGATAAGTGTTTTAACCACTTTGGTCGATGCACAAGTTGCTACTACCTCATTTTTTGTGAACGGTGACAAGGATAAATTCTATCCGGTAATATTTCAGGATAATAACTGGGGAAACAGCGTTGCTACAGTAATAGAAATCGGACGGTCAGATACCCATTATGATGAAGAATGGAGGGGGTCGATGATCGCACGTTTTCGTATACATAATATGCTTTGGGGACATGGTTCCCATTTTATTGAAACGGATATCTATCAGGGCAGGCATGGTAATGTCGATATTGTTCCATTTATTGCCGGGTATAAGGATGCAACTAGATATAGTGACAATAAGGAATTTATTATATGGTTAAAAGGAGCTTCGACATATTTTTATGTATCTAACGCCGCTCAATCTCCCCGAATATATGATAATGTTCAAAATATATTACCTTATCAAGAGGAAGGCGGACCTGCGCATACCTTCAAGACCAGTGTGGAAGAGTATGTAAATTCGAGGGGATCCAATACGGATGGTGTTATTCATGTTATGGGACAAGCTACCAATTATTTTGCCGGAAATATCGGGATCGGTAAACGGGATGCTACCGAAAAACTGGAGGTCAACGGCAATATCCGTGCTAAAGAAATCAAAGTGGAAACTAACAACTGGCCGGATTATGTATTTGAAGAAGATTATAAACTGAAGTCTCTGACAGAAGTAGAAACTTTTATCAAAGCCAATAAGCATCTTCCGGATATCCCTTCTGCTAAAAAGATAGAAGAGGATGGACTGTCTGTAGGAGAGATGAACAAGCTTATGATGAAAAAGATAGAAGAGCTGACTTTACATCTGATTGAGAAAGAGAAAGAGATCAGGGACTTAAAAGGAATAAAACAAGAAATTGTTGTGCTTCAGGAAGAAATACAACAACTAAAAGAGAACTTAATGCGAAAGTAAGATGAAAAATAAAAAAACGGCTTTTTGTATACTATTAATGCTCTATCTGGCAGGTACAAAATTAACCATACAGGCACAGGTGTATCGCAACTTAGTCGAATATTCTTATAATGGTGTCCCGACACATGGTGTGAAAATAAAAACCAATATTCCTTTTATGCATCAGGTTGATATGCCGACTGTTAAAATTCAAGGGTACAACTATGGGAATGGTGAAGTTATGGATTTAACTCTTGTGTTTTACATCTTTAATAATGATGCAAACTTACCTAAAGTATGGGCGTCTTCTGTATCTACCGCAGGTTCTTACTCACCAAGAATATTCTTAGCTCAGGAAAACGGGAAGGTGGTGATTTTTATAGATGATAAAAGCTATTTTCTACGTTTTTTTGTTGATGCGTTTACGCATGGTTTTAATAATACCCCTGTATATTACACAAGTTGGGCCACGGCTGATGAAGCATTAAGTAGCAGTGAGATCGTCGAATTGCAATACAAAAACTCTTTTAATGGAGTTGTAATGTTTCCTGAAAATGGAATCTGGAATACAGACGGTAATGTAGGTATTGGCACGACTACTCCTACGGAACGCTTAGCTGTGAACGGTAATATCCGTGCTAAAGAAATCAAAGTCGAATCTGCCAACTGGCCGGATTATGTATTTGAAGAAGATTATAAACTAATTCCTCTGGCTGAAGTAGAGGCTTTTATCAAAGTTAATAAGCACCTTCCGGATGTCCCTTCTGCTAAAAAGATAGAAGAGGATGGACTGTCTGTTGGAGAAATGAACAAGCTCATGATGAAAAAGATAGAAGAACTGACTTTGCACCTGATTGAGAAGGAAAGGATTCAGAAGCAATATGAACAACAGTTAGCCGATATGGCACAAAGACTTAAAAAACTCGAAGAAAAGCAATGAAAAATAAAATTTTAAAAACAACAGGAATAGCCCTCAGTATATTTTTTACACACATGGCCTCTGCACAACAGGATAATAGGGTACAGATTAGTTTGGATGCACCTGCATATGGTGTTAATCTACTAGCAAATTTTGGAACCGGAGTGCCCGGAGGATGGGCAAGAGGATACCGTATTTCCAACAATGATGATTCAGAATCCTTTATTCAATTAGGAACAATGGGGTATCTCGATGCAGCAGGAAAATCATTTCAATCCTATTCTTATATCGGTAAGAACTATGATCGTCCGTTTATGATCTTCCAGCCGGATGGAAATATTGGTATAGGGACAACAACTGTTGAGAATAATGAAGGGTGGGAAAAGGCGCTTCAGATTAACGGAACTGATCATGCCAAGTTATTAGTAACGACTAATGCAATAAGAACTGGTATGTGGTCCCACAACAGCGGATATTATGGGGCTGTCACAGGCGGTATGGTTGGAACACATACCAATCACCCATTTTCTATTGTTACAAACGGAGTGTCTAAGGTCACTATTTTATCCAATGGTTATACAGGTATTGGCACGACTACGCCTACGGAACGCTTAGCGGTGAACGGTAATATCCGTGCTAAAGAAATCAAAGTCGAATCTGCCAACTGGCCGGATTATGTATTTGAAGAAGATTATAAACTAATTCCTCTGGCTGAAGTAGAGGCTTTTATCAAAGCCAATAAGCATCTTCCGGATGTCCCTTCTGCCAAAGTGATAGAAGAAGACGGACTGTCTGTTGGAGAAATGAACAAGCTTATGATGAAAAAGATAGAAGAATTGACCTTGCATCTGATTGAGAAAGAAAAACGACAGGAAATACTGTCACAACGTGTACATATGCTTATAGAAAAAGTAGATCAGCAAGCCAGCGAAATCAATCAGCTAAAGAATAAAAGATAATGAAAAAATTAGCAGTATTTATAATGACTTCCCTTTTATCACCTTTTCCGGGAGTAGCACAACTTAGAAATGATGCGGGGCTGCGGGGAGATGCGGGAGCGACTTCTGGATTTTATGAAGCTAATGCACCGGTCAATTTTCCAGGTTCTGCTACAGGATGGTGGCATCTGCTGGATGTCAGACACAGTAATCCGGCCAATAACTATGCCATGCAGTTTTCGGGAAGCTTTGTAGATCAGCAACTATACTTTCGCAAGACAGATAATGATGCCGGAAGACCCTGGAGTCGGGTATTGCTGGAGACGAATGGTAAGGTTGGAGTGGGGACTTTGAATCCAGGTACGGAACTGGAAGTTAATGGTACAGCCATCATTTATAACAAGAATGGTAATAATTTTAATGAAAATTTGCGGCTTCCAAGTTCTCAATATGGCTCAGCCAGCATTGCCTTAGGCGCTATACCCGGGACATCGGGTACAGGGTATGGTCAATGGTCCTTAGTCAAGTTTTCAGAAGCACAAGGATCAAAATTCAGTATAAGACATTTCCATACCGGACATTTAAATATTCTAACCAACGGAAATGTCGGTATAGGCCTTGAAGAACCGTCAGAAAAGCTATCCGTTAACGGCAATATCCGTGCTAAGGAAATCAAAGTGGAGATGAACAACTGGCCTGATTATGTATTTAAACAGGAATACAAACTCCAGCCGTTATCCGAATTAGAAACATTTATCCTTCAGTATGGTCATCTTCCCGATATGCCGCAGGCAGCGCAGGCTGAAAAAGAAGGTGTATCATTAGGCGAGATGAACAAGCTCTTGTTGAAGAAAGTAGAAGAACTTACACTGTATCTGATTCAGAAAGATAAAGAGATCCAAAGACTGAATCAGATCTTAATCAAAGAAGAAAAATAAACATGTTGCCTTTGGTATAGATGGCATTTTATCTTACGGTTGATTTGAAGATATTGCCTGATTTTACAAGCGGATTATATTCTTTATTTTAGCTTTTTGTCAGATAAGGTCCACAGCTTATGAGGCAGACTTATTCTTATCAAACCGATTATTATATCCTTAGTCCCTCTCCGAAAGAAAATAGCAACCTGCTATTATTTCAAATCCGTTTATTTAATAAATAAAAAACACAGGCTTAATACCTGACCTTCATACGTTTACTTATGATGAAGAAAATAATAAATTGCTTTTCGTTTTAAAAAATTTCTTATATTAGAGCTGTTAATCTTTATTATTGGAATTGCTGATCACTTTTTAATTTCTTCCTTAGGAGTATATTTAGTCGGTTTTTTATTTTTTCTTTCAGATAAACAGAAAGTATACATCCCTTGAGTGAAATCCTTCGGTCGGCCCAACATTATTTTAAAATGAAAAAAATATTTTGTTTTGTCTTCTTATGTATGGCTTTTTCCGCAGTATACGGGCAGCAGGAGTTAAGTGTGGAAGATAGTAGAAGTACACCTACTACTCCTCTGCAATACAATTTTAAACTTAAGCCTTCTTTTAAATTTAACACTGTTCTGGGCTTAAATGCTCCTGGGTTTTATTCTACCGTTTTAGGCATCAGAGGCTGGGAAGATGATTCAGGAGGTAAGGCTCATGAATTAGCCTTTACAGATGCTGATCTTTATATAAGATCCGGGTACGATGCCGGTTGGGAAGCATGGCGTAAAATTATTACTACGGATGGGAAAGGATATGTGGGCATTGGCAAAAGCGAGCCGCAAACACAACTGGAAGTGGCACCTCCGTCTTCTAATGTTTCCGCAGGTATATTTCATTCAAATGGCGGACAGGCCTGGGGACATGTACTAGCTTTAGTCACCGATTTTGGTTTTGGAGATAACCCAAAGCTGCTATTTAGTTATAGAAATAAAGCCAAACAATGGGCCATTGGTGGCGGGTATGACTCAAGTAGTTTTAGTATATGGGAGGATGGCGGAGATGGTGTATATGGGAGTGGATTCGGAAATGCAAGGTTCACCATATTACCTGAAGGAAATGTAGGGATAGGAACTGACGTTCCAACGGATAAACTGTCCGTCAACGGCAATATCCGTGCAAAGGAAATTAAAGTCGAGACAGCTAACTGGCCGGACTACGTATTTGAAGAAGATTACTCGCTTACATCCCTTCCTGAAATAGAAGCATTTATTAAAACCAATAAACATCTTCCGGATATACCATCGGCGCAGAAGATTACTGAAGAAGGCCTGTCTGTAGGGGAAATAAATAAACTGATGATGAAAAAGATCGAAGAGCTTACGCTTTATTTAATTGAAAAGGATAAGGAAGTTCATAAACTGAGTGAAAAAATGACTGAAATGGAAAAAGAAATTATAGCGCTTAAAAAAATAAATAATTAAAAATGAATAATTTAAGTAAGCTTTATAGCTGCATGCTGTTAATCATAATGTTGTGGCCTTCAACAGGATATACTCAGCATTTTTTTGAAAAATCTTTTACCGTTTCCTTTCCGCATAACCAATCCGGAATGGTCAGTTACATTCAGATTCCAAAGGGACTTCCCTTTAGCGGTATTGTAGAAGTTTCCCTTACCGGAGGATATAATTATCAACTGAACCGTGGGCTGTTATCTAAGAGAATAGATATCGTATATGGTGGTGGAACCGTTAATACTTATCTTAGTCAGTCTTCTGAGATTGCAATTGCTTCTGAACCGCTTGCCTTACAATGGAATATCGGTGATTTTGATTCTGTTCGTTCCGTTATCCCTGTCTACCACCTGACATCAATCGGAAATGATATTTCGGTAACCATCCGTATGAATTTGCTCCATGAAAATTATATAGCTCCGCTGCAATCAGGAATCACTATGTCCGAAGCTGTTTTCGAAGCGAATACAGCAATACGTCCATACCGGTTTTTTGCGGACTCACGTATTGGGATCGGGACATCCGATCCGGAGTATCGCCTGGATGTAGTAGGTGGAGTACGAGCGCATGAGCTACGTGTGGAAACGACAAAAACTGCTGATTATGTATTCGAAGAAGGTTATAACTTACCGGATCTGAAGAGTGTGCAACAATTTATCAAAGAAAATGGCCATCTGCCAGATATTCCTTCAGCGGCAGAGATGCACCGGAATGGTATTAACGTAGGTGATCTTCAGATTGACCTGCTCAAAAAGGTTGAAGAGCTTACTTTATATATGATAGAATTGTCTGTTGCCAATAAGCAGTTAAAAAATGAACAGACAGAAATGAAGAAGCAGATCCATAGTCAGCAACAGGAAATAAAGAAGCTGCGAACTAACAAAAGGATACTAAAATGAGAAGAGTAATTTTCTGGCAAATCGTATTAACTGCAGTTATGGCTGTATTGGTGTCCAATGTGTATGCACAGAATTTCAATCTGGGAAATTCAGAACATCTTCCCGGATGGTATAAATTTGGAAGACTGACCCTGCCTCAGGGAGGTGCAGATGCACGGATCAGTATTCTTAGCGGAAAAGGATATAATGCAGATGTTCTCCAGAATGGCGAATGTTTTATTCATTTCAGAACCAGTAACGGAATTCATCATACCGATAATTTTTACGGTGCTGGTACTTATTATAATACAGGAAAAACAAAGATTATATCTGAGTTGACCATTGTACAGACCAATCAGAATACATGGGATTTCTATGCTGTTTTTCCATATTATACAGGTTTTTATGCTGTGCTAAATCTGGAATCAGTGGCAGGGCAATGGCAACCGGCTTTTGAAAAAGCAGAACCTCCTGCTCATGCTGTTAAACAGATATTGCCAGAAGAGCACACACTGCAATCTGATTCATATACTGTCGCAAAAGTAGGTATTGGCATACCCAAGCCTACAGAGCAACTGGAAGTCAACGGCAATATCCGTGCAAAGGAAATTAAAGTCGAGACAGCTAACTGGCCGGACTACGTGTTTGAAAAAGATTATCCGCTGACACCCCTTCCCGAAATAGAAGCATTTATTAAAACCAATAAACATCTTCCGGATATACCACCAGCGCAGAAGATTGCTGAAGAAGGTCTGTCTGTCGGAGAAATGAACAGGTTGCTGCTGAAGAAAGTAGAAGAACTGACTTTACATCTGATAGCGAAAGATAAAAAAATAGAAATTCAGGATAAGATGCTTTTAAATATTATGGACAGGCTTCAAAAAATTGAAAACAAGTAGTTATGAAACTAAAATATTTAATTTTACTTTTTTTATCTCTGATACTCTTATCATCAGGCAAAGCACAGCAACATTTTGACCAGAGTCAGTTAAAAAGTACCGTAATAACTTCTCTCTCCGTACCGGATACGCGGGCATATCGGTATGAAATAGCAGCTCTGGGATATAATTCTTACCATTGGCAGACGGGCGGGACTATTGTGGTAGAATTTTACCAGTCCAGTTATTCTCCATCTTATGACAAGTATATTATCAATATCGGTTATGGTTTTGGGGCTTCCTATGGAGAGCCTGAAGTGAGTCTTGTAGAAAGTTATGGAAATATACATCATGCTCGTTTGATGCTCGGCACACCTTATGACCTCTCCAGTTCTATGGGAGGATATGCTAATAAAGGTATTCCTATATATGTAGATGTTCAGCAATATGTCAATTATACTGTTAAAATATCGTATCTGCAAAATCGTGTCGAAGCATTAACATGGGTTAATGAAATAAAGATAAATCTGACTCCGAACCCCCAACAGATTGATAATTTTACTGCTCAGACGGTCCTGGATAAGCCGCTAAGTTCCAGTAAAAATCTTATGGTGAGCGGCAGTGGAAATCATTATATCAGTAATGGAAATCTAGGCATAGGTACCACTACTCCCCAGGAAAAACTGTCCGTCAACGGTAATATCCGTGCAAAGGAAATTAAAGTCGAGACAGCCAACTGGCCGGACTATGTATTTGAAGAAGATTATCAGCTGACACCCCTCCCAGAAATAGAAGCATTTATTAAAACCAATAAACACCTTCCGGATATACCATCGGCTCAAAAAATTACGGAAGAAGGCCTGTCTGTCGGAGAAATAAATAAACTGATGATGAAAAAGATTGAAGAGCTCACACTGTATCTGATTGAGTTAAAAAAAGAGAGTGAACAGTACAAAAAACAGAATCAGGAAATGAAAATCCTTCTAAACGAAATCCTGACTAATAAAAATTTAAAATAAAATATTTTATGCTGTCCAGATTAATTTTGTTGTTTTTGTTCCTGTGTACGTTTATGGTTACATGGGGTCAGTCTTCCGGAATGATAACAATAGGCGGAGACATAACCAAATTTTACCCTGTCACATGGCAAGATGGAAATTTTGATCAGCATAAACCCACAGTGCTGTATTTAGGAAGAAGTAATATCCACGAGGGAGGGTTGTGGAAAGGTTCTGTGATGGCAACGATTGTTTATCATGCAAGCAATGGTGGGCATGAGTCTAATTTTCTAGATGTAAAATTAGGTACTTCAAAAAATAACAGTATCTACCAGTCATTTATTGCTGGATGGGCAGATGCTACACTTCAGGGAGAAGTAAATGAAATCGTATTGTGGCTGCGGGGAAATACAAATTACTATTATAACGCTACCGCTTCCGTTGTACCTGTTGTATATGACGGGGTGCAACATGCGTATCCTTATGTTACTGCAATCGGAGGGAAGATTTTTGATATAAAATCCAATGAAGAAGATTATGTAATGCGAAATGGAAATACATTCAGTGAATCTCTGAATGTTCTGTCCGATCAGTCGAGTTATTTTAAAGGAAATGTGGGCCTTGGAAAACGGAATCCTGCAGAAAAGTTAGAAGTCAACGGCAATATCCGTGCAAAGGAAATTAAAGTCGAGACAGCCAACTGGCCGGACTATGTATTTGAAGAAGATTATCAGCTGACATCCCTTCCTGAAATAGAAGCATTTATTAAAACCAATAAACACCTTCCGGATATACCTAAAGCTGCGGTCGCCGAAAAGGAAGGAATATCGCTGGGCGAGATGAATAAACTGCTGCTTAAAAAGGTTGAAGAGCTTACGTTATACCTGATAGAAAAGGATAAGGAAATCAGGGAATTAAAAGAAATGCGCCAGGAGATAAATGAACTTAAAAATAATATGAAATAACGTGAAAATGCACATAAAATACTACTTATTTGGACTCTTGCTGGCTGGGTCATCATCATTATCTTATGCACAGAATTTATTAAATCTAACCGACTGGAAGACAGGAGCTGGTTCAGCGGGAATGTTTAATCAGAATGGTCAGACGATCGAAAATACAAGAGAATGGGGAGTCGGGCCACATGCTAATAGGGTCGTACTCTGGAAAGCGAGTCCGGAAGGAAATGCTGACGGTGACGGAGGCTGGGATAGTAACCCGGTAGAAATAGATTATAAAAAAATGTATCGTTCTTCTGTTTGGATCAAAAAAACAAATTCACGCGACGGGACTACTTATTTTGGTTGTGTATCTGTTGCGGGACTCGATAATGTGCCGGATAATAATCCCTACTTCTGGCAAGGGGAGCTGCCGGTACTGGATCGCTGGTATCTGCTGGTCGGATACATTCACGCTGCGGATGATCCTTCCACTCAACATTTTGGAGCAATTTACGATGGTACTACAGGAGAAAAAGTGGTAGATATGGTTGATTTCAAATTTTTACCTGGCAGCTGGCATACCAATCATCGTACATACCTCTATTATGATCCCAATATTAATGACCGTCAATATTTTTATGCTCCGAGACTGGAAGTGGTAGATGGTAATGAACCGACAATAGAAGCGCTGCTGAGTATAAATAAGGGACAGAGTGAAGTTGCTTATTTCTCAGGTAAGGTAGGTATCAAAACGAATACCCCACGGGAGTATGATCTTGCTGTTAATGGGAAGATCCGTTCGCAGGAAGTCAAAGTAGAAGCCTCCAACTGGCCGGACTATGTATTTAAGCCTCAGTATAAATTACAGTCTCTGGAGGGCTTAGAAAATCATATTAAACAGTATGGCCATCTTCCTGAAGTTCCTTCTGCCAAAGTGATAGAAGAGGACGGTCTTTCGGTAGGGGAGATGAACAAGCTCATGATGAAAAAGATCGAAGAACTAACGCTGTATATTATTGATCTGCAAAAACAAATTGACACGTTAAAGAAAAATTAAATTTCAAAACCATGAAAACTATCTTAGGAAAGTTAACCAGAACCGGAGTAATAGCTACGCTGTGTTATGTTACAATGTCTGCACAGGGATTTGCACAGACTAATACCTTTCCGGCTTCAGGTCCGGTCGGAATAGGAACAACCTCTCCAAAAGCGATATTGGACGTAGCTGCCCCTTATATTCATAATGGCCAATTGGGAACGGTTTTAGGCCGGTTGCTTGAAGGTGATGTTACAGGAGAAGGTACCTTTCTGGGCGTGCGCGGATACGGTACCCAATACAGTACGCAGTATGGATGGAAAAGTTTTGCTCTTGAACACTCCTTTTACGGATACATTAATAGTTCTATTAATTTTCTAAGAGGGGATGATGCGACAGGAGGTTTTTTAACCTTTAATACCGATAACAATATTGAGCGTATGCGTCTGGATGCAAAAGGAAAATTGTTATTGGGAACAACTGTTTCCAGAGGTGAACTTCTTTCCGTCAACGGTCATATCCGTGCGCAGGAGATCAAAGTCGAAGCTGCCAACTGGCCGGATTATGTATTTGAAGAACGTTACACTTTACCAACTTTATCAGATCTGGAGCTCTATATCAAAACACATAAGCATCTTCCTGAAGTTCCTTCTGCTAAGCAGGTTGAAACGGATGGAGTTTCTCTTGGAGAAATGAATAGGGTGTTGCTGAAAAAAGTCGAAGAACTGACATTGCATCTTATAGAAAAGGATAAGGAGATAAAAACATCAAGTGAAAAAATTAGAGATATCGAGACGAAACAACAGGAATTAGAACTTCTTCTCCAAAAATTAACATCCAATAAATAATAATCCGTTATGAAAACATTAAAATTTTGTTTGTACTTACTCTTATGTGTTAACATTGCAAATGCACAGAATACATTTCCTGCATCAGGTCCGGTCGGAATAGGAACAACCTCTCCAAAAGCAATATTGGATGTTGGTACACATATTCAGTATGGTGCTTTAGGAACTATATTTGGCCGACTGGAAGAAGGAGATGATACTGGATCGGGAACTTTTCTTGGAATTCAGGGTACAGGAACAAATGTGATAGGAGGCAAGAGCTTTTCCCTTATCCATAGTTTTTACGGGCAGATCAATAATGCGATCAATTTTCACCGAGGAGTTTCTACAACCGGGGGATTTGTATCCTTTAATACTAATAACAATACCGAACGCATGCGTCTGGATGAAAATGGCCATTTGCTTTTAGGGACGACTTCCGTTGATAATAACGAGGGTTGGGACAGAGCATTTCAGGTCAACGGAGAAGGGCATGCCAAGATGCTGGTGACTACAGGAGTCGCGCGAAGTGGTCTGTGGTCACATGAAAGCGGGTATTATGGAGCAGTTGCAGGCGGTATAGTCGGTACGCATACCAATCATCCCTTTTCCATTATTACAAACGGGGCTTCCAAGGTCACTGTATTAGCTAATGGCTATACCGGTATTGGTACAACTACACCAACAGAACGCTTGGCCGTCAATGGAAATATCCGGGCAAAAGAAATCAAAGTGGAAGCCGCCAACTGGCCGGATTATGTATTTAAGAAAGACTATGAACTGAAGCCACTCTCTGAGCTCCAGTCTTACATCGAAGAACATGGCCACCTGCCGGATATGCCAAAGGCTGCAGAAGCTGAGAAGGAAGGGGTGTCATTAGGGGAAATGAATAAGTTGCTGCTTAAGAAAGTGGAGGAGCTGACGCTGTATATTCTGCAAATGGAAAAGAATAATGAAGCACAACAGGCACAGATAAACCAGTTATTACTTCAGAAAAAATAGAATATGAAAATCAGACTTTCTCTTAGCAGTTTTATAGCTTTTATGCTGCTTTGTCATTATACCTGTGCCCAGAACCTGGTAAATCTCAGTGATTGGGTACCGGGTACCGGAAGTACTGCATTTTTGGAGGTTAATGGAGACCCGGCTAATAATATCCGGGAATGGGGCATCGGACCCTATGGTAACCGTGTAATATTATGGAAAGGAGTTGGAGGAATAAATGATGCTAATGCAGGATGGAACTCCAGACATTTTGAAATCGATCATCGGAAAATGTACCGCTTTACTATCTGGCTGAAGAAAACGAATTCAACAGATGGTTATAGTTACTTTGGTTGCGCAAATGTAAATAACTTAGATAATACACTTAATGCTAATCCTTATTTCTGGTATGGTGATTTACCCGAACTGGATAAATGGTATCTGGTCGTTGGCTATATTCATGGAAGTGCTGATCCGTCAACAACATATTACGGAGGTATATACGATGGTGTCACAGGAACCAAGGTCGCCGAAATACAGGATTTTAAGTTTCCTGATTATGTTACAGCGACCTTCCAACGAACATACCTCTATTATGATCCTAATGCTAATGATCGTCAATATTTTTACGGTCCCAGAGCAGAAGTTGTAGATGGTAATGAGCCGACCATAGAAGCACTTTTGGGAATCAATAAAAGTCAGGCTGATGTAGCCTATTTCTCCGGAAAAGTTGGTATCAAAACCAGTACCCCGCGGGAGTATGATCTGGCAGTAAACGGTAAAATCCGTTCACAGGAAGTCAAAGTAGAAGCTGCCAACTGGCCGGATTATGTATTTAAGAAAGACTATGAGTTGAGATCGCTTTCCGAGCTTCAGACTTACATCGAAGAACATGGTCATCTGCCGGATATGCCAAAGGCTGCAGAAGCCGAAAAGGAAGGTGTGTCATTAGGCGAAATGAACAAACTTCTACTGAAGAAAGTAGAAGAGCTGACGCTGTATATTCTGCAAATGCAAAAGAATAATGAAGCACAACAAGTGCAGATAAACCAGTTATTACTTCAGAAAAAATAGAATATGAAAATCACACTTTCTCTTACCAGTTTTATAGCTTTTATGCTGCTTTGTCATTATACCCTTGCCCAGAACATTGTAAATCTCAGTGATTGGGTGCCAGGTACCGGTAGTACTGCTTTTTTGGAGGTGCATGGAGATCCAGGTAACAGTATAAGAGAATGGGGTGTCGGACCCTATGGTAACCGCGTAATATTATGGAAAGGAGTTGGGGGAATAAATGATGCGAATGCGGGATGGAATTCCAAACCTTTTGAAATCGATCATCGGAAAATGTATCGATTTACGGTCTGGTTGAAGAAAACGAATTCTACAGATGGTCACAGTTACTTTGGTTGTCGGAATGTAAATACACTTAATAATGTACCTGATGCTAATCCTTATTTCTGGTATGGTGATTTACCCGAACTGGATAGATGGTATCTGGCAGTGGGCTATATTCATGGGAGTGCTGATCCGTCTACAATATATTACGGAGGTTTATATGATGGTGTCACAGGAACAAAGGTCGCCGAAATACAGGACTTTAAGTTTCCTGATTTAGCCACCACTACTTTACACAGAACTTATCTTCATTACGATACTAATCCAAATGATCGTCAGTATTTCTATGGCCCGAGGGCAGAGGTTGTAGATGGTAATGAGCCGACCATAGAAGCACTTTTGGGAATCAATAAAAGTCAGGCCGATGTAGCCTATTTCTCCGGAAAAGTTGGTATCAAAACCAGTACCCCGCGGGAGTATGATCTGGCAGTAAACGGTAAAATCCGTTCACAGGAAGTCAAAGTAGAAGCTGCCAACTGGCCGGATTATGTATTTAAGAAAGACTATGAGTTGAGATCGCTTTCCGAGCTTCAGACTTACATCGAAGAACATGGCCACCTGCCGGATATGCCAAAGGCTGCAGAAGCCGAAAAGGAAGGGGTGTCATTAGGCGAGATGAATAAACTTCTGCTTAAGAAAGTAGAAGAGCTGACACTTCATCTTATTAAAAAGGAAAATCAGCTGCAGCAACAGAATAAACGTATTTCTGAAATTGAGCAGCAACTGAACAGAATAAACCTAAAATAGAATCTGATGAAAAGTAACCATATTTTATACACTGTTATCTCAATTGTTTGTGTTTTTTTAACACAATATGAAACACGAGCACAAGGCTCGACAGGGCAAAAGCCTGAAGTAATTCGTTTACCTGATCCGCAACCACCAAATGCTGCAGAACTTGGGAAGTATGGGGTGTATCCTGCAGCAGAATACACTGGTGTACTTCCTGTTTCCATCCCTTTGTTTGAAATTTCAGTTGGAGGCAAGAGCCTGCCATTCAGTTTAAACTATCATGCTTCAGGGATCAAAGTTAGTCAGAGAGAGACAGAGGTTGGATTAGGGTGGAGCCTATCCGGCATATATACCATCAGCAGAACTGTGATGGGTGGCCCGGATGAAAAGCTCTTAAGTGGATCGTCAGGGGTGTATTTTCATACTCCTAAAACAGGTCAGGAAATAATTAATTATGCGTTTACTCCCATACCTACAGCAAATCAGGGAGAGATATTGACCATAAACAATCAAAGAAGAATAATGGAATGAACTCTAATTCAAACATGAGAGTTATTTCCAAAGAGGAGAATTAAAAAAAAATCAAGTAATAATTTATGATGGAATTGTATAATTATTTTTCAGATCCAAATGAGGCCGTTTTGACGACATTATTTGTCTTGAATAAAGATGAGCAAATAACAAGGATATACCATCATTTAGAAGATGGAATGTGGGAATTTGTTGGCGATACGGAAGCAGCAGAATCTGACTATCGAGTTGTTTCTATACAAGAAATGGTCAATCTTGACAATTCGATACTTTCTGTATCGAATATGGAACCTGGATATTTTGCACATAAAGTTGTAGGAAATAATACTTTTTTTATAGAAAAAATACGAAGTGACTGTTAAATGGTGGGATATGATTTTAGTCGAGAAAGGAATAAGAGTAAGTCTTTGATAGAATACACATGCAGTTTTCACATATAATGATGTCTGTAAGAGACGATCGGCTTTTTATTAAAAGTGTCGGTTTATTTACGTGGTATATTTAAGTAGGAGGAAACACCATTACATATACAAAATGGAAACTCGGATCTAGACTTTGGCGTAAAATGATTGGATCAATCGCAGATTTCCGTACTGGAAAACTAATTTTTTTTGATTTGGTAAACGAATTAGAAGGAGCATTATATGCAGGAGAATTTAAGGATGAAGATCTTATTATGAAATGGTATGAATTCTGGACACCTTTGGAAATTATAAATGCAACAAAAGGAAATAGTGATTTTTGTTAATTTAATTAACTATTTTAACTTTGTAAGTAAATAAAATTAGCCTACTAATGGTAAGAAATTGGTTGGCGATATTGTTAAAAATTCTCCAACCTTGGTGAAGAAATATCGGAAAGCTTTAAAAAAAGAAAAAGTAGCAAAAGACAAAATTAAAAAGGGGACACTCATGGTATTTGAATACCACTTGTAACAATAAGAAGAAGCAAAGTAAATTAGTAGTTTGAAATATTAGACTATAAATTTAAGAAGTTGATGAAAAATGAAATGTCAGATAAAATCTTGCTAAAAGGAATTTTGATTGTTTTCTTATTGAGGGAAGTGATTGATTTTAGTTTTCAGGCATCTAAGATTTTAACACTTTTGTTTTCGGAAAATTTGGATATTTGGAAAGTAGTTTTCTTTGGCTTAATTAGCTTTGTTATTATTGGTGAAATAATATTTGTGAAGTTTTTGCCTAAAATAAAAATAAGTCTAATACTTATTTCATTATTAATCCTGTTATCATTAAACAAAATAACAGATTTTGTAGAACCTTTGTTTTTAGAATATGTAGGAATTGATTACATAAAGATTAGACTATATGAAAAAATGTTGGAATTTTACCCTTCAAGAATATTTCAAATACATTATTATTTAATCTTAATTTATGTAAGCTACGTGATATATCATAACAGAAAGTTAAAAGATAAAAGTTAGAATCATTGTTGTCCGATATAACTTTTACCCTAATCTATCTAGGACAGCTGAAATGAAAATCATCCGGAATCCTTGCGATATTCAGAAAATTGTTTTTTAATTCCTGAATATCACAGTCTAGATAAATAGAAATATGCAATCTAAGTATGTCAACAAATAACTGGTTCTTTAGAATGAGCTATCAGAGAATAAAACGTATTATTTAAACTTAAAAATAAGGATAGTAAAGTATGAATTTCATTTTGATTATTCTAAAAACTATTACTCATCTGGAACATCGGAAGGTACATGGCGATCAGAATCAGACCGACCACTAATCCGAGAAAAATAATAATAAAAGGTTCCAGTAAATTGGAGATGGTGGAGGTACGGTATTCTACTTCTTCGGTCAATTGATCAGCTATTTTTTCAAAGAAAAAATCCAGTCGGTTTACTTCCTCTCCAACCTTGATCAGCTGTACGATTTTTGCCGGATAGAAGGAAAATTTACCCAGTGACTGGTGTAATGATTCGCCTCGCATAATAAATCCTTCCGTCTGCCGTAGAGAGTCCTCAATAGGATAAAAATCTGCCATTTGCTGTACGAGCTGTATAGAGGTCAGCAGAGGCGTATTCGTACTAACCAGCAGACGCATGGTATTGGCAAATCTGGCCAGATGTATCTTACGCACAATATCTCCGAACAAGGGCAATTTAAGCAGTACTTTGGCATAACCTTTTCGCCACCACAGCTTCTTACGGTTGACATAGGCAATAATCATTACTGTAAGAACAATCAGGATAAATCCCCAGAATGTCTGATCCAGAAAATTAGAAACCTTGAGGATAAAAGCTGTAATCCAGGGGAGCTGACCACCAAATCGGGTGAAGACATCTGCAAACATAGGCACAACGAATTTCAGCATAAAGAATACAGCTCCTATTGAAGTTGAAAATACAATAGCTGGATAAGTTAGCGCGGATACAATCTTGCGGCGCTGGCTGATCTTATTTTTATAAAACTGAGCCAGTTCTTTCAGGACTTGCCCTAATTTGCCTGTTTCTTCTCCGATCCTGATGCTGTAATATTCATAATCACTGAATTTACCTGTCTTACGTATGGCTTCAGAAAGTGCATCTCCTTTCAGTACTTCATCTTTTATGCCGGTAAAAATTTTTCCATTCTTGGATTTTTCTTTTTCCAGTAAAACCAGATCAAAGGATGTCCTCAGGTCTACTCCCGACAACAGAAGCGTGCTCAGTTCAAGGTAAAATTCTTCTTTTTTACGATCCGGTAACTGACCATCTCCAAAACTGATATCCTTGTTCATAAACGACCATATGCTTGCTTCCTGATCAGTAACAGGTGGTCGTGCAGTTGTCGTTTTTTTCTTTTTCTTGTATTGGGAGATGTCAATATTCGGCATAATCGTGTTAATTAAAAGAGTATTGCAGATTTTCTATACGCATCAGCTGCTGTGCCGTATAGTTCTTAGATAAGGATTGACTCCATGTTTGTTTTTCCTGCTGCAGCTGTAAGGAAAGTCGGTTGATCAGGTTTGGGTCGGGTAATTTGGGACCTTCAAATTCAGCTTTGTGTTCCAGTACTTTCATCTGAAAAGTATCTGTACGAAGATCATATTGGTTTCGTAAGATATGATTTGCGGAGAGTGTATATTTTATCTCTCCGCTGCTATCCTGTATTGTTAACCGTTCATCTTCCAGATAAATGGCTCTTGCATGGTCAAAATCCCGGACAAGCAGATGCTGTAAAAGCTCTGCCTGAAATTGCTCATTTTTCTTTTGCTGCTGTTCATGCGACAGATTCATAAACAGTTGAAACGTATAATAGCAGAGACCGATTACTACAGCTGCTATAAGCATTGCTATCGTAATCTCAATCAGGGTAAATGCTTTTAACTTATCCTTATTCATCTCTGTTCTCTTTTAATACCACTAAACTGTCCAAAATAAGATCGCTGTGAGGATGTCGGGCAGAAGCAGTTATTCTTTTTAATCGGGGATAATCCTGATTGGCCACAATACGAATGGTATAGGCAATACTGTCTCTGATGATATGTTCTTCTGTTGCGACAGGGTACTTTTCATATTCTTTTTGCAGATCCTTGAGATGCATTTTTATCTGCTGCTGTGTCTGGCTTCGGGATGCTTTGTTTATATTAGCGAATATAACCATTCCTGCTGCAAATACAGACATAATAATCAGTAATGCAATCAGCACCTCCACCAGAGTAGATGCCCGCAAAGATATATTCATCTTATTGACCATTGTTCAGCGACTGAAGAAGTGAAGCAGAAACTGTTTTCTGTGCAGGATCCCATAAAAAAGAGCGAAGGTAGTAAGGACTTAATTTCTTGCGGTCCAGGGTCAGATCGATAAGGAAGTTTTCATAAATGGAAGCCGGTGTTTTGACAAGAAAACGATAACAATAAGTAGTCCCTATAAACTGTACAGGCTTATCATACTGCAACATGCCGTATACAAGCATATCACCTGAAATTATAGATTCTTTTCCTACCGAGACAACAGCTGGTACAGGCGAGCGTTTATCTTCATAATAGAACACTGTTCCTTCGATACGACATTTCTTACCAATACGTATCTGAGGTCTTGAATCTTCTTTTGGCGATTTTACAATCCCCAACACAGATGGAAATTGCAGATGTACCTCATCTTCTACCATAATGGAGTCCAAAGCAAAGAATTGGGCACTGCCCTTAAAACCTTTTTCAATGTGGATGGACCGTGCGACAATTATGGCATTGTGAATAGCTGAATTGGAGGAGATATGTAAAGTGCTGTCCACTACTAAAATGACATGTCCGGATATACTGTCTGCAGTCAGTTTCAGTGCTTCCATACTTCTGTATTGTGCTGCAGACCTGTAGAAGGATTCCTTTAAACTGCCTGACGGAATAGAAGCTAAATCTTCATTATCCAGCAGATCATATAATTGCTGTATATGATCCAGCCGTTTCTTTTGTAATTTGGGAAGTTGACGTTCGCTGTCCTTCTTTTTTCCCTGTACAATATCTTTATGTCCGGAGTAATATTTGCCGTCCACATAGGCTGGATGAATTCCGGCTTTAGGAAGCTGGACATTACCCACAATGTCGGTTTTGCCACTTACAGATATCGGCCGGTCTTCATCCGCTACATACAGAACAAGACTATCCTGCAATGGTATACCCATCATAAAAGCTCTCTGAAGAGTGTCTTTTTGAATATAGCTTCTGACATATCCGATATCAAATATTCCCCATTGCTGCTTGTTCACCGAAATGGAGTCTCCGGAATACAATACAGAATGCAGAACACTGTCTCCGGAGGTATATGGAAAATCAAGCGTTTGCATAATGGTGACGCCGGCTTCCAGTTCCTGTTGAAGAAGATCATAACGGTTGAATCGTGCTGTCTGATCTCTGAAGAAGAAGGCCAGATAAAGCATAGATCCCAGAATAAGCGTTATGATCAGCGAGATAATAATTGCCAGATGTAATGCTGCGGCCTTCAGCATAATTACTTCTGTTTGGGTTCTTTATTTTTATTAAACAGTTTACCGAGTGTACGACCAAGATAACTTCCGGACTTCCGGAATAGATTGCTGTTGGTGTACTCTTCCTCAGAGATGGATTTTCCTTCGTTGTAGTACTGTACAGATGTACTGTCTGATCCGGAAAATAGCTGGATAGCACCGTGCAATTTTCCGTTTTTCAGTTCTCCTTTCTTTTCCTGTTTGCCATCGGAGTTATATTGGACAAATGCACCTGTTTCTATACCTTCTACCCAGTTGGATTCTTTAGTCAGCAGACCTTCAGCAGACCAGCTACGCCATAAACCATTTCTAAGGCCAAACTTAAAAATACCTTTCTCGGCGAGATTTTTATTGGGATAATAGCGGGTATACTCTCCGTCGAGAAGTTTACCGCTGAATCCTCCGGCAGTACGTGTTATTTTATTAGAGGCATACCAGGAATATATTCTGTCAGATTTTGAATTTATTCTTTTGTCTTCCGCAAAAAAAATCTGCTTTGACCCGTCTTCACCGTTTATGGTAAAACGGTTGTATTGTACCTCTTGTCTTTTCTGCGCTCCCGATGATAAAACCAGAGAAAGGCCGAGCAAGGTTAAATAAATTCTAATCTTCATCTTTATATATAATTTTGGATTCGCCGTCTACCTGAACTTTTACAAAGGTGCTTTTGATCTGCAGCACTTTTACACCCTGCAATTGATCTCCCGCATTGGCCATATTTTGTTTGCCCTGTATAGCCAGGATGGCTGTTGCATTTCTGCCATTTTCATTTTCGATATAACCCAGATAATCTACTTTAGTCTGTGGAAGTACAGGAGCCGGAGTAAAATAAGCAGCCGGATTAGGGCTGGTTACAGCTGGTGCATCTGTATTTTCCTGAGGAATATCCATGCCTCTGAGCATAGGGTCTTCATAATCCAGAGTCAGCAGTACATCATCTTTGATCCGGTAATAGTTGAGATTGACAGTTTCATTTTCTATTGTTGAAGCCCGTATAACCGCAGTTGTGTTGTCTTCAGATACTGAAGCGAATATGGTGTAGATAATATAGCCCCACAGTGCGATCACTACAATAATGAGTCCATATGTCAGTGCCTTGTTTTTCATTTAATTCTTTGCCTTGATTTCCAGCTTGCGGTAAGTGTAAATCCCTACGCTGCCATTATTTTCCGGCCGTACACGCCATGTGTAAGCTCCTGCTTTGAGTGGCAATCTGGCTTTATCTCCTGCAACCAGTGTATCGATAACATCACTTCCGACCTTTTCAAAATCCGGACTTACTATCTGTAGTCTGTAAGCTTTGGCATCCTGATGTGTGTCCCACCAAAATGTAATCAGTGTATCTGCAGTAGAAAAATTGTCTGCAGGACCAAGAAGAGCTACCTGTTCCTTCTCTAAAGGGTATTCTATAAAATCAGCACATGAGCTAAACAAAGCTATAGCAGCAATAAGGAATGGTATCTTCATATTCGGGTTAATATTATTTCATAAAGATAAGAAATTTGATGAATAGGGGTGAATAGTTAAGGGGTTATTTTTTGAAATGTAGCATCTGTAAGGGTTGTGATGTTTCTTATTTACTCTTAACGTTTTTTTTATTTCTTTTATTTTAAATTCTGTTTTACTTTAGTTGTAGTTTCGTTATTTTTGTTTTGTTTGGGTAATGTTTTTTTTCGTAGAATTTTTATTGTTATTTGTTTCTTAAGAAATCTAGAAGAGGGTAAGTATATATGGAATGGAAATCAATGGGTAAAACAATAAATGTGATGTCGTTGAAACTTAGAATTGTCAGTTTGTTTATAGTAATAGTCTTTGTGTCTAATCTTATTACATGTAAAGGAGGGGGAGAAGGTACGGATAGGCAATTTTTAAGTATTGTGCATATGCATCCTATCAGGTATACCAATGATTGCGTCGAAATTTTGAATAAATTGAATGATGCTCTAAAAAATAAGACGTATTCATTTAAAAAAGAGGAATATATAGGCTCAGCAAAAATAATGCTTGATACAATTCTGTATAGTCCTGATTTTGATAAGATGGTTTTTTTTGTACTTGTAAAAAATCCCGTATCAAAGCAGTTATTACCTGTCAAAAAAGATGAATTTTACTATGATGCTTATTGTTACATGGCGAAGAGAAAAGAAGGTAATATAATAACATTGAATTGGTTTGAAAAATTTAGTCTGATTAATTATTACAATTTGACTATTGCAAAAGAGGATATAAAAGACTACTATTTTAATCGATTGTCAAAAGTTAAGAATACAAGGGGGCAACCAAAATATAAATACAATGTTGATGACAAACGCTTTTGGGCTGATTCGCTATGGAATGTAATCTATAAAGATACCATTACATATAATTGAAAAATCTTATATCGACAGTTGAGTTTGCTTACAAAAATGAAAATGATTTAGTGGATTATATAAACTGGGCTATAAACGTTGGAGAAGTTGCAACTAAGAAGGTACCTATCGTTGCAGAGCAAGTTGCTACAATTAGTAAACAAGTTGGGAAAAACTTAATTAGTATAAGAACTCCTAATAAGACCTTACATTTCGATCTTCAAGGAGCAACGAATAAAGGTGTGCCTCTGCACATATCCAACAATCTTTACTAAATGCGAATTCTAAAACAGGTTAAGTGTTCTGGAATAAAGATAGACAAGGGTTCTGCCAATGACGTAACAATACATAAGAATTATAATAATTTATCTAAAAAGTCAATAAGATATGAACGATGTATGAAAGAAATAAAAATAGAAAATATCACTCTTGGCTTATCAAGCGAAGGTATGAATGTTAGAGTAAAATCAAATAAGGAAAATCTTGTTCTCTCTAACCAAAATATTGATAACGTAGCTGAATTGATCGAGCACAACTTCAATGTCGTTTCTAATCATTATAAATTAATAATTGATAGAGAAAAAAAGGAGTTTGATCTCAAGGATATAAATTTTATTAGTATTTCCATTGTCCTACATTATCTTTATATGTATAATTCGTGGAGAGTTATGTATAAAAAACAGGAGAATAAAGATTTGAGATTTAATGAGAATGACTTTAGTAATCCATCTACTCATGATATAGTGTTTAATTATTTCAAAACAAAATATCCAAATGATTGGGAAGAAAAATGTGCTGTTTTATTAGGAATAGAATTAAATAAACTGAACACTTATTATAAAATAAGAGAGATTTTTTACAACAAGTGAGAAAGAAGCTGTTTATTTAAAGTATTAGTGTTTGTTTATATGCTATATAGAGGAGAGATGGATTTAATACATAGTATCTCTGTTCTTAATAATTTGTTTAATCAGGTTATCTAAGGCTAGCATATTTAATACGACTCCATTACCTAATTATCTCTTGATAACATAAAAATCAAATGAATAGATTATATAAAATAGAAACAGAAATAAACAAAGAACGTGGCCTGTAAAAACAAGATATAGGCCAGGTTTTGAATTCATTAATACAATGCAAACTTCTGGTTCAATAGTACTACTAAATAATGAAGCTTTAAAGCCAGGTGAAATCCGCTAACTAACCCTATTATTGGGTAACTGATTCACCTACTTCTTCAATTCCTGAATTTCCTTTTTCAGTTCTTTTACCTCTTCAGCATATTTTATAAGATAGAGTGTCAGTTCTTCTATTTTTTCTACCAGTGTTCGATTCATTTCTCCCAGCGCGACGCCATTTTTTTCTATTTCCTCCGCTTTGGGGATGTTCGGAAGGTGGCCCTTTTCCCGGATATGAGCAGCCAGTTCATCCAGTTCCATAAGCTTGTAGTCTTTTGAGAATACATAATCCGGCCAGTTGGCGGTTTCCACTTTAACTTCATGAGCTCTTATTTTTCCGTTGACAGAGAGCTTTTCCTGTGGGGAAATCGTTCCGATTCCTACGTTACCCTGACTGTTCCAGATTCCATCACCGGAAAGGTAAATATCTCCTTTAAACCTGTTTGTGTACGAAATTTCAGCAATATCTGTACCTGTCAAGGGTGCATCAATAATTGTCCAGCCCTGATAATATGACGGTTGATTGTATCCGGAGAATGCATTTACATAGAACCGTTGAAAATTAACTTTATCATCAATGAAAATAACTACTTTTCCTCCTTCATTCGCTAATAAGATTTTAGGGGTATATGCTCCGGAAGAAGAAATCACAGGCTGGTAAAAATAGAGCACATTGTTGTCGTGCCAGATGTAAAAATTAATCTGCAGATTCATGGGAGCTTTGGCGCCATAACTATAGCCGATCAGATTAATAGTAGGCATATCAGCAGAGAGCGTAAACGGAATATTGGTCTGGATTTTAACACCATATTGCGGAATTCCTTGAATAGCGTAACGGGCCACATCATTGTACACCTGTGCTTTAGAGACAGTTGTCATGCCTATACATAGTAGTAAAATAATGAATCTGACATTGTGCATATGGATTAATAATTTAGTTTGGCGATTATAATTTTCTATATTCTGTAAATATAGGGTGTATTTTGAAATTATAAAAATGTAATCAACCAATTATGGGGTTGTTTTTGTCGTTATTACAGGATATAGAGCCTGCCGATATGTATGCAGTATTTACATTGCGCTTAAAAAGTGAGTACAGGTCAATAGGGCTCAGGTATGGATACCTTTACAGTGGTCTGCAAGGATAAGATGTATCTTCTGTTTCTAACGTTCTAAAACATAATTAATCGCATTGATTATTTTTTTGAACCCGAATATTTTATTACCTTTCGTGTAAATTTTGAAATAACCGTTATGAAGATTATTAACCAGCATAAATTAAAAGCATACACCCTGACAGAGATACTTGTTGTACTGGTAATTATAGGGATTTTGATCTTGCTGGCACTGCCTAATTTACTGCCATTGATTACAAAGGCCAAGAGTACGGAAGCTAAAATGCAATTACAGCATGTGCAGACCTTACAGCAAAATTATTTCTATGAGAAATCCAAATATAGTGGAAATCTGGAAGAGCTGGGATTTGTGCAGGAGAAGCTAAGTACGGACGGTAAGGACGGAAAGGCGAACTATCGCATTGAAATTGTCAAAGCAGAGCAAAACTCATTTATAGCAAAAGCTACTGCTGTAGTGGATTTTGATGGTGACGGTACGTTTAATGTGTGGGAGATCGATCAGGACAAAAATCTGCGGGAAGTAACTCCGGATTAGTCTATGTGGCTGAAAATCTTTATTGTATTGATTTTAATCCTTATTGCATATCAGGATTTCAGATACCGGGGAGTCACCTGGTATTTTTTTCCTTTACTTTTTCTGGGATTATCAACAATAAGTATACGTGATTACGGTTGGCATGAGGTGTCTTTGTACAGTGCGTTGAATCTCCTATTTATTGTTTTGCAACTGCTGATACTGCAACTTTATTTCCGGATCAGGAATGGACATTGGCAGTGGATATTCGATACCGTACTGGGATGGGGAGATGTTGTGTTTTTTATTGCTATCGCTGTTTATTTTACCCTATGGGGATATTTTATGTTCTTTGTCCTGAGTTTAGGCTTTGCATTAGTGATGAGCCTGTTACTAAGGATGGGAACTAAAAAGGAAATTACTGTACCCTTAGCGGGATGGCAGGCTGTTTTATTTTTGATATTATTTGTATTGGAGCATTTTAATTATCTATCTTTAAGAGAAATAATTTTACCGAATTTTTATTAACCGAATGTCGATTGAAAAAGATAATACTCTTTTATTAGAAGGGCGTAATTTATCTTCTGAGTTGCTGAATAGTATTCAAAGGAGTGTAGCCTGGCACTACAGGATTATACCTGTTGGTAAAGAAAATGCTGTGCTCCGTTTTCTGTATGATAAAGCGACGGAAGAAGATGGCTTGCGTAATGAGCTTGAAATGTTGTTTGATTCCGGATTTCAACTGACTGCCTGTGATACGGAACAGATCGATTTACTACTGAATACGTATTATTTCGGAGAACATACATCTGAAGAACAACGCGTAATCCGTTCACTTTCTTTCGATCATGATTTCCTGGACAATCTGATTCAGGAAGCCAGACAACTCAAAAGCAGTGATATCCATATAGAAAGTTATGAACAGAAGGGGAGAGTCCGCGTCAGAATAGACGGAATGATGGTCGAACGGTATGTGTTATCTAAAACAGATTATCCGGCACTGATCAATAAGATCAAAATTCTGTCCAACATGGATATAGCCGAAAAAAGACTCCCTCAGGACGGAAGGATACATTATAATAAAGGGAAAGAACAATTTGATATTCGTGTATCGGTGTTACCTACACTTCATGGAGAGAAAGTCGTACTCCGTCTTCTGAACAATAATGCTGCAAATATTCATATTGATTCATTAGGAATGTCTCCTGAAGATCTGGAAAACTATCTGCACGGTATCAAAAAGCCGAATGGTATTCTGTTGATCAGCGGACCCACCGGATCGGGTAAAACGACAACGTTATACGCTACGCTCAAACACCTGAATAAGACAACTACCAATATCCTGACGATAGAAGACCCGATCGAATATACGCTGGAAGGAATCAATCAGGTACAGTTGAAAGAAAATATAGGATTGACGTTTGGTGCTGCTTTGCGGACATTTCTGAGACAGGATCCCGATATTATTATGGTGGGTGAGATTCGTGATCCTGATACCGCAAATATGGCTATCCGGGCTGCACTTACCGGCCACCTTGTTCTGTCCACTATTCATACCAATTCTGCCTGGGGTACGATATCCCGTCTGATGGATATGGGTATTCCCAATTTTTTGATTGCGAATACACTTAACACATCAGTAGCGCAACGTCTGGTGCGTACATTATGTCCGAAGTGTAAAAAGATACAGGCATTGGATACAGCAATCTATCCGAAGCAGTTTGTGCCCTATTACACACTGACACAACATGCTGTAGCAACAGGTTGTCCGGACTGTTATTATACAGGATTTAAAGGACGTAAAGCTGTTTATGAAATTATTCCTTTGGATCAGGGACTCGCCGAAGAAATCAAGAAAGGTAATACACAGGTGGATGACGAATTGAGAATCAGAAAAATCAAAACATTAGGGGAAAATGCATTTGAACTTTTTGCACAACAGGAAACCACAATAGAAGAAATATATCCATTATTATTTAATTATTAACCACTATGTCCATTCGGATTTTTATCTTATTTATACTTTTTTGTGCCGGATTATCTTCTGTCTGTCATGCCCAGCAGCCCGAAGAGAGTTACAGACGGGTGGAAGAGCGGCTTTATGCATTATCAACTTCAGTTCCGGGATTGCAGAAAAAAGTAAAACTTTCCGTTTCCGGAGTTTCCGTTCAGGAATTTTTACGAGCACTGGCACAGTCTAATGACTTGAATATCAATGTGGACCCTTCGCTTAATTTTAATATTGTCAATAACTTCAGAGATGAAACTGCACTTAATGTTTTGCTGTTTCTGTCTAAAACATATCAACTGGATATTAATGTGATCGGCAGTATTATGTCGATTACCAAATTGCCAGGTGCCAGACCTGTCTTTAAGGTCAAAGATCCGGACATTTCATATAATGTAAACAACGAATCACTGACTTATAATCTGCAGAATGATACCCTTACCCGGGTAGCGCAGAAGATCAGTTCGATTTCAAATAAGAATGTTATTGTGCCCGTCAGCCTTAATGGTAAGTTGGTGTCAGGGTATATGGCGGAAGCGCCTTTTGAGACTGCAGTTGAAAAACTGGCATATGCCAATAGCCTGAAGTATAAAAAAACAAATGATAATGTCTATGTCTTAGAAAATCTGATACCGGGTGAAGAAGTATTTATCAATGATGACCGTCAGACGGATATACGTTTCAGACCCGGAGCACAACAGGTACAGGGAGCAGGGGGGATGAATGTGATGGGAGGTGGCAACACGGGTGCAAATAATTATGCTGTATATGGTAAAAGCAATGGAGACAAAGGTAAACTGTTTACGATACAAGCCTCTAATACTCCTATTGGTGAACTGATAAAACGTGCATCTGAAGATGCTAATGTCGATTACTTCCTTTACAGTCAGATTGACGGGAATATTACGACAAATGTAAAAAATATCAGCTTTGATCAGTTTTTGAGCTCGATTTTTCAGGGTACACCGTATACGTACCGAGTAGATAATGGTATTTATCTGATCGGAAACCGTAAGAATGAAGGATTGCGTACAAGTAAGATTATCCAGTTGCAGCATCGTTCTATTGATACGATGATGACCATGATTCCTATGGAATGGAAACGAGACGTTGAAATTAAAGAATTCAGAGAACAGAATATGTTACTGCTTTCAGGTTCTTCTCCCCAGATTACAGAGATCGAAGCTTACATCCACAAACTGGACAAGATCGTACCGATGGTACTGATAGAGGTTACCTTATTGGATATTAATAAAGGTAATACTGTGAAGACGGGAATAAAAATGGGAGTAGCAGATTCCATTCCGCAAACTGGTGGTTCTTTATTTCCGGCACTAGATTTTACTTTTGGTGCAGGTTCCATTAACCGGTTCTTATCCTTTCTGGGAAAAAACAACTCCTTTAATCTGGGGAGGGTCACACCCAATTTTTATGTGACATTAAGTGCACTCGAAGCGAACAAAAATGTAGAGATGCGATCCATTCCCAAGTTGTCTACACTCAATGGACACCAGGCAAAACTCAGTATAGGAAGTAAACGCTATTATAAAACTACTACTCAAAATGTAATTCCTTCCCTACAGACAACAACGGTTACTACGGAGCAATTTACACCGGTAGAGGCTAATATGAATATTGATATTAAGCCTATTATATCCGGAGATGATCAGATAACACTCAAAATCACAGTAGATATATCTGATTTCGTAGGAACAGTAAAAGATGGTCAGCCTCCACCCACATCTACAAGCAAGTTTGAATCTATAATACGGGCCAGGAATGAAGATATGATTGTGTTGGGAGGTATAGAACGTACAGAGAATAGCAGCAGTGGAAGTGGTGTGCCTTTGCTTTCACGGATTCCCGTACTAAAATGGCTGTTCAGCAGCCGTGAGAAAACCACTAATAAAGTTGTTTCTGTAGTTTTTATCAAACCAACAATTATTTATTAACGACAGTGAATCTACCTGCATTTATCCGACAATTCTATCAGATCCAGTCCTGCTATGGTATAACTTATGCCCGGGAAGGAGATCAGGTGCGTTTGGAATATTGCAGATTGCAGTTAGAAAAGGATAGTCTGCACATTGCGGAGACAGGTATGGCTGCCGGTTGGCAGGAGCTTTCGGAGAAACTGCAGCCTAAGCTGCCGATAGCACTGCAGCTGGGAGGGAAACAGGTACTTGTCAAGGAGGTAAATTATACAACCGAAATAGGCACAGCAGAGATATTGGAAATCTTTCCTAATTTTTCGGAAGAATCCTTTTACTACTCTGTACATAAGGGGCAGCATATGAGCTGGATTGCATTGGTACGGAGGAATGTGGTAGATCAGTTGATCGAGGAAATCGCGGCCTCCGGCAATGAAGTGGTACAGCTTTACATTGGGCCTTTTGTATATAACGCTGTTCTGTCGCAGATCAACAAATATAACGGGCACTATATAGTCGATGGACATACGATTCAGATTGACAAAGAGACCAAAGAATGGCTTTCTTACAGCTACTCCAGAGATGCTATCGAAAAATATACAACAAAGATAGGTACACAGGTTATAGATCAGCGATATCTGGGGGCCTATGCCGCAGGTTTCTCCTGTCTGATGTATGACTATCTGGAAGAAGACTATACTGTATCCGTAAATTCTGTAAACTCAGATTACGTTGAGCTGCGGGAGAAAATCCGATTCAATAAAAATCTGCTACTTATTATCGGTTTACTTTTTACTTTATTGGCATTGAATGCTGTTGTTTTCTCTTATTATTACGGACGTAATCAGGAACTCGAATCACAAGTTACAGCTCAGCAGAGCACAGTGACCGATATCAGTAAGCTGCAAAAAAGAATAGAATTACAGGAGCAGAAAATAAAAGCACTGGGTTGGAACGGAGGTGTGCAGCAATCCTGGTTGCTGGATCAGATAGGACAGTCCCTGCAGGATTTTTCAGCAATTGTTATCTCTGGTATAGCCATTAATCCGGTATCTGATAGTAAAAATAAAATCAATGATATAAATCTGTCCCAGCGTATTCTCATAAAAGGACAGTGTCTGTCACTGTCACAGCTCAATGCGTGGATCCGGCATCTGGAGCGGAAGGGATGGATAGAAAAAGTCTCTATAGAGCAGTTTGGAGCAGGCCAGAATCAGATTAACCCTTTATTTACTTTACAGGTTCAGTTTAACGACCATGTGGAATAAGCTATCTTACTATAAGAAAAATAAGCTGCTATATAGTGCTGCGGCAGTAGCTTTTGTTATCTGCTGGATCTTTGCCTTTAGCAAGACATGGAATGCGTATTCTCTGAACAACAGGCTGGAGCAACAGATCGGGACAGGAACAGACAATAATAGTAAGGGAAGCAAGAATATGATCCTTAAAAGTCGTGTTCTGGATAGTTTAGTGTCCCGATACAGTAAAGACTCTGTACAATGGAATGATAATTTTATAATGAACGCCAGTAAAGGTATGACCGACCCCGGAATAAGCCTTTCTTATACTAACTCTGCTACAGGAAAGCGTAGTAATGATGCCGACACTATAGCGCTTCGCAAAACAATTATGGTGAGCGGAACATACAAAGGACTGGTGCAGCAGCTACAAGCACTGGAAGCTCTTCCTGAGCTGGGACTGCTGTCAAGAGTGACCCTCAAAACCGAAGATTCCCGCTACGATCAGGATGCCACTACTATTCAGACAGAACTGGAGTTTAGGGTGGTAAAAGAATATTAATTTAATGACGTTATTTGAGTATAGAGAATATAAATTGTATATTGATGGTGTTTGTTTAAATTAAAATAAAATTATTTTGGAAATTTTGATTTTTTGAAAATTTATTAAAACGGAAAGTGCTTTCCTTAAAGTGCCAAAAACAGATAGTTTGTCATCTAAGAAATGATTTGGACCTTCAAAGGTGGAAGAACCGATTTTGAAGGTAATTGAAATTGATAAGATCGATATGGAATAGGTACATATCTAATCGATAATTTAAACGCAACAGTTTAAACTGAAGCTAGGAAGTGCCTATTACAAGTATTATCGAATGCTATAAATACAATAACCTTTGTTTTGTGAATTATATTATCCAATAACAGATTATTATAAACCATTAAATTAATGAAAAGTCAACAAATCAAAATATTATTACTGGTAATTTTTGGATTATCCTCATGGAATCTTTATGGTCAATCTTCTGAGCCAAATTATGTTCATCCCAAACAATACTTGCCCTCAAGTCCGGATGTTATGGCATTTAATAGGATAAGCCATATTCCAGTAGGTCTGTATACAGGAAAACCGAATATCAATATTCCGGTCTTCAGTTTGAAGCTGCAGGACTACGAGTTTCCAATTTCTATAAATTACAATGCCAGTGGCATAAAAGTGGAGGAAATAGCTTCCAGTGTTGGATTAGGCTGGTCCTTGAGCGCTTACGACAATATATCTGTTGGGGTAAATGGTATCGGAGATTTTCAGAATAATGGTTTTGCGACATTATCTTCTACAGAGTTTAAGTTGCCAGATAATTATCTAACAAACCTGCTTTCTTATAAACAAGAAGAATATGAAGGTGGAGTTTTTTACCGCTTGGGATTAGGAAGTGCGGAAGGGACTATTGATACACAGCCAGACACATATTCCTATTCGATAAATGGGAATAGCGGAAAATTTTATTTTGATCAATTTGGACAGCCGCATACGATCCCCTTTAACGGCTTTAAAATTGAGCATTCAGGCCTCGGTAATAATATCTCAATCACGGATTTAAAAGGAGTGAAATATACCTTTGCAGAGTCTGAATTTTCGGTGCTGGAGAGCAACTGTGCATCAGGACCCTCTATTACTGGCCAAACAATGTTATTAACGGCTATTACCCTTCCAACAGGATCAACCATTCAGTTCGAATATGTTTCTTTAATCTATACACAGAAAATTCAGCGGCCATTGAGCAGAAACAGACCATTAGGCACCCAGAATTTCGGTTTGGATTGTATTAATATAAATACCGATATGACGGTCAATTCAAAGGTAATCAGTCGGATACTAAGCTCGGACGGGACAGAGGTCAACTTCCATTATGGTGCAAACCGTAGTGATCTTGTAGGAACAAAAGTATTGGATAGGATTGAAACAAAAAAGGCAGATGTAGTTCAAAATACAAATTTTTATTATAGCTATTTTGGTTCTGGTGGAGAAGCTATGCGGTTAAAACTAGATAGTGTCAAAAAACATCAAGGTGAAATCTATAGTTTTAAATATAATGAACAGGTGAATCTGCCAGGTCGATATTCGTTTTCGCAGGATCATTGGGGGTACTATAATGGTAAGAATAACAATACCTTGTTGCCAATTGAGTCCGAATTTGGATTTACCTCTGGAGCTAATCGTGATGTTGATCCCAACTATATACAGGCAAATATACTGACGAGAATTGTCTACCCTAGCAAGGGATATACCGATTTTGTCTACGAACCAAATGACTACTATACGAAAGATACAACAAGTACCGTAACACATTTTGACCACTATCTGAATAGCCCGAGTTCTCAAACAATAAATTTTTCAATCCCCCCGGGAGCTACAACTAACCAATCTCTGCTCAAGATTCAGGTAAGCGGATCCAGTTCCGGAGGTGGAATAGGTAACGAGCCTGAAGACCCACAGAATTACATTGTGTCCATTCAGGGAAACAATGGTTTTCAGGCAGATTATACAGCTTACCAAAATCAGACGCTTGGATTGAACCTTACACCGGGAACCTACACCATGCGGTTTTCAAGTACCGGTACAAGAACAACTAATGTAACACTGAGTTATGATATGATAACAAAAGAATATTTTGAAGGGAACAGGTTTGCGGGAGGACTTAGGTTAAAAGCACAGACAAGTTATGCAAACGCCATGGATCCAGCCCCCTTGGTAGAAAGTTATGTTTATTCTATTGACGGGAAATCTACCGGACAGATAAATTATAAACCGAAGTACACCTATCTGATGGAAAAGTATTTTTTGGTTGCCAATACCGACAATTTTGTTGCGCATAAGTTTTATATTCAAAATTCGAACAGTATAGATCCCCTAAATACGGTGCGAGGAAGTAGCGTAGGTTATACTTTTGTATCTAAATTGCAGTCACATGCATCTAAAAAGATAAGGATTGATTCAGAGTTTTCTTATTATGGAGACTATGGCGGACGATATTCTTATCCTTTACCTCCGGTAATCAGTATGGATTGGGCTAATGGTCTATTGTTAAAAGAAACTTCATATGTCGATAATAATGGTTTATTTTCAGCGATAAAAGAAGTTAGAAATACCTATTCGATTAAAGACGAAGATAGTTTTTGGAATTATCATTTTTTACCAGGAACCAAGCCATCATTTGATGCAATCCGTGGAATAGGGTACGTAATAGCATTTGCTTCGCCTCCTTATATAAATGGCTTAGTTAAAAAAACTGCAACTTTTTATGTCAATGAGTATCGGCTGATTTCGAAATGGGTCCGTCAAGATTCTGTTATTACGATAATGTTGAATTCTCCAAACAATGTCAAGACAGAATCGATAATGAGTTACGGAGACTTATATAATTTTAAACCAACGCGTATCAAAACGATGAACAGTGAGGGCAAGGTTATGAGTAAGTTACTATATTATTCTTCCAGTGCTCCTGAAAATCTGAAGACTGCTGAAACATCTTTACTAAAAAATAAGCATCAATTGACCCAAATAGTCCTTGTTTCAGATAGTATTGGAGTTAATCAAAGGCTGGATCAGCGGATTGCTTTTAAAAACTTTGATAACAACAGAGTCAATATAAATAAGATTTATGCTAAGAATGGAGGTGCTGACGAATATCAACAACTGGAAATTTCTTTATATGATTCTTATGGAAATCCTACAGAGTTTAAGGATATGTCTAATTCACAGAGCGTATATCTGTGGGGGTATGGTGGACAGTATCCTATTGCAGAAATTAAGAATGCGACTTATTCGGAGATAATTGCAGTGCTCACACAGGCTACAATTAATGACTTAAACTCAGGCACGAATACTGAATCTCAAATGGAAGGGCTTATCAAAAATGCTTCTGACAAATTACGTTCTAATCTTCCAGGTTCTCAGGTTACTTCTTACACCTACAAACCTCTAGTGGGCATGACAAGTAAGACCGATGCCAGAGGGCAGACGGAGTATTATCAATACGACGGTCTGCAACGCTTGCAGCATGTCCTGGATCAGTTTCAGCAGCTCAGACAGAGCTACCATTACCATTACCGCCCCTAATAAGTCCGATTATGAAAAGACCTCTTTTATCCACGATATTAACCTTATCAATCCTGCTAACCCTATCCACGGTTAAGGGACAGAATACGGATCTGATCCTGACCAGCTACAGCGGTCAGAGTCAGATTAAAGCCAGTGGCAGTGTTACCCTGAAACCGGGCTTCCATATTCCTTCAGGCAGTACGGTACGGATCTATACCAGCAGCAGCCTGCAGACACATCCGGTTTTACAAACCCAGCCGAGTAGTAACCAGAACTATATCCTGACACGCACCTTTCGCAAGGCAGGTGTAACATTAGCCAATCTATCCCAGTCCCGCACCGTAGAAGAGGAGAACCAGACAGTGCAGTACTTTGACGGCCTGGGCCGGCCACTACAGAGTATACAGGTGATGGCTTCCCCTACCCACAAGGACATTGTACAGCATATAGAGTACGACGGCTTCGGCAGAGAGAGCAAAAAATATCTTCCCTATGCTGCTTCGGCAAGCATGGATGGCAGCTATAAACCCACAGCCGGAGTGGATGTAATGAATTTCTATAATCCCACTGTGGGCTGGGATGCAGCCGTCAGGAAAACAGGCTATCCCTATGCAGAGACACAGTTTGAGAACAGCCCGCTGAACCGGGTGCAGGCTCAGGGCTCTCCGGGCGAAGCCTGGCAACTGAGCTCAGGTCATACGGTACGTACAGACTACGGTACCAATGCAGCCAATGATGTGAAACTATGGCAGCTCAATGCAGCCGAAAACGGAGCCACAGCCACCTATTACCAACCGGGCAGGCTGTACAAAACCACCACCAAAGATGAGAACTGGAGCAGTGGCAGGAGTGGCACTGTAGAAGAATATAAAGACTTCGATGGAAGAGTGGTACTGAAACGGGTCTGGGAAACAGAGAGTAAAAAACTGGAGACGCATTATGTCTACGATGACTTCGGCGACCTTCGCTATGTGGTCCCTCCTGCAGTGACTGTTAACACGTTCAGTGAAGATGCTGCAGACCCCAGCTACGATGCATATATTTATGGCTATAAATATGACGGACGCAGACGCTTAACAGAGAAAAAGATCCCTGGTAAAGGAAAAGAAGAGCTGGTGTATAATACCAATGACCAAATAGTACTGAGCCGTGATGCCAACCGCAGAGCAGCCGGGGAATGGCTGTTCAGCAAATACGATGCATTTGGCCGGGTGATTATGACTGGTATCTACAACAGTACAGAGAGTGCAGCTGCGCTGACTGCTCAGATCAACAGCAATGGCCAGACAGCCGGCCGGCTTTGGGAAACCCCGACAACCACAGATCAGGGCTATACCAATGCTGTCTTTCCAACCAATATTGCGTATTACCATACGATCAACTACTACGACCGGTATGACTTTCCGGAGAACAGCTTTGGAGCTCCGGCAGGAAATCAGGCTTCCGGAGGACGGGTAAGGACCTTGTTGACGGGAACTAAAACCACCACACTGGGTACAGGTAATATGCTGCTGACCACGCATTATTATGATCTGGAAGGACGGATCATCCAGAGTAAGAGTCAGAACCATATTGGTGGTACAGATATCACGGACAACAGTTACAGTTTCACAGGAGAACTGGAAAGCAGCACCCGCAGACATACCGTTAACGGACAGACGACCACTATCACCACCACTAATGAATACGACCATACAGGTCGTCTGGTCAACAGCAGACAACAGATTAACAGTCAGCCAGAAATTACCTTACTGGCCAACAGTTACAATGAAATCGGACAGCTCAAGACAAAGACAGTAGGCGCAGATCAACAGGGAAATAACCCAGTGAATACGACAGATTACCGGTACAATGAGCGGGGTTGGATGACAAGCAGTACTTCACCTCACTTCAGCCAGCAGCTCAGTTACCAGGATCCGGTCAAAGGAGCAGCAGCACAATGGAACGGCAATATCTCCGAACAGCAATGGGGGCAGACGACAACCCTCAACCAGCACTTTGTATACAGTTATGATAAACTGAACCGGTTGACCAACGGAAGCAGTCCCACATCCGGCATGTCTGAAATCCTGAACTACGATGATATGGGTAATATCACCCAACTTACCCGTGACGGATCCGGGATCAGCTACAGCTATACCGGCAACAGGTTGAATACCGTATCTGGTGTTATCAATGGCAGTTACAGCTATGATGAAAACGGCAATGCAAAGACCGATCGTATGGGTATGAATCTGAGCTACAATCACCTGAATCTACCACAGCAGGTGACAGGAGCAGGGAACACGATTACTTACCTGTATGATGCAGGTGGCAATAAACTTCGAAAAATAGCAAATACCACCGGACAGCGGGATTATGCAGGCGGTATAGAATACCAGAACGGAGTAATCGAACTGATCCATACCGCAGAAGGCGTAGCCTACCGGAATGCAAATGGCACATACAGCTACCGCTACAACCTGACGGATCATCTGGGCAATGTCAGAGCCACCATCTACCGGAACCCGAATACAAATGCAGTGGAGGTACTGCAAAGAGATGATTACTATCCGTTTGGTTTACAGAAATCTCCAAATCCGGTATATGGAAATAATAAGTATCTTTATAATGGGAAGGAGAAGCAGGAAGAATTAGGTGGCCAACTGGACTATGGAGCCAGATTCTATGACCCTGTGATTGGAAGATGGAATGTAGTGGATAAATACGCTGAAGTATATGTCGCAATAAGTCCTTATCAATATGCTGCAAATAATCCGATCAAAGTAATAGATCAAGGGGGGAAATTATTAAAGGATAAAGATGGAAATATTATAGCGACTTCAACAGGATCTTATGTTTCCAGAACAGTTAACGGAATACAGGGGAGTAATGGAGGAATATATTCTGCTGATATAAAATATGAAGTAATAACTATCTATACAGATGCAGGCAGGCCTGTTAATGCATTGAAAGAAATGAGTAGAGAAGTTTATACATATGACGCAAACGAAAGGATGAGATTAGGAAAAGTAGATCCATCAAATGTAGGAACTGATTGCAATTGTCATGGCTTATCGCTCGCCGGAGGTAATATAGTTATCGAGGATATTTCTGAGAATTCAGATGTAATTAATGCTATTTTAAATGATGATGGATATGTAAGCTCTTCATTTGCAGATGCGAGCTTAATTATGGCTCACGATCAAAAGAAAGGGCGTGGCGGAATTGTACACAGCGTTTTGAAAAACAGCTTATTTGACTTTTCTGCAGATCATGGAGAAGGACTTCCAACAATGAATGTGGGATACGTAACAGCTATGGGAAGCAATATTAACATGAATAATAAGAGTTATTATAAAAGAAATTCGTCTGATAGAGTTGTGAATACTAAATCAGGAACAGTTTCTCGGGGAGTTCGAAAAATAAGTAAGGAAGAAATAGATAAGATTAGGAAAGAAAACGGGCTTTCAACCCTTCAGGAATTAATAGATGCGATCTGGTATGAAAGATAGAATATTATATTTAATTATTGTCCTTATGTTTATTAATAGCTATTGTATAGGACAACCCTATGTGGAAAAAATTATTAAGAAAGATAATAAGGCATACCTTAAAATATCATATAAGAAAGATATAGATACAGTATTTTTTAATGCAATTGACGGTTTCAAGAATAATCTGACGGATTTGGAGAAATTGGAGTTGATCAAATGCTTATTAAAATTTGAAGGAGATACAACAATACACCCTGGAATGGTTCATCCTTTATATTTTGGAGATAATGCCAGAAATAATATTAGATTTTCTCCAAAGTCCAAATATTTTACAATAGAGATTGATGCTCTTTATTTTGTTAATCGTATTGCTTACGGGACATATACTGACTATTATTCACCTGCTCCAGTATTGTATGATAATATAGAGAAAGTGGAGATAAACGATTGTCCCCAGAAAGTTAAATTGGTTTTTTCGGAATATAAAAAATGGTTTGATGAGTGTATAAAAACAGGAAAAATACCAAAGTATTTTCCTTTTAATGATGGAAGATATGTTTGGTTATACGGTAAGAAATCCCGTTTTTCAAAAGACGGGAAATTGATTGAATAAATTCCCCCGCTGGCGCGAGCGTATCGCTCGTGTACAAGTTAGATATCAGAGCTACCATCTACCAGAACCCGGGAACAAATGCAGTGGAGGTCTTACAAAGAGATGACTACTATTCGTTTGGGTTACAGAAATCCCCAAATCCGGTGGAAATAATAAGTATCTTTATCAGCCAGTGGGCTGACAAGTGTTGGGAAGGAAAAGCAGGAGGAGTCAGGTGGCCAACTGGACTATGGAGTCAGATTCTACGATCCTGTGATTGGAAGATGGAATGTGGTGGATCCTTTGGTGGAGAAAATGCGTAGTTTTTCGTCTTATGTATATGGTAACAATAATCCAATTCGGTTTATTGATCCTGATGGAATGTTATCACAATCTTTTTTTTGATGATATTTGGAATAAATCTCAAAATGAGTCGACATGGACTAATCAAGGAGATGGAAGTTTTTCTGATGGGCAAGGACAGACAGTGCAGGATCCTCAAACACCTTTTGATTTAAAAAAAGGTAAACATGTGTTAGAACCATCAGGTAATGTATTTAGTATATTTTGGAATACAATAGAGGCCAGGAAATGGAAGGATACTAAAACCGGAATAAACTATAGAGTCGGGGCAGATGGGAAAATTTTAGGCATAGCTCCTATAGGCGTGACTGGAGGATTAGAGCTTATTTCCGGAGGTGGTGCGTTATAAATTCTGAAATACAATCCAACCAAGTTGAAGACCTTGATTGCTACTGAAGAAGGTGTGTAGGCTGCTGAAAAAGTAGCGTCTACAGCGAAGAAAATGGCAGATAAGGATCCCTATATTTTTGCAGAACCTATATATAGGAAAAACATACATCTTAGATGGACATCATAGAATTAAAGCTGCAATACAAAATAATCAAACTATTAATGTTATAGAGTTGAATACAATACAGGCTCTTGATAAATTTAAAAGTGTTGTTCAAGATATACAGAAAGGACTATTTAAATGATGAGAATAGAAGAAATTATTATTGATTATTATGAATTTATACAAGGTTATAAAAATTTAATTGATATAAAAGGAATAGAAGAATCAAGCTTTATTAATAAAAAAAAAGGAGAACTTGGGTTATATAAATATCATTATCATGGAGCAGGTTGTCGTCTTGAAAAAGAAGGTGTAATTTGTGAATATGATTACTTGCCAACAAATGATTACCCTATTAAATTCTCAAGCTGGAAATTATTTGAGTTTATGGAGACAAATCCTAAATGGAAAACTCAAGATTATAATTTGGATGATGTCCATCATTCGCTAATGACATTAGTTGAAAAGAAAAAACTTTTTCTCTTAGATTTGAACGGGGTGATGTTCCCTATATTTCAAATAAAAGATGTAAGATTTTTAGATAGTTGAATTAAGTGGAAAAAATGTTTTAACCATTATTATCTATTTCGGAGAGGTTGTTTTTGTTAAAATAAATAGAAAGTCTAAAGGAAGATGTCTGATTTTTAAAATTTAGAGATGGTGATTTAAAGTTTAAGCGTTCAACGATTTATAATGCACCGGGAGTAGTAAGAAATTTACCTAAAGAAAAGCTTTAATGAAAATATTAATATACAGTTTATTTATATGGCTATTCTATAGTTGCAACAATAGGAATCAGGATCGTGTGATAATTGATTCTCCTAAACAAGAGATGTTGCCCAAAAAAACATTGGATTCTTTATGCCGAAGAGCAATTAATGAAGGTGATTTTGAGGCCTATCATGTGTTAGCTACAGAGTTTTTTGAGCAAATAAAAAACTATGAGCTTTATTATTATTCATTAATAATGGCAAATAAATACCAATGTCCTGAAGCTTACGAAAATCTATATATCATCTTAAATACCTCAATAACTATAAATGGTATAAAGATGTATAGTAATGATCGTCTTACCGAATATTTTTCTAAATTTTACCTCCTTAAGGCATATGAATTGGGATATGATAACGCAAAATATAGTATTCATGAAGCTTTTGGGGATGACACTATACCCCCGAAATCCTCTTTTTATCTGGAGAAAATAGAGGAAGAATATAAAAATATGGGCCCTAAGGATATCAACAAATAACTGACTCTCTAAAATTAGATTTTAAATTCCCCCCCTCCGTTGGCCCCCCGCTGGTGCGAGCGTATGGCTCGTGTACAAGTTATCAGAGCTACCATCTACCGGAATCCGACTACAAATAAATACAGTGGAAGTACTGCAAAGAGATGATTACTATCCGTTTGGCTTGCAGAAATCACCAAATCCTGTATATGGAAATAATAAGTATCTTTATCAGCCAGTGGGCTGACAAGTGTTGGCAAAGAGAAGCAGGAGGAGTCAGGTGGCCAACTGGACTATGGAGCCAGATGACACCTGTCCGCCTATTGGCGGATGATCCGGTAATTGGAAGATGGAATGTGGTAAATCCTCATGCAAGTTTGTATGATGCACATTCTCCCTAATCTTATGGTTTTAATAATCCTATTAAAGTTATAGATCCTAATGGTAAAGATGGAATTGTGACAGGGTCTGGTACTAAAGATGATCCATTTAGAGTAAAAGCAAACTATTACTATTATGATTTAGATGAAGATCAGATCAAAGGATTAAATGCAGCTGTAGCCCAATATAATAATGGGGAAAGGCTCATAGTTTTATAGATAAAGATGGTAACTCATATTACACTGTTATTGAACTTAAAGCGAGCGAAATTGGTGCCGAAGATATTGGAAGTGCTCATGATATTGCTTATAAAGATAGAATTGAAATTGATGGGATAGAACGTCAATATGGAAATATAATTAGTAATGGCAGTCGAGAAAAGGGATTTCGGAAATGCAACAGGAACCACAATTAAGATAAATAAAGAGATGATTGAAAGTACCTTATGCAGTAATCCCGTAGGGGATCGAAATAAACTAATCGCAGGGACTTTTGTTCATGAGAAAGGACATAACTTAGGAGCAAGTCATGGGGATCCAGGTAGTATAATGAATCAAATGAATATGAATGAAATAGGAAGAGGGTCTAATACTATTGGAGCGGGTGGTACAGGAGTATACAATTATAGTTATCCCTCTAAACGGTAATGGTATTCGGACGATAATGGATAGAGTAAGTAATCCTAAATCATTAGAGTCTATGTATTTATCGCCAAAAGAGGTAAAGCGTATTATCCAACATAAAGATCTGGGTACCCCAGGAGCAATTTATAAAGAAAAATGATATGAAAAATTTATTTATATTCTATTTATTTATCTGCTCAATTCCCTTAACAGTGACAGGACAACAAAAAGAGTCTTCTTTTGCCGTAGAAAAGGCAAGAGTGCAAGGTTACTTAATTATTGAAGGGCAACAAGAAACGATAAGAAAGGGATCCGATATCCCTCGTAAATTTACGTTTGTTCCATTGAAAAAATTTAAAGACGAAAGTTTTTTTTCGGTTTATCAGCGAGAATGTCAACCGGTACACAATGACTTATTTATTCCGACTTCTTTTATGGAAGAAATTAAATCTGTTGAAATAAACACATTTTTGCGGAAAGCGTTAAATTCTCCATTACAATTGGAATGGGAAGACTGTGTGAATAATTCTTTTGAAGATTATTTGAATCAGCAAAGTGTTTTTTTTAAGGTTAAAGACTCAAATAAAGAGTTAAGTATTACATTTATAGACGGTATTTGGGGTAAAGTTATTGTACCTTTTAAGTATTCTGGTTCAACCTATATTGAGAGGTATAATATGACTAGACTGAAAAAGCTTGAAAATAGAGCTGAATTCTATGAATATTATTATCTGTTAGAAACTAAAAGCTTTTCTCCAGTAATTTTTATTAACGATGAATCATTGGTTAAGGTAAATTAATAGAGAATAAAGGTGCGCTTTAACTAAGACGCCAGGAGTGACATCATCTGCGGCAGATATAGTTAAAAGTTTGTCAAAGAGTTCCAATGTTGCTCATGTTGTTCAAGATGTGTCTAAAGTTGCTGCTAAGCCATCTTTGGTTACGCAAGCAGAAAAAATCTCAGGAACATTAATAGGCAGGCGTAATTCTGTTACGTTGTCAACGCCAAAACAGCAAATAAGATTTGATCTAAAGGGCAGAGCGCACGCAGGAATAGAGATACCACATAAACAAGTTTATAATAAGAATATGGTCAATGTAGAGGTGAAGAGTATAATTAGAGCGAGTAAGGAAACCGTTTCAATGACCCAACAAGAAATTAGAGCAGTAAGAAAATGGCTAGAGAAACAGTAAAGAGAAAGATCAGTTTGCCTCAATCTGAATTATTTAGAAACATTGCAGAGGTGGACTTGGGTGATACTTATTTGGATCTGCATAATGACTATGAATGCGTTAGATTAGAGTACAAAGTAGAAGATAAAGAATGTCGTCTTACTTTTAAGCGTGTCAATATGAAAACTGAGTCCAGTCATGAGCTAGTTGATTTAGTGTTTACTGATTCTGTAATGCAGACTTGTTCATTTGTTGTTGATGAAGGTGTGCTTAATGATTTTAAGACAATTGACCTGTTATATCGAGGTCGGTTTGAAAATAGTAATGGTCTAACTGAGTTTGATAGCTTTGGGCGATCGTTTTACTATATAAATTTTTATAGTGGAATACAGTTAAATGTGTTTGCAGTAGAGTTGATAGTTGAACTTTAGAACCTCCGTTGGGCCACCCGCTGGCACGAGCGTATCGCTCGTGTACAAGTATCAGAGCTACCATCTACCGGAACACGAGTACAAATGCAGTGGAGGTACTACAAAGAGATGATAACTATTCGTTTGACTTGCAGAAATTTCCAAATCCGATATATAGAAATAGTAAGTATCTTTATCAGCCAGTGGGCTGACAAGTGTTGGGAAAGAGAAGCTGGAGGAGCTAGGCGGCGAACTGGACTATAGAACCAGATTCTATGATCCTGTGATTGGAAGATGGAATGCGGCGGATAGATTTGTTGAGAAATATTTTGATATTTCTCCTTATTCTTATGCAGGACTAGGCCTCATAAAAAATATTGATATTAATGGAGATAGTATTTGAATTACATCCTCTAATCCTATTCAAAAAGGAAATGACATTATTCAAAATATACTATCAATATTACAGGTAAAGTATAGAAAGCGGGTTCTGGATATGCGTCTTCATCTCAGGTTACTTTGGCACTTAGTCGTAGATTAATTGCTCAAAAAGGTTCTACATCTGCAAAAAAATCTTACTTCAAAAACAATGAGACCCAAAATAATTAAATTTTACTTGATGATTGCATTGGGAATATTATTTTCTGCTTTACAAATGCGTTGCTCTATACATTCAATCAATTGTAGCGATATGAAGTATCTTTCTCTTGTTTCAGAAACAGAGAAAAACGGACAAAACCAATATTACATAAATGCTTCATTCCCTTATAAATCAGAAGAATTTTTTTTTGAAAATGATAGGGTACGTATGAGAAAAAGCAATCTAAAAAAATCTGAAAAGATAAAATTATTAGAAGAATATCTATGTTTTTATCAGAACGATAAGCCTAGTATCAGGATGTATTCTCAAGCATATGGGAGAATCCAAAATAGGCTCAAAATATCAAGGGAGAAAATTAAATTTCCTGTCGAAATTGAGGCATTGTATTCACTGACAAGTTACCTATTTGATGAAAATGTAGCTATATCTCCTGTAATACTAAATAGGCGTACGGGAGAAGATTGTAATTTTGAGAGAAAAGACATGGACGCTGTTTATAAATTATATAAGAAATGGTTTAAAGAGATGAAAAGAAACGGATTTTCAAATATAACTTGGCCTTTGAAAGATTCTGATTACATGTGGCTTGGAGAAGATGATGTAGATAATATTGAGACTTTAATAAGAAAAGATTTATAAGATGGTTTAGTTCATTACATTTCTGAGCAAAGATGATATTTAAGATTTTTTCAAAAAATTCTCAGGATCAAATTTATGTTATTAGAACAGAAGGGGATATTCGTGTTGATTCAATTAATGGATTCATTAATATTATTGATGATAGGGAATTATTTCAAAATTATTCTTTCGAAGACAAGATATCTATTTTAGCTGAATACTTAACGTTTGTAGGCGATATTAAAACAAGTAATAAGTTTTATAAATTTCGACCTTCTGTAGGGGAACAAATAACCCGTGGATTGGAAGTTCAAATAGAAGCTCTATTTTCTTTTTCAATGATGCTTATAAATGGTTATCCTTCAATTCGTCCCATATTATAAGCATACTAAAGAAAAGGTCATTTTAAATGAAAACTTGTTCAAAAAATATATGATTTTTATGAAAAATGGTTAGTTTCATCATAGATGCGATCTGGTATGGTAGATAGAATATTATATTTAATTACTGCCCTTATGCTTATTAATAGCTACTCTATAGGACAGCCTTATGTGGAAAAAATCATTATGCATGATAATAAAGCATATCTTACAGTATCATATAATAAGGATGTAGATTCAGTAATTTTTAGTGCAACACAGGGATATGTGAATAATCTGACGGATTTGGAAAAACTGGAGATGATTAAATGTTTATTAAAATTTGAAGGAGATACGACCAGACATCCTGGAATGGGATTTCCTGTTTATTACGCTAACGATGCCAGGGCTATAAGGTTTTCACCAAAATCAAAATACTATACACTAGAAATAAGTTCTTTGTATTTTGTTAATCGTATTGCTTACGGAACGTATACTGACTATTATTCACCTGCTCCAGTACTGTATGATAATATAGAGAATGTGGAGATAAACGATTGTCCTCAGAAAGTTAAATTGGTTTTTTTGGAATATAAAAAATGGTTTGATGAGTGTATAAAAACAGGAAAAATACCAAAGTATTTTCCTTTTAATGATGGAAGATATGTTTGGTTATACGGTAAGAAATCGCGTTTTTCAACAAACGGGAAGTTGATTGAATAAATTCAATCATAGAAAAGGAGTTCATATTGATAGTCATCCGACTATAAAGCCAGATAACACCTTTTTCTTAGAGAATCGGGATGGCTAAGTGATTAGAATATGGAATATGGTGGATCCTTTAGCGGAGCAATACACACGAAGGTCACCATATAATTATATGAAGAAAAATCCAATACGATTTATCACCTTTATTCATAATGATGTTTGGAAAGTTTACACTAAAGAATTTGAATCATTATCTAAAGAAATAAATAAAAAGGGTAGCTGGCCAGTATTTGGTTTAGTATTGTTTGTCATTATGTTTGTTGTATTTGCATTTTACTTAAAATTTCAGATAAATTGGGGTCAATATAGATAAAGTATTTACTATTATCATACTTAACAAAATATTAAAATTGATATTCAGCATTTGATATCCTGTTGAAATCACGCAATGGACACGATTTTCCATTTATTGAATGCCCTCCTTGTTACACATTTCCGTCCCCAAAAACTGTCTTAATTTGGAGTAATCCGTTAAAAGTTTATTAAAGTTGTTAATGTTAAGCAATCGATTGCGCTAATTTTATATTTTTGGGCAGACTTTATGAGAATATTAATCAATTTATGTGTGGAATTGTAGGATACGTAGGCGATCAGCATGCCTACCCCATTATTATTAAAGGGCTGAAGCGACTGGAATACCGAGGTTATGACAGCGCAGGAATTGCACTTCACCAGCAAACAAAGCTGGGGGTGTATAAGAAAAAAGGAAAAGTAGCCGAACTCGAAGAAGAGGCGCTTGGTAAAGATATTAGCGGGACGATCGGAATAGGACATACTCGTTGGGCAACCCACGGTGAGCCGTCAGACCGTAACTCGCATCCACATGTGTCTTCTTCAGGAAAACTGGCTTTGGTGCATAACGGAATTATTGAGAATTATGCACAGATCAAATCTGAACTGATCAAAAAAGGCTATGAATTTCATAGTGATACCGATTCAGAAGTATTGCTCAATTTTATCGAAGATATCCGGATCAATAATGAATGTTCTTTGGAAGAAGCTATCCGTATTGCACTGAAAAGAGTAGTAGGGGCATATGTTATTCTCGTCATCGATGAGGATGACCCAAATACCATTATTGCTGCCCGCAAGGGAAGTCCTCTGGTTATTGGTATTGGCAAAGGCGCACATTATCTGGCTTCAGATGCTTCTCCGATGTTGGAATACACCAAAGAAGTGGTTTATATCAACGACTATGAACTTGCCATTGTAAGACCAGACGAACTGATTCTCAAAAATCTGGGCAATGAGCGGATCACGCCATATGTGCAAAAGCTTGATCTGGAACTTTCGGCTATAGAAAAAGGTGGATTCGAACATTTCATGATCAAAGAAATCTTTGAGCAGCCGCAAACGATCTATGATTGCCTGAGAGGGCGCCTGGATCTGGTACAGATGGATATTCATATGAAAGGGATCGAGGAACAGGCAGAGGCACTGATCCGGACTCCCCGTATTATCATATTAGCCTGTGGTACCAGCTGGCATGCCGGACTGGTTGCTGAATATATTATTGAAGAACTCTGCCGTATAAATGTTGAAGTCGAATATGCTTCAGAATTCAGATACCGCAATCCCATTATCAATCCGGGAGATGTTATTATCGCTATTTCCCAAAGTGGAGAGACCGCCGATACGCTGGTCGCCATCGAGACAGCGAAATCCAAAGGAGCGATTATCCTGGGTGTAGTCAATGTAGTAGGATCTTCAATCGCAAGAGCATCACATGCAGGAGCGTATACCCATGCCGGTCCGGAGATCGGTGTAGCCAGTACAAAAGCTTTTACAGCTCAGCTTACTGTGCTCACCATGATGGCACTCAAAATTGCTAAAATAAAAGGGACGATCACAGATGAGCGGTTTGCGAAGCTGCTTATAGAACTGAATGCTGTACCGCAGAAAGTCAGTGATGTCCTGAAAAACCATACCGATATAGAGCGTCTTGCCGAAAAACTCACTTCGGCTAAAGGCTTTTTGTACCTGGGAAGAGGATACAATTTTCCTATAGCACTCGAAGGTGCATTAAAACTAAAGGAAATCACCTATCTGCATGCGGAAGGGTATCCGGCAGCGGAAATGAAACATGGACCAATTGCATTGGTAGACGAGCATCTTCCAGTTGTATTTGTAGCTACTAAAGATGCTTATCACGAAAAGATCGTCAGTAATATGCAGGAGATCCGTGCACGTAAAGGAAGAGTATTTTCTGTCATTACCGAAGGAGATGTGATCTCACCAACATTATCTGAAGAGGTCATGATTGTGCCGGAGGCAGATGAGATTATTGCACCAATACTGTCCGTAATCCCGTTGCAGCTGCTTTCCTACTATCTGGGAGTGCTAAAAGGTCTGGATGTAGATAAGCCCAGAAATCTTGCTAAATCAGTAACTGTAGAATAACGACTATAACTACCCTGTGAATAGAAGCGAAAGTGTCCGGATGAGTATTCTGGACGCTTTTGTTGATTTTTATTTTTCCTTCTATATGAATAAAATACAAAAAGGTCAGCTTTCCAACCTGGGACAACAATTTATAAAAGCCGAATATCTGGCACCCGGACAGGACGAGTATGAATTACGTTATGAACAATTACCACGCAGTGACCGGTTTCATCATCTGACACAAGAGCAGATTCAAATCCTGCGAAGCAATGGTAATACCGCTGATGACTGGTCCAATATCCTGGTCACAGATCATTTTATTCCCGAACAGATTCGAGGATGCAGATTCTACGGCCTGAATCGTATCGGAGATATGGAGCCGATCTATCTGGATTACCGGGAATTGCGTCTGCCAACAGGAATCTATCATTCGACCATAGTCAGTTGTGATATTGGTAATCATGTAGCCATTCATGAAGTGTCCTATATGTCTTATTTTATTATTGCAGATGAGGTCATCCTTTCCAATATTGATGAAATGCAGACCAGTTCAAAAGCAAAGTTTGGAAATGGTATTCTGCGTACCGGGGAGTCTCCTGATGTACGCGTCGCATTAGAGCTTCGCAATGAAAACGGCGGGCGTAAAGTATGGCCGTTTGACGGAATGCTGTTGAGTGATGCTTATTTGTGGACACGTCATCGGGATGATGAGGTCTTTCAGTCCAAACTGGAACAAATGACCAATGCACGTCATACTTCCAAAAGAGGGACATACAGTACGATCGATACCGGCACAGTTATCAAAAATTGTCAGGTTATAAAAGACGTCAGAATTGGCGGGCAAGCGTACATCAAAGGAGTCAATAAATTAAAAAATGTCACCATTCATTCTTCAGAGACTGCGCCTACACAGATCGGAGAGGGCTGTGAGCTGGTCAACGGGATTATCGGAGAAGGCTGCAGGATCTTCTATGGAGTTAAAGCTGTACGGTTTATTCTTGCGGCTCATTCCCAGTTAAAATACGGTGCGCGACTGATTAATTCTTTTTTAGGTGAGAATTCCACAATTTCCTGTTGTGAAGTGCTGAATTCCCTGATCTTTCCGGCTCATGAACAGCATCACAACAATTCATTCCTCTGTGCATCCCTGATTATGGGACAAAGTAATATGGCAGCCGGTGCCACAGTAGGCTCCAATCATAATTCCCGTTCACCCGACGGAGAGATTATAGCCGGAAGAGGATTCTGGCCCGGACTGTGCGTGAGTCTTAAACACAATTCCCGTTTTGCATCTTATACCCTGATTGTAAAGGGAGACTTTCTGTACGAAATGGATATTCGTATCCCGTTCTCTCTGGTGAGTAACCATACGACAGAAGACAGGCTTATTATTGTACCCGGCTACTGGTTTTTGCATAATATGTATGCCTTAGCACGCAATCCGAGTAAATACGAAGCCAGAGATAAACGATCAGAAAAGAAGCAATATTATGAATATGATATTCTGGCACCTGACACTGTCAATGAACTTTTCGAATCATTGCAGATCATGAAAGTAGCAGTAGCAAAGGCCTATTATTCCACTGAAATACTAACAGATCAGGAAGCGATGCTGCGGGGAACAGAAATTTTAGAGTCAGATGAAGATATCAGTCATCTGGATATTCTGTTGGATCATTTTGAAAATTCCAAACGAAAGGTTCAGCTTATGAAAGTAAGACAGGGATATAATCTGTTCAAAAAACTGATCCGCTATTACGGTGCATCGGCATTGGCTGCTTACAGTGATCAGATGGAGCCTGCACTTGAGCTACTTCAGCAGGACGTTTCATGGGAAAGAGAAAACTGGGTGAATATCGGAGGTCAGTTAATTCCGGTATCCAGATACAAGGAGCTGATTCATCAGCTCAAAACGGATCAACTTAATTCCTGGGACGAAGTCCATGACTATTATTTTGCGCAAAGTGACCAGTATCTGCAGGATAAAACTATACATGCAGTGTCGGCACTGGCAGAACTGAATAATCAGAAAGTTCCTACAATTACAAAAGAGCAACTGATTTCATTATTTGAAGAGGCATTGGAAATCAAGCAATGGATTACCGATGAAATATATCAGACACGGGCTAAGGACTACCAGAATTCATTTAGGATGATGGTTTATGATTCAAAAGAGGAAATGGATAAAGTAGTCGGAGCTTTGGAAAACAATAGTTTTATCAGGCAGCAAAAAGACGAGTTTAATTATTACCACCAGCGTATTGCGGATAAGATCGCACAGCTGAAATCCTGATGACTACACGTAGGTTAGAAGAAAAGATAACTTTAATCAGGACTACTGGAATAGTGGTTTGAGGTTCTCATCCGGGTTGGCTACTGATACCTGTTCCAATCCGGGTGAGGATTCAGATGCTCTGAAAAAATCAACGTTATCAGCGATTTGATCTGTTAAAATTGCGTTGCATAGAACGGATACGCGCTTCATTTTTGCCATCTACACGTGAAGCTACTGCCCAGATTGCTGCAGGTAGCCAACCGATCAATGTACATTGCAGGATCAGGCATAATATACCTGAAAAGATCTTCCCTCTCAGAAAAAAAGAAAGCCAGGGCAATAATACGGCTATTAAAATCATAATATCAGGTTTTTTTAATTATAGGTAAATATAAGTATAATTTACAATATGATCAGCAGCAGGGCCGAAACAGCTACTAAAGCCATAACCAGCACCCGGAATTGTTTTTCCGGAAGTACTTTTATAATACGGATTCCCAGATAGCCACCTAACAGAATAAAAGGAATAGCGAACATATTGAGAATAATCCCTGCCCAGGAAAGATTGTGCCATACAAATAATTGCAAGGGAATCTTAGTGTAGTTTAATATCATAATAAACCATGCTCCTGTAGCGACAAAGGCATATTTAGGTAATTTTCGGGACAACAGATATACCGATAAAGCCGGTCCTGCAGCATTTCCGATCATAGTTGAAAATCCCGCAATAAATCCAAATAGCGGAGCGTACCAGCTCTTTTCAGCTACATTCGAGACCGATTTACTCTTTTCCATCCAGATCATAATGCCTACACCACTCAGGATACATATTCCCATTAATATGCGGAATAACTGGTCATCCATATTATTGGCCAGAAATAAACCGCCCAATAGCCCGACAAAAGCAGCAGGCAACATTCCTTTAATCTCCGACCACCGGAATTGTTTTCGGTAATAGATCACTGCAATCAGATCGGCCATACAAAGTAAAATCAGTACAATTCCGGTAGAATAGCGCGCTCCGAACAGAAAAGCAAACAGAGGTACAGCAAGTGTACCTATATTCTGTACACCTGTCTTGGACATCCCGATGAGCATCGCACAAAAGAAGTACAATGCCCAATGATAGGGAGAGTGCAGCAGATCAAAGGCTTCCTGCATATCAGCTATTGATCAGCTCTTTTACCTTCTGCGCGGTTATTTCGGTATAATCAGAGATGTAGGCATCACAAGGTGGCAACTGTTCCCGTGTATGTGAGCTCAGTACTCCTACTACTTTCATGCCTGCATTCAAAGCTGCTGAAATACCGGAATAGGAATCCTCAAACACCAGACATTGTGATGGATCTACTCCTAATCTTTCAGCCGTTAACAGATATACCTGTGGATCAGGCTTGTGCTTTGTGACATTTTCACTGGAAAGCATTGATTCCATCTTAGGGCCGAATTGCAAACCTTCTACAATAAGATCCAAATTGGCTTTAGGAGCCGAAGTGGCTACAGCCGTTTTGAAACCTTCCTGTTTGAGTTCATCCAGAAATTCAGGAAATCGGCTTATCGGTGTAATCTCAGACTTATAAATCTGTCTGAACATATCTTCTTTTTCAAATTCAAGACGCAGAAGTTCTTCCCCCTCTACAGGTCTTTTAAAGAAGTGGCTCATAATATAGCTGTTGTGCTTGCCATACATATGATCCTGAAATTCCTGTTCGCTGCTTTCGATATTATATTTATTAAAAAATGCCTCGAAGGCTTTGGCATGATAGGGATTTGTGTGACAAATGACACCATCCATATCAAATATTACGGCATACTGACTCATGGGGCAAAGATAGAATTTTTAGCAAAGCACATTGTGATAAAAACGTCAAAATCAGTCACACAACTATTACAAAGTCCTGCCTTATGTTCTTTTAAAATATATGTAGATTTATCCTACCTTTTAATACATCAACTTATTACCTTCTATGGAAAGCAGAAGAGAATTTATCCGAAAGTCCATCCTTTTCTCGGGAGCAGCTGGTCTTGCAACCGTTATGCCCGCATCTATTCAAAGAGCTTTAGCGATTGATCCGGATCCCGGCAGTACCTATCTGGATGCGGAACATGTAGTTATTCTAATGCAGGAAAACCGATCTTTTGATCATACGCTCGGAAGTCTGTCAGGTGTAAGGGGATTTAATGACCCTCGGGTGGTAACGCTTCCTGATCAGAATCCGGTATGGTTTCAGACAGATCACCTTGGAAAGACCTATGCACCGTTCCGGTTAAATCTTATGGGCAGCAAAGTAACCTGGATAGGCTCCCTGCCACATTCAAGAGCCAGTCAGGTAGATGCTTTTAATGGGGGTAAGTATGACCAGTGGTTGATATCAAAAAGATCCGGGAATAAGAAATATGCAGATATGCCGCTGACACTGGGATATTATTCACGCGAAGATCTTCCTTTTCATTATTCACTTGCAGATGCATTTACAGTCTGTGATCAGAATTTCTGTTCAGGAATGACCAGTACGACTCCAAACCGTTCTTTTTTCTGGACCGGAAAGATTACCCAGGAACTCGATGGTTTGCAAAAAGTAAATATCCGTAATGATGATTACGCTTATGGGAAGCATACATGGAAGACATTTCCGGAGTTATTGGAAGAAAATAAAGTGGCATGGAAATTTTATCAGAACGAAACAAGTTGTGGAGGAGGTTTTGCAGGTAAGGAGCGCTCCTGGTTATCTAATTTTGGTTGTAATCTTTTAGAGTTTTTCGAAGCATATCATGTCAAATTCAAGGATTCTTATCTGGATAATTTAAGGAAACAAGTAGAGAAGCTGCCGGGAGAAATCGGTAAACTGGAAGAGGCCAGTCCTTCTTCTTCGGAAGAGTCTGCAAGGATAAGAGAAAGTCTCAGGAATAAACAAGAGGCTTTGAATAAAGCTGAACAAGAATTGAAAATGTATAGTGCTGAGCAATACAACAAGCTGAGCGCATTTGAAAAATCCCTTAATCAGCGTGCATTTGTCACGAATAAGGAAGATGCAGACTTTCGTTCATTAGAAAAGCTGACCTTTAATGAAAGCGGAAAACTGCGGGAGGTAGAAGTGCCAAAAGGAGATATCCTGCATCAATTCAGGGCAGATGTTAAAGCCGGCAAACTGCCGGCAGTCTCCTGGCTGGCTGGCCCGCAAAATTTTTCGGATCATCCCAGTGCACCTTGGTACGGAGCCTGGTATGTATCTGAAGTGCTGGATATTCTGACCCAAAATCCGGAAGTCTGGAAGAAAACCATATTTATTATTACCTACGATGAGAATGACGGATATTATGATCATATTCCACCTTTTTCAATACCGGATAATAATAAACCTGAAACCGGTAAATGCTCTGCCGGAATAGATACAGAAGTTGAACATGTACGTCTGGAAAATGAATTGAAACAGGGAATTCCTAAAAAGCAGGCCAGAGAAGCACCTGTAGGGTTAGGATTTCGGGTGCCGATGTATATTGTCTCCCCATGGAGCCGAGGCGGTAAAGTCTGTTCGCAGGTATTTGATCATACCTCATCATTACAATTCCTCGAAAAATTCATTAATGCAAAGTATAATAAATCCATTCATCTGGATAATATCAGTGCATGGAGAAGAACCATATGTGGGGACCTGACATCTGCATTTACGCCTTTCGAGTCAGCGAAAGATCAGCTTCCATTTCTAAACAGAAATCAATACATTGAAAATATCTATAATGCCCAGTTTAAAGAGGATCCTTCAGGGTTCGAAGAGTTGACAAAAGCCGAAATCAAAGCTGTACAGCAAAAACATACTATAAGTAAATTTAACCGTCTTCAGGAGAAAGGACAACGAAGATCAGCAGCTCTTCCGTATGAGTATGATGTATTTGGCAAAGTGGATGGCGGGCAGTTTACTATGCATATGGAAGTTTCTACAACTATTTTTGGTGCACGTACAGCGGGTGTTCCGCTTACTGTATATGCTCCCGGAAAATATATGCAGTCTAAAGGAGAGCAGACTGAAATCTGCCGAAACTGGAATTTTGCCGTTAAAGCCAACGACCGCCTGGAATATCAATGGCCTGTAACTTCATTTGAAGATAATAAATATGTATTACGCGTACACGGACCAAATGGCTTTTACAGAGCATTTTCGGGTGAATCATCAGATCCCCAATTGCTGGTGAAGATAATTCCTGAACAAAAGAGTATGACAAAAGCAGCGACAGGAAATGCTGTCGTGCTGATCGAAAATCAGGGAAAGAATCCTTTACGTATACATCTGGTATCCAAAAGTTATAAGGATGTAAATATAGAGCGGGAGATTGCCGGCAAGACAGAAGTTCAGGTATCTCTGGATCTGTCCTCATCCGGAAGCTGGTACGATCTGAAACTCACCTTGCCTGATTATAAAAACTTTGAACGGCATATGGCCGGACGTATTGAATCCGGGAATGAAACCGTAACAGATCCATTATTATCCTGATCTAAAAAACTATTTGGCTAATCATTTTGTTATCTTTTATACGAAAGGAGATAAGACTATGATCAATAAGGAAGACAACAATAAGCAAGGTGAAGCAGATGAAGAAAAAGATAATCTGGCCAATAACCTGAGTTATAATACAGAAAAGGACAGTTACGAGCTGGATGTGGATGATGACGATCCGGATTATGATCATCCTGCAGACTATGATACACTTGCAGAAGGAGCGGAAGATGATGATTCTACCTATGACGATTCAAATCCTTTTGTCGGGGATGAATATGCGGATGAAGATGATCTGGAAGCAGACGACTGGGAAAAAGAAGGAATGCATGAGACTGATGCAGATCATCTCAGGATCTCCCGTAAAGATGAGGAACTCTCCCGGACAGATGAAGATCTGAGAGATGATCTCGATGAGGAAGGATATCCAAAAAATGATTAAATAGATGACAGGCTCTTATTTCAAAATAAGAGCCTGTTCATTTTGTCATCTTCTGTTGTCAGTTGTATTGTTAAATTTTTATATTTACAACATAACCTTTCAATAAGGCAGTCTACTGACACTATGCATGATGATCCGCAACATAAATCTTTAGCCGATATCCACGAAAGTGTGGACGTGACAAAAGGCAAAACCAAATGGAAACGAGTTCTTAGTTTTTTCGGTCCGGCTTATCTGATCAGTGTCGGATATATGGACCCCGGTAACTGGGCTACAGATCTGGCCGGCGGAAGCCAGTTTGGATATACGCTGATTTGGGTCTTACTGATGAGTAATATCATGGCCTTATTGCTGCAGAGTCTGTGTGCAAGACTCGGGATCGTCCGCGGAAAGGATCTTGCCCAATGTAATCGGGAGACTTACCCCAAAAGAATGAATTTTGCACTCTATGTACTGGCAGAAATTGCTATTGCAGCATGTGATCTGGCGGAAGTACTGGGGATGGCAATAGGTCTCAATTTGCTTTTTGGTATCGATCTGCTATGGGGAGTGTTGATCAGCTTTGCAGATACCTTTCTGTTGCTGTATCTGCAGAAACTGGGGATGCGTAAGATGGAGCTGTTCATTATCGGGCTGATATCTATGATCGGGATGTGTTTTATGGTAGAAATGTTTTTTGCCAAGCCCGATTTTACAGAAGTTGCAAAGGGATTTATACCCTCTATTCCAAACAGCGCAGCACTATATATCAGTATAGGTATTATCGGAGCTACAGTAATGCCGCATAACCTCTATCTGCATTCAGCCCTTGTACAGACTCGCAAGATTCCGAGAGACAGCCTGTCTATCAGGAAAGCCTTAAAGTATAATTTTTTCGATAGTGCTATTGCCCTTAATCTGGCTTTCTTCGTTAATGCAGCCATATTGATTCTTGCAGCTGCGGTATTCCATAAAAACGGGATGCATCAGGTAGCTGATCTGGAAGATGCTTATCACCTTTTGGGAACTACATTAGGTACCGAATGGGCATCTAAATTATTTGCAGTTGCACTTATTCTGGCAGGGCAGAGTTCTACGGTGACAGGTACGCTTGCCGGACAGATTGTAATGGAAGGATACCTGCGGTTGCGTATCAGTCCCGTGCTCAGACGTATTATCACCAGATTGCTGGCCATTGTTCCGGCTGTACTGGTTATCCTGATTGCAGGAGAAGGTCAAGTCGGATCATTGCTGATTTTTAGTCAGGTATTATTAAGTATGCAGCTGGCGTTTGCAGTCGTACCGCTGATTCATTTTGTGAGTGACCGGAAAAAGATGGGCGAATTTGTAATCAAGCCCTATGTGCGTATAATGGCATGGACCATTGCAATAATTATAGCTGTACTCAATTTTCAGCTGGTCTATGAAGAAGTAAAGGGATGGATTGAAGAACTGGATAATATCTGGTGGACCATTGCTCTTATCTCCGGAAGTATAGGATTGGCCGTATTATTACTGATGACATTCTTCTATCCGATATGGCATAAACGCAGACCTACAACAGTAGAGGTACATCCTCCGTTTGAGGAACTCGTGTTTAGAGAAGTTAATCCTTTTCATCATATTGTGGTCGCGCTGGATTTCTCCTTCTCAGATACCAAAGTCGTAGAGTATGCCTTGCAGTTATCCGATAAGAGTACCCGTTTTGTACTGGTGCATATTGTAGAAAGTGCATCCGTGAAATATACCGGAGGTGAATCCGGAGATTATGAATCCCGGAAAGATCTGGAACGCCTGATGAAGTACGTGGAATTCTTTAAAGATAAAGGATATGCTGTGGAATATGAATTAGGTTATAACAACCGGGTAAAAGCTATTGCAGATATTTGTCTGGCACACGATAGTGATCTCCTTATTGTAGGAAGCCACGGACATACAGGAGTAAAAGATTTTGTATTTGGAGAAACCGTAAATAAGCTGCGGCATGCAGTTAAGATTCCTGTCTTTATTGCACAATAATATTATAAACGAAGGACTATGAAAATATCACTGATTGGAAAAACAGCTATGGTAGGGGGAAGCACCTCCGGTATCGGTAAAGCCATCGCAATTGCATTGGCCGAGTGTGGAGCCAGTGTGATACTTGTCGCCCGCAATGAACAAAAATTAAAAGCAGTGCAGGAGATACTCGATACGACTCAGGGACAACAGCATGATCACCTGGTTGTAGATTTCAGTTTATTTGATGAAGCAAAAGAAAAGATTGCTGCCTTCTTCTCCAGCAGAAAAACAGATATTCTGGTCAATAATACTAACGGCCCCTCTGCAGGAGGAATTAAAGATAAAGTAACAGAAGATTATCAGCAGGCTTTCGATTTGTTATTCCAGTATGCGGTGTATACCACACTTCAGGCATTACCCCATATGGAAAAGAATCAGTTTGGACGCATCATTAACGTTTCTTCCATGACTGTGAAAGAACCTCAGGATACACTTGTACTTTCAAATACGATGCGTACGGCGCTGGTGAGCTGGAGTAAATCGCTTTCGAGAGCAGTTGCAGCTCAGCAAATTACGGTAAATACAGTTTTGACCGGTTATTTTGATACCGATAGGTTAAATAGCCTCATGGAGACTCAGGCCGGGAAGATGCAGTTAAGTTTTGAAGAAGTAAAAGCCAAAAGAATAGATGCTATTCCAATGAAACGACTGGGTAAGCCCGAAGAATATGCCTCGCTGGTTGCTTTTCTAGCGTCAGATCATGCTGCTTATCTGACAGGTACAGCCATTCAGCTGGACGGAGGATTAATGACAGGAATGTTGTAGCCAACAGCTCCTGTCATCTGTCTTCCCGTAACTTACTCGCTTTCGAGTTGATTCTTATATTTCTTTATATGTCCCTGAATTTCTTCACTTAACTCAGGGTATTTGATATCGGTGTACTGTTCTAATGTTTCCAGTATAATCTGTGCGACCAGATAACGGGCCGTTTCTTTACAATCAGACGGAATGATATACCAGGGGGTTTTCTTTTTAGAAGTGTGCTGTATTGCTTCTTCATAGTATTCCATGTACTTATCCCATAGCTGGCGTTCGGATAGATCACCGGGTGAGAACTTCCATTGGTGTTTTTCTTTTTCCAATCTTCTCAAGAGTCTGTTTTTCTGTTCATCCTTGCTAAGGTTCAGGAAAAATTTGAAAAGTATAGTGCCGTTCTCAATAAGATGATTCTCAAAGTTATTGATTTGTTCATAGCGTTTCTGCCATAGTTCGTTCGTCACATCCTTTTCTTCCCGGATGTCCGGAATATTTTCACTTAACAAATAGGAAGGATGCACACGTGTCACCAGTACATTTTCATAATGTGTACGGTTGAATACCCCGAATTTCCCCTTTTCAGGTAATGCGATATAATGTCTCCACAGATAGTCATGCTGATGTTCTTTTTCCGAAGGAGTCTTGAAACTTTGTACATCCACACCTCTTACGTTGAACTTTGCAAATACTTCCCTTATCAGACTGTCTTTTCCGGCAGTATCCATACCCTGCAGACATACCAATACATTATACTTATCATGAGCATACATGACATCCTGTAATTTGCTGAGTTTTTTGCGTACATCTTTTAATTTGGCTGTCGCCTCATCTACACTAATTTCTTCTGAAATATCTGTGGAATGATCACTGATCTTGAAATTTTTAGAGGCCTGAAGCCTTTTGGAGTAATTCGTTTTCGGGCTCATAATATTGACGTTTCTTATAAAAATATTAAATTTTGTTCATAAACGCTGAGGGTTGTAGCAAATAGTTTAAATCGTTAAAATGGTTTTTCTATTAGTTTTGGTAAACAAAAAAGTCTTTACCCGTCAGGAGTAAAGACTTTTTATAATAAGGGACAGAAAGGATTATTGTTGTACCAGTTCAGTATTCACTGTGATCGTTACATCCGAACCTACAGCAGCTACTCCTGAAGGAAGTTTGTCATTGTATTTGATCCCGTAATCCAGACGGTTTATTTTAGTAGTAGCTGTAAAACCTGCGCGTGTTTTACCCCATGGATCCGTAATGTTCTGACCATTTTGTTTTACATCAAAAATAACGCGTTTAGTGACATCACGAATAGTAAGATCAGCTTCTAGTTTTAACTTGCCGGCTTTATCTTTCTTTAAGGATACCGATTTCAATGTAATAGTAGGATATTTCTCTGCATTGAAGAAATCATCAGATTTCAAATGCTTGTCTCTGGCTTCGATACGTGTATCGATGCTGTTTACATTGATTTTGAAATCGACCTTTGCATTCTCAAATCCCGTTTTTGTAGGTGCATCGACAGAACCTTCGAATGAGTTAAATTCTCCGTCAACAAAGCTGATACCTAAATGTTCAACTGTAAAACGTACATTAGTGTGTGCAGGGTCTACAGCCCATTTCACCTGAGCAACTGTAACGTTCATTGCGGCAAATAATGCAATGAAAAGAGGGAATAGTTTTTTCATGATAATTGATATTTAAATAAGTGTTATAACATGTATTTTTTGAAAGTATGCAAATGTCTTTAATTAAAATCAAATATCCTAATGATTTGTTTTTAAAATAAAATAATCATTATATATAGTGATATTTGTATTTATCACTATATTTGTTGATAGTGTAAGCAATATTATGAAAGACAAGAAGTTAATAGCGGTTATAACAGGAGATTTGATAGATTCAAGAAAAGTGGATGCAGCGATATGGATGCCGGTTCTGGATGATGCATTGAAGCATATCAGTAGCCGTTATGATATTTACAGAGGAGATAGTTTTCAGGCAGAGGTAGAATTAGAACAGGCTATACATCATCTTTTTTATATTAAAGCGAAGATTAAGAGTCTGAAAAATCTGGATGTACGGATGACTATGGGTATCGGAACGGTCGATTATCAGGATGCACATGTGAGGACATCAGCGGGGGATGCATTTTTATTTGCCGGAGAACGATTTGATACGCTGAAGAAAGAAACTGTAGCCATCAGAAGTCCCTGGTCAGATCTGGATGAAGGGATAGAGCTGATGCTGCAATTAAGTATGGAAATTGCAGGACGGTGGACCGAAAATATGGCTGAAGCAGTTGCTGTAAGCCTTCTGCATCCGGGCATGAACCAACATGAACTTGCTGCAGTGTTGAACCGGAAATATCAAAGTCAGGTAAGTACAGAACTCAACAAAGCAGGATATTCTAAAATAAATCGTGTCATCGATTATTGTACGGAACAAATACTTAAAAAATGTTATATACAGGACTGATCTTATTTGTAGCTCATATATTGGGCGATTTTGTCTTCCAGCCAAAAAAATGGGTGGATGGAAGAGCGCATCACATCCGTTATATTTTTTATCATGTAGGTGTTCATGCTGCATTATTATGTTTGTTTTTTATTAGAGATTTATCACACTGGTGGCCGGCAATAGCTGTGATTGTGTTGTCTCACCTTGCAATTGACAGCCTTAAGGTTTCTCTGGAACGTAAAATGAACAGCAACCCATTATTACTGTTCAGCATTGATCAGCTACTCCATTTGACAGTACTTGCAGCTGTACTTGGATGTCACTATGGTATTCCGGAGAGTTTTATATCTTCGATATGGTCTGTACAGGCACAGATACTTCTGATTGGATTTTTGTTGACCGCATTTGTTTCTCCTATCGTACTTCGTGTCTTTTTCAGCAAATGGAATCAATCTGCCGAGGTCAATGCCCAAAGGCAAGATTCATTGATCGATGCAGGATGGATTATAGGAGTGCTTGAGCGTCTTCTTATTGTGTTTTTTGTAAATATTAATTTTTTAGAAGGAATAGGCTTTCTGTTAGCAGCGAAATCAATTTTCAGATTTGGAGATTTAGCCAATGCAAAAGATAAAAAATTCACAGAGTATGTACTCGTAGGTACATTGGCCAGTTTTGTGATGGCAATAGGAATTGGCTTTTTGATCAAATGGCTGCTAAGAATGGTATAATATCTTATTTACGGACAAAAATAGCCTTCTTAAAATTGATTCCCTGCATCTGACAGATTCTTGCTTGTTATACTCAGGATGCCGTTAAATGAGATTATTTAATTTTGGCATTCTATTATATAATTCCCAAATACAGCTTACTTCGGTAATTTGTTTTAAATAAATCTTTATATTTGCAGATTAAGCAGACAATCTGACTTTTTGATGATTTTCATTATAAAGTCAGAATTGTAGCTTTGTTGTTCAAATTTTAGTGTTTAGATTCTTATCAAAAAGGAAATGGCAAAGAAAAATTACATATCAAATTCTACGGAATCCACACGAATGTTTAAGAATGATTTTTTGGAATCATTGACTAAGGTTCACTATTCTGTACCGATTATATTTTATCTTCCCGTAATCATTTATTTTTCATGGAAGGCCCTGGGGCCAGGTGAAATGGGTGTATGGATGTATATTGGGTATTTTGTTTTCGGGCTCGCTTTCTGGACTATTTTTGAGTATGCCCTGCATCGCTGGGTTTTTCATTATCATCCAAAAGGAAAGCTTTTAAAACGTGTTCATTGGATTTTTCATGGTATTCATCACGATTATCCTAAAGATCGTCTTCGTCTGGTCATGCCGTTGTCAGCAAGTATTCCATTGGCAACACTGGTTTATTTTATGTTCAGCTTATTTTTTAGTAATCAATTTATATTAGCTGCATTCTTTGCTGGTTTTATGATTGGTTACCTTATCTATGACGAATCTCATTATGCTATGCATCATGCCAATTTCAAAAGTGGTATTATGAAGCGTATCAAACAACATCATATGTTACACCATTATCAGGATCCTGAAAAGGGATTCGGGGTAAGTTCTGCTGTATGGGATGTCGTGTTTGACTCCGGCTTTGAAGAGAAAAAAGAAAAGGAAAAGCAACAAACAGAAAAGGAACAACTTTCGTAAAGTAGAAAAGAACGGTAATGCAAAAAACATTACCGTTCTTTTTTATCTTTTCACAGCAACGATCACACCAGTAGACCAGTGAAGACGTGTAAGGCTGAGATCAGCCCGGTTGTCCAGGTCACGAATCAGATGACGAACCTTTTGGTCATGTCCATCCGGCCAGTTGGGCTGCGGTAAGAGGTCATCTATAAAGTAAATGCCTCCTTTATCCAGCATAGCAAGACATGTTTCCAGTTCCAGAAATTTTCCGTGCCAGGTATCCGCAAAAATAAAATCAAATTTTAATTCTTTATTCTCAAGAAGCCATTCTCCGGCATCCTGTTGTACTAATGTAAGACGAGGATCTGAAGACAGATATTCCTGCGCGATTGTTAGAAAAGCCGGATCATGATCCACAGACAGCAATGCAGAACGTTCATCCATGCCGGATAACAGCCAGGAAGTAGATAAGCCTGTACCTGTCCCAAGTTCTAAAAAACGGGCATTCTGTTTGGAGGCAGCAAGCGTCTTTAATAAAGAGCCGGTATGAATATCACTGGCCATATTGAAGCCGGAATTGCGTGTTCGAAGAAGGATATCCGTGAATTTATCCGGATAGGAATAGGTTTCAGAGTTTAACATATTTTTAGCCTATGGTTAGCATAAAATCGATCAGATATATAAAAATATGTAAATTAGATGAGATTATAACCCAAACCCTATGTCCGATATCCAAAAAATTATACTACCTCTGCTTTTTATCTTTTCTTCAGCAAGTATTTACGCCCAGCATTCCGTAACGGCCAAATCTATTCAGCAGATTGCTGAAAAATATCAGGCAGTAGGAGTGGCCGCAGTCGTTGTGAAAGATAATAAGATTGTGTTCACAAACAATTATGGATATCAGGATCGGGATACCCACCATGTCCTGAATGACTCTACATTGTTTAGAATCGCTTCTATCTCAAAATCATTTTCAGCTACTGCTGTTATGCAACTTGTTGAGGCCGGTCGTTTGTCTTTAAAGGATGATTGCAGTCAGTTGATAGGTTTTCCTGTACGTAATCCCCGATTTCCGGATCAGATTATAACATTGGAAATGTTGTTGTCACATACATCAGGAATCAATGATAAAAACGGATATTTCGATCTGGATGTGATCAATCCGCAAAAGAATAAAAACTGGTCGGATAGTTACAATGCGTATGCTCCCGGTAAAGGCTATCAATATTGTAATCTCAATTTTAATATGGTGGGTGCTATAATTGAAAAAATATCAGATCAGCGTTTTGATAAGTATGTAGCAGAACACATCTTGCGTCCGTTGGATCTGTACGGAGGTTATTATGTTGATGCTCTGGATCGTTCCAGATTTGCGACACTATACGCTTATCAAGATGGCAAATTTGTGCCACAACCTGCAGCGTATAATCCGCGTAGCGAAGAAATAAGTAGCTATGAGTTGGGACATTCCACTCCTTTGTTTTCACCGACCGGGGGCATGAAAATTTCAGCAAGAGATCTTGCACAGTATATGATCATGCACATGAATTACGGACATGGCAACGGCAAAAAAATAATAAGCAAACGTAGTGCAGTAGCCATGCAGACAAAACGTAGTGATGAGGAAAATTATGGTCTGGCACTTTGGAGTACAGATAGTCTTATCCCTCAGGTACATCTTACGGGACATACAGGCTCAGCATACGGGTTATACAGCACCATGTTCTTTAATCCAAAACATAAATATGGTTTTGTCGTTATTACAAATGGGTGCAGGTTATCCGAAACATCAGGATTTAACATGATGTTAAAGGAAATTGTAAATGTGTTATATCAGGATTTTATTAAATAGGCCTGTACTCTGCGATTGGCGCGAAATTTGAATTTAACATTTACACTGGCGTAACTTTTAGAAAATATCAATATCTTAATATTGTTATAATTCTGCGTTACGCAGAAAATGATATCGTATTTAATAACGTAAATTATAACTATTATGCACAAACTCATTTTAATAGCTTTATTGATCGTTGCAAAGTCGGCGTATGCCCAGAAAGTGGATTTGGATCAGGTGAGAAAAGATTTCAATAAAGGTGTTAAAAATGAAGACCTTTGTAAGAACCATCTGGAGATGTTGAAAAAGAATGCCAAATCCCCGGAAGAGTTGGGCTATTATGCCGCATATCATATGTTTATGGCTAATCATACGGGTAATCCTTTCAAAAAAATGAGTTATTTTAAAGGAGGAAGAAAGGTGCTGGAAGATGTAATTAAGAAAAATCCACAAAATATAGAATTGCGTTTTATTCGTTTATGTATTCAGTTTTATATTCCCAAGTTTCTCAATTACCATGATAATATAGAGACAGACAAAGATTTTGTCATGAATAACCTTTATAAAATGAAGGACAATGACGTAAAGCAATTGATCTTTAATTATTTAAAAGGAGCTAATATGTATACCAATGAAGAGTTGGCTCTATTGGGAAGATAAACGTAATCCTTATTTTCTGTTTCCCTATCGTAAAATTGTTTCAAAACATACTTTTTGGAGTACTATTTGCTATATTCAGACGTATGGAATGGAATAATATGCAGTGTATTATCTTTACCGTAATGTATTGGAATAATAATAAATGCAATATTCATTTAGATCATTATTCTACAGAATTTAAATTACAGAAACATGAAAAAAATAATCGTAATCGGCCTTTTGTTTATGTTGGCCAAAGTGAGTATGGCGCAAACGAGAGAAGTCGGTCCTTTTGCCAAAGTAGAAGTTACAGATAAGATCAGTGTTGAACTGATTAACAGCAGTACATATAAAGTAGTTATTTCAGGAAATCCGTCTAATGAAGTAGATGTCATTCAGAAGAATGGAACATTACGGCTTAAAATGAATACATTAAACATGATGAATGGAGAGGGAATACATATTAAAGTGTATGGAAATGATATCAGTGAATTGACCGCAAAGAAGGGGGCGAGTGTGAAGGTAAATGATGATGAGGCCCTAAGCCGGAATATGCTAAATCTGTCAGCTTCAGAAGGAGGGTTGTTAAGTCTGAATGTATCAGGTCAGGAAATCAAAGTCAGTGCGAGTAAAGGAGGTACTGTACAGGCGGGTGGCAAATCACCACGTCAGGAAGTTCAGTTGACATTCGGAGGTAATTATGAAGGACGATCACTGGTCTCAGAAAATGCAAAAGTTACGGTGAATGGTGGGGGAAAATGCGAAGTAAATGTAAAGCAAACTATTGATTCACAGGTAAGGGCAGGAGGTATCATTCATGTATATGGCAATCCGGCTCAGCGTAACGAGAAAAAACTCGCAGGCGGAACTATAGAATATAAGTAATACTACAATTCAATCCGGATAACTGTTCGTTTGTTTAAATATAAAGCAGGTGATCCCTGTTCTGATCATATAATATTCGCAGATAAGCTGTATTATTGCTTATTATAACCTTTGAGGGAGGTAAAATAGTGACAAGAGAAGAATCTTCTGATGACAAATTTAATATTAAGAGCTACCTGATCATTAGTGCAGTAGGAGCAGTGCTATTGGTTGCGCTTACGGTATTTGTTATGAAGATCTTTATGGAACCTGAAAAAAAAATCAGAGCCAAGGTCTTTAATCAGGATATGACACTCAATCAGGATCTGATCTATATCGATAACACAGTTGGTGCACAAAAATGGCACTGGGATTTTGGAAATGGCGATGTGTCTACGCAGCAGGATGGTAAATACAGATATAAATCAGCCGGAACTTATGTCGTACGTCTGGTCGTCAATGACAATCTACACGAACAATTTTTTGTAACGGTAAAAGATTCTGTAGCTAAAGTCGTAGACAGCGTTTTACAGGTATCAGGTCCATCAACCGGAACTATTCTAAAAGAGGTGAGGCTGGAAGTAGATGGTCCGGGAGAAATCTACCAGTGGCAGTTTGGTGAAAGCGGTAAGGTAGATGTTATCGGCAAGGTTGCGCAGTATACCTATTCCAAACCGGGAAGGTATCGTGTAAAAGTTAAATCGGACAAAACCTTATCTTATACCTATCATACTATAGAAATAGATGGAGCCAAAACAGATAGTCTGGATAGTCTGGCGGCCGAAAATCAGGTGCAGAAAGTTGCAGTAGATGATCTGAAAGCACAATTGCAGGCTATTGCTGACGGAGGAGATTTCAATGTGAGATACAGCTATATTTTAAGTAAGTTTTTTTGTAAAAATGAACGTACAGGAGTAACTATCAAAAGTGGTGGTGCAATCAAGCAACAGGATATCTACAGTTACTGTATAGGACTCACGTTTGGAGGGGGAGTGAAGATTGATAATATACTTCTGATGAGAGTGCCGAATTCTACTTGTTATCAATCTTTGATTGTGACACAACATAAATAGAAACATTCCATAAACCTGAGTTCAGTCGCAGGCCTATGGAATGTAAGTGTATTTTTTACTTCAGCTCTTTTATTTTAATAGATCGAAAAGAGACATTGTTGCCATGATCCTGCAAAAGGATATGTCCCTGTGGCGCCTGACCAAAGTTTTTCCAGTCTTTGTATTTACTTCCTGCTACCAGATCCAAATATTCCTTAGAGCCCCTCACATAAGATACCATAAGTTCTCCGTTGAGGTAATGTTCAACCCGATTATCGGGATAAACAACTACCCGTCCCGTATTCCATTCTCCGATTGGTTTTACAGCTCTTGCATTCTTTTTGGTAGTAATCAGATCGTAAAGTGAAGCAAGTGTTCGGTTTCCGTCTTTTCCCAGTTTAGCATCAGGATGTTCTTTATCATCCAGCACCTGATATTCTAAACCTATAGCTGAACCTGATGTTTGTTCGTCAAGAGTGACAAAATATTTGACTCCGCTGTTAGCTCCCGGAGAAAGCTTGAACTGAAAAGACAAGTCAAAGGCCTTATACTGCGCATCAGTAACAATGTCACCTCCATTTGTAGACTCACCGCCTGTAGATGGCAGTACGGAAATATTGCCGTTTTTGATCTCCCAGCCTTTTGAAGGAAATTCTTTGCCTCGTGCGCTATGCCATCCCGCTGTGCTCTTCCCATCAAATAATAACTTATAACCGTTTTTTTGCTCTGACTGCGAAAGCTGGTTGAGGTGCAGGTTTGTAATATAAATATCTTTTGGAAATGCCTTTGGTTTTAGGTTTTCTGTCTGAATCCGGACATTTTTAAAATATACTTTTTTGCCGTCATCTGCATCTGTGATATTATGTACCTGCAGACCTATATATCCAGTCTGATCAATGGTGTCAATAACAGCTGCCGTAGGAATACCATTTACCCAGGTTCTCACTTCATCACCGATCGCTTCAATACGAATGGTATTGTACTCATTCTTACGGAATGCTTTTTTAGCGTTTTGATTGAGATCCAGCGGATAGAGCCAGCCTCTCCGCGCTTCATCATAGATACCTCCTGTCCAGGCTCTTGCGGTTGGATCCACTTCAACCTGCTTGCCATACATACGGCCTCGCCCGTCATTGGCCTGCGGGTCAATGTGGCTTCTGATCTGTATGCCGGAATTGGTATTGTCACCTTCAAGTTTAACCTCCAGTTCCAGTATAAAGTCGCCATACTCTTTTTCAGTTACTAAAAATGAATTAGGTGTTTTCTTTGTCATCGTACCTACGATAACACCATTCTCTACAATATAGGGAGCTTTACCTCCGACAGTTTTCCAACCGGCAAGAGTTTTACCGTCGAAAATGGAGGTAGCTTTATTTTGCTGAGCCTGTGTGATAAATGTGGTGGATGCAAGCAGACATCCGGTTGCAAGAATAATTTTTGAAATACAACTTAATTTTGCGTGTGTCATAATAGTTTAGGATTGTGAAGCCTTTAAAAAGTTTATTTTGGTGTTATAAAATTATCAATTTTATTCGAATTTTTATATAAAATTAATAAAAAGTGTTTAAATTAGAGATGTGAATTTAATTTTGTCTCTGTAAACCTGGACAAACTCTTAATTATAAACTTGTAATCTTAAATCATGAAAAATACAAACTCTTTTTCCAGACGGGCTTTTTTGCGCAATAGTCTGCTGTTGTCGGGAGCTACGATAGCTTTACCGTCTTTTTTAGCGGCTTCGGCACCTGTAAAATTAGCAAGACCTAATGAACGTATTAATCTGGCCTGTATTGGTATTGGAAACAGAGGAGCAGAAATTATTCAGGATCTTTATAAGACAGGACTTGTCAATATTGTTGCCCTGTGCGATGTAGACATGGGCGCTCCGCATACACTTCCAATCCTTCAGAAATTTCCGGATGTACCCCGGTTTCAGGATTTCAGGCAATTATTTGATAAGATGAGTAATCAGATCGATGCAGTTTCTATAGGAGTTCCTGATTTTTCTCATTTTCCGATAACGATGATGGCTATAGACCTTGGAAAGCATGTATATGTAGAAAAACCAATGGCAAGAACCTTTCAGGAAGTAGAATTGATGATGAAAAAGGCAACCAAGTTTAATAAAGTGGTTACACAAATGGGTAATCAGGGACATTCGGAAGCTAATTATTTTCAATTTAAAGCCTGGAAAGAAGCCGGAATTATTAAAGATGTAACAGCAATCACAGCGCATATGAATGCTCCGAGACGTTGGCATACCTGGGATACAAATATCAAATCGTTTCCACCTAAAGAACCAACGCCTTCAACATTAGATTGGGAATTGTGGCAAATGGCAACTCAGGGACATGATTTTAATAAGGATTTTGTCAACGGGCAATGGAGATGCTGGTTTGATTTCGGAATGGGCGCTTTGGGAGACTGGGGTGCACATATATTGGATACGGCACATGAGTTTCTGGATCTGGGATTGCCTTATGAGGTGAATCCTGTTAATCTGGATGGTCATAATGACTTTTTCTTTCCGATGTCCACTACACTGGCATTCCGCTTTCCTAAGCGGGGAGATATGCCGGCACTGGATATTACCTGGTACGATGGTGTCAACAATCTGCCACCAATACCGGAAGGATATGGCGTATCCGGATTAGATCCGAATATTCCTCCTCCGACAACGGGTAAAATTGAACCTGCAAAACTTAATCCGGGTAAGATTATCTACAGTAAAAATCTCACCTTCAAAGGTGGATCACACGGTAGTACGCTATCCATTATTCCGGAGGAAAAGGCACTGGCGATGGCCGGAAAACTTCCTGAAATACCTCCAAGTCCATCCAATCATTTCCTTAATTTTATACGTAGCTGTAAAGGAGAAGAAAAGACAAGATCTTCTTTTGACATTGCAGGACCGTTAAGTCAGGTCTTCTGTTTGGGAGTATTGGCTCAGAAATTGGGTACAAAACTGGAATTTGACCGTAAAAGCAAAAAAATCACAAACAATAAGGTCGCTAATAGTTTACTTGCCGGACCTCCGCCGAGAAAAGGATGGGAACAATATTATAAGATCTAAAACATCAGGAAAAATTGTTTTATTCTCTGATTTTATAGAATAGTAAAGCCGTTCTTTAATAAAAAGAACAGCTTTACTCTGTCATTTTCATAAAGTATTAGTCCAGACTGATCACAAAGTCCTTCACCTCTTTTCTTACTTTTTTCATATTTACCAACCAGTCATTTTCAGTATCACGGTATCCTAAAGCCAGGATAGTAACAGATTTAAGACCGTATTTTTTCAACTCTAATAAATCATCCAGTTGCTCATTGACAAATCCTTCCATTGGAGTCGCATCCACTTTTTGTTCTGCAGCGGCAGCAATAGCAAGACCAAATCCGATATAGGCCTGGCGTGCAGCATGCTCAAATTGTTGCTGTTGTTCACGTGCGGAAAGCGAGCTGAACAATTGATTTTTATAGTCATCTGCAAATCCTGTAGGTAATCCCCGCTCAACTTCCTGTTGTGTAAATACCTCATCGACACGTTGCTTTGTATACTCATCATAAGCAGCGAATATCAATAAATGGGAAGCATCTACAATCTGAGATTGATTGTAAGCTATAGGCTGGATCTTTGCTTTCAGTTCGGGATCAGAGATCGCAATGATCTTGTACGGTTGCAAACCCGAAGAAGTAGGCGCGAGGCGTGCTGCTTCGATAATGTAATCTACTTTTTCCTGCGCTACCTTTTGTCCGTTCATTTTTTTTGTAGCGTATCTCCAGTTTAAATGTTCTAATAAACTCATCTTTTTTGTTTAATTAATTAATGATTTGATATATCCATCCACAGCATCTTTTAGTATTGCAGATGGTTCGATTGATTTTTGATTGGCTGATAATAATTCAATAGCAACAAGGCCATGCATGATAGACCAAAAAGTTTTCATTTTTAAATACTTATCGGTGTCCGTGCGTTTACTCTGCAAAATAGCCTCTTCAATGACTGTTAATAAAATTTCTGAAGTTTTTCTTTTCTCCTGTACAGTCTGTATAGCTTCACAGGTTGGTATACCCAGACCAAACATGATCTCATAATACTTCTGATGTGTAAAAGCAAAGGACCAGTAAGCTTCAGCAATATGGCGGATTTTTGATTCAGCAGTATCGTCCTGACTGATAGCAGAAGCAAGCTCCCCGGCTAGTAAACGGAATCCCTCTTTCGTAAAATATTCGATCAGGTCATCTTTACTGCTAAAGTGCTTATAGATAACAGGTACGCTGTATTCAATAGCATCCGCAATCTTACGTAGAGAGAGTGCTGCCCATCCTTCCTCTTTCACAATACTCCATGACTGCTCTATGATAAGCTGTTTCAGTTGTTCTTGTTCCCGAAATCTTCGTTCTGAAATTCCCATGTCTAAACATTTAGTTAACAGTGTTAGCAAAAGTAACAATGATTTTTAAATGTTTAAACACTTTATTGTTTTTAGACTTTTTAATGACAATTTCTTTCTGCTTAAATATTGTATTTTTAGCGTTATGAATGCAGCAAGGAAAAAACATGTTTCTTTGGTTCTGGGAAGTGGAGGTGCCAGAGGGATTGCAGAGATTGGGGTTATCCATGCACTAGAAGCCAAAGGGTATACGATAGATGAGATTGTTGGTTGTTCCATCGGTTCGTTAGTAGGAGGGGTATATGCACAGCAGAAACTATCCGATTTTCAGGATTGGCTGAAGACCCTTAGTAAACGTGAAATTTTCAGACTTATGGATTTCACTTACTTTGGTTCAGGTGTCATGAAGGGTATACGCATCTTTGAGGCAATCAAACAGATCGTACCGGATATAAATATTGAAGATCTGCCCATACATTATACAGCAGTCGCAACTGATCTGAAAAAAGAGCAGGATGTCATATTTCGGACGGGTAGTATGTATGATGCTATACGTGCTTCTATAGCAATTCCCGCTGTATTTACAGCTGTTAGTATTGATGAACAGTTTCTGGTAGATGGCGGTGTACTTAATCCTTTACCCATTAATCATGTGCAACACAAGCATAATCTGGTAGTTGCTGTAAATCTGGATGGACAGCCTGACCCCGAACTTGCACAGACAAAAAATAAGCCTGAAAAAGTAAATTCAATAGGTGTACTAACGCATGCTTATTACGCAATGAGACGGCAACTGGCTGCACAAAGCATTGCTTTGTACAAGCCGGATTATGTAGTCACCATACCCCATAATATTTCAGGACTATGGGACTACGACCGCTCCGAGTATCTGATCGAAAAGGGAGCTTTGCTGACCGAAAATGCTTTATCTGATTTGTAAATTTCTCAAAAATTCATGGAGCAGACTGTTGAATCGTTCAGGTTGCTCCAGATTTGGAAGATGTCCTGCATGTTCAAGTTCTACATAGGAAGCCTGTGGAATAGCTGTTTCTAATTCCTCCATGAGTTCTTTTGGAGTGATCATATCATTTGCCCCTCTGATGAGGAGTGTTGGAATATCAATAGCCCCCAGTGTATCACGAGTGTCCGTACGGCTTGCTAATGCAAGTTGTGTAGCGCATATACTGCTTATACTGTTACGGCGGATACTGCTCTTAATCAATTCTACAGCTTCAGGATTGTTATGAATGGTATCTTTATGGAAGACGTTTTCAACAAAACCTATTGCAAATGGTCTTCTTCCATATTGTAAAATAGCCTGAATGGAATCAAATCTTTTTTGTTTCCCTTTGTTATCATCAGCTCTTGCGTGTGTATCACACAGGATCAGACCTTTTATTCGGTTTGGGATTAATTGCTGTGCTCTTAGTGCAATATATCCGCCCATGGATATACCGCATAAGGTCACCTGTTCGATATCTAACTTTTTAATAAATACGACAAGGTCTTTTGCAAAAACATCTATACTGAAGAAACCATGTCCTGCGGTGGTATTGCCATGCCCGCGTACATCTACAGCGATTCCGGTTACGTTGTCTGCTAAACTCTCAAGCTGAGCATTCCAGGTTTTCTTATTAAAAGGAAATCCATGGATAAAAATGATAGTCTCGGATGATTCTGATGTTAGTGCTGGTTTAATATAGTATGAGATACTGATATCGCCAATTCGGATCTTGCTGCTCTTAAAGTTTCGCTCTGTCATGTATGGGGAATGTATATTATGAAAAAAAATATTTCAACATAAATATAATAAAATCAATAAGATAATTAGAATTATATTCCTGCAGATACTAAAAATGAATATTTTTATTTGGAAATAAGATAAAAGTAACGATATTTGCATCACCAAAACAAAACGGGGTTTCCCCGGGACACACAGGAACTGCGCTCATAGCTTAATTGGATAGAGCACCTGACTACGGATCAGGAGGTTAGGGGTTCGACTCCCTTTGAGCGCACACATTTTATTTATCATTCCTCTCCCTTTCATTTCCTTACTTTTTAGCAGATATGTAACAATTGGATTATTATGGTAATTCTTATCAATTGACGGAGTATTCTACTTTAAAATGAAAAAAAATTTGTGTGAAGATGGAATTTCCCTATATTTGCATCACCAAAACAGAACAGGCATAAAGTCGGGAAGTGTTGGTTGCCGCGCTCATAGCTTAATTGGATAGAGCACCTGACTACGGATCAGGAGGTTAGGGGTTCGACTCCCTTTGAGCGCACTTGTTAAACTCCAAGCCTAATCAAAAACAAGATTAGGCTTTTATTTTTTACGGAATTACAACTATGCTAAACCTTGTTTTATTCGGTCCTCCAGGTGCGGGCAAAGGCACTCAATCACAAAAGCTTATTGATAAATACCAATTGGTGCATATCTCAACAGGTGATCTTTTCCGTGCTCATATCAAAGACCAGACAACATTAGGCCAACAGGTTAGTCAGATCATCGCAGATGGCAACTTAGTGCCTGACTCCGTAACGATAGCAATGCTGGAAGAAGAAATTCAAAAAAATCCGAATGCAAAAGGATTTATTTTTGATGGATTCCCGCGCACTGTAGCGCAGGCTGAGGCTTTGGACAACTTCCTTGAATCTAACAATTCTTCTATCACAGGAGTAATTGCACTGGATGTCAATGAAGATGAATTAAAAGCGCGTATCGCGAAGAGACAAGAGATTTCAGGACGTGCAGATGATGCGGCAGATAAACTGACAAAACGCATAGAAGAGTATTTCGAAAAAACTATTCTTGTATTACCTTATTATGAAGCTCAAAGTAAGCTTTCTAAGGTAAACGGAATCGGAGATATTGACTCTATTTTTGGGGAACTGACCCAAATTATTGACCAATACTAATAGTTTATTAGTATTTTTTCTTTTTTAGCTTAACGAAGTATAATAAATGGCTCAGGGATCAAATTTTGTAGATTATGTGAAAGTGTGTTGCCGATCAGGTCATGGTGGTGCTGGTTCAGCGCATTTGCATCGGGATAAACATACTGCCAAAGGTGGTCCTGATGGAGGTGATGGCGGCCGTGGAGGGCATATTATACTTAAAGGAACAAGTCAGTTGTGGACACTGCTCCACCTGAAATACAGAAAACATATTATTGCATCCAACGGAGATCCGGGAGGTAGCGCATTGCGCTCCGGAGCTAACGGGAAAGATGAAATACTGGAAGTGCCACTCGGTACTATCGCACGTGACGCTGAGACAGGTGAAGTCTTGTTTGATATCACAGAAGATGGTGAAACAAAAATTCTGACAGCAGGTGGTATCGGTGGATTGGGGAACTGGCACTTTAAGTCTGCAACACAGCAGACACCAAGATTTTCTCAACCGGGAAGACCGGGAATGGAGCAATGGGTAATTCTGGAACTCAAAGTCCTGGCCGATGTAGGACTGGTAGGATTCCCGAATGCAGGTAAATCAACATTGCTATCGGTAGTGTCAGCTGCAAAACCCGAAATTGCAAATTATCCTTTTACTACATTGGTGCCCAATCTGGGGATTGTAAGCTACAGAGATAATAAATCTTTTGTAATGGCCGATATTCCCGGAATTATCGAAGGAGCTTCGGAAGGTAAAGGATTAGGATACCGTTTTTTACGCCATATAGAGCGAAATTCAGTTTTGCTTTTTATGGTTCCTGCAGATACAGACCGCACAATTGCTGAAGAATATAATATTCTTTTGAAGGAATTGACAGCTTATAATCCTGAATTGATGGATAAGCCCAAATTACTGGCGATTACTAAATCTGATATGCTGGATGAAGAACTGGAAAATGAAATGAAGGCTCAGGTGCCGGATAATATTCCTTATATTTTTATCTCATCTATTACCGGTAAAAATATTCTTCAACTAAAAGATATGATCTGGAAAGCAATCAATTCATAATTGCTGATTCATCAACATAAAAAATAAGGGTTCATTTTAACTAAAATGAACCCTTATTTTTTCTTCTTCACGATAGCTGTATTTATATAATCGGGAATAATCTTTTCTGTACAGAAGGGGAGAAGTGTTTATGCACTGCCTTTGTAAAGCTCTGATCAACGGATTCGTTTTTCATAACCAGATAGGGTATTTCTACAATACCTGCTGTAGTTTTCATGCGATAATAACCAAATACCACTCCGTTTGTATGCTGTACTGCTTCTACCTGTTGAATTGCCTTGACATCAGTCATGAGCTTGAATCGTATAGTCTGTTTATTCAGGCTTTCGACAATAACTTCTTCCTGTTGAGGATCAAACCAGATTTGTTGATTTCGCGCAACCTTGACATGGTTGGTCAGTACAAAAAGCTGTCCGATCATATACAAACTGATAGGCAGCAGAAACAATAGTATTTTGATCTTAACAGCCAGCAATACGACAATAAGTAACAAAATGATACCAATGCCTACATTGACAAATGTTTTCTTTGAAACCTTCGTAATCAAAGCTGTAGGTGTATGCATAAGCAGAAACTGCCCCTTTCTGATGGCACCGGAAGGAGAGGCTGTTAAGCCGGATAGTTTACGTGAAATAAAGTAGATCACCAGTCCTATCAATCCGAGTATGATCAGAAATTTGAACATCTTTGCTTAAATAGTATAATTAATATTGTTCGTTTTCGTTCGGGTAATTTACAGATTTGACATCAGCGACATACTGTCCAAAGGCTTTCGTCATTTCCTCATACAAATTAAGATACTGACGTAAAAACTTAGGTTTAAAACCTTTTGTTAATCCCAGCATATCATTTACGACCAATACCTGACCGTCACATCCGTTTCCTGCTCCGATGCCTATGGTAGGAATATGTAAAGAAGCCGATACTTCTGCTGCCAGCTTAGCTGGGATTTTTTCCAATACAACAGCAAAACAACCTGCTTCCTGAAGCGCTAATGCATCTGTTTTTAATTTTTCTGCTTCCGCTTCCTCTTTAGCTCTTACACCAAAATTTCCGAATTTGTAAATAGACTGTGGCGTAAGTCCCAGATGCCCGCAAACCGGGATTCCCGTCTCAACTATTTTACGGATATTTTCGATGATTTCTACACCACCCTCCAGTTTAAGTGCATGTGCTCCGGATTCTTTCATGACGCGAACAGCAGCCTTATAAGCATCGTTGATATCGCCCTGATAAGCTCCGAAAGGTAGATCTACGACAACCATCGCACGCTTGGTACCCCTTACTACCGCTGAAGCATGATAAATCATGTTGTCCAGTGTCATCGGCAATGTAGTTTCGTAACCGGCAAATACATTAGCAGCAGAATCGCCAACTAAAATGATTTCAACTCCTCCCTCATCCAGTGCACGTGCTATGGAATAGTCATAGCCGGTCAGCATCGCAATTTTCTCTTTACGGTTCTTCAATTCCTGAATGGTAGAAGTCGTGATTCGTGTAATTTCTTTGTTTACAGACATGTCTTCGTTTGTTGAAGAAACAAAAGTATAGAAATTTTAAGCAAAACTATGTTTTAAAACCCTAATAAATGATTGTTGGCCTTATGCGCAAAGGTAAATCGCAGCTATCTCAAAGGTATTTTGTAAATTTGCAGGATGAAGCAAAGCGAAGCTAAACTCTTTAAATTTCCGAAGTTCACTGATCTGATCATTCATGAAGATGAAAATATTATTGTAATCAATAAACCTCCTTTTATAGCCTCGCTTGACGAGCGTGAAGGCGGAGAAGTCAATATACTGCGTCTGGCTAAGAAATACTATGCCGAGGCACAGATTTGTCATCGGCTGGATAAGGAGACGTCTGGTATACTTCTTATCGCTAAAAACCCTGAAACTTACCGTTTGATCTCTATAGAATTTGAAAAAAGACGGGTAGATAAAACCTATCATGCTATTATAGAAGGAACTCATATTTTCCAGGATCTCAAAATAGATCTCCCGATTCTTAATCAGGGAAATAAGAATGTAACCATTGACCGATATAATGGTAAACCTGCCAAGACGATCTTTAATTCTATACAATACTTTAAGCACTTTACGTTAGTGGAGTGCAAACCGATTACGGGACGTATGCACCAGATTCGTATCCATTTGGCGACACAACATGCGGCTATTGTAGGAGATAGTATGTATAGAGGAAAACCGGTTTATCTTTCTCAAATCAAAAAGCGTGGATTTACATTGTCAAAGGACGAAGAAGAACAACCCATCATGAAGCGCTTTGCATTACATTCCAAAAAGGTGCGTTTTAAAGTTGCAGATAAGTCTTATGAGTTTGAGGCCGAATATCCAAAGGATTTCGCTATCTTACTCAAACAGTTAGAAAAATTTGATGCTTAAGTTATTTATTTTGTGATGAATCCAAAAACTAAAAAAATTGTAATTAATGTAGTTTTCGTTGTGCTGATCGCATTGCTGGTGTGGCCGACGAGTCGTGCTTATTTTCAGCAGGGACTTATGAAAATAGGCCTGTTCAAACCTAAGCTTGAAGTGCCGAAAACACCTGACTCCATACCAGAAGGGGCTAATGCTGTTAAAGCAGGAGAACCTAACCTTGCTTTTGTGGATGCTTCCGGCAAAACTATTCAGACACATGATCTCAAAGGAAAAGTGGTGTTTGTTAATTTTTGGGCAACCTGGTGTCCTCCGTGTAAAGCAGAAATGCCGTCTATCCAAAAGCTGTATGACAAGTTTAAAAACAACGATAAAGTAGCTTTTCTGATAGTAGAAATAGAAAACGATACAGAGAAAGCACAGCAGTTTATGCAGGAAGAAAAACTGACAATGCCTGTACACTTTCCTGCAGGAGAGATTCCGCAGACCTGGTTAGGAGGTTCTATTCCAACGACATTGATACTGAATAAAGCAGGAGAAATAGTAACCAGACATGAAGGAATGGCTGATTACAGCCGTAAAGAAGTTGTGGATTTTATACAGGAACTGATTAATAAATAAGATCCTTCCTTACTTTTCAATTTTTACTTTGAATTTTTAATATGACCAGAGCAGCGCTCATTCAACAAATCAAAACAAAGCGTTCATTTCTGTGTGTAGGTCTGGATACAGATCTGACTAAGATCCCTGAACATTTACTGGATAATGAAGATCCTATCTTTACGTTTAATAAAGCTATTATAGAAGCGACAGAGGATCTTTGCGTAGCGTATAAACCTAATATTGCTTTCTATGAAAGCTATGGAGTAAAGGGTTGGGATTCTCTGCGCAAGACTTGGGAAGCTTTACCTCAGGATTGTTTCAGTATAGCAGATGCCAAGCGTGGAGATATTGGCAATACGTCAAAAATGTATGCAAGTGCATTTTTCGATCAGCAAAACTCGGGTATGAGCTTTGACTCGATTACTATTGCTCCTTATATGGGTAAAGATTCGGTCACACCATTTTTAGATTTTGAAGGTAAATGGGCTATAGTATTGGCACTTACCTCTAATCCGGGAAGTCTGGATTTTCAGAATTTTACCAATTCCTCCGGAAAACAGTTGTTTGAAGAAGTATTGGATAAAGTAAATACCTGGGGATCGGACGAGCAGATTATGTATGTAGTAGGTGCAACCCGCGGTGAAGGATTTATCAAGATACGTGAGCATGCACCGGATCATTTTCTGCTTGTACCGGGTGTCGGTGCACAGGGAGGAAGTCTGGAAGATGTCTGTAAATATGGTATGAATAAGGATTGTGGACTACTGGTTAACAGTACCCGTGGTATTATCTATGCGTCAAATGGAAAAGACTTCGCCGAGCGTGCCAGAGAAGAGGCATTGATTCTTCAGAAAGAGATGGAGCAGCAATTAGTGCTACATGGCATTATTTAAGTTATAAAAGAGTATGCAGAAAGCTGCTTTAAAATCTAAAGCAGCTTTTTTTGTATTTTTCCTTTCTTAAAGAAAAAATAAACCCATTCTGCTTTCTGAATATGTTGCTGATAAATATCTCAGCGGTAAACAGATAATTTCAAACTACTTTTGTCGTTATATTGTTTTTATAGAATCATATTTCAGTACAAATCCGTAACTTTGGCCCATGCCAGAAAAAATTATTATTCTTGATTTTGGTTCACAGTATACACAGTTGATTGCCAGACGTGTGCGTGAACTAAGTGTGTATTGCGAAATCCATCCTTTTAATCATCTTCCGGAGTTTGATGAAACAGTAAAAGGTGTTATTTTCTCAGGGAGTCCGTACTCGGTACGCCAGGAAGATGCACCACAAATAGATTTTAAATCTATTCAGGATCGTTTCCCGTTATTAGGAGTGTGTTACGGAGCACAATATATTGCACAGCAATCCGGAGGAGATGTATTACCTTCGGAAATCAGAGAGTACGGACGTGCTAATTTACAATTTGTAGATGACGCTAATCCATTATTGGTAGGAGTACCGACACAGTCCCAGGTCTGGATGTCACATGGAGATACGATCAAAGATGTTCCGGCAAACTTTAAGATTATTGCCAGTACAGATAAAGTAAGAGTAGCAGCTTATCAGGTAGAAGGTACACAGACTTTCGGTATTCAGTTTCACCCTGAAGTGACACACAGCACTGATGGTCAGGTATTGCTTAAAAACTTTGTGGTTGATATCTGTGGATGCGAACAGGACTGGACAGCTGATGCTTTTGTAGAAACTACAGTTGCAGACCTTAAAAAACAATTAGGTAATGACCATGTGATTTTAGCACTTTCGGGTGGTGTCGATTCTACTGTAGCAGGCGTATTATTGCATCAGGCAATCGGTGAAAATCTTCACTGTATTTTCGTGGATCACGGATTACTGCGTAAAGACGAATACGAGCAGGTGTTGGATTCGTATAAAAATATGGGACTGAATATCAAAGGAATCAATGCTAAAGACTTATTCTATGGCAGATTGGCTGGCATTTCAGAGCCTGAACAAAAAAGAAAGATCATTGGTGCTTCCTTTATAGATGTTTTTGATGAAGCGGCAAAAGAGATTCAAAAAGAATTACCTGAAGGAGTAGAGGCTAAATGGTTGGGACAAGGTACAATCTATCCTGATATCATTGAATCTATATCAGTAAAAGGCCCCTCAGCGACGATCAAATCACATCATAATGTGGGTGGTCTTCCGGACTTTATGAAGTTAAAGGTTGTAGAACCACTGAAAACACTTTTCAAGGATGAGGTACGTAAAGTAGGAAAAACATTGAATGTAGATCCGGCTATTCTGGGAAGACATCCTTTTCCGGGACCGGGACTGGCAATACGCATTCTGGGAGATATTACTCCGGATCGTGTACGTATCTTACAGGAGGCAGACGATATCTACATCCGTAATCTGAAAGAATCCGGATGGTACGATAAAGTATGGCAGGCAGGAACCATATTCCTTCCGGTGAAATCTGTAGGTGTAATGGGAGACGAGCGTACATATGAGCATGTGGTAAGTTTGCGTGCTGTAGGTTCATTGGACGGTATGACTGCAGACTGGATTCACTTGCCATATGATCTTCTGGCAAAAATTTCTAACGAAATCATTAATCATGTTAAAGGAATCAACAGAGTTGTATATGATATCAGTTCCAAACCGCCGGCAACGATTGAGTGGGAATAATTTACTGTTGTTAGCAGCACTTTTACTGGCTGTTACATCATGTTCTCCTAAGACTACTGGCGTACTTCGTTCACCTGATTATAAAGGTGGAAATACAGGTGCTGCAACAGAGAAAAAGGATAAAGATAAGACTACGGTTAAAGAATTGTCACCGGCAGAGCAAAAGGCGGCAGCAAAAAGGGCTATGGTAAATCAGATAGCCCTGATTCTTCCTTTCCAGCTGACTTCTGTCAATACCAATCTTTTATCTGAAAATGATGTCAAGCGTGCAGCATTGGCACTGGACTTTTATCAGGGATTTCAGACCGGATTAGATGATCTGGCAAAGCAAGGTACTAATTTCACCTTAAATGTGCTGGATTCCCGGGATGATGTAGTACGTACTACAGCTATTGCCAAATCCGATGATGTGCAGTATGCTTCATTGATTGTAGGTCCTGTTTATCCTAAAGAGATTAAAACTTTCGGTGCAAATTCTGTAAACAGGAAAATTCTGCAGGTATCGCCGCTGGCAGCTACTATGCCTACAGAATTTAATAATCCTAACCTTGTGTCACTTACTCCGCCGATACGTGTACATATGCGGGAGATGGCAAAAGAGATTATCAAGGAGTACAATACCGGAGATGTTGTCATTGTCTACAATACCGGAGATGCAGACCACAAACAGTTCCTTACAGGATTTGATACAGAAATAACAGGAGCAAAGAAAAAACTGGATGTACGTTCGGTGACGAGCATAGATCAACTGAATCAGTCACTGACACAGACAGGTAAAAATATTATTGTCACAGGTACCACAAGTGCGGTACAGCTTAGAGCATTATTGAGTAATCTGGATGCTAAAAACCTGGAATCACCTTACAAATTTGCGATTTTCGGACATCCGACATGGGATAAGTTTGACTTTAAGGCATTCAGTAATGTTGATGACTATTCGATAACGATCAGTTCTTCATTTGTACTTTCTTCGTATTCATCTGCCGTGCGTAAATTTAAGACAACATATAAGGATACTTATGGAGTAGAGCCATCAGAATATTCATTTAAAGGGTATGATGCCGCTCAATACTTTGGAAGACTGATTGCCAAATATGGTAAAGATTACGCCACACATGTAGAAAGTGAAGAATTTGACGGATTGTCTAACTCCTTTAAATTCCAGTATAATGCTGCATGGGGATATGTCAACAATGCTGTTGGTTTCTTAGTGTACCGTAATGGTGCATTTCAATCAAAATAATAACCCTTACTATTGGGTAAGCTAATGGAGGTCAACGAAAGACGTATAGGGCAGCAAATTCGCAATTTTGAACGTGCGCTGTCTTCATATCCGAATAAAGAACCGTTCTCAAGGTTTTTAACACAGTTTTTTAAAGATAACAAGCAGATGGGGTCATCCGATAGACGGATGACTTCCAGGCTTTGCTATAACTTTTTCAGGTTAGGTAAAGCAGCGTCACAACTTTCGGTTACAGATCGGGTTGTGCTTGCTGAATTTCTGTGTGAAACAGAAAGTACGGTCGTTTCTTATTACAAACCTGACTGGACTTCACGATTAGGAGATTCTGTTTCCGATAAGATCGATTTTTTGGTTAGCCAGGATTTGATAAACCGCTCAGACCTCTTTCCTTTTCAACAACATTTGTCAGCTCCTATTGATACAGAGCTGTTCCTGCAAAGTCAACTGGTGCAACCGGATCTGTTTATCCGATTGAAAAGAGGATCAGAAGCTAAAGTAAAACATATCCTTACAGAAGCAGGAGTTGCATTTGAGAATGTTCGTCCACAGACATTAGCCTTACGTAACGGAACAAATCTGCAGCAGTTGAAAGGATTATCCGGACTTTATGAAGTACAGGATCTGTCTTCCCAAAAGACGATTGATCTGATAGAAGCAAAAGATGGTGAAAGCTGGTGGGACGCCTGTGCCGCATCGGGAGGAAAGGCTCTTCTTTTTCTGGATAAATATCCATCCGTAAAATTACTGGTGTCTGATATCCGTATGAGTATACTCCGTAATCTGGATGAGCGTTTTGATTTGGCCGGAATCAAAAATTACCGTAAAAAGGTTATTGATCTTACACATGATCCGTTAACGGTACTTAATAAGGAGTTGTTTGATGGCATCATTCTGGATGCGCCCTGTTCCGGTTCCGGTACATGGGGAAGAACACCGGAGATGATATCGCAGTTTAAGGAATCCACTATCGCTAATTTCTCCGTACTGCAACGTCAGATTGCGAAGAATGTATTACGTCACCTCAAAACGGGTAAAACCTTGTTATATATCACCTGTTCTGTTTTTAAAGAAGAGAATGAGGACGTCGTTAACTTTATCTGTGAACATCTGGGCTGTGAGCTCGAGGAAATGGTTACATTGAAGGGGTACGAACAGCAGGCCGACACCATGTTTGCGGCCCGGTTACGTAAAAAGTAACTTATTCTGCTTTTCCCGGAATCACCATGACCGGACATAATGATTTGCGTATTACACCTTCAGATACACTTCCTGAAATAAAATGATCAAATCCTGTACGGCCATTTGAGCCCATTATAATCAGATCAGCAGCCCATTCCTGTGCTACAGAGAGGATTTCCTGTTTGACAGAGCCCACCTTGTTGAACACAAAAACTTCATTCGCTTCTTCAAATTCCCGGCTTATTCTTTCCAGAAATTCCTGAGCTGATTTTTCCTGTATCTCCGTAACTTCAGGTACAATAATCGGTTGTTGTCCCAAAAGCGGATCTGCGCCATAGCTCGCTGGTGTCGCGGGTGGAACTACTGTAACTAAAGCAATAGAAGTTTTTAATAATTTAGTAACTTCTTTTGCATACTCAATAGCTTTTAATGAGCAAGGACTATCGTCGATCGCTACAAGAACACGTTGGAATTTTGGATGTACTGTAGTCATAATATTTCGTTTTAAAGGATTATCTTCGTAGGAATAAAACATATGAAATAAGCATTTTGTTTCATATCTATATAATTTGTTTTTAGCAATGAACAAACATAGATATACGGTATCAAGATAACTGTATGTTTAGTACTGTTCTACAGACTATTGATATTATGGCTTTTGGAATCTGTAATCTTTCTATTGTACCCTTGAGGGCAGAAGCTGCACATCGCAGTGAAATGGTATCACAATTATTGTTTGGAGAATGCTTTGAGGTTCTGGAAGAAACCGCAGACTGGGCATATATAAAAACAGACCTCGATAGCTATGAGGGCTGGTTACAGTTGGGGCAGTTTGCCTATGTCTCAATAGAGGAGTACAGCTCACATTATTCTTCAAAACGTCTGTTGGTGGGACTATCAGGGGCTTATGCTGTTTCAGGCTTTGTACGCATACAATTAGTACATGGCACTTACGTGTATACCGGTCAGGATAATACAATGAAAATCGGTGCTGTGAACTATAATATTGAAGGTGATGTATTTGAACCGGATACGAATTCCTTCGGGACAGAAATAGCCGCAATATCCCGTGCATACGAAGCCGTTCCGTATCTGTGGGGAGGGCGTTCAAAGGCTGGTATAGATTGCTCCGGGTTCTCGCAATTAATGTACAGACATTTTAATCTGCAATTGCCCAGAGATGCATATCAACAGGCTGAACAGGGGAATACTGTAGATTTTCTTCCTGAAATAAAAGCCGGAGATCTGGCCTATTTTGATAATGCAGAAGGGCGAATTACTCATGTCGGTATTATGTTGGATAGTGAACGTATTATTCATGCCTCTGCCAAAATAAGAATTGATAAGATGGATTCTGAAGGGATTTTTAATAAGGACTGGAATAAATACACGCACAGGCTGCGCATTGTAAAACGATATATATAACATTATTATCATTAAAATCAGTGATAAATGAATTTATCACTGATTTTAATGATAATAATGTTTAGTACAATAAATAATCAGGAATTTTTATTTAAAAATTACATCATTTGACTGGAATGAATTTTAAAATTATAGTGCCTTTTCTTCTTACGGGTATTTGCTTTTTAGCAGGGTGCCAATCTAACAGTAATATTAAGAATACAAGTCAATCGGATACGGCTGTTGCCTTAAAAGCAGATTCAATAGCTAAAAAGGATACGATAGCAACTGCAGTAGATGACTGCATCTTCGACAATGATATGAAACGATTGACAAAGGATGCTGTCTTGGAATTTGATCCTGCTCTCAAAGGTAGCTGGGATACCACTACTCATCAGCTTACTGTCAACCTGCGTAATGGCGACCGTCTGCAACTGATGATTGGAGGTTGCAATCATTTTATATATGATGCTTATCTGGAAACAGATATTCCATTTGAAAATACATCCGAATTGCTCCAAAAAATGGTTTGGATTACCTCTTCATTTTTCGGAAAAGGTTATGGCGAAGATTATCAGCGAATAGTAGATAACAAGCAATACAAACTGAGCAGAACGGAAATAGATGACAATAAGGATACTGTGCATTATTATGAGATTACCGCACCTTCTCCGGAAGTGGACAACATGATCAGAGAAGGCTTTTATTTATATGATAAAGGGCGTACAGGTGCAGCAATACATGTTTCGTTTTATATGAATTAAGAGCTTTCTTACAAAAGTTTTGAGTATTTTTGAAGTATGGATAACCTGGATGATCAAATTTTAAGATTGAAAAAACAATTCAAGCATTTAGGTCTGGATCAGAATATATCTTTTCTCCTGACGGGTTTATATTTGTTTCCTCTACCTGAAAACAAAAGAGAATATCGTATTAGCATGGTTGATTCTCCTGCGATTTCTCTGGCGGTATCAGCTATAAACTGTTATACCAAAGACGATCTGGAAGGAGCACATGGTTACTATACAAAAGGAATTGAGGAATTTGCTGAACAGCCTTTTTTTCATGCTTGCCGCAGTTTGTTGAATTCTCTGATGGGAGACGATGAGGGTGCTTTTTATGATTATCAGGTGGCTAAAAAACTTGATTTCAATTATTATTCCTTTTTTGAGTGGCTGGAGCAACGTGAATTCGAACACGAACATCTTGATAATAATGATCAGCTGAGCGAACTGAATCTACTGGTCAAACAGGAACCTTCTAAAGTCAATCATTTGATCAACAGAGCACTGGAGAAAGTATATTCATTCTCGTATTGGGGAGCTTTGGACGACTATACACTTGCCATTTCCTTACAACCTGAACTTGCTGAATTATATGTATATCGGGGAGCATTGCAGACCCGGCTTTTGCGCTATGACGATGCTTTATTCGATTTTGACAAGGCAATTTTATTAGCACCGGATAATTTTCAGGCGTATATATATCGGGCTAAATTATTTGTAGCAATTGGAATGAGTGAACTGGCTTTAGAAGATTTCAGGTATGCGGAAAATCTGCAGCATAATAATGCTGTTGTTTTTGAAGAGCGTGCAACCCTGTATGAAAAGACTGGAAATCTGCAATTAGCTAAACTGGATTATGACCGATGGATCAGTCTCACAGAAGAAGATTTTTATCCCTATACCTTACGTGCAGAGCTGCTGGAGAAAATGGAAGATTGGGTAGGGGCTTTGCAGGATTATGATCATGCTATACGTCTCAATCCGCATTATTCTGATCTGTACCAATACCGGGCGTCCGTGAAAGAAAAGCTGGGAGATGAAGAAGGGGCACGTATAGATCTCAGGAAATTTGAAGAATTAGAGCAGGAAGGTTAATCGAACTTCCAGTATACAAAAAAATCCTTGCTTGAGAATACAGCAAGGATTTTTTTGTATCAGCACCATTTGGCTAATAATAGCATTAAAATAATTCGTTCTTTCGGGGACTGCGGATATCCAGATCAAAGGTATCATTCAGTTTTTTGATAAAATGATTGGCGAGAAGGGGAGATTCCACTTCAATATTTTGATGAATAAAGAAATACAATTTCTCTAATCCTGCTGAACGCCACTTTTTGATCACCTCTATCCATTCATCCAGTCTGCTGTAATCACTGCTGTGATTGGCTCCTACATATCGGATAAATGCTGTAGGTGTGGTCATTCGCATATGCAACATATCTCTTCTCCCTGCAGTATCGACCAATACATTGGATACCTGATATTGCTGTAAAGTCTTGTAAAGTTTCTCCCGCACTTCCGGATCTGAAAACCATTCCGCATTACGCACCTCGACAGCCAGAGGAATACCCTTCGGAAATTCACGGACAAAATCTTCCAGACGCTGAAAATCTTTCGGCTTGAAATTATCAATCATCTGCAGGAAAACCATGCCCAGTTTTTCTTCAAACAGTGCAACAGCATCTGTAAAGGCGGTTACTTTCTCACTGGTGTTAAGCAATCTGCTGTAATGACTGATGGATTGCGGAATTTTTGGAAAGAATTTAAAATCTGCAGGAGTTTTTTCTTTCCATGTCTCCACCTGTTCTTTTGAAGGAGAGTTGTAAAAAGTAGCATTAAGCTCAATGCTGTTAAATTGAGTAGAATAGTACGCTAATTCGTCTTTTGTACCACGTGGATAGAAGCCTTTCAGATCTGTTTTATTCCATTTTGCACAACCAATATACACTTCAAATGGCTTGCTGTTATCTCCCTTACTCAATACTTCCAGTGTTTCAGGAGGAGTAGAAGGAAGAGAAAAATCTATATCTTCCGGATTATTTACCTGACCAAATTTCATATGCTATACTGTTTTATTATTAATCTTTTTATCAAATACCAGATGTGCTGCCAATGCTAATGCGGTAAAGAAAGTACCAACGACTACCACACCTGTCCATTGCTGATATTTCCAGGCCTGTGCAGCCAGATAGGTGCCAGTTGATCCGCCTATAAAATAGGTGACCATATATACCGTATTCAGTCTGTTATTTGCTCCGAGATTGAGTGCAAAATAGCTGGACTGATTCATGATATGCATAGATTGCAGACCTAAATCTACCAAAATAATTCCAATGATCAATCCCACATAGGTATAGCCGCCAAAGTAAAAGACAATCCAGCTTACAATCATCATAATAATTGCATACAGAATAATCTGAAAAGAAGTAAATCTTCCTGTAAATCTGCCTACAAAGGCAGCACCCAAAGCTCCGGCAGCTCCTACGAGGCCAAACGAACCTACCACCGCAGGACCATCGTGGAAAGGAGCCCCTTCCATATGAAAAACAAGTGTAGTCCAGAATGCGCTGAACCCCGCAAATCCCATTGCGCCTCTGAATGCCGCTAATCTTAATACGGGCTGTGTCCGTGTCAACCGGACTAATGACTTCATCAGGTCCTTATAGGAGCCGGTAAAAGATGGGCTGTTTCCCGGAAGTTTAACAGCGATCAGTATACCTAATACGACCATACAGCCTGCAGCAGCCCAGTACATTTCCCGCCATCCGAAATAATCCCCTATAATGCCGCTGACAACCCGGGATAGTAAAATCCCGATCAGCAGACCACTCATGACCATTCCTATAGCCGAACTTCTTTTATCAGGACTGGCCAGTTCTGCTGCCATGGGAACAAAAATCTGAGGTACTACAGATGTAAAACCTACCATAAAGCTCAACGGAAATAACCAGTCAACAGATTTAGTCATCGCCATTCCGATAAGCGAGGCAATAATAAATATAAAATCAATCAGGATAAGATTACGACGTCTGACCATATCACCCAAAGGAACAATAAACAGAAGTCCGCAGGCATAGCCGATTTGCGTCAACATGGCGATATTGCTGATCCTGGCTTCTGACACATCAAAATCTTTCGCCATCAGAGCGAGTAAAGGTTGATTATAATAATTATTTGCGACTACCAGTCCGCTTCCTATAGCCATGAGCCATAGTAGAGAAGGAGTAAGTTGGGATTTTGTATTAATACTCATGTTTTTGTTTTTCAATTCTGTTTTTCAGTTGCCGGACGGCAAATCAGCAAAAGCTGACGTTTGAGCTGATAAAATTACTATTTAAAATGTCCAATTAAAGTAAAGTTAGAATATCAATAGGTGAAGTTTTAAGATTAAATAAGAAAGCCTCCCCGGATCAGGAAGGCTCTCATAAATTTTTACTCGAAAGATCAGGACTTAGAATTTACCTGATACATGGTAGCTATTCTCTCCCATCAGTTTAATGTGTTGTTTTTTAGCTATTACATAAGCTGAATCTACTGTGTAAGTCAGATTTTCTTCCGTGCTATATAAGATATTGTTCGTGATCTTTTCAATCTGAATAGCTTTCACTTCACCCTGATGATTTTCTCTTATAATAATCTTCTGGACAGAGAGACCTGGTTGTAAGGCTGTATAGATAATATCACAATCTCTGTTTTCGACTTTATACAATCCTACATTCGCCCTTTTATTGATATCTGAAGAGGTAAAGGCTGAAAGTTCATTCTCCCAATTCTTAATTTTTACGGATTTGCTTTCCTCTTCATCATCCTTAGCAACTGTCTTGGATATGAGCGGATTCTCTTTTTGTAACCTTGCGGTCTCGGAACGAAAAAAACTATCCAGTGAAAAGTAATACTGGTCACTTCCGCTATTTGTTTTAGAAGCAGGCTGACTACAGCTCGTTAAGCATAAAGCACCGCATCCTATCACCATCAGTACTTTATATACAAGATTATTCATTTCTATGTTGTACGATTAACTAACCAGTATATCACCTGACATTTCTACCGGAATCTCTACACCTAATATTTTCAATATGGTAGGGGCGATGTCTCCAAGCTTGCCATCCTTTACATGTTTGTAATCCTGATCAATCAGTATACAAGGTACAAGGTTCGTGGTATGTGCTGTATTGACAGATCCATCCTCATTGATCATAAATTCCGAATTACCATGATCTGCAATTATAATGAAAGAATATCCCAGTGTAAGCCCCTTTTCTACCACTTGTTTAGTACAGGAGTCCACTGTCTCCACAGCTTTTACTACAGCCTCGAATACTCCGGTGTGACCGACCATATCCGGATTAGCAAAGTTGAGACAGATAAAATCAGGATGTTGTGTTTCCATATCATTTACGATAGCATCCGTAATTCCCTGAGCACTCATTTCAGGTTGTAAATCATAAGTCGCTACCTTTGGCGAAGGAATCAATAAACGGTGTTCTCCGTTAAATTCTTTCTCACGACCTCCGGAGAAAAAGAAAGTAACATGGGGATACTTTTCTGTTTCAGCAATACGGGTTTGTGTTTTGTTATTTTTCTCCAATACTTCTCCCAATGTTGCAGTTAGATTATCTTTTTGGAAAACTACTTTAACATTTTTGAATGTATCGTCATACGATGTCATCGTTACGTAATAAAGATCCAGTGCATGCATGTTATATTCCGGAAAATCCTTTTGCGTAAGTGCAATGGTAATTTCACGGCCACGGTCCGTTCTGAAATTGTAGCATATGACAACATCACCCGGCTTGATCACAGCTTTTGGTGTACCGTCAGCATTGGTGATCACGATAGGCTTTACAAACTCATCCGTTATCTGGTTGTCATATGATTGCTGAATAGCTTCAATAATATTATGGGTAGCTGTGCCTGTACCATTGACCAGCAGGTCATACGTTTCCTTTACGCGTTCCCATCTGTTATCTCTGTCCATTGCATAATAGCGACCTATAGCTGAAGCCAGAGTACCTGTAGAATGCGTTAAATAATCCTGCAGATCTTTTACATAGCCTATACCGGAATTTGGATCTGTATCACGTCCGTCTAAAAAGGCGTGTACAAAAACCTGGTCACTGGTTAACCCGGCGTGTTGGGCTGCGTCACACAATCCTTTCAGATGTTTGGTGTGTGCATGTACACCACCGTCTGATAAAAGACCAATAAAATGTACATTCTTACCATTCTCCTTCGCATATTTAAATGCGTCCTGAATAATGGTATGGGTGTTAAAAACTCCTTCACGGACAGCTTTGTGTATACGGCCCAATTCCTGGTAAACCACACGTCCTGCACCCAGGTTCATGTGTCCTACTTCAGAATTACCCATCTGTCCTTCCGGCAGTCCCACAGCTTCTCCTGAAGCTTCTAATTTAGCATTAGGGTATGTCTTTAATAAATAATCTAAATATGGGGTATTTGCGGCTATTACCGCATTTGAATCATCTTGTTTGCCATATCCCAGTCCGTCCAGGATTAATAGCGCTACTTTTTTTGTACTCACATACAAATATAACTTATTATATGTCTTTTTTTTAATGTAATTCATGTTTTTTGAATTTGAAATGTTAATATTGGCGAACTTTAAATTAATGGCATACTTTTGGTGCACAACAAAATGAGAAAAGTGTCTTTGGGTTAAATTGATATTTAATTACTTAATTATTAATATTTTTCTGTTAAATATAAGCGTGTAATGAAGAAATGGATTATAATGGCGACAATAGTTCTTTCATTCCTGAGCAGTTTTGCCAGAGGATGGGGACAGGATATTGCGGAGGATATTTTAAGTAGTCTCCGGGCCGGTAATTCCAAGGATCTGGCCAGGAATTTTGCCAGTACAGTGAGCGTTGCCGTGAAACAGGAAGACGGTGTTTATTCCAAATTTCAGGCCGAATTGATATTAAATGAGTTCTTCAGACAAAATAAACCTTCTTCTGCACGGATTATGCAAAAAATGAATTCCAATTCTTCAAATGCATACTATGTATTTTCGTTAAAGACTCAACGGGAACAATACCGGGTCTTCACTAAATTAATCGAAAATAACGATGTCCTTTATATATCAGAGATACGGTTTGAACCTGTTCCTGTAAAATAGATTTGTTAATTTCTTTTAGAATTTAATTTATTTCCTCATCTTCGTGCTACCTTATCGTGCGTTATTATAATATGGATAAAGAATTTGTCGAAAAGTTAGCTGTTTTTGTTAGGGAATCCTTACAAGAGGATGTTGGCGATGGTGACCATACTACATTATCAACCATTCCCGCTGGACAGCAGGGAGAAGCCAAATTGTTGGTTAAGGAAGATGGAATTCTGGCTGGTGTGGAAGTTGCCCGTAAACTTATTGAAATAGCAGATCCTTCCTTAAAGATCAAAACATTATTAACGGACGGAAATGCTGTTAAGGTAGGAGATATTGCATTTTATCTGCAGGGAGACATACATAGTATCCTTAAAGTTGAACGACTTGTGTTGAATGTGATGCAGCGGATGAGTGGAATCGCTACCCGCACACACGAGTATGTTTCGTTACTGGAAGGGACAAAAACAAAAGTTTTAGATACCCGTAAGACGACTCCTTTGTTGCGTTTCCTTGAAAAAGAGGCCGTGAAGATCGGTGGTGGTGTAAATCACCGATTCGGATTATACGATATGATTCTGATCAAGGATAATCATGTTGATTATGCAGGAGGTATTACCAAAGCACTTACTTCTGCGGAAAGTTACCGCCAGCAATTAGGAAAAGAAATACAAATAGAAATAGAAGTACGCAATCTTAAGGAACTGGATGAAGTACTGACATTCGGATCCGTTGATCGCGTAATGTTGGATAATTTTACACCGCAACAGGTAAAAGAAGCTGTAGATATTATTCACGGCAGATTGGTTACGGAAGCTTCAGGTGGAATTACTATTGATACGATACGTGCATATGCAGAAGCAGGGGTGGATTATATTTCTGTAGGAGCTTTGACCCATTCCGTGAAAAGTCTTGACCTAAGTCTTAAAGCTAAACTTATTTAATTATATTAGGACTATCTATTAAAAGAAAGTAATGATTTCAATTTACCTGTTAGGTATCGTAATATTGGCATATTTGTTTGGCTCCATACCTACAGCTGTATGGTTGGGACAGGCGTTTTATGGTGTGGATGTGAGAGAATATGGGAGTGGGAATGCCGGAGCGACCAATACCTTTCGTGTATTGGGACCAAAAGCAGGTAGTGCTGTCATGTTTATAGATATTCTAAAAGGATGGACAGCCACGAATCTGCCACATTTATTGGATCCTACTATTGTAGGCATGCCGGAAGCCCCTCAATTTGTTAACTTTCAACTGGCTTTAGGGGTAATTGCTGTATTGGGACATTTGTTTCCTATTTTTGCGGGCTTCAGAGGTGGTAAAGGTGTAGCCACTTTATTTGGAATGGTACTGGCCATTCATTTACCAGCAGCTTTATGTTGTGTAAGTGTATTTATTCTCACTTTACTGATTACACACTATGTGTCGCTGAGTTCTATACTTGCCGGTTTTACCTTTCCTTTTAGTATTGCTTTTATTTTTCATACATCAGTTCCTTCCGTTTTATTGTATGGAATAGCTATTTGTGCACTTATTCTGATTACCCATCAGAAAAATATTGAACGACTTCTCAAAGGGCATGAATCCAAGATTTATTTGTTTAAGAAAAAAAATAAGACTTGATTTTAGGCACAAGAATTGAGAAGTATTTCTGTAAACAAACACGCCATGAATAATCTATACAAATATACAAGCATGCTCTTAGTCGGGGCTACACTTGCAGGCTGTTCTACAGTGCCTCTGACTGGACGCAAACAATTAAGTCTTGTCAGCGATAGTCAGGTAGAGCAACAGGCTGCCGCTTCCTATAAAGAATTTTTAGGTTCAGCTTCTACAAAAGTAATTACGGGAACAGGTAATGCTGCAATGGTAAAAAAAGTAGGAAACAATATAGCAGCGGCCGTAAATAGCTATCTGACTGCTCAGGGAATAGCAAATCAATATAATTTCAACTGGGAATTTAATCTTATTCAAAGTGATGAGGTCAATGCCTGGTGTATGCCTGGTGGTAAAGTGGCCGTCTACACAGGTATCCTGCCTATTACTGTTAATGAAGCCGGACTGGCTACTGTAATGGGACATGAGATTGCACACGCAATCGCTAAACACTCCAGTGAACAGATGAGTAATCAGATATTGCTGCAGACAGGAGGACAGGTTGTAGGTGCAGCTACTTCAGGTAAAAGTGCAATCGTACAGAATGTTGTAGGTACACTGTATGGAGTAGGAGGACAGTTAGGTATGCTTAAGTATTCCAGAAGTAATGAATCTGAGGCCGATCGTTTAGGATTGATATTTATGGCAATGGCCGGATATGATCCGCAGACTGCAGTAGGTTTTTGGGAGAGAATGTCAAACGGAAAAGGCCCGGGTACTCCTGAGTTTATGAGTACGCACCCCAGTGATGCCAGACGTATTTCAGATATACAAAAACTGCTGCCTGAAGCAAACAAATATTATAAGAAACAAAGAGTACTTAAATTATAAAAAAAAGCCGTCATATGACGGCTTTTTTTGTAGCTTTTTCTATCCGGAAACCGTTATAAGAGTATAATAAATAATAAGTGTTATGATAAAATTTTTTAAACTTTTAACAGTATTGATTTCATTAGGAACAGCAAGTGTATATGCACAGCAATCTGTAAGCTCTTCTGTAAGTATGTTCCCTAAAGCGGAGAAAGGACAGATGCAATATATCATTGATGTACCGCATTCTGATAAGGATAACTTAAAGAAAATAGAATTTTTTGTTGGAAAAGTAATGGAAACTGACGGATGTAACAGCTACGGTTTAGCGGGTCAGTTTGAAGAGAAGGATTTACAGGGCTGGGGATACAACTATTATGTGTTTACTACAAATGGAAGTGTCCGTAGTACGATGATGGCTTGTCCGGATGCTAAGAAAATTCAGCAGTTTGTTTCTTCTGAAAGTAAAATGGCTCGTTACAACGGAAGATTGCCCATTGTAATCTATGCTCCGGAAGGATATGAAGTCAGGTATAAAATTTATACAACCGATGAAGAGACTTTCATTGGTAAAACAGTGAAATAAGTTATTCTTTTTCATCAAAAAAATAGGCTGTATCAAATAAACATTTGATACAGCCTATTTTTTTGAAATGGTATATATCCATATTAACTTTTAGGAACTTCACCCTAACCCTCTCCTTAAAAAAGAGAAGGAATTGTTTGTGCAAAGACGATATAATAATTTTTCTCTCCTTTTTAAGGAGAGATGCCTAAAGGGCAGAGAGGTTAATTATAAAGTTCAGAACCTCACCCTAACCCTCTCCTTAAAAAGGAGATGGAATTGTTTGTGCAAAGACGGTATAATAACTTTCTCTCCTCTTTAAGGAGAGATGCCCGAAGGGCAGAGAGGTTAATGATATACGTTTAGAATCTCTTCCTAACAAGTCGGAATAAGTTCTCTTTATACAGTAGAAGAGGATTACGATTGCTTTATATGATCTAATAAATACAGAAGTACTACTTCCGGATTTTTTAAAACTGCTTCGTTTTCTATCCTGATTACTTTATAACCCATTGATCTTAGTTTTGTATCCCGCTCATAATCATAGTTAGATTGTCCAAGATTATCATGAATACTTCCATCCAATTCGATAACTAGTTTTAGTTCTGGACAATAGAAATCAACAATATAGTTATCTATTGTATGTTGTCTCCTGAATCTTAATCCATTTAGTCTATGAGAACGAACCAAATTCCAAAATGTAGCTTCTGCAGGTGTCTGGTTTCTGCGAAGTTGTCTTCTAAATGATTTTGAATCCATAAACAATTGATTTCGATTAAAGATAATCAATATATTCAATCTCTTTTGGGGTATCTGATTGTATTTGAAGGTTTAAGAACCTCACGCTAACCCTCTCCTTAAAAAGGAGAGGGGATTGCTTGTGCAAAGACGATATAATAACTTTCTCTCCTTTTTAAGGAGAGATGCCCGAAGGGCAGAGAGGTTAATGATAAAGTTCAGAACCTTACTCTAGCACCTTTCACTGTACTTAAAACAGCAGAAGCCTGATCGTTAACGACCAGGCTTCTGCAAACTATAAGAACTATTAATTGTTTAATGGGCACTTAGATTTTTAGCTTTTTCTTCATCAAAATTAGCTTCAAGTTCGGCTAATTTTTTCTTTCCATATGCCATACGTGTAATGACAACAAATAGCACAGGTACAATAAATATAGCTAAGAATGTAGCTGCAGCCATACCTCCGAATACCGTCCATCCAATTGTCTGACGTGATACAGCACCCGCACCAGTGGAAAGCATCAGTGGGATAATCCCCAGAATAAATGCAAGTGATGTCATGATGATCGGACGTAAACGTAATTTGACTGCATCTAATGTTGCTTCGATCAGATTCATACCGATATCGACACGCTCTTTGGCAAACTCTACGATCAGAATCGCATTTTTAGCTGCAAGACCGATAATCGTAACGAGACCAATCTGAGCAAAGATATTATTATCCAGTCGCGGAATCAGAATCAATGTCAGAATCGCTCCGAATACCCCTAAAGGTACAGATAGGAGGATAGAGAATGGTACTGACCAGCTTTCATATAAGGATGCTAAAAGTAAGAATACAAAGAGTATACAGAGTGCAAAGATCATAATCGTCTGTGATCCCGATTGTTTCTCCTGCAAACTCAATCCGGAGAACTGATAGTCATAGCCATTAGGTAATGTCTGTGCAGCGACTTCTTCTAATGCTTTTAATGCATCTCCGGAACTATATCCGGGAGCCGCACTACCCGATACCTCAATACTTCTGAAGATATTATAGTGATTGACGATCGATGGACTGGTCGTCAGTTCATAACTGACTAATGTAGCCATCGGTACAGAAGATCCGGCTGCATTCCGGACATAAAGTTTGTTGATATCTTCTATGCCCATGCGATATGCTGTATCTGCCTGTGTAACCACACGGAAGTTACGACCATATTTCGTAAAATCATTGACGTAACTACTACCAAGGTAAGCCGCTATAGTCGAATAGATATTAGAAACAGGAACCCCCATTCTTTTCGCCTGCTCACGGTTTACGTGAAGTTTGTAGTTAGGCGAGTTCGAACTGAACAGGGTATAGGCCATACCGATCTCAGGACGCTGATTAGCAGCAGCTAAGAATTTACCTACCACACCCTCAAATTCTTTGATATCTACAGTTTGCTGATCTAACAACATCATAGAGAAACCTCCGGATGTACCAAGACCAGGGATTGCTGGAGGTGTTACCGCAAGAATACGGGCTTTTTGATATCCCATATATTTTTGCATAATAGCACCGGTAATCTCTGCTGCTGTACGTTTACGGTCATTCCAGTGTTTCAGGGAAACGAAGAGTGTTGCACCATTTGGTTTAAATGCACGGTTAAGGATATTGATACCCGAAATGGTTGTTACGTGATTGATCTCCGGGAAATCTTTCTTTAAGTCAGCTTCCAGTTCGTCCAGCACCTCATTTGTACGGGCAGATGATGCTCCCTCAGGTAATGTAACCCCGGCAAAGAACATACCACCATCCTCTGAAGGAATAAAGCCTGTAGGTTTGGCATTAAACATCCAGCCTGTTCCCACAAAAATACATAAGAGTATAATCAGTACCAGAGGTGCCTTACGGATACATTGCTGTACACCTTTGGAATATTTGTTTGTTACTTTTTCAAACCATACGTTGAATTTGTAGAAAAACTTATTTAATCCTCTGGCTTCTTTGTTAACGGATGTTGGTCTCAGCATCAATGAACATAGGGCAGGAGTAAGGGTCAGAGCTATAAATGCAGACAACATTACAGATACGGCAATTGTAATGGCAAACTGTTGATAGAGTTTACCTACCATGCCCGGGATAAATCCTACCGGAACGAATACGGCAGAAAGAATCAGCGCAATCGCAATAACTGGAGCCGTAATATCTTTCATCGCCCGACGGGTTGCTTCTTTAGCATCCAGCTTATAATGATCTATATAATGCTGGACAGCTTCCACGACGACGATGGCATCATCCACTACGATACCAATCGCAAGTACGAATGCAAGCATCGTCAGGTTGTTGATAGAGAAACCAAACAGCAGGAAGAATATAAATGTTCCCACAATAGAAACCGGGATTGCCAGTACTGGAATTAATGTTGCTCTCCAGCTCTGCAGGAAGAAAAACACAACCACCGTTACTAATAATAAGGCTTCTAAAAGGGTATGAATAACCGATTCAATAGATGCGTTTACAACTGAAATAGTTTCATAACCGACAACGTAATCCACATCATCCGGGAATGATTTTTTCAACTGCTCCAATGCTTTGTAGATACCGGCAGCTGTTTCCACGGCATTACCTCCCGGAGTCTGATTGATCATCATACCGGTAGATACCATTCCATCTGTCTTGGTAGAAGTACTGTAAGAGAATTGTCCCAGCTCTACACGGGCTACATCTTTCAACAGTACAATAGATCCGTCTGTATTGGCTTTGACAATGATGTCTTCAAAGTCTTCTACATTGGAAAGATCTCCATCTGTCAGGATAGGGTACTCGAATACAGTAGAAGATTCCTGAGGGCGTCCACCCACACTACCTCCCGGCATACGGATATTCTGTTCCTGAATAGCATTTGATACATCAGCAGGTGTAAGTCCAAGGTTTGACAGTTTGTTTGCATCTAACCATACCCGCATAGAGAATGGCTGTCCGAATACAGTCGCATCACCCACACCTTTAACACGCATAATCGCATCTTTGATGTACAGGTTGATATAGTTGGATAGAAACTTATCATCTCTTGTTCCTTTAGGAGAAACTAAAGAAACCAACATCAGGATATCTGTATTTGCTTTACGTGTAGTTACACCCAGACGTCTTACGGCTTCCGGTAAGGATGGTTCTGCAATACCTACACGGTTTTGAACGTCAAGTGTAGCAATATCAATATCTGTACCTACTTCAAAGGTTACAGTGATCTGCGACTGACCGTTTGAGGTACTGTTTGAGGACATATAGATCATCCCCGGAGTACCATTGATCTGACTCTCAATAGGAGTGGTTACCGTTTGTTCTACAGTCTGCGCATCGGCACCTGTATAGTTCGCGGTAACGGATACTGTCGGAGGAGCAATGGAAGGGTATTGACTTATCGGCAGTGTGGCAACGGATATCGTTCCCAGAATCGTAATCAATATTGATATTACGATTGCCGTTATGGGTCTTTTTATAAAAACTTCTGAAATCATATATTAATCGTTAAATGAGGATCGTATTACCCTTTTTTAGGAGCTGCACCATTCTCTGTTCCTTTACTTTCAGTTACTTTAACACCAGGCTGGAGATTCATTACTCCTTCAATAATTACTTTATCACCCGGAGTAATTCCTTTTTTGATTACAATTCGGTCACCAATTTTGGTTCCCAGTTCGACATGACGGATCTCAGCTTTGCTGCTGTCACCTACTACGTATACATTGAAGACTCCCAGTTGTTCCATTACAGCTTTGTAAGGGACAACAAGCTCATTGCTGGCAGACTCTTGTTTTATACTAAGTGTCAGGTTCATGCCGGCTACCAGACTTCTGTTTGCATTGCTGAATGCCGCCCGTACTTTTAATGTTCCTGTATTAGGGTCAATAGCACGGTCAACTGTGTGAATGGTTCCATGTTCAGGATATTCAGTTCCATCTGGCAAGGTTAACGAAATAGCGGATGATTTGTGGCTATTTCTAAGTGCTGTGAATTTGCTGATATCTTTTTCGTTTACCTGAATTTCTACTGCGATAGGATCATTAGATGAGATCGTATTCAGTAATGTAGTTCCGGCAGAGACCAATGCTCCTGCACGTACCTGTGAAATCCCTACCGTTCCGGCAAAAGGAGCTCTGATTACTGATCTTGCCAGGTTTGTATTAGCTGTTGTCAACGCAGCTTTTGCAGAAGCCACCTGCGCTTGTTGATTAGCCAGGTCTGTCTTAGCATAGTCTAATGTCTGTTTAGCGATCGCATCCTGCTGAGCAAGTTTTTCGTAGCGTTTCAAATCGGTCTGTACACGGTCATAATTAGCCTGTGCGATATTCAGATTCGCTTTTGCCTGATCTACTGCGGCAGTATAGCGTATACCGTCAATTTCATATAATTTTTGGCCTTTTGAAACAACAGCTCCATCAGCAACATATATATTAGTGATATAACCATTAACTTCCGCACGTAGTTCTGTTTCATTCAATGCGACGACAGAAGCCGGATAAGTAATATTACCTGTTACAATTTCTTCGTTAACAACAGCTGTAGTAACCGGAACTACCCGTTCAGCAGGTGCCTGTGCAGCGCCTTGCTGTTTAGCATCCTTATTCCCACATGATTGCCACACAAGTGCAGAACCAATAAAAAATGCCGTTAATAAATGTCTCTTATTCATGATATTGTCGATTTCTTAAGTGATTAATTCGTTTGTATATTTCCCAATGCTTTTTGAACATCCAGTTTGCTGGACAATAATGCATATAAGGCATTCAGATAGTTGAGTTGACTTGTTTTTAAATCAGTCTCTGCTGTCATCAGATCCAGATAAGTCTTGATCCCTTCATCATATTGAAGTTTGATTGTGTTATAGACTTCTTTGGAAAGGTCAACATTGTCTTTTGATGTTTTCCAGTCACTCAGATTTGCGTTGTAAGAAGCCTGAGCAAGTGAATACTCCGTACTGATCTGGTTATTCAGATTCTGAATATCCCAATCTATCCTTGCTTCCTGAAGTTGGGATTTGTTGATTTGATTTTTTCTTTTAAATCCCTGGAAGATAGGAAAAGTCAGATTAAGACCTACAGTAGATCTCGGAAAGCTGTCATTATACAGGTCTCCGAATTTATCATTACGGTAATCAAGTCCATAATTAATAAATGCACTAAGACTAGGCAGGTAAGTCCATTTATAATACTGCGTATTTAACTGTTGTAATTTTTTCGCAGTTTCTAATTGCTGGAATTCTATACGCTTACTGTTATCCAGTCCTCCTGTAGTATCTAAAAGTATTTCAGTCTCCATATTCGCATTGTCAAATGATAGCGTCAACGGATCTTTTATGTCCAAAGCCAAAAGTTGCTTCAGGTAGTCATACTTATATTTGCGCAGTTCAACTGTTCGTTTTTCATCCGCTCTAGCATTACTCAGCGCTATTTGGGCACGTTTGAAGTCCGTCTTATCCACCAGCCCTACTTCATATCTCACTTGCGCATCCTTCAATTGTTTGTCCAGTCTGATGATATTTTCCCTGACAATGTTGATCTGCTCTTCACTTGTCAGAATATCATAATATGCTTTACTGACGTCCACTACAGTATTGATACGGACATTTTCTGTATTCTGTTTGTTGGAGAGTCTGGTCAGTTCAGCTGCTTTAGAAGCCTGCATAAGGGCAGGATTTAGTAACTGCTGATCGGCCTGCAGCGTCAGGTTACTTGAGTTTTTCTGTCCCATGACAACAGTTTGTCCGCCAAAAGCATTGGTTGGTATTTTAAGGTTATGATTATAATTACCGGTCAATGCCAATTGTGGATACCAGCCGGAAAGAGAGATATCTATATCTTTCTCACCGATGGCTTCATCTATTTCGGCTTGTTTGATAGAAATTTTGTTCTGCAGCGCATAATCTATAAGCTGTTGCAGAGTAGCCTTTTGAGGCACTTGCTGTGCAAACGCCCAATTGAAAAGGGCAGTGGTGGCTAGGATGGATAATATAATTTTATTGGACTTCATATTTATTTTCATTTGAAACACCATCCCAAACAATCTGGATCAACTGATTGAAGTGTGTTTCTGTGTAATTTACTTTTGCGTATAGTATGATTCTTATTGTAGATGTAGCGACTCCAATGTAGGAGGTTAATAATATATTGATATCTAAATCTTTAAGTTGTTTCGATTTAACTCCTTCAACAAGGAAATCATGTATATTGTTTTCACTAATAGCGCTATGTCTGTATTTTTCTTTAATATTCTCCATATAAGGAGAGGAATAGAACTGCTCAAGAAAGCCAAACATGTCCGGTTGCATTACTCCGTAATGAATAAACCGCTTCCATATGGTAAAAAATTTTTCTTTATAATCTTTAATATTACTGATATTTTCAAAGATGTGTGCATTCAAAAACTTTTTACATTCCAGATGAAGTGCTTCTATCAGACAATCCTTAGATGGAAAATAATGATAGATAGTACCTGTAGCAACCTGAGCAGATTTTGCAATCATACTCATTGAGGTACCATGGAATCCATGCTCTCCTATAAGTGCTATAGTCGTATTGAAGATAGCAGCCTTTTTTTCATTTATATCTCTAAACCGAACGTTCATTCGGTAGCAAATGTAGATAAAATTACTTTCACAAAATGTCAAAATAATGTTATAAAGATCATCTTTAATAGAATTTAAGATTTCTTAACAATTTCTTTATTTATAGGCCAATTGTAACGTTTTGGCTGTTTTTGAAGTAATAATAATTGCTAATGACTCTACCTTGACAGAAAGAAACCGTAGGCCTGAAAATATTTAAAAAAAACATTTGGAGTGAATTGAAATAAGCTGTACCTTTGCAGTATCATAATTTAGGTTTATAATTGGTTAGTAAAGGTTTCCACTCTCCCCGTTTGGAAACCTTTTTTTATGCCCTTAATTCTTCCAAAATCTGCTCTTGATTAAGCGTATTTACTTCTGTTTTTTCCTTCGGATTTTTCTGTATGTTATTATGAAACATCATTCTGGTTCTATATATTGCGAACTTAGCTTTGAGTTAAGACACCGGAATGTATTGCTCTACTGTATATTAAATTACCTTTATATAAGGTATTCACCTTTGAGCTATATTTGATTGGGTTTTTATAAACAAATTATTTAATCTTAAAATTGAAACGGGTGATTCTATTCAAAAATGTATATAAAATAAAGGTAAAAGGAGCTTTAAGGCACTGTACTTTACTACTTATGAGCATATTTGTATTTTTCATAAGTTGTAAACAGAAGGATAAGTTTAATTTACTGAATCTGTCTTTTCCGGTTAAAAAAGAACAATTGAATAGTGTTGGTGTAGAAACTAAGGATTATAAAACGTACCTCGAGGGAGAGATCAAAAAATTCAGTTCCGAAAAAGATACAGTTTTATTTTTTGGTGATGTAAAGTTATCCGGAAATATCAGCAGATACAATAAAGATCTGTTTTTTGCCAATTATGTCGATTTTTTTGAAGATCCGCTTCAGAAAAACATAGGGGCTTATCAGGTCAATATTCATACAACCGAAGAAACTAAAGCCTTAGAAGAGTTTATGGCAGAGCATTTTGGTAAAACTGACTTTTATTACAAAGACCAAAAGATATGCTGTCGTATCTGGGAAGCTGATAACCAGATATTTTTCTTTGGCGTCATGAATGATCAGCATCATCCGGATCTTCCCAATAACGTACAAAGTACCTGTATGCTTTTTGTTATTGATAAGTCAAATAAAGAATTAATGAAAGAATCTCCCAAGGGAAGTTACTTTAAGTTTTATAAGGATTACCTGGAGAGAAGAGAGTCTTCCCATCAGAAAAGTGAGAATTATTCCTATAAAGATTTTGTGCGGGAGAGCGGAAATGAAACTATATATGCGGTTAATTATGTGGGTGATAAATAAACACAGCTAACCAAAGATTATTAGAAGTACTCAGCAAATTTTTGTCTATATAGGTTTTCAATACGGATATTGAAATTCACATATGCTGTAAGAAAGCATTGCATCTTGGTTGCTTATTTACAATTTTGCAGGTTTGTCCGAACCTCTTCCTGACTGTATTTTTCAGTCTCCTGCGCAAATGTTGTCGTGATGTAGGTTAGAATATATGCGATATCAACCTCCGTCAGTTCGGGTACGCCCGGCATTTTCTCATTAAAAGTTTCTCCGTTAATCTCTATGGGTCCGGAGATACCATTTTTTATGATGCAGGGCAATATATTGCGGTTGTCCCGGAAATATTTGGCATCTGTAAGGGGTGGATACAGCTTTCCAAGACCTTCTCCTTTTGCACCGTGACAATTCTGACAGTGCGTTGTATACAGTTTTTGACCATTGACGGCATATTGAGCTGTCTGAATGCTGACATTGGGTTGACAGGCATTAAGCAGGCTGATAAGATAGACTGCCGTTAAACAGCTCAATATGGTCAAAAATTTCATCTTACTTGTATTCTTTGAATAAGATCTCCAGATCTTTTAATAATTTATCTACCTGTTCAGAATCTGTACCGTCATAAGCACCACGGATACGCTTTTCTTTATCGACAATCACCAGATATCCCTGATGATCATATCCTCCCGGTACATTACTGTCTTCTTTTGCAAATACAAGATAATCATTAGCAATGCCATATATGTCTGCTTTAGACCCGTTAACGAATTGCCACTGATCATTCGTTACACCCAGTTTATTAGCATATGCTTTTAATATATACGGATGATCATATTTGAAATCAATACTATGTGAAAGAAAGGCTATGCGGTCGTCTCCTTTATATTTTTCGTATACTTTCAATAAATTACGCTGCATAGTAGGGCAGATGCTGGGGCAATGCGTAAAGAAAAAGTTGGCAATATATATTTTATTGTCAAAATTCTTATCCGTTATCAGTACGCTATCCTGATTTAGAAAACTGAATGCAGGAATAGTATGATATGCTGTATCAATAACGACTTTACCATCCACGGTCTTTTCCACAGCTTCTCTGTCTCCGTAGATTGGAAGTTTGGCATTATTACCTGAACAAGCGGACAGAAAAAGACCGGCAGCCAGCGTCAATGTATAGAGTAATCTCATAGTCGTTTAGTATTTACCTAATATGGTTTTGCTTTCTGCGGATACATCTGTAAATAGCTTTTTCATTGTATTTACTTTCTCCAGTTCTTTTTGCTGGTATTCTACGTTTGTGCTATCTACGGCATATTCCATCATCCAGTCTTCCATAGAGCCGGTTGCCTGTTCCAGTTTTGATTTGAGAGCAGATAATTCAGTTCGTGCTGCTGCAGTATCAAGTGCAGTGTTTTTAGCTTTTAATGCTGCAATATTGGTCAGTATTGAATCTATACGAACAGTGTTTTTATCAAAAGTTGATATTTGCGGCATGATCTCATCATGTATAGCGATAGCTTCTTTTTTTATAGTTTCGATATCACCACCTTTTTTTTGATCTCCTGAATTCTGACAAGAGAAGGCAAAAACTGATCCTGCTAATAATAGATAAGCCAAATTTTTCATATACATTATTTTTAGTTTATGGAATTAATATTTATTTCTGAAGTGTTTATTTCTTCTGATGAAGATGTTTGCGTGGATTCATGAAGGAGATTGCGAATGTATATCTCATTATTGGAAACGGCACAAAGATTACGATGCTTGTCATAAATCTCTATGGTAAATATTTTGACAATTTTGCCTTCATCCTGAATAGAACGAAGAGCTTCACTGATATCCTCCTGCGAGATGCGTATGGATATATACAGATTCCCGTCTCCGGGCTTTTTATATTCTATACGTGCAGATTTGACCCATACTACTGTCTTTTTGTAGCCTTTTGCCTTAAATATCTGATCTATGAGAAGCGGATGTAAAGGATCTGTGGCTGCAAATATAGTACCTCCGAATATTGTTCTGTTGCCATTAATATTAAAGAGGCTTCTGAATATCTTGACATCAACTCCGCTATAGTCCGGGAGGATCTTTTGAATCCAGATCCGCTGGAATAGAAAAGGCGGATAACTACGGAGTATCCATTTGAGCATGTTGGGACGCAATGTCAGCATAGTATTTACAAAAATAGCACAAAAATGAGAGGAAGGCGAACTTATCGGGAATATCTTGCATTAAAATGAAAACTATATTAAATTCGCTTTTCTAAATTAACCAAACCATGTCTGAACTACAGCAAAGTGTGCTCCCCAATAAACGTGTATGGATTATTGTTTTCGTAGCTGCCTTAGGGTATTTTGTGGATATCTATGATCTGATTATTTTTTCCATAGTTAGGGTGCAGTCCTTTGGAGATATCGGAGTCGCAGAGGCTGATATGCGAAGCAAAGGCGAATTTGTGTTGAATATGCAAATGGGAGGGCTGCTGATCGGAGGTGTGATCTGGGGCGTTATCGGAGATAAATACGGACGACTGAAAGTTCTTTTCGGTTCTATTTTACTGTATTCTGTTGCGAATATTACAAATGGATTTGTTCATGATGTAACCACATACGGGATTGTTCGTTTTATTGCAGGCATTGGTTTGGCCGGAGAGCTGGGTGCAGGTATTACACTCGTAAGTGAGAGCATGAGTAAAGAGAAAAGAGGCTATGGGACAATGATCGTAGCCGGTGTAGGAGTGCTTGGCGCTATATTGGCCTACTTTGTGGCGGAATTGTTTGATTGGCGTACCGCTTATTTTGTAGGTGGAGGAATGGGTTTACTGCTATTGTTATTGCGCGTTGGAGTGTTTGAATCGGGTCTGTTTCATAATATGAATTCTGCTAATGTGCAGAAAGGGCAACTTCGGATGTTGTTCAATAATACGGCACGGTTTAAGCGGTATTTGTACTGTATGTGTATCGGACTTCCGATCTGGTTTGTAGTAGGCGTGCTGGTTACACAGTCTCCTGAAATCGGAAAGGCATTGGGGGCTCCGGTAGTATTGAGTGCAGGAAAAGGGGTTATGTTTACCTATTTAGGAATATCACTTGGCGACTTTATCGCCGGCCTGTTGGCACAATGGCTTAAATCCCGTAAAAAAGTTGTTTTTATATGTCAGATACTTATCATTATAAGTTCTTGCTGGTACCTGAATAGTGAAGGACTGACAGAGCCTACTTTTCTGGGATTGGCTTTTCTGATGGGGCTTGGAGTAGGATATTGGGCGACTTTTGTGACGATTGCTGCTGAACAGTTTGGAACTAACCTGAGAGCTACGGTAGCAACTACTGCACCTAACTTTGTGAGGGGAGCTCTTATTCCATCCACATTGCTCTATGGATATTTTGTAGATCTTTGGGGAATCGTAACAGCAGCTTTGCTCATGGTGTTTCTCCTTTCGGGAATTGCCATATTTGCACTGACACAATTAAAAGAAAGCTTTTCCAGGGATCTGGATTATATTGAGGAATAGTCCGCTATTTTTTTGGACATTTCTTGCATCTGCTGCCTCTTTTATATTTTTTGCAGCATTTTTTAAATACGCAGCAAGAAAAGCCTGTTGCCGGATTTAATCTTTTATGAAGATCATCCATCTGTAATTCCGGGGCACATAAATCAAGCATTATTTGATTTTCTCGATCGATCATACTGCAAAGATAAATATTGTTTAGATTTGTTATAAATAATATTTTAAAATATGACAATTCAGCGAGTTAGCGCGTATTGTCTGATTTTTTTTATGTATGTTGTAACAAAATGTATAATTACGATACCAATTAAATATTAACAGTTAACTGCTTTATGAATTTATCAATCCAAGATCTTAGTAAAACGTATTCTAATGGCGTGAAAGCGCTGGATCATGTCAATCTGGAGATTACTCCGGGAATGTTCGGGCTGCTTGGTCCGAATGGAGCGGGTAAGTCTTCCCTGATGCGTACTATTGCTACTTTACAAAAGCCTGATTCGGGAAGTATTCAATTTGATCATATTAATGTGCTGCAGAATCAAATGGAACTGCGCAAGGTATTAGGATATCTTCCTCAGGAATTCGGCGTTTATCCTAACCTCTCCGCTCAGGAGCTCCTGCAATATTTTGCCCGCCTTAAAGGGATCTCCTCAGGTTCGGATCGTGAAAAAATTATCAAACGTGTACTGGAAGTTACTAACCTGTGGGATGTGCGTAATAAGAGTGTAAGCGGTTATTCAGGTGGTATGAAACAGCGCTTTGGTATTGCTCAGTTATTATTGAATGACCCGAAATTAATTATTGTTGATGAACCGACAGCGGGTCTGGACCCGGCTGAACGCCATCGTTTTCTGAATGTCCTTCGTGAAATCGGGACAAATCATACCGTAATTTTCTCTACACATATTGTGGATGATGTCCGGGAATTATGTCATGAACTGGCCATCCTTAACGGAGGTAAAATTTTGCTTCAGGGTACACCAAAGGACACCATCAGCCAACTGGATGACAAGATCTGGGTACGTATTATCGGCCGTGATCAACTGGATGAATATATCGGGAAGTTTAATGTTATTTCAACCAATTACAATCAGGATAATACGCTTAATATCCGTGTCTATAGTGACAGCGTACCTGATGAAACCTTTGTAAAAGCACAGGTTCAACTGGAGGATGTTTATTTTGTTGCCCTTAAAAAAGATCAGCGTCATGTTTAGTACTATCTTTAATTTCGAATTTAAACGATGGTTCAAAAACGCTGCTATTTATGTTTATATGGCATTGTTTTTTGGATTGGCGTTGTTGATTATGCTGATGTCACTGGGAATATTTGATGGTATTACAGCGACTACTTCATCCAATACCTATATGAACTCGCCTCTGGCCATCAGTGATATGATCAATGGTATGTCTGCCCTGATCTATTTTCTGATTCCGACCATTGTTGGGGCTTCTATATACCGGGATTTTCAGTATAACGTTCATACGATCCTGTTCAGTTATCCCTTTACAAAGACTGATTACCTTTTAGGGAAGTTTTTCGGGTCTTTGCTGGTTGTTCTGATCGTAGTTCTATCTTCTACTTTAGGGATTATCGTCGCGCAGTATGTACCCGGAATTAATCAGGAATTGCTCGGGCCTAATCATATTTTTGCTTATTTTCAGACTTATCTTGTACTCATCATTCCCAATCTGATTTTTATCGGTTCTATTATTCTGGTGTTGGTCACGCTAACCCGGAATGTTTATGTAGGGTTTGTGGCCGTTCTGATTCTGATGGTGCTGCAAGGTGTGATTCACAACCTCAGCAGCAATGTTGACAATCGTTACTGGGGTGCGCTTCTTGACCCATTCGGAGAGTCTGCTATCACATATTACACCCAGTATTGGTCGCCCGAAGAAAAGAACGTAAATAATCTTCCTTTTGAAGGAGTTGTCATCTACAACAGACTGATTTGGCTGGCTGTTTCGGCATTATTTATTGGTGGCTTTTACACATTCTTTTCTTTTTCACAGAGCAGACTTTCTCTGGTCAAGAGCAAGAAGTCCGAGAGGGTTACTAAGAATAATTTCGGGAGCATTTTTAAAGTTGATCTGCCAAAAGTAAACTACCGTTTTTCTATAGGTCACTACCTGAAAACAACATGGTCTCTTTCCAATTATGACTTCAGGTATATCGTTAAAAATCCGGTTTTTCTGATTATATCTCTGATCGGAATTTTATTTGTGCTTCTGATGGCGTCTACTTTCGGAGAAATATTTGGAACATCTACGTATCCTGTGACCTGGAAAATGGTTATGATACCGGGCTCTACGTTCAAATTTTTCATGATGATCCTGACTTTCCTTTTTTCAGGTCTGTTGCTTCATCGCGGAGAAATTTCAAGAATGGGGAGTCTGATCGATTCTACGCCGGTTCCAAACTGGACATTACTGTTATCTAAAGTCATTGCTATTATCAAGATGCAGTTGTTTCTGATGCTTCTTGTGATCCTTACCTGTATAGCTTATCAGGCGTATTACCAGTATTATAAATTTGAGATCGGACAATACATTATGACCTTGATGGTCTTTGGTATGTTAAGCAATATTATCTGGCTTTTTTTAGCTGTATTTGTTCATACTTTATTTAAAAGTTATCTGAGCGGCTTTTTTGTATTACTCATTCTTTATATAGGCCTGCCATTTCTTTCCTTTGCAGGAATCGAACAGGATATCTTTAAGTTTAATCAAGGCCCTAATCTGCAATATTCGGATATGGATGGTTTTGGCTTTATATTGCCATTTCTGACTTACAAGTTTTATTGGTTTCTGTTTGCGGTTTTACTGTTGATTACGGGGTTGTTACTTTGGAGAAGAGGCATATTTTCCGGAGCAAAGGAAAGATGGAACATGTTGAAATCCAATCTTGATATAAGCAAAGGTATTATACTGGCTGTATGTCTGCTGGGATTTTTAAGTATCGGATCAGCGATCTATTATGAGGATAACGTAAAGAATCCGTACTACAAAGCGCTGGATATTGAAAAGCAAGCTGTACAATGGGAAAAGAAATACAAAAAATACCAGTACCGTGCCCAACCTCGTGTTGTGGACGTAAAATTTAATCTGGATCTTTTTCCTTCATCCAGATCATTTGAAGCAAAAGCTTCATATGTACTCAAAAATAAAACAGCGCAGTCTATAGATACGATATTTGTTAATTATAATGATTACGAATATACTTTCAACTGGAATGTTCCTGTGAAGCTTATTTCAGAAGATGATGTGTATAATTTTAATATCTATAAATTACAGCAGCCCTTACTACCTGGAGATTCAGTTCTGCTGACTTTCGAAACAAAGAACAAACCTAATACCTGGATTCATGAAAATTCACCTGTAAAGGGAAATGGAACCTTTATTAATAATATGATGTTTCCAAGAATAGGTTATTCTGATCAATCCGAACTGGTGGATAATGATATCCGTATCAAATATGGATTACCGGCCAAAGATAGAATGGCGAAACCTACGGATCAACGTGCCCGGCAGAACAATTATATTTCCAATGATGCGGACTGGATCCGTTTTGAAGCAACTATAGGTACAGATGAAGATCAGTTGGCTATTGCTCCAGGGTATCTGGTGAAAGAATGGACAAAAGATGGCCGTAAATACTACCAGTATAAGATGGACAGTGAGATGCTTAATTTTTATGCATTCAACTCTGCGCGTTATGCGGTTAAAAGGGATAAGTGGAAAGATGTCAATCTGGAGGTTTATTATCATCTGGGCCATGAATACAATCTGGATCGCATGCTGGCTTCCAGTAAAGCTTCACTGGATTATTACACCAAAGAATATAGTCCGTATCAACACCGGCAATTGCGGATTATTGAATTTCCGCATACAGGAGGCACGTTTGCTCAGTCTTTTGCGAATACCATACCTTTTTCAGAAGCCATTGGTTTTATTGCTGATGTAGATGAAAAGAATCATGATGCAGTAGATTATCCCTATGCTGTCACGGCGCATGAGATAGCACATCAGTGGTGGGCACATCAGGTGGTAGGTGCAAATGTGCAGGGAGCAACACTGATGTCCGAAAGTATGTCGGAGTATTCTTCTCTGAAAGTACTGGAGAAACGGTACGGTAAAGGGCAGATGCGCAAATTTCTGAAAGATGCATTAGATAATTATCTGAAAGGACGAAGTGCTGAACGGCTTGGTGAAAAACCATTGATGTACAATGAGAATCAACAGTATATTCATTACCAGAAGGGTTCACTGGTATTGTATGCGATGAGTGATTATCTGGGTGAAGCGATATTTAACGGAACTGTAAAAGGATATCTGGAACAGACAGCCTTTCAAAATCCGCCTTATACTACTTCACTGGAGTTTGTAGACCATTTGAGAAAAGCTACACCTGATTCATTGCAGTATTTAATAAAAGATATGTTCGAGACCATTACTTTTTATGAAAATAAGGTTGAAAATGTATCGAGTAAAAAGTTAGCTAATGGAAAATATCAGGTAGATATCGCTTTTCAGGTGGCTAAGTACAGAGTAGATAAAAACGGCAAGCGGATATATGATGACAGTAATCCTGCCGCACATTCTACATCCAAAAAGGGAGAGATCCGATCGCTGCCTTTACAGGATTATATTGAGGTAGGTGTATTTGGTGAAGCCAGCAAGGATAATAAAGACCAGAAGGAATTGTATGTGAAGAAGCATAAGATAGGTCAGGTGAATAATAAACTGTCTATTATTGTGAATGAAAAGCCAATCGCAGTTGGAATAGATCCGTACAATAAACTAATCGATACAAACTCTGATGACAACAGAAAATCAATCTAACATATAAAAAAAGCGGCTTAGCCGCTTTTTTTATATTGTTTTTATTTTATCTTTCACCTCCTGACAGATCTCATCTGTCACCATTCGGATGGGTTCCGGATCATCGATGTTATTGATGATTACTTTATCACAGAATTCTCTGTAGGGTAATAAATATTCATTGTAAGACGGTACGACATGATTTACCCACTTGTAGCGTACATCATCTTCATCGTATCCACGTTCTATGAGATCTCTTCTCAATCGTCTCTCCAGAGCAACAGATTCTTCTGCATCCAGAAATATACGCATATCCAGCAATTCATTGACTTCTGTATAGTAGAAGATGAACAGGCCTTCGATAATCAGAATGGGAGCCGGTTTGATTTTCAGCATTTTGGGTGTAAGTGCCGGATTATTGAACGTATACTCTTCCTTAAAAACGGTTTTTCCATCAAACAGATCCTTGATGTCGCTATAAAAAGCGGATCTGTCAATAGAGGTTGGAATGTCGAAATTGTACAATCTGTTTTCTTCCTGAGTCTTTGTATTTGCCGGAATATAGTAATCATCCTGTGAGATGAGAGTGATTTCATCTTTTGAGAAATGTTGCAGGAAACTATTTAAGAAAAATGTTTTACCCGAACCGCTACTTCCCGCGATTCCTATGACGAAGGGTTTGTTATTCATTTATGATACGATACTGTTTAATTTTCCAAAGGTACACCATAATTTATTTCTACCAAAAAACGCTTATCCAAAGCACCTATGTAGGAAGCTGCAGATTTGGATAATACGACAATGGCATTTTCCGTTTCCGCATTGTCATTAAACTTTCCGACTACTTTAGCGTAAGTGACATTGTGTGTCATTGGATTGGTGATTTTGAGGATAGTGCCGATAGGAGCTGTTTTATGAAGGGCAAGGTTGCTCTTTCCATCCGAATTCAGATTACTCATCCATACCGCAATACCGCGTTCTTTTTTCTCACGGATGCCATATTTATTAGCAGAGATTTCATTGTAGGAAGAGTCTTTTTCAGTAGAATCTACACGCGTCGTATCTATAGGTGTCAGGACGATCTTTGGTTCTTCTACCGGTTTCGGAGGTGTAGGAGTACTGTTTGGAATTTTTAATATTTGATTTTCCTTCAGCGAATTGGAAGACAGGTTGTTCAGTTTTTTGATGTCATCCACAGATACACCGAATCTTCTGGAAATCGCATATAATGTTTCACTTTTCCCTACTTTGTATTCTGTAAGAGGAGTCTGCTGCTGTGGATTGCCTGCGTTTTTTGATTTTTCAGGTTGTGTGACAGCTTTAGCAGTTTGTTGAAAAGGTCGGCCGGTAGGAATTTTGACTGTATCTCCCGGACGCAAATCCTTGCTGTTGTTTGCCGCCATAATATTTTTCACTATGGCATTGTATTGACGACCTAATTTATAATAGGTGTCTTTTTGTTCAACTTTATGAAGGATATAAATTTCTCCTTTGACATTTTCAACGCCTATAGAGTCTTTTGGACTAAAATCTGTTTTCCACGAAGATGCGTGCAGATTCGAAATAGAAAAGCTAGCAAAAGCAATTACTGCTATCTTCTTATAAAGAGATGATTTCAATAGTTTGTTCATGATAAAAATTATGCAATTATACTAAATACGAAACAATTTCCTGTTTATTATAGGTCATAAGAAATATTTGATCGTCAATTTGAAAATAAGGCTGAGGAATCATTTTAGAATTCTGTTCCAGCAGGCAACACCGGTGTATCTCTCTGTATTGATCGGATATACAGATATTCAGGTCAAATTTATCCTCCTTGCGGGTATGGTAGCACCAAAGATAACGTTGTCTGACCTTGCTGATCCACATTGTATCTTCGTATACTGTCGATTGTAAAAAATCTGGTAAGGTTCCGTTATAGGCTAATGGAAAGCTGATATGATTAGTGCAATACTGAATTTCACCATCCGGTTTTTGTAACGGAGTGCCGGTAGAAAGGGAAATATATTCTTCAAAGCCCGAACTGATGGTATGATGTCTTACTTTGAGTAAACCTTTAAAAATATCTATCAGCAAATACTGATGCCATTGTTGGGTGATGGTACGCGACGGAATGTGTAATACGGTAATTCCTGCTGCATATGGGGTATTGGTACCTAATTTTTTGAGAATTAAATAATCTCCCTGAATATCTGCCAGCGTCCATTCTTTAGTTTTTAGCCGGAAGTTGTCTAATAATCGGGTGCCCGTAAAGCTGATGACATGAAAAGCGGGCAATGTACTTTCTTGATCGCGGGTTTCCACAGCCAGTATCCGGGTATTGGAGTCGGCTTCAATTTTCCAGATAGGATCCGAAAAACTTTCCGCAAATACTTTATTAATTGTATATTTAACCATTACGCTCAACACAAATTTCAACCAGTCAATGATTGAATACATGAACAAATTTACGAAAACCTTTTTAACCATACTATTTCTGATGTCATGTTTTGCAATAACAGCATTACAGGCACAGGAAGTGTATCATTTTCGTATCCATGATGAAATAGGCCCGGCCGCATGGCGTACATTTGATAAAGCATCTAAAAAAGCTTCAGCGCTCAAATCGGATTATCTGTTAGTAGAGTTAAACACATTTGGCGGAGCAGTCAATTATGCCGATTCTATACGAAGCAGGCTGCTTAACTCCCCGATGAAGACTGTTGTATATATTAATCATAATGCAGCATCTGCAGGAGCTTTGATTGCTATGGCGTCGGATTATATCTATATGCAAAAGGGAGCAAGTATAGGAGCTGCCAGTGTTGTGGACGCAAAAGGGGAGGTGCTGCCGGAAAAATATCAATCTTATATGAGAGGACTGATGCGTGCTACAGCTGAAGCAAAGGGCAGAGATCCGAAGATTGCAGAGGCTTTTGTCGATCCTTCGGTCTCCATTCCAAACCTGAAACCAGATGGTAAATTGCTTACCATGACCGCAGATGAAGCGGTGAAGGCTGGTGTGGCTAAAGCAGAAGTATCCGCGAATAAAGAAATCTTTATTGACTTAGGGATTAGTAAACCCACTGTCACTGTGCACGAAGTCGGAATGATTGACAATATCATTGGTTTTCTGATCAATCCGGTCGTGAGCGGAGCACTTATTCTCTTGATTATCGGAGGTATTTATGCAGAAATGCAGACTCCGGGAATCGGATTTGCTCTGGCTGTTGCACTTATAGCAGCTGCATTATTCTTTGCTCCGCTTTATATGGAAGGATTGGCGGCACATTGGGAAATCGCACTCTTTTTTATAGGTGTTATACTCATCGCTTTAGAGATCTTTGTGATTCCGGGATTCGGGGTTACAGGTATATTGGGTATTATTTGTCTGGTCTGCGGATTAGCATTCAGTATGGTATCTAATGATTATTTTGATTTTAAACTTGCACATCCGGGTATGCTGTTTAATTCTTTTCTTATTGTAATAGGCTCGATGTTTCTGGCTGTAATATTAATGGTGATATTTGGTAAGAATATTTTAAAATCTTCTGCCTTCAAGAGACTTGTACTGGAAGATGAACAAAAGTCAGATCAGGGATATACTTCTTCTGTATCAAAGGCGAACCTTTTGCATAAGCAAGGTGTTGCAAAGACTGTTCTCCGTCCTTCCGGCAAGATAGAAATAGATGGAGTATGGTATGATGCGGTTGCTTTGGATGGATTTATAGATGCAGGAGATCTTATATATGTAGAGAAACATGAAAATTATAACCTTTTCGTCCGTAAGATAGAAGAACTAAAGGGATAAATAGCTCAACGTGAATAGTATAAAAAAGGCTCGGATTCTTCAGAATCCGAGCCTTTTTTATAGCGGTAAGCTCTGATTTAGAATTTTGCACCCAAAGTCAATACTGCATTCGTGCGGTTGTTTTTGATTTCCGCTACAGGATTGGGAGTCTCCCAGAATACTTCTTCAAAAGTATATGGACTTTCGTAGTATTTCAGCATATTGTGTACTACCGCTACATCCATATACAGAGAGCTGGATAATTTTACACCCAGACCTAAAGTACCTGTATAGTGGCTGTAGTCTGCGTTTTTATATGGATTACCATAATAATTGAATCCGGCACGACCACTTATGATATTGGTGATCAGGTATTCTCCACCAATTCTGGCATTTATTGCTGCTTTGTACATCCCTTTAACAGATTTTTCCATATCAACTTCCATCTGTGGATTATAACGGTTTGGTGATCTGAATTTGGTTGTAGAATAGTCCGTCAGATCTGCATCTGCCGTAATAAGACCTCTGGGAAAAAATTTTGTAATACCCAGACTATATTGAAACGGCGTAATGATGTTGATATCATCCTCAGTATTGTAAGAGTCTGATTTATATGGGTCTAATGCAGTAGTTCCACCTGTATAATAGATATCCGTATAGGAATTTGTATTATCCTGTACAGCTATCCAGGTTGGCGTCTTGATAGTCAATCCCAGATTCCAGTCCTGTGCAGGTTTGTATATCATACCTAATTTAAAATCTACTCCTGAACCTTCTGTATATTGATTGTAGTAATCATCCAATGCATATTTGATTCCTACATATTTACTTTCTGCTGTAGTAGGGTCAAGATACGGGGAGTTTGGATTTCTACTTCTGATTTCTTCGCTGTTTTTGGTAGATCCTTCTTCTGTAAACTTCTGTGCCGTCTCATACTTGAAAGAAACCATCGAGAAAGAAGCCCCTATATAGAATTTATTACTATAATTCGCTCCGAAAGAAAGAGTTGTTCTTGAGCGATCTCCTTTTTCAAGAACATTATTTTGCTGATATTTATCCGCTCCTTCTTTTGCCAGAGGAAAATAACCTCTGTCATTAATATCCGGATAGCCCTCCATAAAGAAAGACCTATACAAATCTTTTCCCCAAGGAGTATCATCCTGTGTATACATAAGATCTGCTAATGTTTGCCCTTTGGTGCTTTCATTATTTGTTCCTGAATACAGAATCTTGTTGCGAAAATTATTAGTCTTATCGTAGCTCAATCCCACATTAAAATTAAGCCATCCCTCTGTCAGATCTGCTCCCAATCCTCTTGCTGAAGGAAAATGAAAGACTACACCTGCGTTATCAATCAAAAAGCGTCCCTGATTCTGACTGTTGGACTGACCGAAATAGTTTGTCTTGCTGTTATTATTAAAATAATTAAAGGTGACACCTATGTCCGACTGTCCGTAAAATCCTAAACCTGCAGGGTTGCCGGATATGGAACTCAGATCGCCTCCTAAAGCGGTCTGTACATTACCCATACCTTTGAAACGTGCTGTTCCTCCGGGATATTCCTGAGAAAAAAGAAGTGCTTCTTTTTCAAATTGCGCATGTGCCGTTCCTATTATTCCACAAAGGAAAAATGATGAAAGTAGTAAGTGTTTGATATTCATACGTAAATGAAGTATTTATTGCAAAATAATAGTCAATACGCAAGAGCATATTGACTATTAGTAAGTTTGTTTATGGTTTAACGTCTTCCGGAACGTCCAGAGCCTCCGCCGGATGAACCTCCTCCTGATCTGGAGCTTCCGCCACCCATACTAGGTGATGCAGATCTGCCCGAAGAGGGTGATGGTGTATATGACGGTCTGGATGCCGGTTGATCATATGTTCTGCCTGAAGAAGAACGACCTGAAGATGTTTCTCTTGATCTGGTGTCAGCCGGACGAGATGTAGAGCGGGTAGATGGAGCTACGCGTTCTGAAGTCCCTTGTCTTGAGCTGGTTCTGCCTGAGTTAATATCTCTTGTATCTCTGTAGATCGCATTATTATCTCTTGCTGTTCCGGATCTTCCGGATGCAGTCCCTGATCTTCCGGAGCTGCTTCTGTCAGAACCGCTAACCGCAGATCTGCCGCTGGTCGAACGTGATGATCTTCCGGAGCTTGTACCTGTGATTCTGCCATTCGCATCTCTGCTTACAGCGATGCCGCTTCTGTTGCTGCTTCTTCCTGAAGATGCACTTCTAGAAGAAGTTCTTACATTAGAATAGTTATTGCGGTAAGCTGTTGAACGGTTGGATGCTACACGGTAATTGCCTGCATAATGTCCGTTACCATAGTAAGGATGACCCCATGAGTTATAGTAGGAATTATATCCCCAGTAGTTACCCCATCCGAAGCCCGGATAACCGTAGCCATAGTAAGGGTAGCCACCCCAGCCGAAGCCTCCGCCCCAACCGAAACCACCTCCCCAGCCAAAGCCAAGTGACCATCCGCCACCCCAGCCCCAACCAAGGCCTAATCCAAATCCGCTATATCCGTACCATGGATCAAACCATGGATCGTAATATGACATGCCCGGTGAAGAATAATAGAATCTGTTGATTCTGTTTGCATATTCCAGTTCGCCCATATCATCATATCCGTTATTATATTCATCGTCCGAATATTCGTCCGCATAATAGGAATCATCCTGTGCATATTGATCTCCGTCAGTATAATAATAATCCGGACTCTGATACACTCTCTGAGCCTTAGATTGGTTATTATAGACATCATCTCTATAGGTGATTTGCTTATTGGTTGAGCAGGAGCCAAGTGCTATGACCGCGGCTATTGCCAACCCACCGAATAATAATCTATTTTTTTTCATGATTTCCATACCAGTTAACCTTCGACAATTACAGTCTTATTTATTATCTTAGACGCCAAATTAAGTGATTAGTTTAACGCGTCCTGTAAAATAATTTAAAATTACGGATTTTAATCCATTCACTACTTATGGAGACGGAAATTAATCCCATAATGTTACAAATTTTTGAAGAAATACATATATGAGTAAAGGAATTACAAGTAGAGCAGAAGATTATTCGCAGTGGTATAATGACCTTGTTATCAAGGCGGATCTGGCCGAATATTCTGCGGTAAGAGGATGTATGGTGATCAAGCCATACGGATATGCCATCTGGGAGCGCATGCAGGCGATTCTGGATAAGATGTTTAAAGATACCGGTCACAGTAATGCTTACTTTCCTTTATTTATCCCCAAGTCTTTCTTTTCTAAGGAAGCTTCTCACGTAGAAGGGTTTGCAACGGAGTGTGCCGTAGTAACACATTACCGCCTGAAGAATGACGGGTCTGGAAATATTATTGTTGATGAGGACGCAAAACTTGAAGAGGAACTGATTGTAAGACCGACTTCGGAAACTATTATATGGAATACATACCGCGGTTGGATAGAATCCTACCGTGATTTGCCGATTCTGGTAAATCAGTGGGCGAATGTTGTGCGTTGGGAAATGCGTACACGTTTGTTTTTGCGTACAGCAGAATTTTTGTGGCAGGAAGGACACACTGCTCATGCTACAAGTCAGGAAGCCATAGAAGAAACGGAAAAAATGTTGGGTGTATATGCTCATTTTGCAGAAAACTATTTAGCTGTTCCGGTAGTAAAAGGTACAAAGACTGAAAACGAACGTTTTGCCGGAGCATTGGATACCTATTGTATTGAGGCGCTAATGCAGGATGGTAAGGCTTTGCAGGCGGGAACTTCTCACTTTTTGGGACAGAACTTTGCTAAAGCCTTTGATGTCAAGTTTACGTCTAAGGAAGGTAAACAGGAACATGTCTGGGCATCTTCATGGGGAGTGTCAACCCGTTTGATGGGTGCACTTATTATGGCGCATTCGGACGATCAGGGATTGGTGTTGCCACCTATGCTGGCACCTATTCAGGTGGTGATCGTTCCCATTTACAGAACGGATGAGGAAAAAGCAAATATCGATGTTTTCGTGGATGGATTAAATGCCGAGCTGAAAGCAAAAAATATTTCTGTTAAATACGATGACCGTGATACACAACGTCCGGGCTTCAAATTTGCAGAATGGGAACTCAAAGGGGTGCCTTTGCGTGTGGCAGTTGGCGCACGTGATATGCAGAATGGTACTGTTGAACTGGCTCGCAGGGATACACAAACTAAAGAAACGGTTTCTCAGGAAGGTTTATCAGGTCTGATCGAAGGCCTGCTGGATACCATTCAACAAAATATTTTCCAGAAAGCATTAACTTTCAGGGATAGTCATATTACTGAAGTGAATTCTTACGAAGAATTTAAAGATGTATTGGAAAACAAAGGCGGATTTATTTCCTGTCATTGGGATGGAACTGTGGAAACTGAAAAACGTGTGAAAGAAGAAACTAAAGCAACTATTCGCTGTGTGCCTTTAGATGCGAAAGAAGAAGAAGGAGTCTGTATATTTACCGGTAAGCCTTCTAACAAGAGAGTTTTATTTGCGAAAGCTTATTAATAAGAATTGATTGAAAACAGGAAGTTTTACTTCTTTAAAATACTGATATATGCGTTACCTGATATTGGGTTGCGGTTGGGTAGGTGAGTATGTCGCCCGATTATGGATTGCTGAAGGGCATGAAGTATGGGCATCTACTACCACATCAGAAAAATACCATCGGCTGTTGCCCGATGGTATTTTTGCTTTTGTACATAATTTTGATGATGACAATCCTATTCCGTATAATTTTCCGGAAAGCTTTGATTACATTCTGGTTAGTGTACCCGCAACTAAGCGACACGGTGAAGATACTCTTGCCAAAAGATTTGATCGGGTATTCGGATTTGTTTCGAAACTGACTTATAGTAAACTTATTTTTCTCAGTTCTGTGGGAATTTATCCGGATGTTTCCGGAAATATGTTTGAGCAGGGGTGGGACAGAAATGAGCTTGATGCAAAGTTGTTAATGGCTGAAGAATCGGTACAGCGGCTTAGCAGGGTGATTGTTTACCGTTTAGGGGGCTTATTTGGCAAAGAGCGGATTTTTGCCAAATATTTCCAGCATAAGGTGTGTACAACCGGGGGGCAGCTTTGCAATTTTGTTCACTTGGAAGATGTAGCTGCACTGATCTGTCTGGGGTTTGCTACTGATCTTAAAAAGGGACTTTATAACGTAGTTACTCCTGCTCATCCTCTGAAACATGATGTTATCTTAGCCTCAGCTCAAAAGTATGGTTTTGCTGTTCCTGAAGCTTTTCGGGATGAAGATTCTTTTCAAAAAAAGGTACACGGATCTTTACTTCAGGATGAACTGAATTATACTTTTAAATTCCCTTCTCCGTTAGATTTTTGATAAATTTACATTTCACTAAACAAACAGAATAATGGCTTATAAATTTGCAACAAAAGCGATTCATGCCGGTCAGCAGGCAGATCCGACAACCGGAGCCGTGATGACCCCTATATATCAGACTTCTACATATCAGCAAGCTTCTCCCGGAGATCATAAAGGTTTTGAGTATTCCCGCGGGACTAATCCTACACGTAAAGCTTTGGAAGACTGTCTGGCAGCGCTGGAAAACGGAAAACACGGTCTGGCTTTTGCCAGCGGCATGGCTGCTACAGACTGTGTGCTGAGACTGTTGAAACCGGGGGATGAAGTGGTGACAGGTGACGATCTGTATGGCGGGTCGTATCGTATATTTACGAAAGTATATGAACAATATGGTATTACTTTCAAATTTGTCAATACTTCTGATGCAGAAGCTGTGCAGGCTGCCATAACGGATAAGACAAAACTGATCTGGGTAGAAACACCAACAAATCCTACTCTGAAGCTGGCAGATATCGAAGCTATCGGTCAGATTGCCAAAGCCGCCAATGCTTTATATGTAGTAGATAATACATTTGCTTCTCCTTATTTACAGAATCCCCTGGATCTGGGAGCAGATATTGTAATGCATTCTGCTACAAAATATATTAACGGACATTCTGATGTTGTCATGGGAGCGCTGATCCTGAATGATGATGAAGTATACAAACAGTTATGGTTTTACTACAATGCCTGTGGAGGTACTCCCGGCCCTCAGGATTCTTTTCTAGCACTTCGTGGTATCAAGACTTTACATCTTCGTATGGAGGCTCATTGTGCTAACGGACGTAAGGTTGCTGAATTCCTGAAAAATCATCCTAAGGTAGAAACAATCTACTGGCCGGGTTTTGAAGATCACCCGGGACATGAGATCGCTAAAAAACAAATGCGGGATTTCGGAGGAATGATTTCTATCGTACTGAAAGGGGCGGATATGCAGGAAACTTTCCGTATTTCTTCCCGCTTCAAGGTGTTTACGCTTGCTGAATCACTGGGAGGAGTAGAATCGCTGATAAATCATCCGGCAACTATGACACATGGCTCTATTCCGAAGGAAGCACGGGAAAAGGTAGGTGTAGTCGATAATCTGCTCCGCCTCTCGGTTGGGATAGAAGATGCTGATGATCTGATTGAAGATCTGAAACAAGCATTGGCTTAATATTATTTTTTTTCAGGGCTGTCTCAAAAGTATCTCTTCATAGCCGATCTGTTTCCCAATCATAGGACAGAAATGTTGTTAGGTAAGAGACTGAATTGGAGACAGCCTTTTTTTACGTGATCATGTCTGATTTTAATATAAAAGAATTTTTGGATCTAAAGGTTGAACAGTATAACCAGCCTGGTTTTATTCCTAATGACCCTATCTGTATTCCTCATTTATTTTCAAGGAAACAGGATATTGAGATCATGGGCTTTTTTGCTTCTATTCTGGCCTGGGGACAGCGTAAGACTATTATTAATAAATGCAGGGAGCTGATTGAGCGCATGGATGGGGCACCTTTTGATTTTATACGGCAGCATGAAGAGACTGACTTGAAACAGTTGCTGGGATTTAAACACCGTACCTTCAACGATACAGACCTATTGTATTTCATCAACTTTTTCAAGTACCATTTTTCAGTGTTTGATTCTCTGGAAGATGCCTTTTTGATTGGACAGGAGCAGGCAAAAGAAGTGTCAGTAGAGAAAGCGCTGAATGCTTTTAAGGCTTATTTCTTCTCGCTTCCGGATTTTCCTTTACGTACAAGAAAACATATCAGTGCTCCTGTACAAAAATCGACTGTAAAGCGTATAAATATGTTTTTGCGCTGGATGGTGCGTCAGGATAATAATGGTGTTGATTTTGGAATCTGGACCCGGATTCATCCAAAGGATCTGATTTGTCCGTGCGATCTTCATGTAGAAAGAGTAGCTCGTAAATTTGGGTTGATTACGCTTGATAAAGTGAATTGGAAAACGGCTCTTGAGCTTACCGACAATCTCCGGTTACTGGACCCTATGGATCCGGTTAAATATGATTTTGCATTGTTTGGACTGGGAGTAGAGAGGGAGATGTAAAAAATCTTAGGGATCCTTATCGCTGTGATATGGAACTCTATCCATTCGGGTAATAAATTCTTTAAGCATATTTAAGCTTTTGGATATTTTTAAAAATCTGTATATTAGCTAAATAGATCTGAATTTCATGTTGAAATGTGAGCATGATCAGTATTCTTAGCTTTATCCTTTTACGGATAATTGTTTAAAACCAAATAACACTAACTATTATTAATATCCATGAGTAGAAAATTGAAACCAGTTTTTAAAGGGGCTTTGTTATTTCTTATTGTAAGTTATGGTATGCATAATTTATATGCTCAACAGGGAAAAGAATTACAGATTACAAACCAAAAATCAACCCTAAAAAAATCAAGTTCTTCTTATTTTTTAGATTACTTTAAACGGAATCTGGAAACGGAAAATCTGGAAAAAATAGAACCTGTTTATTATAATCAAACTATTCCGACGCATCTTTTAAAGTTGGAAAAGGAAACAATCTGGGAACTTTGGAAGGATGCCAATAAGGATAGATTAGCAACGTTTGTTCCTGCGGGCAAGGATGGAACAGAATTTATCTGGAATATTCCACAGGGACAGCGCATGAAAATAAAAACCTTTGTGAAAGGAAATAAACCTGCTTCCGGCTATCCTTTTTTTATAAATCTACACGGAGGCGGAGGATACAGCGAATTATCGGGACCATGGGATTCTGAAACAAACGCTTATGAATGGATGGCTGCCCAAAAACTGGGGAATGCTTATCAGGATAGTCCTGCATATTATTTTGTGCCGCGTATGGCAGATGACAGAATAGGAAGATGGTATTATCAGCCTCAACAAGTTACCTGGCTGAGAGCCTGGCAACTGGCGGTACTTTCAAATGAAATAGACCCGGACAGAACATATATATTGGGGATTTCGGAAGGAGGATACGGAAGTTTTAGAATGGGAACTTTCTATGCAGATTATTTCGCAGGATTAGGACCTATGGCCGGTCCGGAAACTAAAGAAGCAGCTCCGATCGAGAATTTAAGAAATACATCCGTTCGCATTGAAGTAGGAGAGTTTGATCGCGGATTCGGTCGTAATGAAATGGGAATTTCCTGGAAGAACAGGCTTGATAGTGCTGCTTTGGCTAACCCGGGTTATTTTAACCATGTCGTGACCATTCAACCTGGTAAGGGGCATGGTATCAACTATTATGATGTGACTCCCTGGTTGATCAAACAAAGCAAAAGAGTCACTTATCCTGATGTATTGTCATTTATGTATTATGATACCGACGGTGCTTACAGAAAAGGTTTTGGGTATGTGAGACTGGATGGTCTGAGTAAAGAGGGAGGAAGGAAATCTTTTAAAATTGAAAAAAACGGAAACAACTATGATATCACTACAAAAGAAGTGAAAGGTACCGTTTCCGGACAAATTGATCTTTATGTGGATAAAGTAGATTTTACTAAACCAGTAAAAGTCAGGCTTAACGGAAAAGAGGTCTTCAATGGGAAAGTTAAAAATAATTTTGCTGTAGTGGTGGAGAGTATAGCCCTGTTTGGTGATCCGGGACGTATTTATGCGGCCAAAGTAGAATTGAATATTTAGGAATGCAACCTGCACCGGACCCAGGATTTAATGCAAATCTAAGGGGCGGATCTTGTCAACTCTTTAACTGAAATCTTGTACCAATAGAAGATAGGGAGGTGTAGGTGTAAATTTGAAAACAACTGCTATAGGTTTATTATCCTGCAGCAGTTGTTGAGTCTATTTTTAACAACAGATCGACGAGTCTGTTGGAATATCCGAATTCATTATCGTACCAGCCGACTACTTTCACCAATCCGCCAACAATGGAGGTCAGTTGTGAATCAAAGACACATGAATAGGGATTGTTTATAATATCTACGGATACGATAGGATCCTCGGTATAATACAATACTTCTTTTAATGAGCCATTTGCAGCAGCTTGAAACTTTGCATTGATTTCTTCGACTGTAGTCTGTTTTTTTAGTGTACAGGTGAAGTCTGTGAGGGATCCGTTTAATACCGGAACCCGTATTCCTGCACCTCCGAGGCGGCCTTCTAAATGTGGAAATACATTGGTGATGGCTTTGGCAGCACCGGTACTTGTTGGTATTATGGATGAAGAGGCTGCACGTGCACGACGTAAGTCACGATGAGGAGCATCATGGAGATTCTGATCACCGGTCATAGAATGTACGGTCGTAATATATCCGTCTTCAATCCCCCAGTTTTCGTCCAGAATTTTTACCAATGGCGCCACATTATTCGTTGTACAGGAGGCATTGGAGAGTATGGGAGCTGATAAGTCGAATGACTGATCATTGATGCCCAAAACTATAGTAGGAATTTCTTTGTCTGATGAAGGAGCAGATATAATAACTTTCTTTGCTCCGGCTTTCAGGTGTAAAGCTGCCTGCTCTCCGGAGGTAAAATGTCCTGTAGATTCAATAACGATATCAATTGCAAGTGCTCCCCAGGGAAGCAGCTCCGGATTTTTTTCTTTGCTGACCTTTATCTGTTGTCCGTTTATAAACAGATGATTTTCATCATACGTAACGGTACCTTGAAAAGGACCATGTACCGAATCATATTTGAAAAGATGTGCTAGCGTTTTGGTGTCTGTCAGGTCATTAATAGCAACCACGCACAATTGTTTCCCAGCATTTCTAAGCAGAATGTTTCGAAGTGTATGCCGTCCTATCCTTCCAAATCCATTGATCGCAATATTGATCATGCGTTATTTTGTGTAAGCTGCAATAATCTCGTTAATGTTTTTGTCGCCTTCCCAATGTTCTTTAAGCTGTCCGTCCGGACCGTATATATAATTAGCCGGGAATTGCGAAGGAACATGGAATTTTTGGATAAACTCCTGATTACGGTCATAAAGTAGCTCTACGTTTGATTTACCGTTTAATTTTGGTCCGAATGTATCAAAAAATGAAGCCATTAAAGCAGGGTCATTCATAGAAACGAAGTAAACGTTTACCCCTTTTATTTTGTCGTAATTATCGGAAAGCGCAGTTGCTTCATGCTGGCAGTGACTGCATCCCGGATCAAAAAGAACGAATACGGAGTTTTTATCTTTTGCAAGATCTGCTTTTCCAAAGCTGATACCAGATTTCAGTTTGTAAAATGTGAAATCTGCAGGTAATACTTTTGCGATTTCTTTTGTCATCGGTGGAGCAGCCTGAGCGGGAGTATGTGCTTCCTGCCCGGCATGTGGGTCTGCTGAAGGTGCAGCTTCCTGCTCAGAGGATGTCTGTGTGGCTTGTTTGTTTTCTGAATTGCAAGAGAAAAGCAGAGTTGCTGTAAGCATACTCATCGCTCCTAAAACTAACTTCTTATTCATATGGATATTGCTCTTAATGATATTATGGCTTCAAAACTATGAAAAAAATATAAGTTTAAAGGTAAGAATACTGTTATATGACAGTAGGCTGTTCTTTTCAAAAATGGTATTTGTTTCAGGGCTGCGTTTTGTCTTCTGAGGCATCAGGTATCCCACTGTTGGAGCGCCCGTATTCATTGCTGTAGACCTTGAGTAATACACCTACAGAGGAGAGAATAAGGGGGCCGAAAATAACACCCAGCATTCCAAAAAGTTTCAATCCGAGCAATACTCCGAATACTGTGATCAACGGAGGGACATCTCCCAATTTTTTGAGGATCGTAAAGCGAAGCACGTTGTCAATACCACCAATCACAATAAATCCGTACAGCAATAGTCCTATACCATTGCCAATCTGACCATTGGCAAACAGGAATATAGACAGTGGTACATATACGGTCATTGTTCCCAATACCGGAATTATGGTTGATACAGCTGTCATTCCTCCCCAAAGAATAGGATTGTCAACACCCAGAAACCAATATCCTATCATAGCTACAAAGCCCTGACAGAGTGCCAGTATGGGAATTCCAATGGCATTTGATCGGACCATCATATTGACCTCCGTCCACAGTTCATTTTTACTTTGTGGTGAAAAGGGGATAGCATGATATATAGTTGATTCCATCCGTTTGGAGTGCACCAGCATAAAGTACAGTACAAATAAAGATACCAGAAGGTTAACACCTACTTCAGCGATAGAATTGAGAATACTCGGAAGGTAGCGGGTAAGTTTTTGTAATACATTCAGCAAAGCTTCTTCAGAGAGGTCAACATTTTTTAGTAAAGGTACAGTTGCTATATAATCTTTTATTGAATTGAAATTTTTGATAATATCATTTTTATCGCCAACAAGATTTGTCATCTCCGGTGTGATGTAGTTTATAATTCCCCAGGTCGGAAAGACAATAAACACAACTGTAAGAAGTACCATGAGCAGGCTGACGAGCGATTTGTTCCATTTTCGCTGTTCTGTCATTTTGAAATAGGCATTTCTAAAGAGAATATATAAGGTAATGGCGCCCAGAAATCCAGGGAGATAGTAAGATAGATTGGTGAAGATAAGTATGCAGATCAGGATGATTATAATAATCAGCATGATCTGATTGATAGAATTGTTATGTATTTGCTTGTATTTCATCCTGAGATCCGGTTTATTTTTTAATAAATATCATAAAATAGTTTAACAAATAAAAAAAGCGCTAAATTATTAGCGCTTTTTTAAGTTTTATCCGTAAATCCATTTGAATTTATATTCTTTTAACGGTGTTTTCATGCGGTCTGCCAATCGGAGCAGGCGATCCGGCAATTTAAGCAGATAATCTCTTGCTTTTTCTGCCTGTTCATTCAGTCCGGTCAGTTTATCAATATTCCAGTCTGTATTTAATTCTTTCAGGATATCTACATAATCTATTGCGGTATATACACCTAGACGTTGTGCAGCATCAGAGAAGTGTGCAAAAGCCTCTCCCTGAGGTTCTCCGGATTCTCTCAAAAACTGAGCGGGCATAACGATCTTTTTCCGCATCATATCTTCAAATGCCAGAATCACTTCACTTGCATCTACCACAAGTGCCTGAGAAATAAAAGACATGTATGCTTTAGCATGTCTGGCTTCATCTGAAGCAATGACCCCACACATTTTTGCCAGAAGTTTATCTCCGTGTTTTTTTGCCAAACCGGCTACTCTGCGGTGCGATACGTTAGTTGCTATTTCCTGAAAGGAGGTATAAATAAAGTTACGGTAGGGATCTCTTCCTGTACCGATATCAAATCCATCCTGTATAAGGTATTGAGCCGAACGCTCAAATTCTTTCATGTTCACCCGTCCGGTAAGGTAAAGATATTTATTCAACAGATCTCCGTGGCGGTTTTCTTCGGCAGTCCATGCACGCACCCATTTCATCCATCCTCCCTGCTCATTTTTTTCCACATCATCCACCATAGTCAACCATGATTCGTAGGTAGGAAGAGCTTCTTCAGTAAGGGTGTCGCCGATAAGCACTGCAACTAAATCATAAGAAAGTTCTTTGGCACTTTCCTGCAAGTCTCTTACCTCTTCAAAGAATGTATCTCTGGAAGCATCAGGCAAAAAATCTGCCGGTTGCCACATTTCTTCAACAGGCTTTAAATATTCGCTCATCTCATTCAGCATGAACGGCTCCAAATAAGTCATGACCTCTTTACGGGATCCTTCTGGTATTTGTTGGTTTAATTCTTGCATAGCATACAAAGGTAACTAAATAATGATTAATTGTATTTTAATAATTTCATAATTTGATTGGAAAGTGATGCAAATCATATTGTTTTGAAGAACGTTAATTCTATCAAATTTTCAAAAGAATACAGTGTGCTGACGTATTTTTTGTCCAAATACTATTAACTTTGTCTACTTTAATAAACGTGTATACATTTTGAAAAATTTCAATATATCCCAAATCAGGGCCGATTTTCCGATTCTTTCCAGATCAGTAAACGGCAAACCTCTGGTGTACCTGGATAATGGGGCTACCACACAAAAACCTCAGCAGGTTATCGATGCTATTGTTCGGTATTATACGGATATGAATAGTAATGTGCACCGTGGGGTACATTTCCTGAGTCAGATCTCTACAGATGCCTTTGAAGTAACACGCCGTAAGGTACAGCGTTTTATTCATGCGGCTCACGAACATGAGATTATTATTACAACCGGTACTACTCATGCTATTAATATTGTAGCAACCTGCTTTGGTAAAGCTAATATCAGGAAGGATGACGAGATCATGATATCTGCAATGGAGCACCACTCTAATATTGTGCCCTGGCAGATGTTATGCGATGAAGTAGGCGCAAAATTGAAAGTTATTCCTATGAATGAAAAAGGCGAGCTGGAGATGGATGCTTATCGTGCACTTTTTTCTGAAAAAACTAAAATCGTATCCTTAACTTATGTGTCAAATGCATTGGGAACGATCAATCCGGTGAAAGAACTGATACAGATTGCTCATGAGCATGGTGTGCCAGTGCTGGTTGATGCCGCACAGGCGATTCAGCATCTGCCCGTAGATGTACAGGAGCTGGATGTAGATTTTCTGGTTTTCTCCGGTCATAAAATGTACGGTCCTACCGGAGTAGGTGTACTGTATGGCAAAGAAGATTTGTTAAATGCTATGCCTCCATATCAGGGAGGAGGAGATATGATTAAAGAAGTCACCTTCGAAAAAACGACCTTTAATGAACTGCCTTTCAAATTTGAAGCAGGTACACCTAATATTGAAGCGGGTATCTGTCTGGGTGATGCAATAGATTATATTGAATCTGTCGGACTCGATCAAATTGCTAAATACGAAGAGGAGTTGCTTACTTATGCAACAGAACGGATGTCTGCGATTCCGGGAATGAGAATTATCGGTACTGCGGATCATAAGTCCTCTGTACTATCATTTGTAATAGATGGTGTGCACCCTTACGATGTAGGTGTGATTCTGGACAAACTGGGAATAGCTGTTCGTACGGGACATCACTGTGCACAACCTGTTATGGATCAGTTTGGGATCCCGGGAACAGTACGTGCCTCTTTTGCATTTTATAATACAAAAGAAGAAGTGGATCAGCTGGTAGCGGGAGTAGAGCGAGCAGTAAGTATGCTCGTCTAAATTAGGTAAAAATATGACAATCAACGAGATACAAGACGAGCTCATAGAAGATTTTTCATTCTTTGAGGATTGGATGCAGAAATACGAATATATTATTCAACTGGGCAAAGAACTCCCTTTGGTAGACGAACAATATAAGACGGAAGATTATACTATTAAAGGCTGTCAGTCTAAAGTCTGGTTACATCCGGATATGGAAGACGGCAAGATTATTTTTAAGGCGGACAGTGATGCTGTTATCACAAAAGGACTGGTCAGTCTGATGGTGAAAGTACTGTCAGGACATACTCCAAAAGAGATCGTGGAGTCGGATCTTTATTTCATTGATCGTATCGGTTTACGGGAGCATTTGTCTCCGACACGTGCCAATGGATTACTTTCCATGGTGAAACAGATGAAACTTTATGCGGTAGCACTGCATGCAAAAAATTAACTAAGGCTATCATTTATAGAAAAAGGAGGTTTCGTTATTCGCAACCTCTTTTTTTTGCTCCTTTCAATTTCTTTTATGTTTAATTTATAAACAATAAAAATATTACATGTTCATTTTATGTAAATAAAAGTGTGTTGTAAACACGAAAACGTTATAGTTAGTTACGCAAACGGTTGTGTTTTTGTGACATTCTTCGGTGTCATTCTATAGTTATAATATTGCCCTACCAATTAATTAACATAGAACTAACAAGGCTATAAACCTGATGAAGAGAAAAGCCATTATAAACCTTGAAGTCTCTAAGTTTTTTTAGGTAAAAGTGTTCATCTTTTAAATCCGTTAAATGAAAAAATTATACGTTGTTGCTACGGTTTTTTCTCTTATTGGTGGATGTTTGACGGGGATCGTTTCAGCTTCTCCGGGAACTAAGGCATCAAGTAAGAGAGTTACTGGTTTTGGGATAACCAATTTTTCCAAAGGGCTGGTTGATACCACGCAAGTTGACTCAGTACTCATTTATGACCTGAGTGCGACCAAGCCTTATCTGGGAAAGGACAGTCTCGCTATGGAAGCTGCCAGATTAAGACCTTTTGTATCTGTTCAACAGATGCTAAAGGGAAATATTGCGGGACTGTATATTCAGGAATCTTCCGGCGAACCCGGAACGATCAAGCAGGGGGTAACTGTGAGAGGTATTTCTACACCTGTATTACATGCGACAGATTTCAATAAGAATAAGCCGCTGATTGTTGTGAATGGTATTCCGCTGACAGAGGATCCTGCAATTGTGTATGATATCCAAAATTATACAATACAACCTGTCGGAGCTGCAACAAATATTAATACCGTACTGGATCCGGATAATATCGAATCTATTTATGTATTGAAAGATTACAGTACTGCGGCGATTTACGGACCAAGAGCGGCGAATGGTGTAATTTATATAACAACCAAAAATGCATCAGCAGGGGAGAGACGTATCAATGTTAACGGAAACTTCGGATTTGCAACTCCTTCAAGCGTCTCTACGATAAACGGGGAATTTGAAAAGAATTTCCGAAAACCATTTTATGACCGCTATGCAGATATCCTGCAGCAGGCTTCATATCCTGCTTATCTGAGTGATTCTTCCAATGTCAATTATTACGGTCCTTCTAACTGGACAGATCTGTATTATAAAACTTCTCCGATTTATTCACTCAACGGTAGTCTGGTCGGTGGAGGAAATCGTTCTAACTTCCGATTTTTCGCAGGACATACTTCAGATGCAGGAGCAGCTGATGCTGCGAAGTTTAAAAGATATCAGGGGGCATTCTATATTAATATGATTCCTCTGCCATGGTTGACCATTTCCAGTATGATACATGCCACACGCCTGGATCGCGATCGTAATAAATCGATCATCGAAAGGTTTGGTGAGACACGCTATGTGCCGGATCTGAGTACGCCAATCTCTCCCAATAAAGATATGTACGGCTTGTATCTGAAGGAGTATGATAAGACTATTGATGAGAATTTCAATAACAGTATTATCGGATACTTCTCGCTGAATTTTGCCATTCTGAAGAATCTTAGTTTCTCTCCGAAGTTAATGATGGATTACAATGAGAATACAAGAAATGTATTCTGGCCTTCAACGCTGATGTCTGGGAATAATTATGTATCCAATTACTTCGGTTACAATGAGCGGATGGTATTTGATAATACGCTGAACTATTTTTATGATGTGAATGATAAGGATCGTTTCAGTTTTACAGGAGGATTTAATTATCAGGCTGATGCCCAAAAATACAATTATGCTCAGGGATACAGAGGACCGAACGATTTTATTAAAGTAAACGTTGTCGAAGGAAATTCGCAGTATGCTAATTATCTGCAGTCTATAGGTTTTATTCCATACTATTATTCAGACAAGATCCAGCACAGGCTTGCTTCATTTTACGGAAAACTGAACTATACCCGCAAAGACGAATGGAATATCGGAGCATTGATCCGGAATGATGGCTCATCTGCTGTACAACCTTCTGAACGTTGGTTTCTATCGTATGCAGTCAATGCGGATTATAATCTGAATCACGTTATAAAATCTGACTTCTTCGATTACTTTAAAGTATTAGCTTCCTATGGACGCCTTGGAAATATTCCGACCACAGACCGGGATGCGGCAGGACCTCAGTATGCGTCTGAACTGGGTTGGGATGGAAATAAAGCAGTGTTTTCATATAATGGATTAGGAACATTAAGCCGTCCGTATCAGTCAGGTTGGGTAGGCTATGATCTGCCATGGTCCTATACAGAAATGTTGAATGTAGGACTTGATGTTTCTCTTTTGAAAAATATGCTTACAGCCCGGGTAGATTTTTATAACAAAGATAATAAGGACGCTATCTTTAACGTGCCTATCGTGGCGGAGTCCGGATATCAGTTTGAGCGCAAAAGCGGAATGGTTGTCAATAACAAAGGAATGGATCTGACACTGAATTTTAATCTTCCTGCTAAAAACGATTTTTCATGGAACAGTTCCTTTAATATCTCTTATAATAATAATAAGCTGAAAGCCTTGCCAAACGGTCTTCCGGAAATTGAAATCGGAACCCGAAAACTGGCTGTAGGGGAGCGTATCGATCATTTTTGGTTATTGCAGAACCGGGGAATTTTCAATAATGATCTGGACGTACCGGTGAATCCGTCTACTTATAAAATCCTGACTTATAATGGTACCGATATGAAAGGCGGGGATCCAAGATGGATAGATATAAACGGAGATTATGATATTAATAATAAGGATCGCCAGTTAATGGGTAATATTTTTCCTAAATACACCGGAGGATTCTATAATCAATTCAAATACAAGTCTTTTGATATAAGTGCATTTCTTTATTTCAATCTGAAAAAAGATATCCTCAATTCTCAGGCGGCGAGCTATTATGATTTTGCCAATCAGGATGAATCCAACGCTATAGGAGCGGTCAGAGATATAACATTCTGGGAGAAAAATTTTGATGATAAAGCATATCCTCTATATAATCCCTGGTCTCCGGTATCGCCTTATCAGGCAGAGCAGGATATGTTTCTGGAGGACGGTTCCTTCCTGAAACTGAGAAATCTCACAGTGGGATATGATATGACTAAACTGATGAACCGCAGCAAGGATAGATTTACAAAATTTTATGTGTACGTGAGCGGAAGCAATCTGTGGACACTCACAAAGTATACAGGAAGAGATCCTGAGTTAGTAGATTTTTATGGATATGATACGGGGTTAGGTCTGCGGATTCCGAAGACGTTCATATTGGGTGTTAAAATGGACTTGTAATCATTGGGTTATGTTAAGAAAAATGAAAATTAAATATTCTAAAAAGCGTTTTCTGACCACATGTATGTTGGGTGCAGTAATGACCATCGTAAGTGTTGGTTGTAATAAAATGCTGGATATCGAGTCTCAACATATTGTTGATGAAGAGAATAAGTGGAAAGATATTAATGATGCACGAGGGTCGATGCTGGGTGTATATGGCTTACTGCGCAGCGCTTTGGCAGAGAACAATTCACAGTGGATGTATGGAGAGTTGAGAAATGGAGATTTTACTTCATTAGGCAAACGCGATCTGCAGGTGATTATTAACGGTGAATTGAATTCATCTTATGCTTTAGTTCAGAAACTGAGTAACTGGCGTAAATTTTATGCTGTTATCAATGCTGCCAATCTGTTTATAGAAAAATCTCCGGAGATCATTAACAACGATAAGCAATACACAGCCTTAAACAATAAAATTGATGTTGCACAGATGCGTGTTATAAAAGGGTTCTGTTATTACTTACTGGCACGGACCTGGGGCGATGTGCCGATCTGGGATAAGTCATATGAAGGCAGTTTTCCAAAGGTAAAGCAATCGACGGAGAAGGAAGTATTGGCATATGCCGAGAAAGAACTGAAAGCCGCTGCAGAAATTCTTCCTTTTCAATATGGTTCACGATTCGATGAGATCTATCCAACTGAAAAATATATGGGCTTTGATCAGACCAAATGGAATGGTGTCTTGTTCAATAGAGTATCTGCGAATGCTATTCTTGCACATGTGGCTGCCTGGAGTGGCAACTATCTGGAAGCTTCAGTATATGCCGATTATGTATTGAAAAATGCAAATAAAGCAGGTGCTGCGTATGTGGAATCTTCTTTTTTAACATCTGAAAAAGGATTTTTCAGCAATTCTAACTCTTCTCAATTAGTCGCCTTGCCTTTTTCATGGACGGCAAGTGAGGCTTCATTTGAAGGGCATTTAGAACAACTTACGTTGGCTACGCCATTAGTTTCTAAACCTGTTGCGGATATTTATATACCTGCAGACCAAATCATCCAGATTTTTCACGAAGCAGGGGATGTACGTTTCAGCATCAATAGTGCGGGAACGGTACAGACAACTTATTTTACAGATTTCGGAGGAGTGAGACCTGTATTCAGTAAAATCAAAGTGATCCGCGAAGGGGTTTCCGGAACGGATGGTTCCCTTCCGCTATTCAGTTCGGCTATTGTATTTACACGTATGGAAGAGATTGCTCTTCTTCGTGCAGAAGCCCTGGCTGTACTGGGACAGCGTGAACTGGCTAAAAATATACTGGATCAGATAAGAAAGAGCCGTGGTCTTTCGGAGTCTTCTTCTGCTACCGATCTGATAGATGAAATTTTTGCCGAACGTCGTCGCGAACTATTGGGCGAGGGATGGAGATGGTACGATCTGGTTCGCTACAAAAAGATAAAAAGAAACGATGCAGCCTTTAATATCCTTATCGATCAAAAAGGAATTTTCTGGCCGATTGCATCTGAAGTATTATCAAATAATTCTGAATTAGTACAAAATCCTTATTGGAAATAACCTCCTGAATTATGAAACAACAATCTATACTATTCGTCATTATGCTACTTGTCACTGCTTCCTTATGGAGCTGTGCCAAGACAGATGGCTATTATGACTATGAAAATAAGGAGAATATCTTCACAGGAAATACGATTGAATATTTTCAGTCTAAACCTCAGGTGTATGATTCTTTATTGACTGTGCTGAATAAATTTCCGGCATTAAGAGATTCTATTGCAACGACGGCAACCACCATTTTTGCACCGACCAATTCTTCTTTCCACTCTGCTATCACCAATCTTAATCTGGTTAGGAAAACACAAAATAAACCTTTGTTATATATCCGTGATCTGGATCCTGTACAATTGGATACCCTGATCAGCAAGTATATTTCCAAAGATCTGGTGACTACTGATTCTATGCTTTTCGTAGACGGGCTTTTTATCAATGCCCGATACAATCAGGATATGCATGCTCAACGGATTAAACAAGAGTCTTCAGGATTTGTAGGAGGTGGATTGGTAACAGTGTATTACAGTGATACCAAAGGTTCCAATTTTCAGAGCCAGTGGACCCGCACAACAACGCAAGCTGTAAATATCAAGACTTCAAATGGAGTAGTTCATATTCTGAATAACGGACATGAGTTTGGTTTTGGTGAATTCCTGACACGTTTTAATAAGTAATCAAATTATGAAGAGAATATATATCAATTCAATTGCGATAGTCATTTTGTCTGCTATTGTGTGTATTGGATGTAAGAAAAATTTTCCTGAAGATCTGGATGCTTTCAGTCTGGATATGAATTTTACAAGTACCGAATATAAGCCGGTATTAGGCAGAACAACCTATTTCTCGGGCAACTTTAACCCTGGGCAGACTACTTTGCCTCTTACGTTCCGCATTTCTGCAGTACGTACACATGAAGGTAAAGCGGCTCCTGAATTGCAAAAATTATTTCCGGTTTCTGTGTGGAAAGACCGCTATACCGGAGAGGAAACATCGCTGGAGCAAATCAATGCTAAACGGGAAACGGTAATGCGTCCGCTATGGGAGATCGGAGAACACTCCGGTAATTTTATTATGCACTCTTATGCTAATTCGAATATCCTGAAAACATTTCCGGATTCAGGTTACCTGTTTGATGTAGAGGTAAGCAGCAACGGCGGAAAGCGTTTTTTCAGAGATTTGAAATTAATGCCGGAAATGGAGCGCTCTTATGAGCCTTATAATGACAACGGATCTGTATCTCCTATGATGACAATCGGTGTGAGAGGCGACTCTACCCGTACGCTGATGGCGGGTTCGGATATCAAAGTATGGTTTAATAAAGTGGGGGAAGGAAATTCACTAACCTTTAAATTTCTTGATCCGGATCTTAAACCAATCAAGCTTTCCAAGTTTAATACGACGAAATGGGAGGAACTGGTACACGGTTTCAATATGACATTTGCATCAGATTCTTCTTCTGTTCGCTATGATGTTGCCTACCCGATTCCTCTGGTTCCGACGATCAATACTAAATATAACAACGGAGCTCTTGCACGATCTATGTTCAGTTATACCAGAACAGCCTTTGGAGGTATGCGTGAAATATCAATTATCGGGATGAACTATACTATACTGGAAAAAGGAGATTGGGAAATGATTTATTATTTCTCCAATGAGGCTCCATTATTTGATAACGATTAACAGCCATGCGTATTATTATGAAAAGATTTATACTATTAAGTTTGATTTTTATGTTATCCGGGCTGCTGTATGGACAACAGACAATATCAGTTTCGGGATTTGTCCAGGATCAGAGTTCGCGTATCGGAATGGGGGATGTAACCATACGCTCTACCAAATTGAAACGTGCACTGGGGTCTACGGACAGAAAAGGACTTTTTAAGATCCAGGCACCTGTAGATGATATTTTAATTTTTACCAGTACAGGTTTCAAAACTGTCACAGAAAATCTGGCCGGAAAGAAAGCTTTTGTTTTTACTATTTACATGGAAAAGCAAGAGAATGAATTGGATGAAGTAGTGGTACAAGGTTATCAGCAACGTAAGCGTGAAACCCTTACAGGTGCATCTGTGACTATATCCGGTAAAGATCTGCAAGATAATCCGGTATCTAACGTGACAGAGTTACTTCAGGGTAAGGTTGCGGGTATGAACGTACAGATGACGACAGGACAGCCGGGAGTCAGAGCCTCCGTACTGATCCGTGGTCTGAATAGTATTTCATCCACAGGAACTGGATCGGATGCATTCCTTACACCTACTTCTCCGCTTTATATCGTGGATGGTGTGCCTGTAGATGATAACACTGATTTTCAATATGGATTCAACAGCGGAGGTACTGGTATCAGTCCGATTTCGTTGATTCCACCAGAAGATATCGAATCGATGGATATTCTGAAAGATGCTGCTGCTACAGCGTTGTACGGTTCCAGAGGTGCATATGGGGTTATCCGTATTACCACCAAAAGAGGACGCTCCAAAATTCCGATTATTCAATATACAACAAACCAGTTTTTCAGTGTTCCTCCGCAGTTAAGATCTGTATTGGGAGGTAAAGATGAACGTCTAATCCGTATCAATCAGGTGTTGGAAAATGACGTGGATTATTATACCGGAAGGGATAAAATCTATGACAATCAGATTCTTTCGGATAGTTTGAACCCATATTTCAATAACTCCACCAACTGGCAGAAAGTATTTTACAAGCCTACTTATAACCAGACGCATAATGTGAATGCTTCAGGAGGGGATGAGAACTTCAATTATAAGATCAATGGTCAGTATTACAATGAAAAGGGTATTATTCAGAATACAGGATTCAGTCGCTATACCTTAAGTATGAACTCTGAGTACAGACAATCTGATCGTTTCAGACTCTTTGTAAATATGTCCGGTAATATTGGAGAGCAACAGACCGGAAGTGGAAACTCTGTGACACAAGGTGGTGTGGCGAAAGCTTCTTCAGCTTCTTCATTGCTGCCCGCGCCTAGTTCTTCTATTGTAGGAGGAGGATTGGTATCTGCACTGGAAGGACGAAATGATAACCGGACTACAGATGTCAAGGCGAATGTGGATCTGGAATACGAAGTTTTCAAAGGCATGAGAGCTAAGAACTCTTTCAGTTATAACTATATCACGTATCGTACGGATAATTTTACTCCAGCTATTGCTAATAATAATATCTCTCAGAATTATAACTACGATGCACAGCGTAACTCGATGTATAATCTCTTTCAATTGTCTTACCTGAAAGCTTTCGGTGCAGAAGAGAAACACCTCATCAATACCTATGTGTTTAATGAGTTGAATCTTAACAGTTTCAAAGCTAAGGCACAACGGAAATCCGGGTATCCCAACGATCAGCTGGAAGGCCCTTTTGGATTTGATGCCGGTAGTGCTGTGGGTGGTGTGCTGAACAATCTGGCAGATGTACGCTCGGCGGGTTTTGCAGGAGCATTCAGTTATCAGTATGATTCCAAATATATTATCGACTTTACTTACCGTCTGGATAAATCTTCCTCTGTAGGTCCGGATGTACCATGGGTCAAGAATCCATCAATCTCCGCTCGCTGGAATATGGCGAAGGAACCTTTTATGGATGTTTTTACAGACAAGTGGTTAGACTATCTTTCATTCAGAGGAGGATGGGGTAAGAATATTACACCTACGGGAACTGTATTTGATGCAAACGGAAGATACATTTTCACAGGAGCTTTCAACAATAATCCTACTATCGGTTTCAACTGGAATCAGATGCCCAATAGTAAGTTAGTTCCTTCTACCACTACTTCTTCAAGTTTGGCGATAGAAGCTGGATTCCTGAAAAACAGAATCACCACGATCCAGGAGTTCTATTACAAACAGGTAGACGATCAGTTATGGTCCAGAAATCTGGCCGATCATAATGGTTTTACATCTTTACAATCTAATGAAGTCAGTTTTGTAAACTACGGATATGAGTTCACGTTCATGTTCAGACCTTTATCAAATCAAAGTAAAGTGAACTGGAGTATCAGTCTCAATGGAGCAATCAATAATGAAGTATTGACCCGTCTGCCTGATAATAGCCGTGAATATCTGAAGTATGATGCAAATAATAAACTTCATACGCTTTACCGTCTGGGTCGCAATACGATGTCACATGTATTGTTTGATTACCGAGGAACATTTGCTACAGATGCTGCGGTACCGGTCAATCCGGCTACGGGTGAACCTTATAAAATGATCAAAGACGGAGCTGTTTATTATTTCCAGGCCGGAGATCCATACTGGACTGATCTTAACGGTGATTATATTCTGGATGAGAATGATTTGGTGACGGTCGGAAATTCACAACCAAAGGTCATCGGAGGTTTGTCCACATTCGCACAGTATAAAGGAATCAGCTTGTCTATCAATACCTCTTTTACTTTGAAGCGTGATATCATTAATGAAGCTCTGGCAAATCAGATGAACTCTTATGGTAACCCGTTGATGGGAGGTACAAATGGTATTGAAAAATCAACTTTACTACCTCTTGAAAAATATAATTTCTGGCTTAATAACGGTGATATAAGTGCGTATCCGAATCCGTATGGATTTACACGTCAGGGAATTATTACTCCGTTTCGTGCTAATCAGACTTTATTTATGGAGGACGGATCTTACTGGAAGATTAATAGTGTGACACTTTCCTATACGTTCCCGAGAGAAAAAACACAACGTTATAAAATATCCTCTCTGCGGGTGTACGGAACAGCAAATAACGTATACACTTTTAGTAATTATTCAGGACCCAACCCGGAGAACGTGACGGATATGGGCTATGACAGAACAGACGGTTACCCGAATAAAAGAACATATACGCTGGGATTAAATGTACAGTTTTAAGATGAAAAATTTGTCAAAGATGAAAGGGAAAAGAATTGCTAAATATATAGTTATCGTAGCGGTAACAATAAGCTTTTTGGGATGTAAAAAATTCCTCAATGTCGAACCGATTGACAGCCTTTCCGGAAATAACTTCTGGAAAGATCAGAATGACGCAGAGACTTTTACCAGAGAGGTATATCGTCTGTTCCGGGTAGGGGTAGGAATAGATCGTCCTTTGGTACTGATGGGTGATCTGCGTAATGCTCCGGTACTGAAAACGGAAACATATCCGAATAGAAATGATATCCGTATCATTTCAAGAGGAAGTATTAAAGAACTGGTGAGTACAATCCGTCCTACACCGGGTACCGATGCTGAACGCTTCTGGACGTATAATGTAGAGTGGGATAAGATCGCAGATTGGAAACCGGTTTATAAAGTAATACAATCCGCCAATATCCTGTACACCTTAGTGCCAAAAGTAGCGGAGAATGATCCTTCTTTCACACCTGCACAAGTGCGTAAATATCAGGCTGAAGCTGTTTTTATGCGCAGTATGTCTTACTTCGTATTGCTCAGATTGTTCGGAAATGTACCGTATTATACGGATGCATACAATCAGGATCCTCTGCCTCGTATGGATCACAGAGAAGTAGCCAGAAAGTGTATTGAAGATCTGGAGAAAGTAAAAGATGATCTTCCATGGACATATGACGATCCGGCTAATCGGGGGGTAAGGGCCATGAAAGGATCTGCTTTGACGTTGATGATGCACCTGAATATGTGGTTAGCCTGGTTTGATAAACCAAATGCGAATCAATACTACTCACAGGTAGACCGTCTTGGCGATGAACTGAGACTGGAGAATAATGGTGCATATGAATTGCTTCCAATCGAGCGGGTAGCAGAGATTTTCAATGGTCGTTCTAAAGAAGGATTATTTGAAATTCCGAATAACGTAAACTATGGTGAATCGTATGGTAGTCTTCGTAAGACCTATTTCGCACACGTACTTCATGCACCTTATTTCATTCTGAATGCAACGACAACTGACAAGAGTGAGTTAGCATATGAATCTTCATATATGAAAACTTTATACCCTGAAGGAGAGTCCGATGGAAGGATACAGAGTTGGTTTACAGATAAACAGGGTAATAATTTTATGTTTTCCGGCAATGGTAATTTTACCTTTTTCAAATTCTTCAATTTAGCCCTCGGATCTGGTAATACGGCTCAGTCTATTGGTAATTATCAGGTTATGTTTCGCTATGCAGACGCAATTCTGTTACAGGCAGAGGCTCTGGCTGCAATGGGCGGTAACGACGATAAGGCCACTATGCTGCTTAACCTGATTCGTTCCCGTGCTAAAGCGGGTCTTTATCCGGAAGCTAATAACTATGACAACAAACTTCAGGATGCTATTTACTGGGAGAGATGCAAGGAATTAATGGGAGAGGGACATTACTATTATGATCTGGTACGCACAGGCAAGTTGTATGATGCTGCATACTCATGGCATCCGATGGCTTACTCGGCTTATCTGCAGGAAGCCTGGACCTGGCCTATAGATCCTAAAGCGTTGGAAAACAATCCTTTTATGACATTAAATGAATACTGGAAATAAGAGAAAGAGATATGAAAAATTTACTATACATACTTACCGCACTGCTTGTATTAGCATCTTGTAATAAAGACGATTATTTTTCGGATTCAGGTGTACATGATCCTAAATTCAATGGAAACATGATGCAATATCTGGATTCAAAAGGTCAAAAACCACAGGATCCCTTTGATACGCTGACACAAATCATCCGCTATGCCGGGATGGAAGATAATTTTAAAAATGACAGGCTGACCTTTTTCGCTCCTCCCGATCCGACGATCCGTAAGGCACTGAACTACCTGAATGTGGTTCTTTATCTAGGAGGACAGGATACCATCAAGAGTTATCAGGAAGTGAAACCGGTGGTCTGGAAATCTATCTTATCTGAATATATGATTAAAGGTGATTTTGGATTGAATGATTTTCGTCAGGTAGATACGACTGCATTGTACGCTTTCAGCGGGCAGATCTTCGAAACGTATAATGAAACTCAACCGATCAATGTGGGAGCTGTATATCATGATCTCAATAACAATGGCGTTGTGATCAAATATGCAGGGCCAAGACAAATTTTACTTTCTTATGTGCCGGATTATTCCCGACCGACATCTTCTTGGGTTAATACTTTTGTGGCTTCTTCCAATATTCAGCCGACTAACGGAAGGGTTCATGTATTGAATTACAACAGGCATGTGTTTGGTTTTTTATATGACCGGTTTGCCAATCTGGCGATCGAGTATGGTATTGATTATAAATAAGATCTGATATGAAAAAGAATTATACAATTTACTCCTTTATTATCTTGTTCGTGGTTGTGCTGCTGGCCTCCTGTACGGACAAAATAACATATGGACCAGATCCTTATGCCGGTGGCGCAGAACCTTTGGGTATTGGATTCAGAGAAGCTTTGCCCTCACCTTCACAAGCCAGACCTGGTACAGATGTAACCTTTAAGATTGATGGTTTGCTTAAATATAAACCTGAAGAAATTCAGTTGTTTATGAATAATATTCCAGCTCGTATTGTCAATATTACAGATACTTCTGTAACGTCTACTGTTCCGGCCAATGCCAGTACAGGTGGTGTACGCGTAGTCGTAAACGGACAGATTTTTGCCGGACCATTATTACCAATTATAGGTAAAGCGGGTATTGACCTGACATTCAGATCCGGAACAGGTACACTCGGACCAATTTTTTCAATTCAGCAACTCAGCAACGGACAGATTTATATAGGAGGTAATTTTACCGATTACAACGGTTTTTCCTCTTCTACCAAAATTGGTGGTATAGCACGACTGTCCAGTTCAGGAGATTTTGTAAAAGGAATGAAATTTGGCGAAGGGGTAAAAGGGTCCATCTTGTCCATCAATGAACTGACCAACGGTTCGCTTTTGATTTCCGGTGCATTTACGAATTTCGATACGATCAATCTTGTCAGAAATATCACCCGTATTACGAATACAGGTGCTCTGGATGTAGCGAGTGTGCCTATTCTTAATCTGACATCTGATCCGAGAAAGAGCAATCTTATCGCACCGACATTTAATGGAGGGACAGACCTTTCGGTTGTAAAGACGTTTGTTCAGAATAATAAAGTGACGGCTATCGGCAATTTCCAGTCTTATGCCAACAATTATTATACACGTTCCACATTTGATAATATTCTGACCGATTACTTTTCGACAAAGCAAGTCGTACGTATGGATATGAATGGGGTGTTGGATTCTAATTATTATATGAATAAAACTACGCTTCCGATTAAAGGACTGGCTGGTGTTAACGGTACTGTTAACGATGGTTATTTGCAGAAGGACGGCAAACTGGTGCTGGTTGGTTCTTTTACCAATTTCAATGCGAGTCAGAGTGCCGGACGAATTGTGAGGCTTGATGTAAATGGTAATTATGATGCAAGTTTTTCAGCCGGTTCAGGAGCTGATGACCGGATTTCGAAGATATTCTACTCGGCCTCCAGAAATAAATACATTGTCGTAGGTAGCTTCAATACATTCAATGGTGTACCTGCAAATGGTATTGCAGTGTTGAATGTAGACGGAAGTGTTGATCCTTCTTTCAAAAGTTATGGCTTTGCCGGAGGTAAACCAAACTATGTAACACAGCTTTCGAATGGATTGATCCTTGTTTCGGGAACATTTACAAAATACAATGATGTGATACGGGAAGGTCTGCTGATCCTTAATCCTGACGGATCACTTGCTGCGGATTATAATAACACAGGCAAGCTGGTCGGCAGTATCTATGATTCTTTGGAAGGTACCAATTCTTTGGGTCAGCGAACAATCACGCTGGTTGGAAGTATCAGTTCTTTCAACGGACAGCTTAATGTCGGAAATATTGTACGTATGACGATTGTTGATTAACAGGTGTATTAAAGAGATTTAGAAATGAAAAATAGCAATACAATTTCGATCAGAAAATATAGCCGTCAACTACTGCTGTTGACTACAGCTGTATGGGGGCTGCTATCCTGTAATAAGGATTTTGAAAATAAAATTCAATTTGGCGATGATGAGCCTAATCTTAATATAAAGGGATCTCAGTTTCGGATGGCCTATATTATTGTAGAAGGAGCGGTAGGTTCAGTGGTCGGTAATCAGGCTACAGACTACGGGGTAATGCCCAATTTGTCTGAGATGACTTTTAATGCCATGTTCAGCTGGAACTCGGTCAGTGCGGCGTCTCCAAATGACGGAACAACTTATGCCGATCTGTTGACTGGTGTAGAAAAAGATAAACATAAAATAACCAGTACCAATCTTTCCGGTAATAATCTGGCAAAATACCCAAGTCTTTTTACACGGATCAAGCAATATACTAAGTTGCGTACAGCTCTTGTAACCAGTAATAACACGGTAGAGGGGATTGTGAACCCTGCTGATATTGATCAGAATGTAAAAGTCAATACGGATACAGAAGTACTGACAGGAGCTCAGACAGAACTGAATCATGCAGATGCAGGTTTGGTGGTGGCTACTTTTAAAGATGTGAAAGCTGCCGGAGATGCTTATGGATATGGTCCTGATTCGGAACAGTATCTTCAGGCGTTGCATCAGTTTGATCAGCGGTTAGGTGATCTGATGAAGACAATCAAGTCAAGACCAAATTATAAAGATGAAAAATGGTTAGTCATCGTCGCATCGAATAACGGCGGATCTTATACCCTGAAACCAGGGCTGGATGACGGAAGTGTGTTTTCGAAAACCGATCGCAATAATTTTGTTCTGATGTATAATAATCAGTTTGCTTACAAACTGGTAGAGCGCATAGAGACCATCGATCCGGCCTGGAGCTCTTCAGCAGTTCGTTATACCGGTAATTCGGGTTTTGCTGCTGTATCAGCTACTGATGCGCGGTTATATGATATGGGAACAGGAGCAGATGCCGGTAATTATACCATACAGATTAAGCTTAAGGTGCATGAGATGAATGGAAAAGGAGGGAAAACAGGGAGTGCATTAAATGGTGTTATCGTGGGGAAAATGAACAGTGCTCAGAATTTTCCGGTAGGCTGGAGCTTCACTTATAACGGTGGTAACGGCTGGCGGTTTGTATCTAACAGCAGCTCATCTTCCAATTATGCGTTTGATAGTACACCATTTGAATTGGATACCTGGTACACGCTGACAGCCAAGATCTATAAAGACGGTACCAATCGTGTAGTCAAATTATTCAGAGATGGCGTGTTGAAGCAGACACTTACCAATTTTGCTGCCCGCAACCTTTCTTCTCCGGATATGCCATTACAATTAGGATATCAAAAAGGATCTTATGGCGACAATTCAGGATTTGTTCATTCTATTGCAGATGTCCGGATCTATAATGCTGCATTACCGGATAATTACATTGCTGCAAATGCATGTACTACACTTTCTACGCCTCAAAAAGATAGCTATTATGCTAATCTGATCGGTTACTGGCCTGCCAATGATGAAGGTACACAGATTAAAGACTTAAGTCCGTACAAGAGAAACTTTATACTCAACGGATCTTTTGTATGGAACAGTTTTTCAGAACGTGCCGGCAATTTATGTCCTACCGTTCCGGATAATCTGGAAAGATTTGTTATCCGTACAGTAGATGCACCTTTGATGATGTACAGCTGGTTAGGGATATTAGAAGTGTCGCAGTTCGATCTGGATGCACAGAGTTGGTCTCCAATATTTTCAAACAAATAATTATTGAACGATGAAAAAGCAATTGTTTTACGGTTTTTCATTCTTATATATACTGGCTTCTTTAGCTTCATGTTCTAAAGACTACGGTTATAATTTTGAAAACGGATATTCATCCGGTGAATATGAAGATACAGTAAATGTAAATATCGATACAAATCGGTTTAAGATCGATTACTCGAAAATTACGCAGGCCAGGCTGTTTCCTGGAGTGGTAGCAACTACAGAACCGAGATTAGAAAACTATAAGGTCAGTATCGATCTGAATTATGTAGAAGTATCTCCTTCCGATCTGCGGATCAGTGTAGCTCCAGGTGCATGGCAGAGCACAAGTATGTTTGCTCCTGCAGGCGAACTGATTGTGATCGATGTACCACAAGGTGTGTATGGTCTTAAAGCACAGGTCGGTCCGCATGTGTATACCGGAAGTACGAAGATCGAATTCCCGCGAAGAGACGAAAAAATAGTGGTAAGCAAGGATCTTTTTCCGGGCAAAAACTATATACGGAATTTGTACGGAGGACTTGTATACATTATTCCTGAGCGTCCTTTGGGGAGAGTTGTAGACCTTCTTTTCTCCGGAACAACGCTTGCGCCAAGTTTCAAATTAGGGAAAATGACCGATCAGGAATGGAAAGATCTTGTTAACAAATCTTCAGTTCCGTGGTTTGAACTGGAAGGTAACCGTATCGTTTTTACATTACAGACAGAACGTCTCAAAAGATTCCCTATCAGTAGCCCTACAGAATTGATGGAACTTTGGGATAAGATGATCAAGGAAGCCTATTGGGACTGGACAGGTATGACAGAGGGGAATCCTGATGTCAAACATCGTGCACCATTCAATAAATGGCGTATCGTACATGATGTATTGTTTGAACCAGGGGTAGCGCAGGTATCCGGATATCCGGTACGTGCAGGTGCCAATGATCAGTACTTTGGTCAGGCTGTGACTGTAAATTCGGTTCGTACGCAAAACTGGGGAACATATCATGAGCTTGGACATAATATGCAACAGGGCCGGGTATGGAGTTTTGACGGAAACGGAGAGGTGACAAACAACTTATTCAGCTTTAAAGTAGCCATGATTAACGGCCGTCAACATACCAAGATAGCGGAAGTATGGCCTACAGGATTGGAATGGATTAACTATGTGCCTAAAGATGCTACAGATGCTAATCGTAAGATTTGGGCTAATATGCCGACTTTATCAAAAAATCATAATGATGCCAAACTGATTATGTATGCACAGATCTTCGAAAAATACGGATACGAATTTATGACTTATCTATATACCCGTGCACGTAATGCCAGATTTGAATCGGCCAATGATCAATCCAAGATTGACTTCTTCTACGAAGCACTGTGTGAATATACAAAAGTGGATATGGAACCTTTCTTATGGATAGGATGGGGTATAAAAGTAAGTGATGTTTCCCGTAATTACGTTAAGTTTCAACTGGGACTTCCGTTACTAAACAAGAAATTCTGGCTATTCAATCCGGTAACCAAAAGTGGAGGCGAAGAACCTTATTATGATGTTATTGAGGTTGCAAAAACCGGATGGACAGCTACTGCTACCAACTATAATACAACATATGAGCCTAAGAATACAATAGACGGTAATCTGACCACCTTCTGGAATGCCTGCTGGAATACAACCTGTACCCCTGCTAACAGTTTTGTCGCTAACGGTCCGTGGGTAATTAATTTACAGACCGGAACTAATGCAATCAGTGCAAGTGGTATCAGTTTTACGCAGCGTCAGGTTGCAAATTCAACTAATCATGTCAAAAATTTCAAACTGGAAGTGAGTGATGATAATGTATCATGGCGTTCATTGGGAACCTTCACCGTTACAAGAGATCTTCCAACACAATATGTGTATTTCAATAGTGGTCAGACCGCTGAAACATTTAAATATGCCAGACTTACAGTCAATAAGTCGGACTTGTATGTGACCACAGACTTTCCGGTAATAGCTGAGTTAGGATTTTATAACAATAGATAAGAAAGGGGATAATTATGAAAAGTAATAGAATAACAAATTTCCTGTTGATGTCGATGCTTTTGGTAGCAGGTCTGACATCCTGTAAGAAGTATTATGATCCTCCTTTAGTATTTGAGAAGGAAGTTGTCACACCGTTCGTGAAAGAAAGAAAAGTCTTGATGATTGTCGTTGACGGATTGTCCGGTATTGAACTGAAAAAGGATGTTCCGACAAATATTAAAGCTTTATTGCCGAACAGCAAATATTCCTTTAATGCACTGGCAGATGCCAATACCGGTGATGCTTCTACCTGGACGACTATTGTGAGTGGAGTAGGGCATAATAAGCATGGTATCGAGGGTGATGATTTTGATGAGGAATTTGACGAAGATGATCCGCATGGTACAAACAACCCTCAGAGCGGAACAGGTTTCGTTACGTTTTTTCAGCGTATACTGGAATCCGGCAAAACAATGAAATCTTATGCTGTAACTCCTAATGCTTTAATTTCAAAAAACCTCTTTGGATTAGCTGATGGCAATGTATTAGTCGGTTCGGATGCAGCAGCTAAGGATAGTATTCTGTCCAAACTCGGACGTAATGAAACAGATTTGGGCGTGGCTGTTGTCAATTTTAGAGGTGTAAATGAAGCAGGTGTTAAGAGCTCTTTTTCAATGTCAAGTGCTATGTATAAAGAGGCCGTGACGGTAGCTGACGGATACATTGGTGAGATTTTGTCAGGTCTTAAAAAGCGTAAAGATTATGCAAAAGAAGACTGGCTGGTCATTATCACTTCTAATCATGGTGGTAGCGGTAATACTTATGGCGGTGCATCTCTGGAAGAACGTAAAGTGCCTGTTATCTACTATTCACCGGATATTGTAGGGAAAGAATTCGAAATTCCTGATCTTAAAAACTCCCTGACTGTAAATGCTATTAATGCATTCAATCCGACGATCCTAAATGCAAATGCAGGTCAGTTCAACGTAGGGAATGCAGGCGATTATACCATTATGTGTAAGGTTAAAGTAATTACAAAATCCGGAACCAACTCCGTTATTGTAGGTAAGACCACACATGCTTACAGTGCGACCAGAGGCTGGCATCTGATGATTGCCTCGTCAGAGAATAAATTCAGAGCCATACTGGGAGACGGTACATTATATTTTGTCTATTCTCCGAAAACATTTGTAATCGGACAGTGGCATACCATAGCCATTAAAGTGTATACGGAAAATGGTAAAAGATATGGTAAGGTGTATCAGGATGGTGAACCGGGAGCGGCTGTAGATGTGACAGGTAAAAACATTACAGGTACGGGTGACTTTTTCGTTGGGCCGGGTAAAAGTGGAGTAGCATATGGTGCTTCCAGTAATCTTGTGAATAATCTTGCATATTATAATGTAAATCTTCCGGATCAGTATATCAAGGATTTTGCATGTAAGCAGGAACTGGATGCTACAGACACCTATTGGAATCAATTGCTTGGATACTGGCCGATGGGAGAAGGATCTGGAAGTGTACTTAAAAACAGAAAAGACGATACCGGGAAAACCGACTTTTTGTTTCCGGGATCACCTTTCGCCTGGAACCTCGCACAATCCTGGTCTTGCAGTACGGAAGAAAACCCGAATATATACCTTACTTATGATAAAGATCTGATGAGTAATATCCTGTACTGGCTGAAAATACCAATCGTAGCTTCCTGGAATCTGGAAGGAACTCCATGGCTGCAAAAGTATGAAACAGAGTTTATTAAATAATTAATCCGGGGATTGGTCTTGTTTATAATATAACGACACTATTATTAACCTAATATGAAGAGAAGAATATATATGTGGATGATACTTTTTACGGGTGTGAGTCTTGTCTCCTGTAAAAAGAATGATTTATGGAATCAGTCTACGGAGGTAGATCGGGGAAAGATTGTTGGTCAACTGATCAATACGGAAGATAATAATCCGTTAAAAGGGGTAAAAGTCTTGTTTCAGCGCCAAACCAAAGCAAATGGAACACAGACATTTATTGATACAGTCAGTACAGATAGCGAAGGCCGGTTTTCCTATGAGATCACATACCCCAATAAAGTACAGGTGGTGATCCGGGATACAGGAAGATATGCTGCAGATACTGCACAGGTGGTACTTGAAGAGAAGAAGGATTATACAATTGGTCTAAAAAGTCATCCAAGATTCGGGTTATCTTCTATTACAACGACGTTAACAGATAAGGATACAAAAGCACCATATGCAAATTATAAGGTTGCCCTTTTTGTAAGGGAGAGTGCAACAGAATCTTACTCTGCAGTAGATACTTTGATAACAGATGGCAACGGCCGTGTACAGTTTAAGGATATTGCATTTCCGGTTTATTACAAAGTCAAATCTGTAGCCAATGAAAACCTTTATACACTTGACTCTCTCGAAGGGAGGATAGTTACAAAAGAGCCGCTGAATCTGAATCTGGCTAATACAAAAAGAGCCCTTAACTATTATTTCAACAGTAAAAATTTCTATTCTTTAAAAGCAGATCAGGATGCTAAGATCCGTATACAACTGAAAAAAGCAAATGGAAATTATGAAGATGCTAAAGATTATACTTTCGATAATGAAGGAACAGTTGCCATCCAGTTTAATGCTGAATATCTTGGGGGATCGGCACGAGTAGTCGCTGTAAACCCTACAGAATATCCGCTTTTCGGAGAAAAGATATTCCCTATTACCGAGAATACTATTAATAATCATACGGAACTGGAGTTTAAAAATACAACTCCAAAATATGCAACACCAGTCTATACCAACCTGGAAGTTTCTGAACTCAATACCGGGTCTGTAACTTTTGGTTTTCCGCAGGATGCTGTTTTTGATCCTGTCAGCGGAAATACGTATATCACCGATGGTGCAGTAACAAGTGGAAATAAAATTGTTAAGATTGACAGATTTGGAACAGCCTCTGTGTTGATCGGTTCAGGTGGAGCCGGTTATGTTGACGGAAACCTGGCGGATGCGAAGACAAACGGAGCATGGGGTGTTGTCGTCGACAACAAAGGAGATTTGTATTTTACCGATAACAATGCGACAGGAGGAAACCGGATTCGTAAAATTACATTCGATGCTTCCGGTAACGGAACAGTAAGTACTATAGCAGGTCAGGCCAGTACCGGTAATGCTGATGGAATAGGCGCTGCGGCTTCCTTTAACAGGCCTTCAGGTCTGGCAATCGATAAGAATAGTAATATATTGTATGTGTCAGAATGGATAGGAAACAGGATACGGAGAATCGATCTGGCTACTAATCGTGTAGAATTACTTGCGGGAAGTGCAACAGCACAAAGTGGAGATGTGGAAGGTATCGGTAGTGTTGCGCGGTTTAATCAGTTAGGAAACGCTCTTGAACTGTCACCTGATGGTAAGAAACTATTTGTATCCGGCAATACAAGCCGGTTTGGAGTAATCGATATTGCTACAAAAAATTATAAATTCTATACTACTACTGCTGTAGGTAGCGGATACCGCTCCAGAGGTATGGACATTGCTCCAAATGGAGATTTGTTTATCTATAGCCCGAGTACATTCAGACTTTATAAAACAGATGTCAATCAACCGGTAGGAACAGCGGTATTAAAAGAAATTGCAGGAACTGCCTCAGGACGTGTCAATGGACCTGCAGCTTCAGCTAGTTTTAACGGTGTATTGGGTATTATGTTTAATCCGTATACAAATACATGGTATCTGATGGAAGGCGATGCGTCAGGAACTAAAGTCAGGGTCATTAAATCCAGGGATGTCCAATAATCCTGTAATCAATAGAGATAAGGAAAGTTCCGGATTAATTCCGGAACTTTTTTTGTTATCAGCACTTTAATGTAGTATTTCGACTACATATTTAATGAAGTATAAAGCTTGTAATGGATAATCTCTTTAATTTCTAATTGTTTTTGTAATTACCGTTGCACTATTTAAAATAACTGTTATATTTACTTTAACATTTGATTATCATATACTTCGTTAACCTAAAGTAAACATGAATAGAGTAAGATGGAGGGCTTGCTTTCTATTGGTATTCCTGAGTTTTTTAGCCTCTGCGTTCGCTGATGGTTCGAAAGATCTGTATCCTGCAGGGGTACAGGGTAACCGGGCTTTTATGATGTCCAAAGGAGAAAATGGCCAGGCCACTACCAGCTTCCCGTTTCCGACACCTGGTACTCATTTTGTCTATGTCCGTATGGGAGAGACTATCGCCGCCGCTTCAAGTGCTCAAAATATATATGAAGGACGAATCCGTGTTACCAGTCCATCTGGTAAAACTTATACTTCTACAGCAGATAATACAGGCAGAATTATGGATAAGGGACAGGGAACCCGGAGGGCAGAACTGGACGGACCTGATGTTGGCTATACTCCTTATAAAGTAGCTGTAGATGAAGAAGGCGTTTGGAAAGTAGAGTTCTTTTCACCTTTAGGAGCAAATAATGATATGGATAATGGCAGTCTGCTACCTGATGTTGCCGCAAGTGTGGATTGGGAACAACCAGACGGAATGTATATAGCAGCCTGGGATGTATCTGTCAGAAATATCGAAAATACAGCCTGGTTACCGGGTAGAGTCTATACCAATGTCCTCAATCTGTATATTAATAGTGGCAGACTTTCAAATGCTGATGGAGCATTCTATGGCAAAAATTATGTCATGACGGATGATGGATACGTTTACAGGGTCGATGGTAACGGTAGTAATGGGATAGCCTTTACTTCATTTGTCAATAATAAGGGGTTTCCCGGAGCAAATGGACAGTCTGTGTATAAGAGTTTGAATTATGTGCCAGCAGCAGGTTCTTCCGATGTAATTGATCCACGGGCTGCAGATGTTAATGGTAAGGTCACACATAAGATGATGTATACATTGCCGGATATGAGTATGCCTGCAGAGGCTCCTGCTGCTGTTCCGGGTAAGAAAACATGGCTGGTCCGTCATCGTATAACTGCTCAGGTAAGTGATATAAATGTAACGGGTGTCGAAGGAAATGCAGATCATGTAAGTAGCAAAGGAGCATGGGTGCAATTCAAGACAAATCTGGCCGGCAATTATAAAATCACGATTTCAAGTATTGATAGTGATCATTCCTTTCCTGATGCACAATTTATATTTACGGCAAAACAGGGAATAAATAATGCGTACTGGAATGGGCGTGACCTGAGTGGTAACCTTGTTCCTGCAGGAGATAAATACCCTGTAAAAATCAAAGTCGAACTGCTGGGCGGAGAAGTGCATTTTCCTTATATCGATATGGAGATCAATCCCCAGGGAATTATCCTTGAATTGCTTTCTGAGGATTTACAAACAGTCGAATCTGATATTGTGTATTGGGACGACAGCAATGTCAGTGAAGGAATGCCTTCTGAAAACAGTGACCCGAGAGTGAATCTGGAAGGGATTAGCAGCCGTATCAACGGACATCGTTGGGGAACATATTCGAATGCAACTGTCAACCGGAATAATAATCAGAATTACGGTAATTTCAGCTTTGGAAATGAGAAAGCTATGGATACCTGGGCATATGCACTGAATATTGCTGAAATCAAAACTCAGGATATAACCGTGAAAGTAGCCGATCTGGAAGTTGTATCTGTAGAGACCAGCAGCAATCAGGTAGAATTGGGAGAGAACTTTACATATGTAGTTACTGTGAGAAATAACGGTCCTTCTGCGGTTGACAAAGCTCCGTTTCACTTTACATTGCCGGAAGGGGTAATTATACAGCAGGTAAATCCGGTTTCGGGAGCAGGCACTATATCCGGATCTCTGTTTAATAATAACCATTATGCAGCTTATTTCACCTTAGCAGATAAGGAAGAAATTGTTCTGTCTTTTACTGTACGGGCAGATATTGTTCCGGATGCGACTTATGGATATATTCCGGTCAAAGCTACTATTATGCGTAAGCCGGATATGACAGATCCTGATGCAACTTCTACAGACATTTTAAAGCTATTGCCAAATACTGCAGAAGAAGAGTGCGCCAATAATGGAAAAGGGGGAGCTTGTAATAATATTCTGATCAACAATCAGGTGTTTTTATTAGAGCCATTAAACGAAAGAGGGAAATTGGCACTGCTGAAAACAGCGGTTTTCATGGACGAAAATAAAGACTCCTATATGCAGGTCGGTGAAACGATACAATACACACTGCAGGTAGAGAATGTCGGATATGTACCTGTCAAAGATATTAAAATACAGGATCCACTTATCAGATCTGCTGAGATTATGCTGGCGCCAGCTGTGCTGGCAGCAGGAGCGAAGAGTAGTGTCACGCTTTCGTATACGATCACACAGGAGGATTTTGAAAAGGGGGTGATTACAAACACGGCTAATGTTAGTGGAAAAAACCCAAGAGGATTTGATGTAAAGGATATCTCTGGTTCTACTGTTGATGATGACGAACCTACAGTGACACTCATAGACCGTATTCCGGAAGTATATTTGCGTAAACGAATCACAAATAAAGGTTCAGGAATCGGAGGATTATTCGTTGAAGGGGATCAGCTGGAGTACACTTTTACAGTGTGGAATAAAAGCAGATTCGCAATCTACGATCTGCAGCTGGAAGACCCTATGTTGTTTACGACAGCAACCTCGGTTTCCTCAGTTGCTCTGGGGGCTAACGATTCTGTGCAATACGTTGCCCGGTATCAGTTGCTCCCTGCAGATTTTGATAAAGGAAAAGTCAGTAACTCAGCATTGTTGTTTGCAAAAGAAAGTAAGAAAGGACGTGTTGTAAAAGATATCTCAGGGACTGAATACAACAATGACAGTGCTACTGAAATCATTATAGCGAAAAGACCTGTGGCAGTGTCGGATTCTTATACACTAAAACAGAACCGAAAATTACAAATGGAAGTTCTGAAAAATGATATTTTCGAGCGTACACATGTAAATGTGAGTTCATTCCGGATTACTACCGCTCCTGAATATGGTACAATCAGCATCGAAAAAGACGGTACAATCAGCTATGTGCCACAGCATAATTATTTTGGTCCGGATGAGTTTTATTATGTTTTCAGTGATGGGAACAAATTAGAATCTTATCCCGGAAAAGTAAATTTAGAAGTGGTAAAAACAGTTCCTGTCGCAATATCGGATACCGTTAATGTGCGCTATAATACAACCATGATTATTCCTGTGCTTAAAAATGATAAACCTGAGGAATATGCTCCATTGGATCCCATGTCTATTCAGATTGTATCGTTGCCACAATATGGTAAAGTAGTCGTGAATAACGGAAAAGTATCTTACACTCCTCAACTGAATTTTACAGGAAAGGACCAGTTCGGTTATCAGGTATTGGATGCTAATGGCAATTGGACTAATATTGCCACAGTAGATATCATGACTTATGGGTTCTTTGTGCCTAATGTCTTCACGCCAAACGGAGATGGGAAAAATGATGAATTCGAAGTTGTTGGAACAGGGTATTATGATCGTATAGAGGTTCAGATATACAACAGATATGGCAAGATAGTCTACGAGAATGATAATTACAAGAACGATTGGAATGCTGAAGGTTGTTTGGATCAGACTTATTTTTATACGGTCACGGCACATAAAAGTGGAGAGGAATCTAAACGCAAAACGGGTTATGTACTGATTGCAAGAAGACTGGCACCATAAATCTTATTTTAAATTTTTTCAGATAATAGGAGATCCGGATAATCCGAGATGACTATATTTGATTAGGTAGTGTATCTGGTGTGCACGCTCAACATCATCTGTATGTCTGAATTATTTAAACAACATCTGCAGAAATTCATTGTAACTGACGAAGAAAAATTTCAGGATATACTATCTTTCTTTGAACTTAAAACAGTAAAGAAAAAAGAAAATATACTTGTCGAAGGTCAGGTCTGTAAGTTCAACTATTTTGTGCTTAGCGGTTGTATGAGAATGTTTTTTATCAACGAAAAAGGCGTCGAGCATACGACTCAGTTTGCCATTGAGAACTGGTGGATAACAGATAATATGGCCTATGAACATCAGCTGCCGACCGAATTTTATATTCAGGCTGTAGAAGATACCGTTCTGTTGGCCATACATGCGGAGTCGCAGGAAAAATTGCTGTCCCGCTATCCGGAAGTGGAACGCTATTTTCGGCATATATATCAGAGAGCATATGCTGCATCCCAGCGTAGGATCAAGTATATATATGATTTTTCCCGGGAAGAACTCTACAATCACTTTCAGCTTGTCAATCCTCAGTTTGTACAGCGTATTCCCCAATATCTTATCGCTTCTTATCTGGGCTTTACACCTGAATATTTGAGTGAGATCAGGCGTAAGAAACGAACTTAAACTGGTTTAAGTTTTTTGTGTGATCCAACACTTAACTTTGTCTTGTAATCATTAACAGATATATCATTATTTAATTAACATATTATGAGTGAGAGAATTAATATTGCAAAGTTAGAGCCTCAGGGATATAAAGCAATGTCAGCTTTGGAGCAATATATTCAGGCTTCGGATGTGTCGAAAACACATTTGGAACTGATTAAAATCAGAGCTTCACAGATTAACGGATGTGCATTTTGTCTTGATATGCACACGAAAGATGCTTTAAAAAAAGGGGAAACAAATCAACGTATATTTCTGTTGAATGCCTGGAAGGAAACAACTTTATTTACAGAAGAAGAACGTGTCATTTTAAGTATGACGGAAGAAGTGACCCTGATTCATGAGCATGGACTTTCTGAAGCAACTTATCTCAAAGCGGTAGAATTATTGGGAGAGCAGTATGTTGCACAGGTACTCATGGTCATTGTGACAATAAACGGATGGAATCGTATAGCTGTCAGTATGCAGTACCAGATTCCGGAATAGTCATTATTTAAAAGGGACAGCAGCATATATTAATGAGCTGCTGTCCCTTTTAATTTTTTCCATTTACGTATTCTTGCTGTTGCATTGGTATATGGGGAGGCTGTATTGAATTGGATCATACGACCCAATGTCCACTTTTCATACCAGGCTTCTTCATACAATTCATGATTTGTTTTACGTGTGATGAGTTGTATAATATCTCCTGCAGTAGTATCCAGACGTTTTAACAATTCAGGATAAGGAATAGTCTCATAATCTTTGTAAAATTTTTGAGCAAGTAGTCCCAGCTGATTCCATTTATATCCGGTCTCCGGAAAATCTACTGTCTCCTGAAGATCTTTTTTCCGGTTCCATTTAAGAACGAGCTCCCCCCAGCCAATCAGATAGGAAACAAGATTGTGTATACTCATGTAAGTGCCTTTAGCATGTCCTTCCAGCTCAGGCATTGTAGTATGTGCTAAAGAAATGTTTGTTAACTCTTTCTGTAGTTTGTCGTAATTGTTCTTAATTGCCTTTAGCAATTGTTCTTTATTCGTTGGAATAGCCATTTGGTTTTCAATATGAAATCAGATGTTTTACCTGTTTAAGATATACAAAATTAGGAAGATATCAGCCTTGTTTATTCAATGTTCGCATAGCCTTTTTTAAGATGTAAAGGGTTTCTTTTGTCGGACTTTCAATCTTCCATCGCGAACAGGTATCCAGCACAAATGCAGAACTATGTTTGCTGGCATCATTAAGCCAATTGCCAACACTGTCCCTCACATATTTAGAAGAATCCGATTTTAATTGATCGAGTACAGGCATTCCCAGTTCGGGCTGTTTCTTCAATCTTTCGATATGAGCACACCATACTCCTCTCGGACGGATGGATTCAGATGCAAATCTTCTTATGTTTTCATTTTCATGAGCTGTCCAGACAGTTAGCACCCGTATACTCTCTTCCAGATGCTGTATGATACTGCTTCGAACGGCCATCCAGGCAATTTCTCTTACTCCAAAATGACTGTCTGCTGCAAAAAACTGAATCTGTTCCAGTTTTTCTGCAATCGATAAATTCTCGTTACTACCTGTCAGATAGGTAGCCCAGCAACGGACCATATCTGAGTAATGGCTTTTTAAAGCCTGTTGGATGTGCAGATCTGAATAGGCTACAGATAGAGCAAGAAGTGTATTCCCGATAGTTTCATTAATGGTATTTACGGTTTGTTTTTGGAGTTTATCTATCGCTTCGGATACAGGTACTATATAATGTTCCCTGTTCAATTGTGACAGCACGCGCACCAGCAATATTCTCTGGTCGATGGCGAGCCATTCCGTCAGATTAGCGGATTGGATCGATCCGCTGTTGAGTTGTTCCAGGTCTTCTGCAGGAATGTCTTTTGCAGATCTGGCCCCTTTTCTTTTTTCGTCTTTCATAGTTTTGCTATCAGCAGGTCTGCATCTGTCCTGTTGGTGTAATCTGTATCCGCAAATATACAGATAATAGTATGATCGGTGTCTACTACAAATATTGCAGGAACAGGAAGTTCGTACAAGTTATTTTCATTAAACTCTGCCAAATCAATTCCCAATTCTTCATAATAAGGTTTTACAAAATCCTGTAGTTCGAAAGTAATACCCAGCCTGCGGGCATAGGCATTATCCTTATCAGTCAGGAGATCAAAATGAAGATTATTTTGCATCCTCATTTTATTGTTGTGAGATATGGATTGAGGAGAAATAGCTATTAAAGTAGCATTTTTATCCGTTATAAGATTCAGTTTATTGTTCAACTCCCGTATTTGAAGATTACAATATGGACACCACAAACCTCTGAAAAAAACTATAATTAGTTTTCCATTCGAAAGGAGTTGTTTAGAACTTATCGTATTATTGGTTACATTTGGCAATTCAAAATCCGGTAATTTTTCACCGGTACGGATTATTCCGGATGCTATTTTACGCTCTTTCAGATCCTGTAATGATGCTTCAAATGCCTGTACTGTGGAAACCGGAAGTTGAGCATTTATTTGTGCGCGGAGCGCAGCTGTTTGTTCGTGCAGATTACTCATATTGTATGTTATTGTTTTTGCAAATATTTAAAAGTATTCCGAGTCCGACAATACCGCATAATTTTACCCCTATGAGTTAAAAAAGTCACTTTTTTATGAAAACAAAGGAATCAACGATTATAGAGAAAATTTGTCCCTTAGAATTTGCTGTCAATGCTATCAGCGGTAAATGGAAAATTCCTATTGTATGGCAGATTAATGAAGGTAAAAAAAGGCCAAGTGAATTTTTACGTGGTATTGGGACGGTTGACCGGCGGGTTTTGAACCAACAATTGAAAGAAATGGAGCAATCGGGAATACTGACGAAAGAGCAGTTTGCGGAATTGCCTCCCCGTGTAGAATATTCGCTTACACCAATCGGTGAAAAATTAGTAGAAGCCTTATGGTTGCTGAATGACTGGGGGAAAGTATTGCTTGATAGAGAAAAACCAACTGCAGAGATTGATAACCATTAATTTAATACCCAATTAAGAAGTATTTTTTTTTCCAAATTACCTTTTAGGGCTATGCTGTACACCGGACTTCTCCGTTTGTATAAAATCTGTAATTCCCGCTCTTTACTTATAGCCTTATTTTAATATTTTCTTATTAAGATTGTTTGTGAATTGTAAATAAATTGAAACAATTCCATTTTGTATTTGTAATTTATATACCAAATACCAATTAACATAACTACCGTACAATGAAGAAACATCTATTTTTTCATATGAAAATGCATGTCTTATGTGCTTTCTTCTTGGTTTTAATAATTAATGCACTCTCTGTGCGTGTAATATATGCTCAGGTTCCCGACAGTACATGGGGAAAAGATTTTGAAAATTACCCCAAATTTCAGTTTAAAGGATTGTTTCAGGCCAGGTTCACCACGAGTCTCAATAAAGATGTAGACGTAGGAGGCTTACATCATGCAGATCACTCCGGTACAGACAACACATTTGCATTGAAATATATGCGTGCGCAGGTCCAGGCCAAGATCAGTAAACGTACTGAAGTTGTTGCTTTAGTAAATCTGGCAGACTTTAAGTCTGATCCGAAGACAAAAGTACTGGAAAATGCATACCTCAAATACACCTTTAGTCCCAAAATAGCATTGACGGTAGGGCAGTTCAGACCCTGGTTTGGAATAGAAGAAACATATCCTGTAGATATTATCAAATCATTAGACTGGTCCAATCAGTATTTTGAATTTGGTAAAAACGGCTGGACAAGTTTTCAGCTTGGTGCTTCGGTAGGCGGTACCTTACATTTTGGAACTATGCCTTTCCAGTATGCCTTATCCGTTGTCAACGGTAATGGTAAAAATCAGATTTCTGATAATAACAACGGAAAACAATACCTGTCCAGAATGGTATTCGGGTTATCCCGTAAATATGGGGTCAATCTGGGTGTAAACGGTGGAGTCGGAGATGCTTTCCATAAAACTGTATATGCGCTGGGGGCTGATATGACCAGTAACATCGCTCTTTCTTCCCGCTGGTTTTTGGATATGCAGGTAGAGGCCAAACAAGCCGTCAATCACAACCTGTATTTTGCATTAGGGGAAGATGTACGTTCTCCTGATATCAATGATTATCAGATGCGGGGTATCTATTTTCTGCCAAATCTGCGGTATGAAATCAAACATAAGAATCTGAGTGCAATAGAAGTATCCTGTCGTTATGAATACCTGGATGTCAATTTCAAAAAGGATAAAAATCCGAGAGAAACCATTACGCCTATGTTTGGTCTGGAATTTCTTAAAAATTACGGTGCACGGATTCAGGTGGGTATGCAGATAGACTGCTATAAGCACCAGATCGAAAATACGACTACATACAATGGGAACCTGTTTATTTTGCAGGTACAAAGCAGACTTTAAAAAACTAAACTATACGGAATCATATGAAGGAGATTAACATTAAGAATGTATGTATTACATTTATTGTTGCGATCATTATCTGGTTTATACCTATACCCAAAGGTGTCACTCCGGAAGCATGGCATTTGTTTGCCATATTTGCAGCCACTATTCTGGGTATTATTCTGAAAGCAGCTCCTATGGGAACCATGTGTATGATGGCCATTGGTTTTACAGCATTAACACAAGTACTTGCCCCTGGTAATGCCAGTGCATCGATTGTCAAAGCACTCAGCGGCTTTGGAGATAAGGTGATCTGGCTGATCGGAATTTCATTCTTTATTGCACGTGGATTTATCAAGACAGGTCTCGGCAATCGCATTGCCTTTCTGTTTATCAAAGTATTTGGAAAGAGTTCTTTGGGACTCGCTTATGGATTAGGCCTGGCTGATGTCTGTCTTGCTCCTGCGATCCCCAGTAATACCGCGAGAGGCGGAGGGATTATCTATCCGATTATGAAGTCTATGGCAATTAGTTTTGGCTCTCTGCCTGATGATCCGAAAACTCACCGCAAGCTTGGGGCTTTTCTTACGCTGAATAGCTATTATATGAACCTTATCGCTTCCTCCATGTTCCTCACGGGTACTGCTAGTAATCCGATGTGTCAGAAGTTTGCGGCAAATCTAGGTATTGATATCACCTGGATGTCCTGGGCGATTGCGGGTTTTGTACCCGGAGCGGTTGCTTTTTTTATTGTACCTCTGGTACTATACAAATTATTTCCGCCAGAACTTAAGAAAACCGGAGATGCCCCGAAAATGGCATCAGAAAAACTGAAGGAAATGGGACCCGTAAAGAAAAATGAATGGCTGATGTTATTGGCCTTCTTTATCCTGCTGGTTCTTTGGATTTTCGGAGGTTCACTGTCTATTGATGCGACTACAACAGCTTTTGTCGGTCTCACACTGTTGCTATTGACCTCGGTGCTGACCTGGGAAGATGTCAAATCAGAAAAAGGAGCCTGGGATACCATTGTATGGTTTGCCGTATTGGTGATGATGGCAAGTTCTTTAAATGAACTGGGTTTTATAGGCTGGTTCAGTGATTTGATCAAAGTACAGATCGGCGGTCTCAACTGGCTGGTCGCGTTCCCGGTTATTATACTAGTCTATTTTTTTAGTCACTATATTTTCGCCAGTGCAACAGCACATGTGGCTGCGATGTACGCAGCACTGTTAGGAGTAGGTGTGTCATTAGGGATCCCTCCGATGCTTCTGGCCATGATGCTGGGATTTATGGGGTCTATTTATGGTGTATTGACGCATTACGGACATGGTCCTGCTCCGGTATTTTTCGGAAGCGGATATGTTGAGCTTAAAGCCTGGTGGTTGAGAGGTCTGGAGATTGGGATCGTCCTCTTGATTATATATATGGCAGTAGGTGGATTGTGGATGAAAGTAATAGGTTATTATTAATAAATAGAAAGATATGCTGTCTACATTGTCTAAAAAAATAGTCATGTGCCTTACCGGATTATTCCTGTGTTTTTTTCTGATTATTCACTTTCTGGGAAACCTGCAGCTATTTCTTCCTGCGGAGCAGGCAAGAGAGCAGTTTAACTGGTATTCTCATTTTCTGTCCGGTAATGCTTTGATCAAAATAGTTTCTTATGTGCTGTATGCCAGTATACTGCTGCATATGCTGGATGCATTGGTCATCACCATCCGCAATCGTAAATCCGGAGGATCATATAGTCAGGATAAGCGGGGAAGAGCGAGTAAATGGTACAGCCGTAATATGGGTATTCTGGGAACCATCATTTTGATATTCTTGGTGATCCACTTTCAGAATTTTTGGTATGTATACAAATTCGGAACACTTCCGCTTGATAATAACGGACATAAAGATCTTTATCTTCTGGTGGTGACAACTTTCAGAGAATGGTGGTATGTATTGATATATGTCCTGTCTATGATTGCGCTATGCTATCACCTGATTCATGGGGTATACAGTTCCATCCGTACATTGGGATTATTTCATCCTAAGTATATCAAATGGTTAAAAATAGCTGGTATTGCTTATTCTGTGATTATATGTGCAGGATTTGCACTGATGCCGGTATATGTTTATTTCACAATAGATTAGTCTTTAACACTTATTAGGGATGAATTTAGATGCTAAAATACCTCAGGGTCCGTTAGAGGACAAATGGGAAAATTATAAAAAGACAGCTAAACTGGTCAATCCGGCCAACCGGAAGAAACTGGATGTCATTGTGATCGGAACCGGTCTTGCCGGAAGTTCTATCGCTGCTTCACTTGGAGAAATGGGTTATAATGTTAAATCTTTCTGTTTTCAGGACAGTCCGAGAAGAGCACATTCCGTAGCAGCACAAGGAGGTGTCAATGCCGCCAAAAACTATAAAAATGACGGTGACAGTGTATACCGGATGTTTGTGGATACACTCAAAGGCGGAGATTTCAGAGCACGTGAGGCCAATGTGTACCGGATGGCGGAATGTTCACTCCATCTGATTGATCAGGCAGTAGCCCAGGGTGTACCCTTCGGAAGAGAATACGGCGGCTATCTTAATAACCGGTCATTTGGCGGCGTACAGGTAAGCCGTACTTTTTATGCAAGAGGACAGACCGGCCAGCAGTTGTTATTAGGTGCTTATCAGGCACTGATGCGACAAGTTGGTAAAAAGACAGTACAGTTGTTTTCCAGACATGAAATGTTAGATCTGGTAGTGGCAGATGGTAAGGCCAGAGGCGTTATAGTGCGGAATCTGGATACCGGTGTTTTAGAACGTCATGCAGCACATGCTGTTATTCTGGCTACAGGCGGCTACGGTAAAATTTATTATCTGTCAACTCTTGCGATGGGCTGCAACGGTTCAGCCATATGGAGGGCGCACAAAAAGGGAGCGCTGATGGCGAGCCCAAGCTGGACTCAAATTCATCCTACCTCATTGCCTCAGTCGGGAGATTACCAGTCCAAACTGACACTTATGTCAGAATCCCTCCGTAATGACGGCCGTATCTGGGTGCCGACCGATACAGAAGAGCGACGTCCGGCCAATGATATCCCGGAAGAAGAAAGAGATTATTATCTGGAAAGACGCTATCCGGCATTCGGCAATCTGGCACCTCGTGATATTTCTTCCCGTGCAGCCAAAGAACGCATTGATGCAGGATATGGCATAGGCCCACTTAAGAATGCCGTCTATCTGGATTTTGCGAAGGCGATCAAAGAACAAGGTGTAGAAAAGATCAAAGAGAAATATGGAAATCTATTTGATATGTATCGTAAGATAACCGGATATGATGCGTACAAAGAGCCCATGATGATATCCCCGTCGGCACACTTTTCTATGGGAGGATTGTGGGTGGATTACGAATTGATGACCACTATTCCTGGCTTGTTTGCATTGGGAGAAGCGAATTTTGCAGATCATGGAGCGAACCGTTTGGGCGCAAATTCGTTGTTACAGGCTTCTGTTGATGGCTATTTTATTGCCCCTTATACCATCGCAAATTATCTTTCCGGAGATATACATACGGGTAAAATATCGACTGACTTACCTGAATTTTCAGAAGCAGAGAAAGGTGTTCAGTCTCTTTTAGACCGTCTGATCGGTAGTAAAGGAGACAGGACTGTGGATTATTACCACAAAACCTTAGGTAAAATCCTCTATGACTATTGCGGTCTGGCAAGGAATGAGCAGGGACTGAATTATGCGATAGCCGAAATCCGGAAATTACGTAAAGAATTTTATGAGCGGGTACATGTACCGGGAAGTCTGACGACTATGAACACCGAATTGGAAAAGGCCGGAAGAGTAGCCGATTATCTGGAGATAGGGGAGCTTATGTGCTATGATGCATTGACCCGGAAGGAATCCTGCGGAGCACACTTCAGAGAAGAATATCAGACTCCTGAAGGAGAAGCCCAACGTAATGACGAAGAGTATCAGTTTATTTCGGCATGGGGCTGGAATGGAGAAGGTGCTGATCCGATACTGAATAAAGAACCGTTGGAATTTGAAGTTTTGCAGCCTACTGTGAGGAGTTATAAATAACCTATTAACAATCGAAACATGAAATTACATTTGAAAATATGGCGTCAGGAAGATCGTAATTCTGCAGGAAAACTGGTCGATTATGAATTGGAAAATCTTAATCCTCATATGTCTTTTCTGGAAATGCTGGATACCTTAAATGAAAAATTAATTGTAGAAAATGATCAGCCTGTAGAGTTTGATCACGATTGCAGAGAAGGGATCTGCGGACAATGTGGTATGATGATCAATGGTATTGCACATGGTCCACTGGAAAATACAACAACCTGTCAATTACATTTAAGAACATTCAAAGATGGGGAAACTGTTTTTATAGAGCCTTTCCGGTCGCATGCCTTTCCCATCAAAAAAGATCTGAAGGTAGACCGTTCGGCATTCGATCGTATCATATCTTCCGGTGGATTCGTATCTGTCAATACCGGACAGGCTCCAGATGCACATGCTATTCCAGTGACACATCAGTCCACAGAAGCTGCTTTTGATGCAGCAGCCTGTATAGGCTGCGGGGCTTGTGTTGCCACATGTAAAAATGGAAGCGCTGCCTTATTTACTTCTGCCAAGATTGCACATATGGCCTTATTACCACAGGGAAGGGAAGAGCGAAACGAAAGGGTTATAAATATGGTTCAACAGATGGATCAGGAGTTTTTTGGACACTGTTCCAATACGGAAGCATGTGAGGTCGAATGCCCTCAGGGCATATCCGTCATCAATATTGCGCGTATGAACTATGAGTATAACAGAGCTTTATTTTATAAAAAATAAGGATTGAAAGTCTTTAGTTCTCCAAATATAAGTACAAAACGAAACAACAAAAGCAGGTATCAAATCTGCTTTTGTTGTTAGTAAATATTTGAGAGAAGCGTAAAAGATGGGGCCGGATTATTTAAAAAACACTAAATTTAAGCCTTTAACCCTAAACATTAAAATCGACCCAATCTTACATGAAAGATATCTATTCTTTTAATTGCCGTTTTCCGTATTGCATTATTATACTATCCTTAATGTTGTCTCTTTTGATGGGGCATACTAAAGTAAATGCAGCTGTTCTTGAAACTGAAGCGCCAGCTTCTGTCATTCAGGAAATACAGTCTTTAACGTTTGGATCTGTTCTCAATCAAGATAAAACGCAGTATGCAGATGGGATAGGAGGTCAATCCTGGTGGATTAAAGGTACCTTAGCCGGAGAACAGCTTCATAAAGAGCTGATACTCCAGATTCCTTCGCCACATTTCAGAGATGCATCTTTATATGTGTATTCACGAGGAAAATTAGTTCTCGTAACAGATAGCGACCATGCTGCTAAAGCGGAGTCTTTTGCCAGATATAATCAATTTCATTTTACAACGGATCAACCTGTCTATTATATCAAGAGTAACAGTACCATGTACAAGGGTATTCATGTTGTTGTTAAAGAAGAGAGTGCTTTTTTCCGTCATGAGGCTACCCATTTATTTGGAATTGGTTTGTATTACGGACTTGCAGTTATGTCTGTCATCTTTAATTTTGTATTCTTCCTTATTTTCAAAGACAGACGGTTTATTACTTACTGTTTGTTTCAACTGATCGTATTTGCAGAGTTTTTCTACGAGGATGGTATGTTTTATTTTCTTTCGGAAGGCAAATTAGTACTGGAACATTTTGTAGTCTATTCCGTTCCTTTCTCTTCCTCTTTAGCTTGCTTATTCGCCTACTATTTTCTGGATCTTCGTAATAATTTTAAGAACTATTGGAAAGTGGTCACTCCGCTTATGACTTTGTCTTTTGTCGGGTTGATACTTTTTGTCATTTTTGAATGGAAGGGCTTTATCAGCGTAGTCAATATTGCAAGTTTTGCTGCGACTTTATTCGCAATAGGCTTAGCAATCAGGCAATTTCGGAAGGATGTATATGCACGTTTTCTGGTACTTACATTTGGAGTTATACTTCTTGTCGGAATCGGATTTGTACTGAATACGAACTTCAATCAGGCATGGCTGTCTTTTTTCAATATGGACACATTGAGGCTTGTAAGTGCGTTTGAAATTATAAGCATCAGTTTTGCGATTATTTTTAAAGCCCGTGCTTTACAGGAAGAAAATGAGCGCTGCCGAAATGAGATCAATATTTACCTCAATCAGTTGAATGACTTGAAGGATAATCTTTCTGTAGCGAAAGAAACAGTTGTACTGAAAGAAAATACCATTGTGTTTTTAAAAGAAAACTATCAGCTTACTGAACGTGAGATGGATGTATTGATGGGATTATGGGAAGGCTTGTCCAATCAGGAACTGGGTGAGAAATTATTTATTTCTTTAAATACCGTCAAGTATCATGTCAGTAATCTTTATATCAAACTGGATATAAAAAGCCGTACTCAGGCCCTCAAATTTAAAGAGAAAATAGGAGGTCTGGCCTGATCGCTGATTTATGGATTTTACCATTTGAAAATAAGAAACAATAGTCCCTATTTGGGGGACTAATTTGTGTTATTTTATTAAAATATTGATTATCAATTGTTTGAAAATGTTATTATTTTCAATCCTATACTTTCGGGTGGGGATAAATTGAAAGTGTCGTTGTACTTTTACATCGTATTTAACCAACATCTTTAATGGGAGATAACTTATTAACCATCCATTTATCCTTGAATGTGCAGTCTTGGGGAAGGGCCGACCGTAATTAGTTTTCCGGAAGGTTATGTACATTTTTTGTAATTGGTTAATAAATCTCAAAAGGGAATAAATTCAATTACTACAGCAAATTGGGTTATTCCCTTTTCCTAAGATTACGGGGCAACAGCAATTGCAGGAGAATACACAACCTGTGAGGCATGAAATAACGTAGAAGTAAAAAGAAGATCGCAGCGATTGGATTTTTTTGTAATACGTCTGAAAGTGCAAATTATTAACCCAAATAAATCATCACTTCTTGTGATATCTTTTTAAGGTGGATCTTTCTGATCCACCTTGAAATTATGTTGAAAGCTCAGACTTTTATCGTACTGGCTTTTACCGGGTGTCCAAAAAATATTTCTGCCTTTTCTTCAAATCCTGCTGCATCATCTGTAGTGAAAAATTGCAATGTAGAACCTTTCGAACAGTTTTGTTCCACCTCAGGATGTCTGTCCAGATAGTTTTTGAGGCTGTGAGCTACGATAGGTCCTTGTGAAATAATCTGAATATGAGGAGGAACAAATTCCTTGATAACCGGAAGCAGCAAGGGGTAATGTGTACATGCTAATACTATAGTATCGATTTCTGAAGATTTAGAAAGAAGTTCGTGAATATCTTTTTCGACAAAATACCGGGCGCCTTCTGTGTCTATTTCATTATTTTCTACCAAAGGAACCCAAAAAGGACAATCGTGCTGAAAAACTTCAATTTCAGGGTAGAATTTGTTGATTTCAATTTTATAGGATTCTGATTTTACCGTGCCGGTAGTAGCCAGTATTCCTATTTTATTTGTAGTAGTATATTCTTTTATTATTTCAGTTGTTGGCCTGATAACGCCTAATACCTTCTTGCCAGGCGGAAGGTCATGTTGCTGTATGGATCTTAATGCTTTTGCAGAGGCAGTATTGCAGGCTAAGATAACCAGATCACAGCCCAGATCGAATAATTTAAAAACACATTCTTTTGTAAATTGATATACGGTTTCAAAAGAGCGGTTACCATATGGAATACGGGCATTATCGCCCAGATATATATAGTCGTATTCGGGAAGTTCCTTTTTGATTTCTTTAAATACAGACAGACCTCCGTAACCGGAATCGAATACACCTATAGGACTGTTATGAACTGTGGGATTTGACATAAAAAAACGCTATTGAGAATATTCCCAATAGCGTTTTACCTTAAGAATATTCTGTTTACTTAAGCAAAGATGGCTTTTCTTTGTAAGTTTTCCACAACAATTCTCCAAATAATGTATTTGCCCATGCGAACCAGTGACGGGTGAATTTCGTAGGATCATCTTTATGGAAGGATTCGTGCATAAATCCGGTGCCACCATGCGTATGAACCAGCGTCTGAATACAGTTGCGGATCTCTTCATCATTCGTCGAAGTAAATGCACGCATGATGATAGACATTGGCCAGATCATATCACGACCGATATGCGGGCCTCCGATACCTTCGGCTTTAGTTCCTTTAAAGAAGAACGGATTGTCTGCAGAAAGGATATATTTACGTGTACGCTGATATACTTCATCATTAACATCCACAGCACCAAGGTACGGTAAAGCCAATAAACTTGGTACATTGGCGTCATCCATCATAAGGTGACTGCCGAAACCGTCTACCTCAAAAGCGTATACACGACCAAATTGCGGGTGATCTATGATACCATATTTCTGAATAGCTTGTTCTACTTCATTGGCAAGGTTCTCCATTTTGGAAGCCAGATCCGTATTTTTGTTTACAGTACGTAAGATTTCAGCTGATTGTCTCAAGCTCACTACTGCAAACAGATTCGATGGAATCAGGAAGGAGAAGATAGTTGCATCATCCGATGGACGGAAGCTGGAACAGATCAGCCCTACAGGTTTCACGGGATAACCCAATCCATCTACTTGTAAGGTATCTGTACCACGGGCTGTTGTACGTTCGAATTTGTAAGGTCCTACACTTTCTTTACGCTGCTGCTCTACAAAAGTTTTGTAGATGTTTTGCTGTGCTTTCACCCATTCCTCATCAAACGGAGTGGTGTCATTTGTAGCCTTCCAGTATGCATAAGACAATCGGATAGGATAACAAAGAGAATCTATTTCCCATTTGCGCTCATGGATACCCGGTTTCATATCCGTATGGTCACTGAACCATTCTCCTTTTTTAGTAGGATCGTTATAGAACGCATTTGCATAAGGATCAATAATGATACACTTGCTTTGCTTGCGGACTAATCCCATGATTAGATTCTGAAGATTTTTATCTTGCTTCATAAATGGGAGGTATGGCCATACCTGTGCGCTGCTGTCACGAAGCCACATCGCATCGATATCACCCGTGATCACATAGGTAAGAGGTTTATTTCCATCTTTTTCCGGATAAACAGTTGTATCCAATGTATTTGGAAAACAATTGTTAAACATCCATGCCATCTCTTTATTCGAAACTCCTTTTTGGAATTCGGTAATCACATCTTCAATGACTTTGCTGGAAAAATGTCTTTTATCTTTTGCAATACGTACTACCGGAAATGAATTTTGCATATCGGCGAATGAAAGTTTACTGGCCATCATTCCGGACGTCAGAAGGGCGGCATTTTGAATGAAAGTTCTTCGTTTCATTATGGTGGAGTTATAAATTAGTTTCTGTAATAATTTGCAATATAATAAAAATATATTTCTTTTTAAGCGTGGCAAATACGTTTTAGCTTTATCAAAACTGACATTGGCAGAAATCGAGTCAATAATATTTAGTTAATTTGCAGTTAGGAATGGATTTTGCTTGTAGAATCCGTTGAAACTTGATATATATATGAAATTCACATTACTCAGACCCTGGCTGCGTTGGACCTTTGCCGTTTTGCCTTTATCACTCGTATCTCATACTGCATTAGCACAGGTCAGAAACCAGACATATTCTTATCAATATTATCAGAAATTCAACGAACTTGTCTATTCTCCTGATACCAGAGAGTTTACCTCATCCAAACCCTTTATATTTAAGGATCAGCTTTTATCTAAATATGACTCTTTACAAAATGTTGGGCATGTAGATTCGGACAATATCTTTATGCGTAAGATTTTTAATGAACATCTGGTACAGGTAGAAAAGGAAGATCATACTTTTTACCTTGATTTTATGCCGGATTTTCAGATTGGTAAAGATCTGATGGGAGACAAACGCAGTACATGGATGAATACACGCGGGGTGCAGGCAGGTCTGACAATAGGAGACAAGTTTACATTCTATGCCAACGCTTTTGAGAATCAGGCAAGGTTTCCAGAGTATCTGGATACTTATATGACGCAGAATATGTTAATTCCTGGACAGGGAGTTACCAAATTACAATCTAATAATGTCAAAGACTGGATGTATGCAACTGCAAGTGCAACTTATGATGTAAATCCTTACTTACAGGTCACACTGGCATACGATAAAAACTTTATCGGAGACGGTTACCGTTCTTTATTACTTTCAGATTTTTCATCCAACTATTCCCATCTTAAGCTGAAAGGTAAAATTGGTAATGTGCAATATACTTCGATATGGGCTTATATGACAGACCCCAAAAATCCGAGGGTGGATTCACTCAATTCGGGAGGCCGTTTCGGGGATGGAATCAAGTGGGGTGCATTTCAGTATTTAGATTATAATGCGACAAATAAGTTGTCAGTAGGTTTTTTTCAGGCGGTGATCTGGGCAAATCAGAATGAAGCCGGTAAAAGAGGATTTGATTTTAACTACATTAACCCTATAATCTTTCTGCGTGCTGTAGAATCTAATAATGCCTCTTCACCGGATAAAATGTTTTTGGGACTTAACGCCAAATATAAAGTGTTGCGCAATGCAACTGTATATGGTCAGTTCTTACTTGGGGAGTTCACTGCAAGCGAATTTTTCAAAGGAAATGGCTACGCCCACAATAAGTGGGGAGTACAGCTTGGTGCACGTGGATTTGATCTGTTTGGTGTGAAAAGCCTTAATTTTCTGGGAGAATTTAATACCGTACGCCCATACACCTATCAGCACTTTACTTCTATATCTAACTATAGTAATCATGGTGAACCTCTGGCGCATCCTTCCGGAGCTAATTTCAGAGAATTTATCGGAATGCTGAATTACTCATGGAAGCGATTTGATTTCTCAGGACAGTTGATTTATAACAGATTTGGTACAGACCCTAATCCGGATATCAATATGGGAGGAGATATCTTCCAATCTTATCAGACTATCCCGAATATGTATGGAAATTCGATCGGACAGGGTGTCAAGAATAATCTGTACTACGGAGATGTGAGAGCTGCATATGTACTGAATCCGAAATATAATCTGAGATTTGAAGTGGGATATACCCAACGTTATCGCCAGATCGAAAATCTTCCGACGCAAAAATCGGGTGTTATTTCAGTAGGACTGCGGTCGTCGTTCCGTAATTTTTATGGAGATTTCTAAGAATAACCTATCTTTACGGAATAGCATAAGCACATGAAAAAAATATTAATAATCAACGGTCCGAATCTTAATCTCTTAGGTGTGAGGGAAAAGAGTATTTACGGAGATCAGGATTTTAAGTCATATTTTGAGACATTGAAACAAAGGTTTCCGGAACTGGAGCTGAACTATTTTCAGAGCAATTCAGAAGGGACAATTATTGACAAAATTCATGAAGTAGGCTTTGATATCGATGGGATTGTGTTAAATGCGGGTGCATATACCCATACTTCTGTTGCTATAGGAGATGCCATTGCAGCTGTAAAGACAGCAGTTATAGAGGTACATATTTCCAATGTATACGCCCGCGAAGAATTTCGGCATAAATCATATTTGGCCAAGAACTGCAAAGGTGTAATTTGTGGATTTGGATTGGACGGCTATCGTTTAGCTATTGAGGGACTGATCCAGGCGTAATATAAATAACATAATGAAACGGGCTGTTCTGATTATCAGAACAGCCCGTTTTGGTATTATTCAGTTGCTGGTTTTAGTAATTTCGGCAGATATAAGTATATAATAAGCCCTAAAAACGAGCATGCAGACATAACGATAACCATGGGCAGCGCAGTATTGTTATGTAATATACTCACCGCTCCGGAAGCCAGTGCTCCAATACCCATTTGAAAGCAACCCAATAATGCAGAAGCGCTTCCGGCAAGTTCTTTGAATGGTGCTAGTGCTAATGCGGACGTATTCGGGAAAATAAATCCCTGAGCCAGAAGAATTAGAAAAATAAATCCAACCATGGTAGGAAGAGTAATCCAGCCACCTAACGTTACAACAATAAATAATGCGGAAATACTCACCTGTAGGCGTGATGCAAATTTAGAGATGTCACTGCTTGACCATCTGTTGAGCGCAATCCGATTGATCTGGGTAGCCAGTATAAGTGCAGAGGCTATTATCGCAAATACGATTCCGTATTCTGATTCTGTAAGTCCGTATAGTTCCTGCATGACAAATGGTGATCCGGCCAGATAGGCGTATAATGCCGATGCAGTAAGTGCACTGACGAGACAAAAGCTCAAAAATTGAGGATTTTTACAAACCGTCCAAAAGTTAAGCGTTACCTGTTTTGGTGCTAAAGAAAGATTTTTATTTCCGGCAAATGATTCGGGTAATAAGAAAATAACGCTGATTAAAATAAGGGTCGCCATGACAGTCAGAATGGTAAAGATCATATGCCATTCAAAGTGTGACATGACAAACGCCCCTACACTGGGTGCCAGAATAGGAGAGATGCCTACTATTAGCATCAGCATGCTGAATATCTTTGCAGACTCCTGCGGTCCGAAATAGTCTCTCACCATTGCCCGTGAAGCGACCATACCAGAGCAGCTGCCTAGCGCCTGTATAAAACGGAAGACAATCAGCTGTTCAATATTAGTGGAAAAAATACACATTATGGATGCGAAAACATACAGACTGATTCCCACAATCAGTGGTTTCTTACGTCCGAATTTGTCAAGAAGAGGTCCGTATACGAGCTGACCAATAGCAATACCTATAAAAAATGAAGAAAGGGAAAGTTGTACGCGATCTACAGAAGTGTCAAAATCCGATGCTATGGTTTTAAAAGCCGGCAGATACATATCGATAGAGAACGGGCCGATTGCCGATAACAGACCCAGAATAAAAATAATAGTACTTCGTTTGAATTTACTGAAATTGTGCATATATATTAAAAATAAAAAAGCCCTTTTTTGCTAAAAAGGGCTTTTATGATTATTTGGATTGACCTTCTTTTGGTTTTCGGAAGATCAGATAAAAACCCGCAAGAATAAATGGAATACTCAGGATCTGTCCCATATTAAATAACATGTTCTTTTCGAAATCTTCCTGATCAATTTTGAAGTATTCCAGAACAAAACGGGCACCGAATAATAATACCAGAAATATACCGAACATATATCCGGATTTGAGAATGCTTTTCTTATTGTAAAGGTACCACATCACAATAAAAATAATTACATAAGCCAATGCTTCATACAGTTGGCCCGGGTGACGGGGAATATTGTCAATGTTTTTGAATACCACGCCCCAGGGAAGATCTGTAGGCGGGCCAATCATTTCAGAGTTGAAGAAGTTACCAAGTCTTACAAAAGCACCGGCTATTGGCACTACAATCACAAGACGATCTGCCACCCACATAAAATTGATTTTTGTTTTTCTGGCAAACAGATAGATTGATGTCAATATCCCTACAGCAGCGCCATGACTGGCTAAACCTGCAAAACCTGTCAGCTGGAAATTGCCATTTGCATCCCAGCGGAAAGGAAGGAAAATCTCCATAATATGATCTTTGTAGTAATCAAACTCATAAAACAGACAATGTCCCAAGCGGGCACCGATTAATGTTCCTAAGAAAATATAAATACTTAACTGATCCAGCTGCTCCTGTGTTTTGCCTTCTCTTTTGAAGATCTTCAACATCAGGACATACGATATGGCAAATGCTGCCAGCCAGCACAGTGCATAATAACGTAATCCAAAAGAACCGATCTTAAATATTTCAGGATGAATATCCCAGTAGATTATATTGAAAAGATTTTCCATTTGTTATGAACTATTTTGATGCTGTAAAGATAGTATTTCTCTACCTTTTTAAAAGGCTTTGTCCAAATGTTTTAAGGCAGACGAAAACCGTAGTGCAATACGTGTTATCTTATTCTGTTGTAGTAGGGTTATTCTGTGTAAGTTAAAACTTACTTCAGATTCACGGGTAATATTTTCAATACATCTTCATCATTAAAAACAGGACACACAACTGATCGCTGCATCCATAGAATTATTCTTTCCGTAAAGAATTGGGGAAAAGAACGTATTATTCTGAATTTTTGATTATTTTACATTCTCATCCCGGCAGAGTGTATTATACTGTGCTGTCAGGGAAGAAGATGCAGATTATAATCCTTGTTTTTGAATACGATTGAAACAGAATACAGGTTTCCATTCCGAAAACTTCAGATTATCTTTTTTAACTTTGCCCTGACGTTACTGTATAAGTAAAAATATCTGAAATCATTAATTGAATATGGCTAAGAAAAGTGAAAAAACAGAAAAAAAACATACACCGATAGTGACGAAAGAGTCGCTTTCTTTTTTTGAAAAATACATAAATAATCCTTCACCAACAGGTTTTGAGTGGGAAGGTCAGCGCATGTGGCTGGATTATCTGAAACCGTATGTGGATAAGACTTATATTGATAATTATGGTACTGCTGTTGGAATTATCAATCCGGATGCGCCTTATAAAGTAGTTATAGAAGCACATGCAGATGAGATTTCCTGGTTTGTAAACTACATTACCAAAGATGGTTTGATCTATGTTATCCGTAACGGAGGTTCAGATCATCAGATTGCACCTTCCAAACGTGTAAATATCCATACAGATAAAGGAACCGTAAAAGCTGTTTTCGGATGGCCGGCTATTCATACCCGTTCGGGAGAAAAGGAAGAAGCGCCTACTCTCAAAAATATTTTTCTGGATTGTGGCTGTACCAGCAAAGAAGAAGTGGAGGAGTTGGGTATTCACGTAGGTTCAGTAGTTACTTATGAGGATGAATTTATGATCCTCAATGACCGGTATTATGTAGGACGCGCACTGGACAACCGTGCGGGTGGATTCATGATCACCGAGGTAGCGCGTTTGCTGAAGGAAAATAAGAAAAAATTGCCTTTTGGTCTTTATATCGTTAACTCTGTGCAGGAAGAAATTGGCCTTCGCGGAGCAGAAATGATTGCAGATTATATCAAACCTCATGTTGCTATTGTGACCGATGTAACCCACGATACACAAACACCTATGATCAATAAGATTACACAGGGAGACCTGGCTTGTGGTAGCGGACCAGTATTGTCCTATGCACCTGCAGTGCAGATCAATCTGAATAAACTGTTAGTCAAGGTTGCGGAGCAGAATCAGATTCCGTTTCAAAGACAAGCGTCCTCCAGATATACAGGTACGGATACGGATGCCTTTGCGTACTCTAACGGTGGTGTACCTTCTGCATTGATTTCTTTACCGCTGCGTTATATGCATACTACAGTAGAGATGATTCATAAAGAAGATGTAGATAATGTAATCAGGCTGATCTATGAAACTGTACTGGCGATAGAAGAAGGACAGGATTTCAGAACATTCCAAAGTTAATAATAAGACTATATTATAAAACCCTAAACATATTACAATAAGAATGGAAAATAACAATCAGGAGAATCAGGAATTAAGTATTGAACTGACGGAAGATACAGCAGAAGGAGTATACTCCAATCTGGCTATTATTACGCATTCATCTACAGAGTTTGTTGTGGATTTTGTTCGTATCATGCCCGGTGTACCAAAGGCAAAGGTCAAATCCAGAATTATTTTGACTCCCGAACATGCTAAAAGACTTTTAGGTGCTTTGCAAGATAATATTAACCGTTTTGAAGCGCAAAACGGACCTATTAAAGCCAACGATAATACATTGCCACTTAATTTTGGAACTCCAAAAGGAGAAGCATAATTAAAAATCTCTTGCTGCCTTTATGCGCTTATTCCGCATAAAGGCAGCAATTGCTTGTAAAACAGACCTATCCTTCCATCTGTTTTAAACTACACGTACCGGTCACTATATCAGGATATTCAGACTTTCTTTCGTGAAAATTAGTTGATTAATTTCAAAAAAATACTAAGTTAGGATAACAGTTGGCATTATTTTTTGTTTGAATGATGTATGATCGCTGATCTTAACTTTTCACTTACATTAAATTTTAAAAAATAATATATATGGATATACAGGTAAGACCTTTGACCAAAAAGGACTATAGAGATTTGAGAAACTCCATGGAAGAAGCCTATCAGGGTATGGGAGAAGTCTGGAGCCGGGAGAATATCGTTGATCTGATTGATTTGTTTCCGGAGGGGCAGTTGTGTGTGGAGGTTGATGGTCATGTTGTCGCTTGTGCTTTATCCATTATCCTTAATTCAAAAAAGAATAATATCTACGATAGTTACTACGACATTATTGATGATGGAAAATTCAGTAAACACACACATGAAGGAGATACTTTATACGGTATAGAAGTTTTTGTGCATCCGGATCACCGTGCATTGCGTCTGGGACGAAGACTTTATGACTCCCGTAAAGAATTGTGTGAACAACTCAATCTCAAAAGTATTGTAGCAGGAGGGCGTATCCCTAACTACCATAATTATTCAGAAAAGATGAGTCCTCGTGTCTATATTGAGAAGGTAAAACGTAAAGAGATCTATGATCCGACGTTAACGTTTCAGTTGTCCAATGATTTCCACGTCAAGAAGATTCTGAAAAACTATCTGCCTGAAGATATGGATTCTATGGAATTTGCGGTATTACTGGAATGGAATAACATTTACTACGAACCTGATTCCCGCTCTATTTCTACATCCAAACAAACTATTCGTCTTGGATTAATACAATGGCAGATGCGCCTCTTTGATAATGTGGAGGCTTTTTATGATCAGATTGAGTTCTTCGTCGATACGGTCAGTGACTATGGAGCAGATTTTATTATGTTTCCCGAATTTTTCAATACACCATTGATGAGTCCGTTTAATGATCTTCCTGAACGGACAGCAATGAAAAGGCTGGCCGAGCTCACTAATGATATTGTAGATCGTATACAGCAATTCGCAGTATCTTATAACGTGAATATTATAGCCGGATCTATGCCTGTCTATGAGAATAATAAACTGTATAATGTTTCCTATCTCTGTCACCGGAGTGGTAAAGTAGACTCCTATCGCAAGATCCATATTACTCCGAATGAATCTAAATATTACGGAATGATAGGAGGGAATGAAGTCAAAGTATTTGACACAGATTGCGGTAAGATCGGGTTATTGATCTGCTATGATGTAGAGTTTCCGGAGTTGAGCCGGATACTGGCGGATCAGGGTATGCAGATTTTGTTTGTTCCGTTTATGACAGATACGCAGAACGGGTATATCCGTGTACGTACCTGTGCTCAGGCCCGTGCTATAGAAAATGAATGTTATGTGGCTATTGCGGGTTCAGTAGGGAATCTGCCTCGTGTCAATAATATGGATATTCAATACTCTCAATCGGCTGTATTTACGCCGTCAGATTTTGCTTTCCCCAATAATGCCATCAAAGCAGAAGCAACTCCAAATGCTGAAATGGTGCTGATCGCGGATGTGGACTTATATGCGTTGCGGGATCTGCATGAATATGGTACCGTCAAGATTATGAAGGACAGAAGGAAAGATCTGTACGACGTACGGCTATTGAAATAAGAGAAGGATAGTAATAATCAGGTCCTGATGTAGAAAATCTTCACCCCGCATATTTGTAGAACATGCGGAGTGAAGATTTATTTTTAAGCGACATCCCTCAGGTCGACAGCAACTACTCTGGATATTCCTTGTTCTACCATCGTCACACCGTAGATGACATCTGTACTTGCTATTGTACGCTTGTTGTGCGATACGACAATAAATTGTGAATCGTTAGAGAATTCACGGATAATATTGTTGAATTTATCAATATTGGTATCATCAAGCGGTGCATCTACCTCGTCGAATATACAGAAAGGCGCAGGCTTGAGCAGATACAGGGAGAATAACAGTGCGGTAGAAGTTAATGTCTTCTCTCCTCCGGACAACTGATTGATAGAAAGCGGACGCTTTCCTTTAGGACGTGCAATAATGTCTATATCAGACTCCAGTGGATTGTCTGGATCAGAAAGAGTCAGGTCACAACTGTCTTCTTCATTAAATAAAGAACGGAATACACGGATAAAGTTTTCACGGATCATAGTAAATGCTGTCATAAATTTATCTTTGGCAGAATCATCAATCTCTTTGATAGTCGCCATTAACGAATTTTTAGCTTCCAGCAGATCAGACTTTTCTTTCGTAATGAATTCCGATCGCTCATTCATTTCATCATAGGCTTCTTTGGCCATAGGATTGATTGTTCCGTACTCATCCAGTTGCTTCTTGATCTTTTCGCATGTCATCTGCAATGCTTGTTGCGACAGGCTTGTTTCCGGAGGTTCAGTTTCCAGAAGGTCTTTGAGGTCAATATTGAATTCTACAGAAAGACGTTCCCGAAGGGCATTCAGATCGATCTGTAATTTGGTCTTTTTATCTTTAATCTCACCGATCAGCATATCGGTAAGCTCTTTTGATTTGCGCGACTGTGCTATTGCTTCTTCCAGATCATTGATGATTTTGCGTGAGGCATAGAAATCTTCTTCTATTTCCTGTAACCCTTTTTCCAGTGACTCTTTCTGAGCATACATAGCCAGCAGATCCTCATCATTATGATCTACGTGCTGGAGGGTATCTTTTATACTTTGTTGTACCTGTTCGTATTCAATAGTATTCTTTTCTATACGGACTTCAAATGTTTCTTTCTGAACATCTCTGTATTCCAGATCTTTCTGAATACCCGATACTTTATTCTGTTGCTGATGAAAATGAATATTCTGTTGATTGAAAACAGCTGATTTTTCAGTCAGGATCTCCGATATTTCATTAAAGTTTTCCTGCAAATCCTGTACTTCCAGATCTCTCTTCTGGTTCTCTATCTTCAGATCCTGCAGGGTAGGATCTGCTGTCAACAGATCATTGGTAATGGTCGTGATCTTATCTTCAATATCCTGCTTGCGATTATGACTGTTGGTAATAAATGTCTGATACTGTTCCTGTTTGGTTTTGACGGATATCAGTTCATTGTTGAGACGGTTAAGCTGGTGGCGCAACTCATCTATAGTTTCCCGTTGTGAATTGTTTTTGAGCGATACCAGTTTACCGGACTGTTCTACTTCACGGTCTTGCAATTCTACGATCTGTTGGTTCAAAGTTTTGATCTCTTTTGCCAGATTTTCAAGGTTTTTGGCTCTTCCGATTCTCTTTCCTTCAAATAAACCTACGGAACCACCCATAAGCCCTAATCTGTTTTTTGCAAATCGTCCCTCTTTGTGTAGTATGATAGTATCATCCTTTGGAAGCTGTGTTTCCAGATCGGCAGACTCTCCGTGTTTCAGAATAAAAACATGTTGTAGTAAAATCTCACACAACGTTCTGTACTTTTCTTCTACGGTGATCACATCCAGAGCCCGGATCAGTTTTTCATCCTGAATAACAGGTGCAGCGTTAGGATGTGACGTGATCGCGTCCAAAACAAAAAAGTTAGCTCTACCTCTCGAAGCATCACTCAATAGTTGGATGGCGTGTACTGCATCCTGTTGAGAATCTACTACATAATGATTCATAATAGGCTCCAGGTAATTCTCTACTGCGACACGATAGTCTTCTTTACAAAAAAGAATATCAGAGAATAGCGGAAACTGCTTTTTCCAACCTGCACTTTTGCGTAAAAAACGGATGGATTCGGGAAATCCTTCCAGATTGTCAACCAGTGACTTCGTTAGATTGTATTCGTTTTGTTTAGCATCCGCTATACGACTTTGTCTGTTGAGTTCATCCTTTACAGACTGTAATTCGGACTCCGTAGCAGTGATTTGTAGCTGTAGTTCGCTTTCTGACTGTATAGCGGATTCGTATTGTTGTTGCTGAGAATCTACCCGACCTTCAAGATCTGCAACAGCGATATTAAATTGATTTAATTCTGTTTCTTTAGAAGCAGTATCACTGACATTGCGCAGCGATTCCTGCTGAAGAGCATCTTTTTGTATATTGAGTACGGCGATATCTTTTTCCAGCTGATAGATCCGGCTTTGAATCTCGGCTCTTTCTTTTTGAAAACTATCTAGTTTCGCTTTAGCAGACTGTTGCTGTACCCTCAGCTCTTCTACTTCGGTCTTGTTTGAATCCAGATCCGTTTTGATGCTGTCAAATTTAGATTGTTCCTCAAAGAGTTCCTCATTGAGTCTCTTAATATTATAGAACGCATGATTGAGCTGTTGTTTATCATTTGCCAGTTCGGTACTGAGCCTCGTTTCTTTTTCCTGCAAATGACGCATCTGCTCATTTTTGATCTTTTTCTCAGATTCGTATGCTCTTATCTTATTGATATATTCGTGCGTACTCTTTTGTTGCACGGACAGATTTTTCTCTTTAGCAAGAATATCCTTTTTCTTTTCTTGCAGTTCTGTTTCCTGGAGCCCGATCTGGGATTGATTTTGCTGGATTACTTCCTGTTGTGCAGTTTCCTGTTCTTCCAGCTTTTCCAGGTCCTGACTGAAATCTGCAAGTTTAAAATAAGCCAGACTTACACTGGCATCTTTATACTCATCTTTGAGACGGAAATATTTATCCGCTTTCTTTGCCTGATTTTCAAGACTCTTCAGATTCTTGCCAATCTCAAACAAAAGGTCATCCACGCGGCTAAGATCATTTTCTGTTTCCTTCAGTTTAGAAAGCGTTTGCTTTTTGCGCACCTTATACTTGGATATACCGGAGGCTTCTTCAAACAGATTCCGGCGGGAATTATCTTTATTATTGATGATCTCATCAATCATTTTCAGTTCAATGATGGAATACGTATCAGCACCAAGACCTGTATCCAGAAAAAGATCCGTGATGTCTTTTAAACGACATTTTACATCATTCAGTCTATATTCACTTTCTCCGTTTCGATACAGTTTTCGGGTAATATTCACCGTTGAGAACTCTGTAGGAAGAATATTCTTTGTATTATTAAAGGTGAGAGATACTTCGGCCAGATTCGCAGGCTTACGGTTTTTAGTACCGTTGAAAATAATGTTTTCCATCTTTTCCGAACGCAGCGCCCTTGTACTTTGTTCACCCATTACCCAACGGATAGCATCTACCACATTGGATTTTCCGCAACCGTTAGGGCCTACAATAGCGGTCACACCATCATTAAAGTTGATTGTTATTTTGTCTCCAAAACTTTTAAACCCCTTTATCTCCAACTTCGTTAACTGCATATTCCTTAATTTACTTCTTCTAAAAAATAACGTGCGAAAATACTAAATATGTTTATATCCACGTAACATAGATTTTAAGTTAAGTTTATTTTTGAAGGATATGATCCATATTACCGTCAATCTATGTTTTCTTTTAGGATATCCCATATTTCTGTGCTTTCATAACCTCTTCCCGAAGCATATTGAGCCAACTTGTTTTTACGGATATAGGGATCGCTCTCTTTTAGAGAAGCTGCTTTCTTTTGCAGGATATTTGCAAGGCGGGAAAGGTATTCATCGTAATCAATAGATGCTAAAGCCTGTTTGATTAGAGGAGGTGATACTTTTTTGAAAGTAAGACCCTGTTTGATTTTTATTTTTCCCCAACCTTTCATTCTGAATTTGCCCGAAGCATAGGCCAGGGCAAACCGCTCTTCATTGAGGAAATTGTCCGAAATAAGCTCGACAATAATATTCTCTACATCCTCCTGATGCAGACCCCAATCATAGAGTTTGTCTCTTACTTCCTGTTGTGCACGCTCCTGATAAGCACAATAGCTCTCCGCTTTTAGCTTCGCCTGTGCTGCTGTCAGTATCTTCTTTTTCTTTTCATCGTCCTGCATCTTACAAAAATTAAAAAAATACCCAACTTATGGAAAAAATGGCAATCTTTGATCTACCAAAAGAGAGGTAATATGTACACGATTTCAGAGATTCAGGATATTATAAAACCCCGCAGATCTTATTTAGCCGATACTAAAGTAAGCATTCATTACCTGCTATATGACAGTAGAAAGATTGCACATGAAAAATTAGGTATTTTCTTTGCCTTTACCGGACGTCAGGACGGACATCTTTATATTCAGGATGCTTATCATAAAGGCGTACGTAATTTTATTCTGGAAAAGGATACCGAGCAGGAAGTACAGATGCCTGATGCGAATATCCTTTGGGTTGAAAATTCATGGACAGCCCTGCAGTCATTGGCGCAATATAACAGATCACAATTTCAGGGACCAGTCATTGGTATTACAGGTAGTAACGGGAAAACTATAGTCAAGGAATGGTTATTTCAGCTGATGTCTCCGGAATATAAAATCTACAGAAGTCCTAAGAGTTACAATTCTCAACTGGGTGTAGCCTTATCTCTTTGGGATCTTTCCAATCAATATAATCTGGCTATTATCGAAGCAGGTATTAGTCATGTGGGTGAAATGGATCGTTTGGAAGCTATGATTAAGCCAACTTACGGTGTGTTGACCAATATCGGTATTGCTCATCAGGAAGGATTTGCCTCTAAACTGGAGAAAACAGAAGAAAAGCTCCGCTTATTTAAAGATGCGGAGACGTTTATTTATCCGGCCAGATATCTGGAGGCTGTGCAGATACCCTATAAACCGCGGAAACTTTCCTGGGGAGAAGAGGAAGATAATCAACTGGAAGTCTATTCTATCCGTAAACCGGAGAACGGACAAACATATGTAACATTATACCACGGAGGAAAGACATTTGGTATTTCAGTTCCGTTTACCGACAGTGCCGCTATGGAAAATGCCATTACATGTGTAGCGGTGATGTTGCGTTTCGGTTACGATACGGCTTTAATAGCTGAGCGGATCAAGAATCTGTTGCCGGTTGAGATGCGTCTGGAATTGAAGAACGGCAAAAATAATACATCGGTCATAGATGATTCCTACAGCAATGATCTGGTATCCCTGCAGATTGCTTTGGATTTTTTAAATCAACAGCATCAGCATGCGAATAGTATATTGATCTTATCCGATATTCCGGGTGTCACCCTGACGGATGAAAAAAATCTCAACAAGCTCAAGCGTCTGGTTGCAGACCGTAATCTGACTCAACTGATCTTAATAGGACCTGTACTGAAACAATACGCTGAAGAATTAGCGGTACCTTCTCAATGCTATGTATCTACAGCAGATTTTATTGCTAATCTTAAAGAGATGGAATTTCGGGATGCTACTATATTACTGAAAGGAGCACGTGAGTTCCATTTTGAGGACATCAGTAAGCTTTTAGTTGCAAAATCTCATGATACAGTCTTAGAGATTAATCTGAATGCTTTGGAGCATAATCTGAATGTGTATCGTGGTCTGGTACCCAAAGATGTGAAAATAATGGCTATGGTTAAGGCCTTTTCTTATGGAAGCGGCAGTTTCGAAATTGCGAATCTCTTGCAGTTTAATAAGGTAGATTATCTTACCGTAGCCTATGCGGATGAAGGTGTGGAATTACGTAATGCAGGAATTACATTGCCTATTGTTGTCATGAGTCCGGATGAAAATGCTTTTGAATCCGTAGTGCATAATAATCTTGAACCCGAAATCTATAGTTTTCGTATTCTCAATGCCTTCATTTCATTCGTTAAAATCAAAGGTTTAAAGAATTTTCCTATTCATATCAAGGTAGATACCGGTATGCACAGGTTGGGTTTTATGCCGGACGAAGCAGATGCCCTGATTGATATCTTGAATAAACAGGATGTGGTCAGAGTGCAATCGGCATTCTCTCATCTTGCCTCAGCTGCTAATCCAGAGGATAATGCTTTCACAACTGAGCAGATCCGAAAGTTGGATCAGTTTACGGAAAAACTGCAGGATAAATTAGGATACCGCTTTTTGCGTCATATAGCAGCTACTTCAGGTATTGAGCTTTGGCCGTCTGCTTATTTTGATATGGTGCGTTTAGGGATAGGGATGTATGGTGTTGAGGCAAGCAGAACGGATCTCAACCTGCAGACAGTAGGTATATTGAAGACCAATGTAACACAGATTAAGCATATCTCTGCATCGGAGACAGTCGGCTATAACCGCCATGGCGTATTACGTCGGGACAGTAAAATCGCAACGATCAAGATCGGCTATGCAGATGGATATGACCGTCGGTTTGGTAACGGAGTAGGGAAGATGATGATCAATGGAGTTCTGGTTCCGACAGTAGGGGATATCTGTATGGATATGTGTATGCTGGATGTTACGGACACCGGGGTAAGTGAAGAAGATGAAGTTATTGTGTTTCCGGATATTTCAAAGGCTGCAAAAAGTATAGGTACGATTCCATATGAATTGTTGGTCAATATTTCACAACGGGTAAAAAGAGTTTATTTTTACGAATAATGCGCTGATGATTTTGCATCTTTGTAAATCATTTTTTAGGGTATAATACGCCATGTTTTCAAAAATTTTTAGAGGATTTTTAAACTATCTGATCAAGGGTACCTTGGTCATGGTTCCTTTAGCAGGAGCAATTTTTCTGATTGTCTGGATTGTAGCATCTGTAGATTCCACATTGAATCTGACTGAACATTTCTTAGAGGATGAAAGTGGCCATCCCTTGTATATTCCAGGTATCGGAATCTTAACTGTTATATTGATTTTAGTTCTGGCAGGTGTTATATTCACAAATTTTGTGACAGATCCGATTAAGCAGTGGATTACACGTCAGATTAACCGTATACCTTTATTTAACACCTTATATTCCTCTATCAAGGACTTCACAGAAGCCTTTGTCGGGGATGCCAAGAAATTCAATGAGCCGGTATTGGTTACGGTCAATGATATGGGGCTTAAGAAAATCGGATTTCTAACGCAGCATGATCTGAGCAAGCTCAATCTTCCGGATGATGTTATCGTTTACTTTCCTTATTCCTATTCTTTTGCCGGTCAGGTTGTAATCGTTAAGGCTGATAAAGTAGAAAAATTGAATATGTCTGCTACAGATGCGATGAAACTTGTTGTTTCCGGCGGTGTCAGCGGTTTGGAGTAAGATATTTGTAAATGTATATACAAAAATGGCCCTGCAATTTTGCAGGGCCATTTTTGTATTATCTTGTTTTTATCTGATTAGTGAAATTGTTATTCTCATTGCGAAGGTCAAATTGCTTTGCCAATAACTTTGCTTTATCCAGATAGTAAGTATAAATATCATCCACTGTATAGGTGTTTTCCGCACTGTATAATGCGTGTGACGGTGGAATATTCAGGCTGATAGTCTCATTACCTTGCTGTTGAGCTAATGCTTCAGCCATTCCTCTGGCAAAGAAAAACCTTGTGCTTTTATCTGTATCCAATGTCCATGGAATGAATTGTTCGACATAATTCCAGGCTGATTCGGGTTTTAATGCAAAGATGACCGGCATAAAATCTCCCAATGAACTAATCAGATAGGTGTCTTCTTCCCGTTCAGACAATTCCTGTATTACCCGGTCTAAGTATTGCTGTGCAATATCATGCTGGCCATTTATCAAAGCGTGGTAGGCAATATTCACTCGGGTTACAAGTGGAACACGGGCGCAGGTATATTGTTCCTGGAGGATAGGTTGCGCTTTATTCAGCCCCTCTTCAAAATTATTAGCCTGCAGTAAGGTCAGCACTTCGCTGTCCAGTTCACATGCCTGACAATCGCTGATACCATCCCGGGGGAAAAGGTTGATCTGGCTTTGCAGATAACGACTCTTTTCTACATCCATCTGTTCTGCTGCTTCATGCAATAATTTGGAGTGATAGGCTCTGAGATTATATCCTTCAAGTTCAGATCTTCTTTTGAAATCGTCCATAATATTATCCATATGAGCAAGACTGATTTCAGGGTTAGACTGCACTTCGCTGATGATCCATTTGTATTTCCAGAGGAGTTCTTCGACATCATACTCATCAGGAGAAGCATCATACGCATTTAGCAACCAGCTGAATGTTGGAAGAAAGTTCTTGCGGTCAGTGTGCTCCCATTCAATATCCATCAACTGCATGCGCAGTTCATATGCCCATTCAATATCCTGATTATCATCCGCCAGTTGTATGGCCTGTAGAAAATATTTGATCTTATCTTTATTTTTATCATCCAGATAAGATGCTTTATTTAAGAGTTTTTGTATTTCTAATGTATAGATCATGTTGTTGTCTGCTAAATATTTAAAAAATTGTCAATGCCCATGACCAACATGTCATTAATGGCTTCGTTGAATAGTGTCATCTCGGTGTCGCTGACAGGATATTTACCCAGAAGCAATGACTGTACATATAAGATATGAACAATAGAACGGATCATATAATCGTCTTTCAGGGAAAGCAGGTTGCCGATCAGTTTATTATTTCCGTTGAGACATAATAAGGGTTTGTTTTCATTCTTTTTGGCAGCGAATGAACCTAAGATATCATTAAGAGGATTTGCCGCTGATTTTTTCACAGATGATGACTTGATCGTATCTGTACCGGTGATATAAAGTGCCGGAATATCCTCAGGTGCGTACGCTTTGATCAGCACTTCACAGTTTTGAGGTTTCAGCACATCATTAGCCTTATCGATAAAGGTTACATATTCTATTTCCTGCTCGGGAGATAAATCCCGGAAGCGCGCCATGATATCTTGTGGTGTAATTTCCTTTACCTGAATAGCTGTATCAATGTATTGTGCCTTTTTTAGTAACTCTTCCTCAAATGTATATGCTGCATTGATCACCAGTATTCCCTGTGATTCTGCAATTCTGCGCATTTGTTTGAAGTCATCAATATTGGGTGTATAATAGATGCAATCCTGATAATTTTTGATGTTTTTAAAGTTTCGGAATCCTTTATTCGTCTCAAAAGGCAGGTCATCCAGAAACACACGAAGCATATCATTATCTTCTGCGGCTATCGCTTTGATATGCAGATAGTGGGTGTTGATCAGACCGTTGTACACTTTATTGTCTATTGTCCGTATATTCCGCAGGTAGTCTTTGATAGCTTCCGCTATTTCTTTTTGTGTCGCTTTCAGGTTCTCATTAGCCATTAATGATTCCCGTGAAGCTGTGGCCTGCAACTGATTACTGTTGATAATACAACGGATGAAAAATGCCCATCGCGGTAACAGTCTGCAGTCGTCATCACTCAAAAACATCCTTTTGAGATACAGTTTGTGTTGCTGACGGTTTGAAAATTGTGCTTTATGGGGTAGGATATAGGCTATAGCCTTTACTCCTCCGGATGGAGCTTCAATACGGAAAGCATCAATAAAGTTGGTGTGAAAGGTTTTTTTTCCGATTTCGAGCAATTCTTCTTTACTGATATCATGTTCCATCCATTTTCCGGCCGCAGGATTGATAAGTAATTCCTGATCTCCTTCTATACAGGTGATGGGGATGGGGAGCAGATCGCCGTAGTAGGTGAGATTCTGTTCCAGAGAAGAAAAAGCAAAAAGATGGATCCATTCCTTCTTTGGCGTCAGCATGACACGTGTTCCAATGGCCCGGGGTTCTGTGATATGTTCAATCTCATATGTTCCGTTTGCGTGTCCGGTCCAGCGAATTGCCTGTTCACTCATTGCTGAACGCGTTTCCAGAACGATCTCATTGCTGACCACAAAACAAGAAAGGAGGCCGATACCAAATTTTCCGATAAAATCCTGCGCATCGATGCTGTCTCTTTTGGAACTCTCTCCGATAACGGCAATAAACTTATGAATTTCGGCTTCAGTCAGTCCGATTCCGTTATCTTCGAATATCATCTTTTTGTCTTCTAGATGGACCGTGATCTTTCCCTGATGCGATTCGTCCAGATTTTGAAATGCTGTGATTGCATCTACTGCATTCTGTAGTAATTCACGTACAAAAGTATTCGGATTACTGTACAGGTGCTCTGAAAGGAGAGAAATCATCCCTTTCAGATTGACCTGGAAAATATATGACTCTTTTTTTTCCATGAATTATCTTTTTGACTTTCTCACTATTTTTTCGGCTTTCTCGTGACCATTTTCTGCGGCCAGTTCATACCAGTACATCGTCTGCTGTTCGCTTTCTTCCACACCGTCACCCATCAGGTAACAATTTCCCAGTTCAAATTGTGCTGCAGCATGATTTTGTTCTGCTGCCTGACGAATAAGTTTTATACCTTCTTCTTTGTTTACAGCAACTCCTGAGCCTTTCAGCAGTAATAAACCTGCATTAAACTGGGATGGGATATCGCCATAATTGGCAGCTGTAGCAAACCAATGATAGGCCTGACTTTCATTTTTACGGGTACCTGTACCACTTAAATAGCATTTACCAAGTCTGTACATCGCATTTTTATTATTCTTATTGGCCGCTATTTCATAATACTTAAATGCTTCCGAAGCATTAGCCTCAGTGCCAAGTCCGTATTCATAACAGATACCCAGTCCATCAGATATGACTTCATACGTGTTATAAGCTTCCAGATAGAGCTGCAAGGCTTTTTCGTATTCATTGAGCTGATCATAATCATATAAATAATAATCTCCCAATTCAAGGAAAGCATAAGGCTGATTGTTTTCTTTAGCTTTATTGAGCCATATAAGTGCCTGTTCTGTGTCAGCCAGTATAGGTTCGCCCAGACTACCATGCATCAGATAAGATCCGGTCTTGTATTGCGCAAACGGATAGTTCATTTCTGCAGCTACCTTCATAAGATCGAATGTTTTCTGAGCATCAAAACTGACTCCAAATTCATAATCGTAACACATCGCCAATTCCACCATACCTTTAGGAAGTCCCGCTTCAGCAGCTTTCTGAAAGTATGAAACAGCAAGATCCGGATTCTGTTCATGTATAATTCCGTAGCGGTAACAGCGCGCCATTTCGTAAATACAGTTGATTTCCTGCAATTCAGCACCTTTTTCATACATGCGCACAGCCTCTTGCTGGTCCGTCTCACCGTTTGTATGGTAACCAAATTCCAGATACTGACCCCTTATGTAGCAGGCGTATCCATAACCACCATTGCTTTCTGAAGCTAAAGTGAATAGTTCAAAAGCTTTCCCGTAATCTTTTTCAAGTGTGCCATCTTCATACATGAAAGCAAGCTCGGTTATACAGTAGGGATTACCCTGCTCCAATCCTTTTTCAAAGTATGTTTTAGCTTTTTCATTGTCAACTTCAGTTCCTACGCCGTAGCGGTGTAGCCGGCCTGCATTGCTGTTTCCGTAGAAATGATTCAGCTCAGCAGCTTTTTCATAGTAAGGAAGGGCTTTATCCGGTTCAGGTGCACCTGCTTCGGTCATTCCAAGTTCATAAAGATATCCAAGGCGGTAATAAGCATAAGGGTTTTGATTTGCTTCTGTGGCTCTTTCAAAATATAACCGGGCATTTATTACATCTTTGGGTACGATTTGATCATCCAGATATATTTCAGCCTTCTCTACCAAAGCATCCGCTAGCTTCTGCTCGCATGCCTGATCCAGATATTCAAGGCCTCTGACTGTATCTTTGTAAGCTTCAACATAAAGATATATCAATGCAAGACGATACGTTGAAAATGCATTGCCATACAGCTCACCTACAGTAAACCATTTTAATGATTTTTCATATTCTTCTTTTGGAGACTGCTCCTTAGGAAATGCCAGGTGCCCTAAATTATTCATGGCTTCGATATTTCCTCTTACCGAAGCCTTTTCCAGCAGATTCATGGATTCTTCCGGGTTATTATCATAGCTAATTAAAGCGTATCGGGTCATTGCATAGACCGAAAAATAGTTCTCCATGCAATACTTGAATACTTCTTTGGCTTTTTCCGGATTCCCCTGCCATTCATAGTAACAGGCCTCCAGAATATAGCCATTCTTAACAATTTTGGTATCCGTACTTTTCTGCAATTCCTCAAAAAGAGGAGGGATGCTGTCAAATGTTTTTTTATCCAGATAGATATAGCCACGGTACAATTTGCCCCATTCGCTGTTGTCTTCTTCCAGTATGCGGGTAGCTTCTTCTTTATCCTGGCGCGTCAGATAATCATAATACAGGAAATAAGCATATACAGGCTTTCCTATGGCTGCTCCGTGATGAGTAGCTGCCAGCAGGTATTCTTCTACTTTGGCTTTGTTTTGAAAGTTCCTGCGGGCTTCCTGATATTGAAATGCCAGTTGTGCATACGTTTCGGGCCAGAGAGTCGCCAGATTTTTTAATACCTCATTGATCTTGTTCCAGTAAAAAATGTAATCTTCATCATTCAGTGAGTATGAAGAATGGAAATCCAGCCCATCATGAAAAAGATTTTCATAAAGTTTGACAACAGCTTCTTTCTTCTGATCGAAGTGAGCAATGCTTTTTTCTAAAAGAGCCAAGCCTTTGAACCAGTTTTCAGGATGCTGTAAAAATGTGTAATCTGTTTCAAATTTTTCCAAAGTGGAAACATCAGTCTCAGCAAGTATGCTTTCGTAACGGGAGTTCAAATTCATGTCTAATTCGATTTTGTCCTAAAATATGGTTTGAATATAATAACGATTTGTGTGATCTTTTATTCAAAATAATTAAAATTTTCTTATTTGCCTAAATATTAAGAAAAAAAGATAGGAATAAATCCGGTGCCGGAGTTGTTTGAGGATTCTTTTAAAAGAAATAAGTAATTTTGACCATACAAAAAATAACAGATCATATGACTTCGATTTTTAATAAGTTATGGAATCGTACGGCGGCTGATGGGAATGAGCAGTCAACTTTTGAAAATCAGTTGTCGTTTTTAGAATGTCAGGTAGATCGGAAACTTCTGGATTTGTGGACATCCGCATGTTTGGAAAACAGGAATGAATCCTGGCAAATCCGGTTTGCAAAACTTCAGCAAACCAGTTTATCCAGAAGTCATTCTGAGCCTTTATCTGTTAGTAAAGAAATCGAATATCTGAATGATTACTGCTTAGTTTATCAGGAAATTAGACCAAGTGAATTGTATGTTAGCTTCAAGTCTGATTATGTAGAAACATCGGCGATTATTTATCCCTTTCTTTTAATGCCACTTGTACAGAATGCTTTTCATAATGGCTATACATCTATGGAAAAGTATCCGGTTAAAATAAAAGTAACCGGATCGTCGAAGCTGCTGATTATGGAAGTCAGCAACAGAGTAAATCACCGTATTGCTGATCAGCAGAGTACAGATATTATAAGGCTGTTCAGAGAAAGATTACAATTTCTGTATCCGGATCGTCATGATCTCTTATTCAATAGTAACAGCAATACTTTTAAAGCAACGCTGACGGTACAGCTTTAGATGATATTATAATGCTTCAGTGCATTCCAGATTCCATTATTGTCTACGTCATCCGTAATGTAATCTGCTATCGCCTTTACTTCCGGATTTGCATTGCCCATAGCCACACCAATTTGTGTATGTGCTAACATGGTAATATCATTGCCACCATCCCCAAATGACATAGTTTCATGGAGTTCAAGTCCGAAATGTTGTACAAATACATCTATACCAACCTTTTTACTTTGACCCACCGGATTGACATCTGCAAAAAGAGGTGTCCAGCGGGAAGCTATAGAATTGGGCATTATAGTACGCATAAAGTCTTCTTCTGCTTCCGGTTGAATGAAAATATTGGTCTGTAAAACAGTTGCTTTATCAAAGTTGTCGTAACTCCTCTGCATAGGTACCGGCAGATTGAGCTGGTCATACATCTTTTGTATATCCGGCGTGACATGGAAGATAGAAATTTCATTTTCGGACATGAGCGAAAAGCTAACAGGCTCATTATTCATAGCGTAACGGAGCAGAGATTCAATATCTTCCTGTGGAATAGGTTTTCTAAACAGTACCTCATCATCTTTTGTGACACAATAACCCCCGTTAAATGTGATAAAGCCATCAAAATTGAGATATCTGATATGATCTAAGCTGTTGATGGACCTACCCGTAGAGATGATTACTTTAATTCCTCTGGATTGTAATTCACGGATGGCTTTTTCGGTAGACTCAGGAACGAGATGTGTTTTGAAACTTAATAGTGTACCGTCGATATCAAAAAATACTGCTTTGATCATATTGTAAGGGCTGTTTTTATACGCAAATGTAGGTAAAATATTCGGAAGCCAAAGCAGGCTTGTTAGTGCAACAAGCTGAGCAATTGTTCTTTTGTGAAGTTTTGTAATAGCGGATTTCCTTCTTTTCCGATCAGCGCAGCAGCCAGTTCATTCTTGCTTTGTTGCATTTTAATCATCTTTTCCTCCACCGTGTCAGGCGTGATAAGACGAATAGCTGTAACCGTTTGCTGCTGACCTATCCGGTATGCACGATCTATGGCTTGATTCTCTACTGCAGGATTCCACCACGGATCTACCAGATATACCAGGCTTGCTGCCGTAAGATTGAGTCCCGTACCACCAGCTTTGAGCGAGATTAAAAGTACCCGGTTATCTTCCTGCTCTTGAAAGTTGTGAACGACCTGTTCTCTGTTTTTTGTCTTTCCTGTCAGCATAGAAGCACCTATGCCTTTTGAGGATAATGCTTTTTGAATAAGCTGCAGCATGCTTACAAATTGAGAAAATACAATAATCTTGTGGTAGGCAATATTGTCTTCAATTTGTTCTATAAGTGTTTCTATCTTAGCTGAATTATCTTCAGTACTTAAATCTTCAGTTTTCAGCAATTTGGTCGAATTACAGATTTGTCTCAGTTTGGTCAATCCTTTCAGAACGTACATAGGACTTTTGCGAATTTCATCACCTTCCGTTGCAGAGATGAATTCCCTGAATTCTTTTTCATAAAGATCGTAGATGCGACGTTGAGCAGGTTTCATCTCACAGTAGATGATCAGTTCATTCTTTTCCGGAAGCTCTCTGGCAACTTCAGCCTTTGTTCTCCTCAGGATAAAAGGATTGATCTTGTTATAGAGCATTTCTGTGCGCTTACGGTCGCTGAATGCATCTATCGGGGTGGTAAAGACGTCTTTAAAATACTTTTTGCTGCCAAGTAAGCCTGGTGACGCAAATGATAACTGCGCATACAGATCCATAGTGCTGTTTTCAATCGGCGTACCCGTCATCACGATACGGTTACGTGACTGTAAAAGGCAGGCTGCCTTATAGCGTTGAGAGTTTGGATTTTTAATCTGTTGAGATTCATCCAGAAATATATAATTAAATCTGAATTTCTTTAAATAGTTGATATCCGTTAGCAGGGTGTGATAAGAAATCAGTATGAGTTCATACCGATCAAAATCACCGGTATTTCTGATGCGGTCTGTACCATCTAATAGTAAATAGGGTAGACTGGGTGCAAACTTTTCCAGTTCGTGCTGCCAGTTAAACAGTAGTGTCTTGGGCAGGACGAGCAGGTTGCAGTTGTGATCGGCCTTATCCCGCTGCGAAAGAACAAAAGCAATAATCTGAATGGTCTTGCCTAATCCCATGTCATCTGCCAGACATCCGCCAAAATTGAAATCATCCAGAAAATTGAGCCACTTCAATCCATCTAATTGATAGTTGCGTAATATTCCGTTGAAATGTTTAGAGGTATTTACAGTGTTTAAATCTTTGAAATTCTTAGCTTTATTTATTAAATGGTCAATTTCTTGTTTAGCTGAATTATGTATTTGAGATACATCAAACAAACGTTCAATATCATAGAAATTTGACTTGGCGATCTGAAGTTGTTCCTCTTCATTCCACTCACCCGCCTGAAAATATTCTTTAAACTTTTCCAGCCATTCTTCCGGCAATATGCCATGTGTACCATCATCCAGTACCACAAATTTGGATTTGTTACGCACAGCTTTTTCCAGATTTTTGGCAGATGCCTTTTTACTTCCGAAACTCACATTGATATTCACATTGAACCAATTGATCCCGCTTAATACCTCAATGTTGATGGTTGCTTTGAAAGGATTTATACTGTTGTTTTTTAAAGTGTCAAAGCCAATAACCTTAATACCCTGATTGTGCCATTCCTCAAATACATTTAGAAACCAGTCCTCATTCAGGAAATGTTTGCGGTGAAGATAGAAATACAGAAAAGACTCGTTCAGCTGTTCTTCAAAGTAGGGATGCTGTCTGATCAGCAGACCTGAAAGTGCCGTTTCCCGATCCTGTTGTCGCTCTACGACATAGCTTTTCCCCGCTTCATCGATGCCAAAGATCTTCCGTTTGGATCGTACAGGTACTTCCACATCACCATAGCGCATGACAGGCGTGAGCGTGACATATTCCTGAGATTCATCCAGATAAATAATCGCTTCAGTATCCGTGTAATAAAGATGTTGATCCAGTTGTTTCTTGCTTGCTTTTGGTATATCCGGATAGCTTATCGATACCTGGTCAGAAAGCGGATCCAGAATTTGTGTTCTGAAATAATCAAACTTGGACGCATGAACCCAGAGGGCATTATTGCGGTTTTTGAACACCTGTATCAGAGATCTTACTGTCTTATCATGAATAAAGTAAAGAGAATGTTTGACTTGTGCAAAATAATCAAACTGTAAGTTTACATCGCTCAGCGCGATTTCCTCTCTTCCTACAAGAAGATGCCCTTCTACAGATAGAAACGATCCTTTTTTGCTGATACGGAGCTTGCTTTGTACAGGGCTCTGTTTCAGCAATACGGCATTTAGACTGGATGCCAGTATATTTTCCGACAAAGAAGCATCGTGTACAAATACATCTAATTGAAAGGGATTATGTACAACAGCCTCCAGTGCTTTTGGAAGATTAGGGTCTGTGGCATCCTGTGTATTCTGTTCTAATAAACGAATAGCAGTGAAGAATTTACTTTCCGTAATATCTTTGCATTTCCAGATACGCTCTGATGTATCTACCGGTTTGATCGGATTTTTAAGTTTTCCGTTTTTGGTAACCTCCGATTCAAAAAGCTGAATCTGTAAATGTTTGTAGAATTTATGCTTTCGAATGACCATAATCAATCGGCCGGTAGCTGTAGGATCGCCAGATTTATTTAATGTTTCTTTATTAAATAAATCTATGTTATCCAGTGGTATAAGGTGGTCATTAAGAACTGTTACTTCAATAGAATTGTTGATGTATCTTAGTTCAAAATATTCTTGCAGAGCATCCTCCTGTTCTATACCGTAAGCTAAAGCTGCCTTAGACAAACGTTTTTGATATCGGCTCGGAGAAAAGAATGTCAGCCATTCTTCCTGTCGGATAAAAGTTGCAAAAACTGCTTGTTGGTGTCGGCAGAGACCTTGTTTTTCGGGGCAGGAACAGTATATAGATAATACAGGTTTTGAGTACTTCAGTAGCACCGTTTCTTCGTTCTCGGATAACCGGATCCGAAATCTGGCTTCATTTACTGATAGCTGTTCTACTTCAATCGGAATTCCTATATTCGTCGTGCCGTCTATCTCCTGAAAATAGCTGTACCTGTCCGTTCGATCCATGTCGATATCCGTAATCAGATAGTGATGGTAATCCGAATGATAATCTATAAGCCGAGGGTCTTGCTTTGACATACGAACCAAAGATAATGAGATGTATGAAGCACGCAGGAATAAAAAATAAAAAAAATGTAACCTTTGGAGCTTGGGTTGCATCTTATGAGCAAAGACAATAAAAATTATGGAAAAGGAAACAATGGTAGCTACTATAATCGTAGCATTTTGCTTAAGTACATTTTTATCCCTGTATTTCTACTGGCTGTCCAGACATAAAGAACGTATGGCACTGATCGAGCGAGGGATGGATCTGAGCGATTTTTACAATAATAAACTTAAAGGTTCTAACTGGCTAAAAGTAGGCGTAGTGGTTGTGGCTTCAGCTGTAGGCTTATTGATTGTAGGAATTATTAATGAATCTAATGTCGAAATTCATTCTGATGCAATTCCTGTGGCTATAATAGGAATTTTCGGAGGAGCGGGTATGATCGTCGCAAATTATCTGGATAAAAGACCATCTTAAAGAATCGGATGGATCAAGTTTATATTGATAAAATATTGGCGGGAGACCGGGAAGCTTTCAGATACTTTCTGACCACATATAAGGATATGGCCTTTTCCGTAGCAATCAGCATCGTAAAGAATGAGATTGTTGCGGAAGAGGTTGTTCAGGATGCTTTCGTGAGCTGCTACCATGCTTTGAAATCCTTTCAGGGTAAATCTAAATTCAGCAGCTGGCTCTACAGAATTGTGGTTAATCATGCTTTTGCTAAGCTGAGACGGCTTAAGATAGAGTTTGTGCCTCTGTCTGAACAGGATGAATTGTCTGTGGCAGATGAAGCTGCACTTTGGCAGTTGGAGCAAAAAGAGCAGACTCAACTCATTGAGGAGGCACTTCAGCTCTTACCCGTTAATGAAAGTCTCGCTTTACGCTTATTTTATCTGGAAGAGGAGAGCATAAAAGATGTATGCCAGATTACAGGATGGACGGAGTCTAACGCGAAGGTTATTTTACATCGCGCCCGCAAACGTATACATGGAATATTAAGTAAACTAATGAAATCGTAGAATATGGAAAAGGATCGTGATATTTTACAGCAACTGATGAAGCAAAGTACTCCGAAAATGCCTTTTTCGGATTTTGAAGATCAGGTGATGTCCCGGATAGAGAAACAGGAGATGACTTCACCGGAGATTATGAAGGACAAGATGAAAGGAATATATTGCTTTCTCGCAGGAACGGTATTTGGCCTGGTAATAAATTACGTTGCAGCAGGGTATATGTATGAAATAAAATGGACAACTATTTCAAAAGAACAAATTGTACTTTTCTCCCAACTGATCTATGTAACGCTTATCTTATTGTTTTGTGACAGGATTATAAGATTATTCAGACTAAAGCAGCATAGTTAATAAGAAATTTTTAATCCTCCGTAATAGTTTCTGCCCGGGGCTGCATTAAAAAAGCGATTCCCGAATGCATTGATATCATTACCAAGGCTGTATTTCTGATCCAGAATATTATCAGTTCCGGCAAAGAACTGAATCTGTAATTTTCCGTTTATCGGGCAGAGCCACGCAAGTTTGGCTTGTAATAAATGGTACTTAGCTCCGTAAGCGGTATTGGCATCGTTTAGCGGGATCCGGGAGGTAAAATTGTGCATGATATTCAGCTCTATACGTTTATCAAACTGAATATTTGCATGATTGACCCATATCCAGTCCGGAACAGCTGTAAGTTTGTTGCCTGAATAATCGTTTTCTCCAATCTGGTAGACCTGAAATTTATAATCATTGTAGGTCAGATTAGTACCTAATGATAAACTGTGTAACCAACCGGATGTACGGGGAGCAATAAGATAGCCTGACAGAGCAGCTTCTACTCCCTTCTGATCAGTCTTTCCGGCATTCAGGTAGTATTCTGCTCCGCTCTCCCTGATCTGCCTTATAATAGCATTATCCATACGGTAATAGTAGGCTGAAAGATCTGCTATAACTCTTCGATCTGCAGTCTCCCATCTGATACCCGCTTCATAATTCGTTCCGGTTTCCGGATTCAGTTGCCGGTTGATCAGATTATCTGAAGAACGAACCTCTGCAATGGTCGGAGCGGATAATCCCTTAGATACCGAACTGCGTACAGCCATTTGGGGATTGATAAGATAAGAAAGGGCCAGTCGGGGCATCCAGGTATTCTCAAAATCAATTTTTTCCCATTTATCAGAGAGTACTGGATATATATTTTTATAGGAAACAGTATTGTAATTAAGCCCCAGGGAACCTTCGATGGTCAGTTTCTGAGCAAGAAATACCTGACCGCGTATGAAATAGAAGTGCTGGCCGTTTTTCAGATCATCTTTGGCTTGCGGATCAGTAGCTACGCCGGCATTATTGTTATAATTGTCAATTTTATAGCGCCCGTTTTGTGCTTCCAGTCCCAATTGCATTTGCCAGTGTACTTGCGGATTGTTGTTGTCTGCATAAGAAAAGTAGGTACGGATACCCATATTTTTCTCATTGCGCTTTTCGTAATTGGTAATAAAAGGATTTTTGATATCCGAATGACTGCCGAATATACTGACAACATGTGTCAGATGTTTCGTGATGTGGTATCGGTTGGAAATACCTCCAAAGAATGTCTTGTTGTATATTCCCGCCTTTTGATCAGCGGCGCCGGGATTTGGTCCTGCTGCCGGTCTGGCGAGTTGTAGATTTTCATCATACTGGGCTTGTGTAAGGCCTCCGGGTGTTCTGTATCCAAGATCAGCATAGAATCCAATTGCTTTTAACTGTCCTTTGTCAGAATAATCCCATTGATGAGCGGTCTGTATAGTTTTTTTATTTAATGCTGAGTTTTGACGATATCCATCACTTCGGGTAAAACTCTGATCTATAGCAAAACGGTAGTTGGGATTGACCTGTTGCTGTGTGGATAACTGTTCCTGAAATAAACCGTAAGAGCCACCTTGTAGCAGCAGAGAGCTTCCGGAACCGGTATTAAAGCCATTCGGGGTAATCGTAATTACACCACCTGAATTTGGACCATATACAGATCCGTCAGGTCCCTTGAGTATATGTATACTGCTTACAGAAGCCGGATCTACCAGATTGAAGTAAGTGTTGCCACCGGCATCGGTCAGCGGAAACTCATCCAGGTATATCTTGACATTGCGTACTCCAAAAGGGGATCGGATAAGGCTGCCTCTCATCGCTAACCGGTAACTGCCTGGTGAACGCTCTTCCATACGGATACCCGGAACTGTATTGATTGCCGTCAAAAATGTACTGTTATTCTGACTGGAAATAAGTCTTGAATCCAGCGTTTTTGCAGAAGAAGTAAGCGATAAAAGAGGTTGACTGGCGAAATAAGCATTGATCTGTACCGGAGCAAGTCTGTTGAGAATGGTATCTGTAAGTTTTGTTTCCTGAGCAACAAGCTGATTCGTAAGGAAAAATAAACAAAGGGAACTCAACGTGTGGAAAGATCGCATACTGTTTTCGGTTTAGCAGTCGCTAAAATAGTAAAATCAAGGCAGAATCATAACTCTGCCTATAAAATACAGGACTAAAAGGCTTCATTAAGACCTAAGAAAAAGCCTCTGTTTCCATATTTTCCGAAAGCATAGTCCAGACAAAGGTTCGTTCGGGTTGCTTTATTAAATAAAACACGTAGTCCGGCACCGCCACCGGGCTCCCAGCGCTGAAACAGGCCGGTGCCGATCTCATCGCTTGCCGACTGAATATTTAGAAATGTCACACCACTCAGAAACTTGTTTTTAGTAATTGGAAAGCGGTACTCTACTTCGGAGTAAGCAAAAGATATACCCTTGAAATACCCGATAGTATAGCCTCGTCCTGTTCTGACGTTTGTATCTTTTCCTGTTCCCGGAAGATCGAAGTAGGGAAGTGTTCCGCTAAGCTTATAAGAACCCCAATACCAGAATCCTAATACGTGTTCCGGATTTTTCTTAGATAAACTAAAGTATTTTCTGAAATCTGTAACCAATTGTACCGCATTTTTCGAACTACCCATCCAGGTCTGATTGACGCGTATACCTACATCGGAGTATATGCCGCTGTAAGCCCTGTTTGGATTATCCCTCGTCATATATTGTACATTGAATAATAATCCGTTTGAATTGTATTTTTTGGGATTGAAGCCATGTTTTTCGCTGTACAAAGAGGGTGGTGTAGGCCCGTTTGCCAATTGTGGTTCTTCTATTTTTCTTCGAAGATCGAAAGAGACGCCGGCACCCAGAAATAATCCGTGAGCAACCTGACGATATACCTTTTCATTGAAAATATAGGAATTGTATCGTGATCCGAATATTTTGCGGTCGGGGTTAGCAATGACGCGCTCATCTTCTGTTGTCCATGCATTCATATTCATACCAATGCCGGCATCAGGGGCCACCATATGTACCGCAGCGAGACTCCCCTGAAAATTCCAGGTGTTGCCCGGTGTGAACACATTATGACTCAGGTAGAACACCATAATGCCTTTTGTCGTGATAGAAGCTGAAGTAGCTGCTACAGACATGGTGGTATTGGGATTATTACCTAATACCTTACCGGCTACAGCTTTTATGCCCCCCTGTGCACCGATGGTCGGATTATAGGCAACGTTTGGCATCAATGTAATGGGAGACCGCCTTTTTGTACGGTCTGGCTTTCGTTTAGGGTGAAGAATGGTCCGAAACAGATCGCTGATATCGTAGTGATCCTGATAAGGTGGGACTATCTTCAAACTGTCTGTACCAGCCAACGTGTCTTTGCGCAGTCTGACCGTGCTGGTGGTGTCATGTTGTGCAAAGGAATACGATATATGAAAGAACAGCAGCGTACATATAATACCTACTCGCTGCATATGAGAGTTTACTTTTTTAAGATGAGGGTGAAAAATAAGGGATAGTTTTTTCACAGATTTTATGTTTAAACTGATATAAATAATTCGATTTCCATAATGTACAACAACTGATATAGTATTTGGTTTATGGTTTGTTGAAATTCGGAAAGAAATAAGAAAGGGGCGTGCGTATTAAATCGCATAAAAATGGAGCTATCCAATTTTTTTGGACAGCCTCAATTCTATTGGCCTTATTATAACTTCTCTCTCCTTCTAAAGGAGAGATGCCCGAAGGGCAGAGAGGTTGACTAATGGGTTTATAGAGTTGAAAAGGTTAATAGAGTTTATAAGCTTACATCTGTTTCAACTGCGGGTTAGGACAACAGCAAACGAAAGGAATTGGATTTATTAGCTGTTTTGCGTCAGTTAGCATCCTCACCAACAGTATTTTATAGCTTTTCTCTCCTTCTAAAGGAGAGATGGCCGAAGGGCAGAGAGGTTAATTATAAAACTGCAAAACCTCACCCTAACCCTTCCGACGAGTCGGAACAGGTTCTCCTTAAAAAGGAGAGGGAATTGGTTTGTTAAATAATAAAAATGGGGCTATCCAACCTTTTGGATAGCCCCTTTCTGTTTGTTATGAAGTATCTTTTATTCTACGACGTAACCCATATTACTGAATTTGTCGATTCTTTCCTGTACTAATACATCAGCTGTCTTCGCTTTAAGGATAGCCAGATCCGAGAGGATTTTAGTTTTTACATTTTCAGCTGCAATAGCCGGATCCTGATGTGCTCCACCCATTGGTTCAGCAATAATGCCATCAATCAAACCGTTCCCAAGCATATCTTCAGCAGTTAATTTTAATGCTTCTGCTGCGCGCTCTTTGTGATCCCAGCTTCTCCATAGAATTGATGAACAAGACTCTGGTGAAATTACCGAATACCAGGTGTTTTGAAGCATATATACACGGTCACCTATACCAATACCTAATGCACCGCCTGAAGCACCTTCACCGATTACAATACAGATAACAGGTACTTTTAATACGGACATTTCAAGCAGGTTACGGGCGATGGCTTCTCCCTGACCTCTTTCTTCGGCCTCTAAACCAGGATAAGCACCCATAGTATCGATAAGTGTAATAACCGGTTTATTGAATTTTTCAGCCATTTTCATCAGACGCAAAGCTTTGCGGTATCCCTCAGGGTTAGCCATTCCAAAATTGCGAAACTGACGTTCTTTGGTGTTTTTTCCTTTCTGATGACCAATAACCATTACAGCTTCTCCGCCAATAGATGCAAATCCACCAACTATAGCTTTATCATCCTTTACATTACGATCACCGTGCAGTTCAATAAACTCTTCACAAATCATCTCAATATAATCGAAAGTCTGTGGACGCTCAGGATGACGGGACATCTGTACCTTCTGCCAGCCAGTCATATTATTATAGATCTGCAGTTTCGTTTCTTCCAGTTTCGCTTCCAGATCCTGTATAGTCGCACTCATGTCGACCTTAGTCTTTTCAGCTACCTGATTAACTTTCTCTATCTGTGTTTGCAGATCTGCAATGGGTTTTTCAAAATCAAAAGTTGTTTCCATGTACTTTTATGAAAAATTAGAGGGCTAAGGTAAGGGTATTTTTAGGTATTTTAAAATTTTAGTAGACATTCCTCTGACACGCCATATGAATATCATTTGTTATTTTTGTATCATCCAAAGTGACATTCATGTTTTTGTAAGCATCTATACTATTTGGTTTATTTTACTGCTATGATTAAATATTACTATCTCATATTAACCTGCATGTTGCTGGTATCTAATACATTGAAAGCGGATACTTATCCGGAAGTTGTGTTTGATAATAGTCTTGTAGGAGGGAGTTATGCAAAGAGTTTAGTTCATTATTCCGGTGGCAGCTGGGTCGAGAATGTCCGCAAACATCTGTTAGTGTCTGACACTCTTTTTTTTACTCCCGGTAACGCCTTGTCTCTGAAATACCATGCTTCTGTAACCGGCAATTGGGAAGCAGATATCTTGTATAGCCGTCAAAAGTTTTTTTATCAGGTAGCTAAAAAAGATGTTTTGGTTTTTAAGATGTATGTTCAGACTGCAGATACTAAAATAGAGGAATTACCTAAAGTGCTTCTGAAACAAGGGTTTAAGCAAACTGAACCTGTTTCACTAGCCAATTTTATTGATGATTTTGAACCTAATATGTGGGTCAATGTGGAAATTCCGGTTGATAAGATTAAAGGATTCGAGGAAGGGGCTATCAGATCTGTAAGTTTTGTACAGGGAAATTCTTCAGCGAAGACGCATCATATCCTCCTGGATCAGATTGAGTTTTTACCCAGGAATCCATCCAATGTTAAATTGTCTTCTCCGGCCATCTTATCTGAAGCAAAGGCATATGATAAACAAGTGTTGTTGAGCTGGCAATTGCCGCTGACACCAAGTATACGTTATATCAAGATCTACCGTTCAACGGATAAGGAGAATTTTGAGCCTGTAGCGATCCGCCCGATTCAGATGCAAAGCTGTCTGGATCGTGTGCCGGAGATAGATAAAACGTACTATTATAAGATCGCATGGGTAGATTATGATTATATTGAATCTCCTTTTTCTGCCATTAAAGAGGTGAAAACAAAGAAATTGTCAGATGAGGAACTGCTCAACGTCGTGCAGGCTGCACATATAAATTATTTTCTGGAAAATTTTGACTTTAACAGTGGTATGTATATGCCATATCGCCGAAAGGATAAGGCTATTGTGTCAGTCAGAGAATCCGGATATGCTGCAATGGCGCTGATTGTGGGTGCGGAAAGAAAGTTTGTCAACCGGAATGTCGTATTGGCCCGATTCACAAAAATGGTTAACTTTCTGAAGAAAGTACAACACAAAAACGGTGTTTTTCCGGAATATTTTGACGGGAGAACAGGTTTGCCAGAATACAGACAACATATACCTAAATATAGTCTGACAGCAACCACAGCCATGATGGAAGCTTTACTTATTGCGCGGCAATACTTCTTTAAAGAAGATGTGGCTGAGGAAAAAGCACTTCGCGAAAATATAACAGCATTATGGGAACGGATCGACTGGAAGGTATTCTCTTCAGGAGAACATAATAATGTGCTTTGGGATAGCTGGTCTCCGGTAGATAGTACCAAAAGGTCACATATATTAGGCGGTTTCAACAGCAGTCTGAATACGTATTTATTGGCGATGTCTTCACCTACACATCCTGTTTCTACAGATGCCTATACATTTGGTTTTGGCAATGTTCACGTCCATAGTAATCAATTGCCGACTTATTTTTCAAGATTCGTTGTAGGAGAAATAGCTTCTGTAGATTCTGTCACGCTGGAAGAGAGTTCTTCAGATACTTCTCAGACACTGTGGTCAAGATCCATGATAAGAGACACTGTGGAATATGGCCTGCAAACCAAAGTTCCGGATATTGGAGTTCCGCTTGTAGATGTATATCGTATGTTCTATACCTTAGATCCCCGTGATAAAAAAGATTCTTTACTCGATTACAATACGGAGGTTCGGAATATGATCCGTATTGCCAAAAGAAGAGATAATGAAATGGGAGTAGGAACAGCATTTTCGGATGTATGGGGATATTATAAGGTAAAAGATACCGTTTCTTTAACACGTATTAACCCCGCAGTAGGGCCTTCAGCTCTATTTATCGATAAAGAGATCGGTATGAAGGCAATGAAAACCCTGTACGAAAAATATGCTGATATTCTGTTTACGGAATATGGGTTCAGGGCGTGGTTAGACCTGAAAGATAATGATGTGTCTGATGAATACTTGGCTGTAAATCAGGCAACAGTTGCAATAATGATAGAAAATTCGCGTTCCGGCTTGATATGGGAGCTGTATCGGGAGATACCGGAAATTAAAGCGTTATCAGACAAACTGTTTAAGACGGAGAAAAAATGATAAGTGGATTAAATGATCTGAAAAATCTTTCAGATAGTCTCAAAAAGCAGACAAAATTAATGCCTGTGCTTTTTGTTGGTCATGGTTCGCCAATGAATGGGATCGAAGACAATGAATTCTCCCGAAACTGGAGCAGTATGGCTAAAGAAATCCCTCAACCGGAAGCAGTATTAGTCATTTCGGCTCATTGGTATACGGATAGCACTAAAGTGACAGCTATGGAAAAACCGAAGACGATTCATGATTTTTATGGATTTCCAAAAGAACTGTTTGCTGTGAATTATCCTGCTCCCGGTAGTCCCGAACTGGCAATGGAAACAAAATCGCTGATTTCGCATACACAGGTTGAGCTCGATCATGACTGGGGGCTGGATCACGGAACCTGGACCGTCGTCAGATATATGTATCCCGATGCGAAAATTCCGGTATTACAACTCAGTATCGATTACAGGCAACATCCCTCATGGCATTATGAGCTTGGTAAAGAATTACTTGCTCTACGTAAAAAAGGAGTATTGATTATCGGTAGCGGCAATATGGTGCATAATCTCCGGATGGTTTCCTGGGATATGATTAATGGAGGAGGCTATGATTGGGCGTACCAGATGAATGATACATTCAAGAAACTGATCGATAACAAAGAGCATCAGAAACTGATTCGGTATGATGAACTTGGTTCAGGAGCAATGCTTGCGATCCCTACTCCGGAGCACTATCTTCCGTTGTTGTACACTTTATCTTTACAGCAATCTAATGAAGGAGTATCATTTTTTAACGATAAGCTGGTGGGCGGGTCTTTGAATATGACTTCTCTTAAAATATCGCAATAAACAGGAATTAATTGAGGAATTACGCTATTTTTGTTATATTTATCGAACAAAATCATAAAATTCAAAAGAATTATCATTTCATGAAGCAATTAAACATATTTACACTGATTTTATTTTGTGCTGTTTCCTTATTTTCCTGTAAGCAACAGGCGCTGACTGTTAATCCTGGAGCGGTGCTGTCAAAAGATGGCACAGATGATGGATTGAAAAATGTCAAGGAAGAATTTAAAGATGCTTCCAGAACAGAAGAAGGAATTAAATTCTCATTATCATCTGACTTTTTATTTCCGACAAACTCTTCTTACCTGACGGATAAATCTAAAGGTGAACTGAGTAAACTGGCTAAATTGCTGAAAGATAATTCTAAAACAAAAATCCGTGTAGACGGACATACAGATGCAACAGGTACACCGGAATATAATTTGTGGTTGTCTGATAAAAGAGCAGTTTCCGTTAAGAAGTTTTTAGTAGATTCCGGAATCTCCGAAAGTCGTATTACCACGAAAGGAATCGGACAGGCAAAACCAGTAGCAGATAATAAAACTCCTGAAGGACGTCAGATGAACAGACGTGTAGAAGTCGTATTACTCAATCAGAAATAATATTAAAAGATATAAACCGAAGGGCAGTTGAAAAACTGCCCTTTTTTATTTTACAGGGATCTGATCCTTGATTAAAGGATACTTATGTCTTAACGAAAAGAGATAGACACATGATCCGATAACAGGCAGAAAGAATACTAGTACAATCATTAAAATTTTATCGCCACTATCTGTAAATTGTCTTTTAAGGATGTCAACTAATGATATGATAATCAGAATAGTTGGAATAAAGCACATGAAGATCAGCATTAAAATGAGAATCAACTCCTGCGTTCCGATATTTAAAAAAAGTAAGTTCATAAGGTTAAAAATTGTTATACCTAAAGATAGTAAAAAACACAGTGTTTAAGAGAAAGAATTAGTAATAATATAAAGGAAGAGCGTTATATTCGCTATCAGAATAAAATTGTTCTGTATATCAGGGGATCATATTATCTTGAAGATTCAGAGCGAGAAATAAACAACTCAAACCAACAGTTTTCAACAACTGTAAAAATTTATCTATGAAACGACTACTTCTTTTTATTATACTGCTACTCCAATACACATATTCTGTTGCGCAGGATAACAAATATAAAATTTATACCGATAGTCTGTCGAAAGTACTGCAAACAGCCCCTAATGACAGTGTTAAAGCCCGGTCTGCTTACCTGCTTTCTAATCATTGGGTCAAACAAAAGGATACCTTGCAATCTTTGAAATACCTGGAGAAAGCCAGGCAATTAAGCGGAAAAAATAGTTATCTGAATGCACTCTATGCCTTTTATAAAGGAAGTTATTTGTTTATTAAGGATGGAGAGACGCAGGAATGTATGGACTTATATAAGCAGGCCGCCCTTTTATTTGCTAAGCATAAAAGCAAAGAAAGCTATGAGTTTCAGGTCAAGAGCTGGCATAATTATGCGATGATGCTCGATCACAAAGATGACAAAAAAGGGATGGTAGAAATACTGATTAAAAAAGCCATTCCTGCAGCAGAACTGGCAGAAGATTATGAATGGGTTGCACGGTCCTATGGGAACATAGGAATGGCATTTGCAAATACAGCCACATACGATAAGGCGATTGAATATTACGAAAAGAGTATCCGCTATTATGAGCAGCATAACCTTTCAAAAGACAGATACGCCATCATACTGTTAGATCTTGCACGTGTATATGTAGAATCCAAAAAGTCTGAAAAAGCCACAGCTTATATCCGGAAGGCGGAAACCATACTGCGCACTTTACCTAAATCTGTTGCGCATCTCATATTGGGAGAAACAGCATCTATGTACTATCAGCATAGAAAAGACTACAATAAAGCAGAAGAATATATTAAAGAAGCTATAGCTGTTGCTACAGAACTGGATATGCCGTATGAGCTGAATACGCTCCGGTATCAATACTTTAATGTCTATTTTAATCAGAGAAAATTCCCCCTTGCGCTGAAAGAGTTATATACAGTAATGGAAAATATCCCTTTTGAGATGGCAAATAACCGGCAGCAAATTGCATTGGATCTTTCTGATACCTATAAAGAAATGGGTGACTACAAAAATGCACTTATCTGGATGAAGAACCATGCAACATTAAAGGATAGCATTTATGAAGCAAACACGAAGAAAGAAATAGCGGATCTTGAAATTAAATTTAAAACAGCAGAAAAAGAGAAAAAAATAGTTCAGTTAGAAGCTGAAAAGCAACAGACGCAGCTGCAACAAAAGAATCAGCTTTTATTTAGCTGGATATTAGGTATTGGTGCCTGTTTATTACTCTGTGTCCTCTCTGTATTTATATATTTATACAAGCAACACAAGAAACAGGCACAGCAACAACTTGGCATCTTAAAGCAACAGCAGGAATTGAAATTTGCGCAGGCTATGCTGGCAGGTGAAGAACAGGAACGAAGCCGTTTGGCACGTGATCTTCACGATGGCCTCGGAGGTGCATTGGTCGGTATTAAATATAAACTCGCAGCGGAAGCTGATACAACAAGTATTAACGATATACGTACTCAACTGGATAACAGTATTAGCGAGCTAAGGCATATTGCCCGTAATATGATGCCTGAAACATTAGTTCGTTCCGGACTTACAGTGGCTTTAGAAGATTTATGTACATCTCTACATCGTGAAGGTCTGGTTATTGATTTGCAATGTGACGAGATAAAAAGTGATACTCCTCTAGGCGTACAATCCAATATTTACAGGATTATTCAGGAATTATTAAACAATGCTATCCGTCATGGGAATGCAACTAGAATCATCGTACAATGTTTTCAGAATGATGAGGGTTTTCTCATTACTGTCGAAGATAACGGGTCGGGATTTGATGTCAGTCAAACAGAGCAGCAGGGGAAAGGTATAGGTTTGCAGAATGTAAGAATGCGTGCTTCCTACATGAAAGGAAATGTAGATATAAGCTCTGTTGAGGGTGAAGGGACAAGTGTCAGCATAGAGTTGTTATTTGGTGAGGGGTAAGGTGTTGGTAGATAGTGTGTTCTGTGTTTGTTGCTGTATCGGTGATGTCTTGCTGCATGCAGTGGCTTTGTTTCTGAACTCTTGAACCTTTGCTTATAATTTATTGTAGATTAACAGGATAAAAGATATCCCATTTTTTAAAGTGAGATGACTGGAAATCTTTAGTAATTTTGTAACTTCATGGAAGCTTTGAGCTGTATATTTTATGTTGCTCAGGTCGCAGTAAGAAAAGGATAAGGAAGGACGATATGTATATAATTTTTGATACGGAAACTACAGGTTTACCTAAAAGATGGGATGCACCGATTACGGATACCGATAACTGGCCCAGATGTATACAAATTGCATGGCAGCTTCATGATGATATGGGAAATATGGTGGAGCATGCAGATTTTCTCATCGCACCGGATGGCTTTAATATCCCTTATGACTCTGAAAAGATACATGGTATATCTACAGAGCTAGCTCAGGAACGTGGTATTCCGATTCAGGAAGCACTGGTTAAATTCAATGAAGCATTGGCAAAAGCCAAATTTGTTGTCGGACAGAATATAGGGTTTGACGTGAATATCATGGGATGTGAATTCTACCGTTACGGAGTAGAGTCTCCTATGGCTGTAATGCCTGTGCTGGATACCTGTACGGAAGTAACAGCTGAATTGCTGAAACTTCCCGGTGGACGTGGAGGTCGGTTTAAACTTCCTAATCTGACGGAATTACACACTTATCTTTTTGGAGTTGCTTTTGCCGAAGCACACAATGCAACCGCCGATGTGGAAGCAACGACCCGTTGTTTTCTTGAATTAGTACGTCTTGAGGTTTTTACATTAGATCAGCTTCAGCAGGATACCGGATACTTTGTTGAGTTTAAAACGCACAATCCTGGACCGATAGAAACGGTAGGTCTCAAACATCTGAACCTGAAAAAGGCTTCAGATGAGATCAGAGCCCGTCAGCAAACTTCAGGAGCAGATGAAATTGTCATTGATGAGGAAGCTGCGGCTGCCTTGGATGATGCTGTATTTGCTCATTTACATAATCACTCTCAATTCTCAGTTTTACAATCCACCATTTCTATAGGAGGTCTGGTTGACGCGGCTGTTAAAAATAAAATGCCCGCAGTAGCCCTGACCGATCATGGAAATATGATGGGGGCTTTCCATTTTGTAAGCCGTGTACTCGGTCATAATAAGGATGCGGAAACCAAAAATCAGGAACTTATAGATAACGGAGAGGAACCTACTGAGATTATAGTCAAACCTATTGTAGGATGTGAGTTCTTTATCTGTGAGGATCACCTTGACAAGAGTCGGAAAGATAATGGTTATCAGGTTGTCTTCCTGGCTAAAAATAAAAATGGCTATCATAATCTGGCAAAAATGTCATCGGTAGCGTATACAAAAGGATTTTATTATGTACCGCGTATTGACAAAAAAGTCGTAGAACAGTACAAAGAAGATATTATCGTTCTTTCGGGTAATTTACAGGGTGAAATCCCGAATAAGATACTCAACATCGGAGAGAATCAGGCGGAAGAAGCACTGATCTGGTGGAAAGAACAATTTGGGGAAGACTTCTATATCGAGGTTATGCGTCACGGACAGGAAGATGAAAACCGTGTCAATGAAACATTAGTTGCTCTGGCGCGCAGGCATGAAGTAAAAGTCATCGGAACGAACAATACGTATTATGTCAATAAAGCGGATGCACATGCTCATGATATCTTACTCTGTGTAAAAGACGGAGAGAAGCTTTCTACGCCAAAGGGAAGAGGTCGTGGTTTCCGCTTTGGATTGCCCAATCAGGAATACTATTTTAAGCCTGCTTCTGAAATGAAGAAGGTATTCGCCGATCTTCCGGAAGCCATTGTCAATATTCAGGAGATTATTGATAAAGTAGAAATTTTCAAACTCAACAGGGATGTTTTGCTGCCTAAGTTTGAAATCCCCGAACAGTTCCAGGTACAGGAAGATAATGAAGATGGGGGTAAAAGAGGGGAGAACAAGTATCTGGCACATCTCACCTATGTAGGTGCAGAGAAAAGATATGCAGAGATTACAGATGATATCCGGGAGCGGCTGGACTTTGAACTGGCTACAATTGAAAAGACAGGATATCCGGGTTATTTTCTTATTGTTCAGGATTTTATTGCCGAAGCCCGCAATATGGGGGTTTCGGTAGGTCCGGGACGTGGATCTGCTGCCGGATCAGCCGTTGCTTATTGTCTGGGTATTACAAATATCGACCCGATTCAGTACGATTTGCTTTTTGAACGTTTCCTGAATCCGGATCGTGTATCCATGCCCGATATTGATATTGACTTTGATGATGAGGGCCGGGGAAGGGTCATGCAATATGTAATTGATAAGTACGGTGCTTCTCAGGTTGCACAGATCATTACCTATGGAACTATGGCCGCCAAATCTTCGATCAAAGATACAGCCCGTGTATTGGATCTTCCGCTTGCAGAAGCCAATGAGATTGCCAAGCTGATTCCTAATCTCAAGCTGAGCAAGATCTTCAATATGGATGAAAAAGCATTGAAGGAAGCTCTTCGGGCTGAAGAGCTTGAAGCTGTTCATAAGCTTATCTCTCTTGCTGATGGCGCGGGACTTGAAGCCGAGACAATCAAGCAGGCAAGAGTACTTGAAGGTTCTATGCGGAATACAGGTATTCACGCCTGTGGGGTTATTATTACGCCGGATGATATCACTAATTTCGTCCCGGTTTCGTTGGCGAAAGACTCTGATCTTTATGTCACGCAGTTTGATAACTCCGTGGTAGAAAGTGCGGGTCTCCTGAAGATGGACTTTTTGGGATTAAAGACATTAACTCTTATTAAGGATACAGTTGCTAACGTCAAATTGAGACATAATCTGGATCTTGATCCTGATAATTTCCCGATAGATGATCAGTTAACATATGAATTATTCCAGCGTGGTGAGACGATAGGTGTATTCCAGTACGAGTCGCCCGGTATGCAGAAACACATGAAGGATCTCAAGCCAACAGTGTTTGCCGATCTGATTGCGATGAATGCCCTGTATCGTCCGGGACCAATGGAGTATATCCCAAGCTTTATTAAACGTAAACACGGAATAGAGCCGATTGTATACGATCTGGATGCCTGTGAGGAGTATCTGAAAGAAACTTATGGTATTACGGTCTATCAGGAACAGGTAATGCTCCTGTCGCAGAAACTCGCCGGATTCTCAAAAGGTGATGCCGACGTATTGCGTAAGGCGATGGGTAAGAAACAAAAGGCTGTACTAGATAAGATGAAGCCTAAGTTTGTAGCGCAGGCGGTAGAGAAGGGACATAATGCTAAAGTGCTGGAAAAAATCTGGACCGACTGGGAAGCTTTTGCGAGTTATGCCTTTAATAAATCGCACTCCACCTGTTATGCATGGGTGGCTTATCAGACAGCTTATCTGAAAGCGCATTTCCCTGCTGAATATATGGCAGCCGTACTGTCCAATAATATGAATGACATTAAGCAGGTAACCTTTTTTATGGAAGAATGCCGGCGGATGGGGCTGGAAGTATTAGGTCCTGATGTCAATGAATCCCATTATAAGTTTACTGTAAATGATATCGGAGCTATCCGTTTCGGAATGGGAGCTGTAAAAGGAGTAGGAGCAGGAGCTGTAGATACCATTGTGCAGACACGTGAAGGCAATCCTTATAAATCCGTATTTGATATGGCCAAAAGAATAGATCTTCGTGCCGCTAATAAAAAAGCGTTCGAAAGCCTGGCTTATGCCGGAGGATTTGATAGTTTCAAGGATACCCATCGTGCGCAGTATTTTCATGTGGACGGAGATAACTCCACCGGACTGGAAAAAGCTGTCAAGTTTGGTCAGCGTCACAAAGAAAATGAAAGCTCAGCGCAGGCAAGCCTGTTTGGCGGAGGTGGAAGTGCTGAGCTTCCGGAACCTGTACTGGCGCCGTGTCCGCAGTGGGGACTTATTGAAAAGCTCAAATACGAAAAAGATGTGATCGGTATCTACCTGACCAGTCACCCGCTTGACAATTATAAATTTGAGATTAAACATTTCTGCCAGAATAACGTAAGTGAACTGCAGCTGATTAATAAAGTTAAAGCTTCAGAAGTAGAGGAGGATGTGTTACTGGAGTTTAATAAGATCAAAAATAAGGAGGTGATTATCGGTGGCATCATTGCTGCTGCAAATCATCGTGTTTCTAAAAACGGTAAACCCTTTGGTATACTGGTTATAGAAGATTATTCAGATTCATTTGAAATGATGGTTTTCGGGGAGGATTATGTCAAATTTAAAGGCTACCTGCAGGAAGGTTACTTTGTGCAGATCCGGGGTTTAGTGCAGGAGAGATTCAGGCAGGTTGGTAATTGGGGTTTTGAACTGAAAAATATTCAGTTGTTATCTGATCTTCGGGAAAAACTGGCGAAAAGTTTTACAGTACAGGTGCCTTTACAGGTTGTCAATTCTGAATTTGTACTGTTTATGAAGAATTTAATTGACGGTACAAAGGTAGAGGGACAGGATGCCAATTGTCAGTTGAAATTCAAAATTGTAGATGTACAGGAAGGCTTTAATATAGAGATGCCGGCAAAAACTATTAAGATTAACCTGACAAACGAATTTTTAGATGGGATCGAGCAGTTTGAAGGTGTCAATTATAGATTGAATTGATATATCATAAGTATTATTTAACCCGTTGATGACTAAAAATCAGATGACGTTGTTTATCTTTGTTATGGATTAAAGAGATAACTCATAATGATTTAAATCATTATTTAAAAAAAAGATAATTATGGCTTTAGAAATTACAGACAGCAATTTTGAAGAATTGGTATTAAAATCAGATAAACCGGTATTGGTAGATTTTTGGGCAGAATGGTGTGGTCCTTGCCGTATGGTAGGTCCTGTTGTAGAAGAAATCGCTAAAGAATACGAAGGTAAGGCTGTTGTTGGAAAAGTTGATGTAGACAGTAATCCTGAAATTTCGGTACGTTTCGGTATCCGTAACATTCCTGCACTATTGTTCTTCAAAAATGGAGAGATCGTGGATAAACAAGTGGGAGCAGTGCCAAAATCAGTATTGACGGAGAAACTGAACAAACAGTTTTAAGAATAAGAAGTTTTTACCTCAGAAGGGAGATGATCATTGATTGTCTCCTTTTTTTTGTTGCTAATTTTATTCTTATTAATGCTTTTTGTTTTAAATATGATTGTGTTTTTGAATTTTTTTTGAAAAAAATATACTTTTTGCGTTGATTTTTTGATGAATTAGTATATTTTTGGATAATTATAAAGCGTAATATTAAATATGAAAAGTAAAAAGTCTGTTTTTCCGCTGATTTTTATGGTGGCGGTTTTGATTTTAGCTCTGATTTTTCCTTCAGTTCCTGTTAGTGGGAATGATTTTGAATATTCAGGTGCGGATACCGCCTGGATGTTGACGTCTACCGCTCTGGTTTTGATTATGACTCCGGGTTTAGCTTATTTTTATGGAGGAATGGTGAAAAAGAAGAATGTAATCTCTACGATGTTGCAGAGTTTTATTTGTATGGCTGTAGTTGCAGTAATATGGGTTGTATTCGGTTTCAGTCTGGTATTTGGGAATTCTCTTGGTGGTATTATAGGCGATCCCCGTACCTATTTTATGTTTGAGCATGTAATAGGAGGTAAACCATGGCCGGGAGCACCGACAATTCCATTTACATTATTTGCCATGTATCAGCTCAAATTTGCAATTATTACTCCTGCATTGATAACTGGTGCTGTGGCAGAACGTATCCGTTTTACCTCTTATATTTTGTTTATCTGTTTGTTTTTTATTTTTATTTATGCTCCGCTGGCGCATGCTACCTGGCATCCGGATGGTGTGCTTTTCAAGCTTGGTGTCCTGGATTTTGCCGGTGGTACAGTTGTACATATGTCTGCAGGGCTGACTGCATTAGCTGCAGCGATCTATCTTAAACAGGGTAAAGATTTTCATGCACATAATCCGGCACGTATTACATATGTAATGCTGGGGACGGGTATGCTGTGGTTTGGGTGGTTTGGTTTCAATGCCGGTTCGGCCTTCGGAGCTAATGCGTTAGCTGCTACAGCGCTGGCGACTACTTCTGCAGCTTCCGGTGCTGCTGCATTGATGTGGATATTTTTTGATGCGGCAAGAGGTATTAAACCATCTGCAATGGGAACCTGTATCGGTGCAGTAGTGGGACTTGTTGCGATAACACCTGCTGCGGGATTTGTAACCGTACCTCACTCCCTTATTATTGGTGCTGTAGCTGCACTCATCAGCCGCATGGTCGTATACTGGAGAACTAAATCACGAGTGGATGATACACTGGATGTGTTTCCATGTCACGGATTGGGAGGAATGGTGGGTATGCTGCTTACCGGAGTATTCGCTACTAAAGCGATAAACGGAGCTGTAGAGCATGACGGATTGTTTTTTGGTGAGACAACGCTTTTTGTGGCACATGTAATCGGTCTGGTAGGGGCGACGCTCTTTACCCTTATCCTGGCTTTTATTTTGTTAAAACTTACAGACCTGATCTCTCCGTTGCGGGTGAGTGAAGAAGAAGAAGAAATAGGACTTGATCTTTCTCAGCATAATGAGAAATTATAATATAGCTTAAGACTAATATCCGCAATCCCCTGTAAATCATCCGATATACAGGGGTATCTTGTGTTGGATAAGAAATGACATTACGGAAACTTTCGAAAGACTTTTTATGAAATATTTTCTTAAATAATATGTAACTTTGCGTCATCAAATCAAGCTATGAGTGACGCTATAAAACACGAGTGCGGAATTGCACTTATTCGATTGTTAAAACCCCTCTCTTATTATCAGGAAAAATACGGTACGCCCTATTACGGGATTAATAAGCTGTATCTATTAATGGAAAAACAGCACAATCGCGGACAAGATGGTGCTGGTATTGCCACGATCAAATTTGATACGCAACCTGGTAACCGTTACATCAGCCGTTACAGAGCAATGGGTTCATCAGCTGTGGCAGATATCTTTGAATACGTTCAGAAGAAATTTGCTGCCGTTCAGAAGGCATATCCTAAAGAATCGAAAGATACAACCTGGCTGAAAGAGCATGTAAGCTTTACCGGTGAAGTGCTTTTGGGACATTTGAGATATGGAACTCACGGAAAAAACAGTATTGAGAGCTGTCATCCTTTCCTGAGACAGAATAACTGGATGAGCCGTAATCTGGTTGTAGCTGGAAATTTTAATATGACAAATGTGGACGAATTGCTGCAACAGCTGTATGAGCTGGGACAGCATCCAAAAGAAAAAGCGGATACGGTAACCGTTTTGGAAAAAATCGGACACTTCCTGGACGATGAAAATCAAGAGTTATTTGATAAGTTTAAAAAAGAAGACTACTCTAATGTGGAGATCAGTTCATTGATCGCCAAAAATCTGGATGTAGCCAAAATATTAACCCGTTCTGCTAAAACCTGGGATGGCGGATATACTATTGCCGGTATATTTGGTCACGGTGATGCTTTTGTTATGCGTGATCCGGCAGGTATCAGACCGGCATTCTATTATCAGGATGAAGAAATACTTGTTGTTGCTTCAGAAAGACCGGTAATACAGACTGCTTTCAATATTCCTATCGGGAGTGTTAAAGAAATCAAGCCAGGACATGCACTCATTGCGAAAAAGGATGGTACTGTCACAGAAGAGATGTTTCGCCAGCCGGTTGAGAAAAAATCATGTTCATTTGAACGTATTTACTTCTCCCGCGGTTCTGACGCAGATATTTACAAGGAACGTAAAGAATTGGGCCGTCTCCTGACTCCGTTGGTGTTGGAATCTATAAATTACGATATCAAAAACACCGTATTTTCTTTTATACCTAATACTGCCGAGGTTTCATACTACGGTATGACTGAAGGTGTGAATGCATATGTGCGTGATCTTCAGAAACAGGCTTTATTAAACCGGGAAGATAAAATTTCCGACACAGAACTGGAAGAAGTACTGAGTATGGCGCCACGTTTTGAAAAGTTAAATGTAAAAGATGCTAAATTAAGAACGTTTATTACGCAAGATGCAGACCGTACCGATATGGTACAGCATGTGTACGATACGACTTATGGTATCGTCAGAGATGATAAAGATACAATAGTAGCTATAGATGATTCTATCGTAAGAGGAACGACATTAAAACAGAGTATTCTGACTATCCTGGATCGTTTGAATCCGAAGAAGATTGTTATCGTTTCTTCTGCACCACAGATCCGTTACCCGGACTGTTATGGTATCGATATGTCACGTATGGGTGAGTTTGTAGCATTTGAGGCCGCAATTAACCTGTTAAAGCAACGTGGACTAGCACATATTATTGATGAAGTTTATCAGAAGTGTGTAGCTTCTCTGACAAAAGATAAAGAAGAAATTGAGAATTATGTAAAGGCAATCTATGCGCCATTTACAAATGAAGAAATTTCAGCTGAAATTGCAAAGATCATCAAACCTCACCATTTAAAAGCAGATGTAGAAGTTATCTTCCAGACATTGGATAACCTGCATACAGCTATACCTGATCATAAAGGGGATTGGTATTTTTCAGGAGACTATCCGACTCCGGGAGGAAACAAAGTTGTGAATAAAGCTTTTATGAACTGGGTTGAAGGTAAAAATGTAAGAGCATATTTCAGTAACTAAAGAAATATAAGAATTTATCAAAAAGGTCTTATGCTGCATTGCATAAGACCTTTTTTCGTTTAATGTTATAATGTAATCTTATTAAAGCTGTTTTTGAAGTGCTTCCGGATCGTATCGCATACTATAAAGGTCGTAACCCGGAGCCCAGTAATCTTTGGCTATTTTCGTAAGTACGAATCCGTTCTTTTCATAAAACCTGTAAACAAGTTGGGATGTCCTGACAGTTATTTTCTGAATGTGATAGGTTTGCTGTAATTCCTTTATCCGGTATTTCAATAATGCACTTCCTATGGATTGCCCCTGAAAATCCGGGTGAAGAATATCCCAGCTGATTTTTCCTACCGTTTTGTCTTCAGCGAAGTTAATACCTCCGCATCCGATAATCTGTCCGTTAGATTCCACAACATAATAGTGGTCTATTTCATGTTGAAGGTAATGGATCAGATCGAGTTCCTCTTCAGAAGAAAAATATTTGGGTGTATTGAGGCGTAATAATCCAATGACAGAAGACTGATCATCTGCCTTGTATTCTCTGATGGTAAATGTTGCTTTTTCGGTCATTTGTATTTATGTATAATGACAGAAGGTCTGAACGGATCAGGCCTTCTGTTTATAACCGCAGACTACAGAATATTGATTCCCTGAATTCTAAGATTTTCTTTTTCCTGCTCATCCCAGATACTGACCTGTACTTCGCCTATATGCGATTTTTTTAGCATAAACATACAGACTCTGGATTGGCCTATCCCTCCGCCTATGGATTCAGGAAGATGTCCGTCAAGGAGCATTTTATGAAAAGTAAGTGATGCTCTTTCTGTGTTATTCCGAATTTCGAGCTGATATTGCAATGCCTTTTTGTCTACGCGTATACCCATAGATGAAAGTTCAAATGCACTGTTAAGAATAGGATTCCATACCAGAATATCTCCATTCAGGCCGTTGTATCCGTTTTCATTTGCACTGCTCCAATCATCATAATCAGCCGCACGTCCGTCATGTGCTTTTCCATTGCTTAGTTCGCCACCGATACCATAGAGGAACACAGCACCAAATTCTTTGGTTATTGCATTTTCCCTTTCTTTTGGAGTGAATGACGGATATTTTTGCAATAGTTCTTCCGAAGAGATAAAAGTGATCGTATCCGGTAGAATAGCTTTAATGGCTGGATATTGTTTTTCGACCTGATGTTCTGTGAATTTTAAAGATTCATAAATCCTCAGGACTGTTTCTTTAAGATAATTCAGATTACGTTGTTCGGGCAAAATTACTTTTTCCCAATCCCACTGGTCTACGTAGATCGAATGGATAGGAGTATAATCTTCGTCCGGGCGTAATGCGCGCATATCTGTAAGAATACCTTCTCCGGCATGCATATCCAGTTCACGGAGACGTAGTCTTTTCCATTTTGCCAGTGAATGTACGACAACAGCAAGACGCTCTTCCAGTGCTTTGATTGGAAAAGCTACGGGACGTTCTATGCCATTCAGATCATCGTTGATACCTGTACCATCCAGTACCACCAGGGGTGAGGAGATCGGTATTAAATTTAAATTGTGTTTTAACTGTTGTGAAAAAGTGTCTTTTACAAAACTAATAGCCACTTCTGTTCTCAGTAGTTCTCTTCCTTCCATGAAGTATATTTTTATTAAAAATGCCTTTTCTTAAAAAAAGACATTCGATTGTGGATTTATCTCCAGATCATAATGTAGATTGCATGCAAACCTAAGTTTTACTTTGTACCGCTTATGATGTGAAACCTCATATTATTACGTTAACAAAAATACTATAATTTAATTCAAATGGAAGTTTTGTTGATAATATTATTTTAATGCTGTTGTATTGTTGATTAATTTTTAACGAGAGGCCGGATTTTTACGATACTTCCTTATTGACTTAATAAAACCAAACTCCATGTAAAATCCCTATCTTTGAATGTATTTATGTTGCATTTCCGCGTATTTTTCGTAGATATAGGCCTTTATAAGATGTGAAACCTTGAGATTCAGGATTGTATATCGAAAAGGATGCGAATTCGTGTAAGTACCCTATTGTAAATACACACAGACCCATTTATTGAGTAACCAAAAAGATTAATTCCTTAATGCGTATTGTATATTTCTTTTTTGCAATGATGTTTTTGTTTTCTGCAGATGTTTTTGGACAGCAGAATCTTTTGCCGTATTCGGATGTAGAGAAAAAACTGGATGATCTGATCCGGCGTCAACATTATTTTGTAAAAAAGAGAGAGGATATGATTGCTGGTCTGAAGCAACAGGCTGCATTGGTTAAACGGGAACCAAGAAAATATTTTGACGCTAATTACCGGGTTTATGAAGGGTACAGAAAGTTTCAGTCGGATTCAGCGATTGCATATGTAGTGAAGTGTCAGAGATTAGCCCATGAATTGAAAGACGATACATTGCGAATCCGTGTAGATCTTGATCTTGCCGCATTGTATTCTACTGTTGGTCGCTATATTGAATCAAAGAAATTGTTGGAGAATATTGATCGGCATAAGCTTCATCCAAAGTTTTTGCCTGCATATTATGAGACATACAGCTCTTTTTACAGTCACTACGGCCAGAGTAATAATATGAGCACCTATTATCAGCAAAGTGAATTATACCGGGATTCTTTGCTTTCTGTTCTTGACCGTTCTTCTGAGCAGTATGCAATCGTAAAGGCTACCCAGACGTTGTTTAAAGGAGACAGAAATGCCGCCGAAGGGATGTTGCTGAAATTATTAGATACGTATCAGAATGATCTGGAAAATAAAGCCATGACAGCTTATTTTTTAGGATTGATTTATCAGCAAAATAATGATATGCCAAAGAAGAAGTATTATTATGCTGTATCAGCCTGTGCAGATATAGAACATGCCACGCGGGATAATGCTTCCTTACAGGATCTGGCATTGAGTTATTATGAACAAGGAGATTTTGACATGGCATTTAAGCTTATTGAGAAAGCTATAGATGATGCCATGGTTTCGAATGTAAGATATCGTGTTATTGAAGGGACATCCTTCTATCCTTTGATCAACGCTGCTTATCAGCAGCGTATTGAACAACAAAAAAAGGTTCTTTTAATATATCTCATTCTTATCAGTGTATTATCTGTAGTGCTGATTGCAGGTATTGTATATCTGTACAGACAGATGAATCATTTGGCGAAGACCCGGAAGGCATTATCGGAAACAAATGAAAGGTTAAAGGACCTAAATGATGACCTTTCCGTTGTCAATATGAATCTGTCGGAATCTAACCATATTAAGGAAGAATATATTGCACGTTTTTTTGATATGTGTTCTTCTTACATAGATAAGATGGAAGATCTCCGGAAGTCTGTACTCAAACAGGCTTCCAATAATCAGATCAAACCACTGATCGAACAGTTGAAATCTACCAGAATAGTGGAACATGAGGTGGAAGAATTGTATAAAAACTTTGACCGTATTTTTCTCAATCTTTATCCTACCTTTATTCAGGATTTTAATAGTCTGTTGCTTGCCGAAGAACAGATCTGGCCTAAGAAAGGAGAACTGCTGAATACAGAGCTCCGTATATTTGCGCTGATCCGGTTAGGAATAACAGACAGTGTCAAGATCGCAGGTTTTCTGCGGTATTCCCTTCGTACCGTCTACAATTACCGCACGAAAGTACGAAACAAGGCTGCCGTAGAACGGGCTGATTTCGAAGATATCGTTCGTCAAATAGGCCTTAAAGTGCGGAATAATCATTAATTGCTTCTTAAACAGGTACTTTTTGCAATACATTTATTTTGTTAATATGTTTATTTTCAATTATTTGTATTTGTTTTCAGGTACTTTTTCACTATATGCTCATAAAAGCGGAGTCCCGCTTTTATAACTTTGATCATATCACGGTCGGCTCTTTGTGCAGATCGTATGAGGAATAATAACCAATCAAATAAATCATCAATTTCAAAACATTATGAAGCTTTTTATCCAAAAAGGTAAGTCGTTCATCTATCTGTTTCCGATGATGCTGTTGATACTATGTCAGTCTGTGTTATTTGCACAGGAAAGTATTACGGTGAGAGGAATCATAACAGATGTACAAACGAAGGAGGTGCTGGCGGGGGTGTCAGTTGTACAGAAGGGGACTTCCAACGGTACATTGACAGATCAGGAAGGACGGTACGAACTTAAAGTGCCCCGTAATGCTGTACTTGTAGTGACTTATGTCGGCTACAATCCGCAGAACATTACAGCAACTACATCTTCACATTCTGTAGCATTGCAATCCGCCATGAATGAGCTGGAAGATGTCATTGTTATCGGCTACGGTACAGCCAAACGTAAAGATGTGACTACTGCAATTTCTTCTGTATCAACAAAAGATCTGGATCAGCGACCGATTGTGAATGTCGGTCAGGCCATTCAGGGCAAAGCGGCCGGAGTATCGGTTATACAACCTAACGGTACTCCGGGAGCGGAAATGTCTATCCGTGTGCGCGGAACGACTTCTTTTAATGGTAGTAACGATCCGTTATATGTAGTCGATGGAGTGCCTGTAGATAATATACGTTTTCTCTCTGCGAATGATATTGCAAGTATGCAGATTTTAAAAGATGCCTCCTCCGCAGCGATCTATGGTTCCAGAGCCGCCAATGGCGTAATTCTGATATCGACCAAGTCCGGAGTTGCAGGTGAAGCAAAAATAGATCTGAATGCACAGCTTACCCACAATGTGGTGGCCAATTCATTTGATGTACTCAATACCGATCAATATCGCGACTTGCAGAATGAAATCGGGTTGGTCTCTTTACCGGCAAATCTAAAAGACCAGACAGACTGGTTTAAGGAGGCTTACAAAACCGGTAAGTTGCAGAATTATCAACTTTCTATCTCTGACGGTACAGAAAAGCTGAAATACTTCCTTTCGGCAGGCTATGTTGACGAAAAAGGGGTGTTAAACGCTGCTTTTTTTAAACGGTATAATTTCAGGGCTAATATTAATAATCAGGTGCGTAAGTGGTTGAATGTAAGTGCTAATGTTAACTACTCGGATTATTCTAATAATGGTATTTCTACAGGTACAGGTGCTAATCGTGGCGGTGTGGTATTGTCTGTTATCAATACACCTACCTATGCGCCGATCTGGAATCCGGAGAATCCTGCACAGTATTATAATAATTTTTACGGGATAGGAAATATTACCAGCCCGCTGGAAAATCTGGCTAGAAGTGCTAATAATAAAGATAAGGAAAACCGCCTTTTAGCCACTGGAAGTGCATTGATTACTTTTCTGCCCGAACTGACCTTTAAGTCTTCCTTTACGCTGGATAGAAGAAATGCTGTAAATACCAGATTTCTGGATCCTATCGCTACTGCCTGGGGACGTAATCAGTTTGGAGAAGGAGCGGATTTGCGAAATATGAATACGGTGCTCACCTGGGATAATGTCCTGACCTATAACAAGAGTTTCGGGAAACATAATATAGAATCTATGTTGGGAAGTTCATGGACGGATTCTAAATATACCAATAATTACATTTATGGCTCTCACTATCGTAATGATCTGATCCAGACACTGAATGCAGCAAATAAAATATCCTGGAATAATACAGGATCAGGTGCTTCAGCATGGGCAATCATGTCTTACTTTGCACGTGTCATGTACAACTTTGACAGTAAATATCTGGTCACTGCAAATGTGCGTGCAGACGGATCATCAAAGATACATCCGGACAATCGCTGGGGAATATTTCCTTCTGTATCTGCTGCATGGAGACTGTCTGCAGAGGATTTTCTGTCTGATACCGAATGGCTGAATGATCTGAAAATCCGGGGAGGATGGGGAGAGACCGGAAATCAATCGGGGATAGGGGACTACGCCTATTTGCAACGGTATGATATTGGCCGGATCGAATGGTTCAAAGAAGGTCAGCAAAATGCTCTTCCGACCATATCTCAGGCTAATCTGCGGACTCCCGATCTGAAGTGGGAGACAACAAGACAATCAAATGTTGGAGTGGATCTGTCGGTATTCAACGGTCGTGTGAATGTTGCATTGGATTATTATTATAAACATACCCGGGATATGCTGATGTACCTCGTACTTCCGGCTGGTTCTGCTGCCGTAGGTAATATTGCCCGTAACGAAGGGGAAATGATCAATAAAGGATTTGAAGCTACTGTAGGAAGTAAGAACCTGACAGGTGAACTGAAGTGGGAAACGGATTTCAATATCTCGTTTAATCGTAACCGCTTAGAGAAACTGGAAATGCAGAAGATCTATAATGATGCTGTTACAAGCGGAGTTGTGAATGAAGCCGTTGTGCGGAATGAGCCAGGCCGTTCAATGGGTGGTTTTTATGGGTATATCAGCGATGGTGTAAATCCGGAAACGGGTGAGCTGATGTACCGGGATCTCAATAATGACGGCAGATTATCTCCTTCGGACCGGACCTATATCGGAGATCCTAATCCGAAGTTTACCTATGGAATGACGAACAATTTTTCATGGAAGAATATAGACCTGAGTATTTTTATACAAGGCGCTTATGGAAATGATATTTATAATGCCAGCCGTATAGAGACCGAGGGAATGTATGATGGTAAGAATCAGACGACACGTGTGCTGGACAGATGGCAGATCCCCGGACAGATTACAGATGTCCCTAAAGCCGGATTTAATATCAAAAATTCTACATACTTCGTTGAAGACGGAAGTTATCTACGTCTTAAGAATATCTCGCTTGGCTATAATATCACATCTGAGTCGCTCAGACGTATCGGTATTCGCAAGCTGCAACCCTATGTATCGGCAAGTAATTTGCTGACCTGGACAAATTATACAGGAATGGATCCGGAAGTCAATCAATGGGGAAATAATGGCGCAGTACAGGGAATTGACTGGGGAACTTACCCGCACAGCCGTTCCTTTGTAATCGGATTAAATGTTGGATTTTAATAGTTAAGGTTATGATATCAAGATATATATTAATTCTCTTGTTGAGCTGTATGGGATGTACAATGATGTCCTGCTCATTAAACAGAGATCCGTTAGATACCTATTCAGATGTCACTGAAGGAGTAACGGAGACAGGAAAAAAAGTAGTGTTTAAAGATAAGGCAACTGTATTGAGTCATATGAAGACGCTTTATCAGCAGATGAGAGACCGGCAGGAACACTGGTATCTGGATCTGTTGCTGATTGCAGAATCACATGCGGACAATGCGTATGCCGGAACAACCGGAGCAGAGGTTATTCCGTTCGAGAATAATGCCATAGAAGGTTCGAACTCTGTAGTCAATCGGGACTGGAACCGGTATTTGCAGGATATAGGTCGTGCAAACCGACTTATTGTTAACATTGACAGTGTGAACGATAATACGCTCACTGCACAGGAACGCAAGCAGTACAAAGCAGAAGCGATGATTTTCAGAGCGATGATTATGTACGATATGGTACGAATATGGGGAAGCATTCCTGTGATTACGACAGAAGCAGCTGACATTACATCAGAGACGCTCGAAGAGGTCTACCCGCAGTACTTTCCAAAGCAGGCTACCGAGCAGGAGGCCTATCAACAAATTGAAAAAGACTGTCTTGCTGCGCTGCAGGATGCACCTAATAGTGTTGCTTCAGACAAAACGGTGTTTTCGAAATCTGTAGCCAAGACATTGCTTGCCAAGATCTATGTTGAAAAACCGCTTCGTGATTATGCCAAAGCTATTCAGTACTGCGATGCTGTAACTGCAGACGGATTTGATCTGGTATCTGATTTTAGTGATCTGTTTGGAATGAATGCCGGAAATACAGATGCGAAAATGCGAAATACAAAAGAATCTATTCTGGAAGCACAGTTTTTTCCGGGAAGTGGTAACTGGGCCACCTGGATGTTTGGACGTGACCTGATCAATTACGATAATAATTTTACCTGGGCCAAGTGGGTTACACCTTCACGTGATCTGATCAAAGCTTTTCAGGAGGAGGGAGATCAAATACGGTTCAATCAGTCTGTTGTGTATTATGTAGCCAAATGGAGTAATTATTATCCGGCAAGCAATTATCCATTTATGTATAAACTGCGCTCCGCCAATAGCAGTATTATCAAATACAGATATGCAGATGTATTGCTGCTGAAGGCTGAAGCGCTGATCCAGCAGGGGAGTACTGACTTGTCAGCTGCTGCTGATATCATCGATCGTATTCGTGTTCGCGCAGGACTGCCTAAACTTACCACAGCAGCAAAAGCATCAAAAGAAACGATGTTGACCGCTCTTCTTAAAGAAAGACGTCTGGAACTGGCTTTTGAAGGGCAACGTTGGTTTGATCTGGTCAGACTGAATAAGGTGGAAGAAGTTATGAATGCTGTATTTGCAAAAGACAGCGGACGCAAACCTCTGGTTTATCCGTTTAATACAAATTCATACCGTTTACCTGTGCCGCAGGCAGCAATTGATCAAAATCCGAATCTGGTACAAAATCCGGGATATTAATTAACTCTATCAAAGATGAACAAGTATAATAATAAGTATATGATTCTAACATTTTTGTTTTCGTGTCTGCTGACTATAAGCTCATGCAACCGCGAAAGCTATACCCCTTCCGAAGGTTCTTCTTCTGCAGAAAGCGGAGATGTCACTGTATATATAACGACCAACAATCGTAGTTATGATTTCCAAAAGGAATACAAAACATTCAGTACCAAATTTAATATGTCCCCCAATACGATTACATTGGATCCTGCCGTCAAATTTCAGACTATGGATGGATTTGGTGCGGCAATAACCGGATCCACCTGTTATAATCTGATGAAGATGAAAAAGGAAGACCGGACAGCTTTCCTGAAAGAAACATTTTCAGATAAGGAGGGTATGGGGATGAGTTACATCCGTATAGCTATCGGATGTTCGGATTTTTCATTGAGTGAATATACCTGCTGGGATACTCCCGGAATAGAAAACTTTGGACTGCAATCGGAAGAGAAAGATTATATTATTCCGGTATTAAAAGAGATACTCGCTATTAATCCTGATCTGAAAATCATAGGATCACCTTGGACAAGTCCCCGTTGGATGAAAGTAAACAATCTGACGGAGTTAAAAGCGTATAATTCATGGACAGGAGGTCAGCTTAATCCGGCGCATTATCAGAATTATGGAACTTACTTTGTCAAATGGTTACAAGCTATGGCTGCTCAGGGGGTAAAAGTGGAAGCGATTACGCCTCAGAATGAACCGTTGAACAAAGGTAATTCAGCTTCTTTGTATATGACCTGGGAGGAGCAGAAAGCCTTTGTAAAACAGGCACTGGGACCACAATTGAGAGCTGCAGGTCTGCAGACAAAAATATATGCCTTCGATCATAATTATAACTATGATAATATTGCGAGTCAGAATGATTACCCGGTTAATATCTATAAAGATCAGGAAGCCGCATCTTACTTTGCCGGAGCAGCTTATCACAATTATGGCGGTAATAAATCGGAACTGCTGGATATTCATCAGCAAAGACCTGATAAAGAGTTGATCTTTACAGAGACTTCTATAGGTACATGGAATGATGGACGTAACCTGTCTACACGGTTGATGGAAGATATGCAGGAAGTGGCATTGGGTACTGTCAATAATTGGAGCAGAGCGGTTATTGTCTGGAATCTGATGCTGGATACAGAAAAGGGGCCAAACCGTGAGGGAGGATGTCAGACTTGCTATGGTGCTGTAGATATCAACTCGGCCAATTATAAAACGATTACCCGTAATTCTCATTACTACATTATCGGACATCTGTCATCGGTTGTAAAACCGGGAGCGACACGCATTGGAGCATCCGGATATACCGCTGATGGATTACAGTATTCTGCATTCCAGAATGTAGATGGCAGTTATGCTGTCGTGTTGCTGAATAATTCAAATGAAAACCGTGCAATTACATTGAATGACAGTAAGCATCATTTTAGTTATCAGGTCCCTGCAAAATCAGTGGTTTCCTATCGTTGGACTTCTAAATAACAGTAATCATGAAGAAAAGTATATTAGCGGGATTTTTATTGCTGCATAGCATAGGAATCTTTTACTCCTGTAAAAAGGATGAAAAATTAACTCCCGGGAACCCGGCGATGACGCTGAAATCAGAACTGAAAACGGCTTTGTTTGGTGATAGTCTTTCTTTTGAAATACAGGTCTCTGATCCTGCTGTGCCCTTATCTACACTTAAAGCTCAACTGTATTATACAGACGATCAGGTATCTGAAACGGTCATACGGACAAAAGATAACGGTACATATTCCGGTAAGATCTTTATCCCTTTTTACAAAAATGTACCTGATGGGACAGCGACACTGAAACTGGTTCTGCAGAATATAAATAAGACTATTACGGAGCAGTCTCTTGATCTTGTTGTGAGTCGTCCTGATTTTCCTTATCTGACTCTGATTACGGATGGGAAAGAATATAAGATGCAGAAAAAGGCAGCAAATCAATATGCTGCAACAGAGGTTTTTCCGTTTTCTGTTAAGGGATACATCAAAGCTCCAAAAGTGGGGTCAAATGGTAATGAAATGAACTTTGGATGGGAAAGTAATGCAATAGCGCTTGGATCTACTTCTCTGATTCCTTTTTCCAACTCCTCATCAGGTACCTATACTATTGCATTTAATACCTTTAATTACGAAGCATCTCCCTTTATTATTGCTTATGCGATTAATCAGAAAGTACTGAATCGGGTCAATGATGATAATTTCAGAACAGATCTGACCATAAACAAGGGCGATCAGGTAACTATCGATGGTTTTTCGGATCTTAAAGACTGGTGGATAGATCCGGATTTCTTTACGAAAGATAGCAATGGAAAACTGACGTTTAATGCCATAAATGGTAATTATAGAATTACAGCCAATTTTCCGAATAAATATTTTATTGTCGAAGCACTGGATGGAAGTAATTATGCTTCCTTGAAAGCAGATGGAACAGGAGCAATATGGATTATCGGAGAAGGAGTAGGGAAACCGTCTGTAGCGAATAATCAGGTTGGCTGGAATACAGATAAAGCGCTTTGTCTGGCACCAATCGGAAATAAGAAATATCAGATTACCTTTAAAGGAAAGGAAACGATCAAAATTGATAATATCAACTTTAAATTTTTCCATCAAAAGGGATGGGGTGGTGAATTTGGTGCTGCAGCTATAAAGACCTCCGGAGACCTGATCTTTATTGGTAATGGAACTAACGGAAGAGATTCCGGCAATTTGGGACTGGTCACAGGAAAAACACTGGAAGATGGAAAAACATATGTCCTGACCGTGGATGTCAGCGCAGGTAATACAGCTGCGGTGTTGACTGTACAGGCTAAATAATTACTTTGGAATAACGAAAGTAAGGAAAAGATCCCCTGATCTGCCAACCGGCAGATCAGGGATCTTGTTTTTGTTAGTGTCGCTGAACTGGCAATGACTGGCTTAAGCGTTTTATTACCTTGGTACGAGCGTCATGCTCGCACCAGCTTTGCTTTCTTGTCTGCGTGTGTTGGTGTCCTCACCAACAATTTAACAAAGTTTAGTTTTGTAAGTGTTTTGAACCTCTCTCCCGATAAATCGGGATCTCTCCTTGGAAAGGAGAGAATTAACTGAGCTTAACCGTTGTTACTTCTCTGGTGCAGGCATGTTGTTAGTGGCTTTATTATTCTGGTTCGAGCGGCATTCTCGCACCGGCCTTTGTTTTTCTTTACGTGTGTTGGCGTCTCCGCCAATACCTTAACATGTTTGTAATAAGCTGTTTGTTTTTGATTTTTTATTTTCCCATTCCATTATGTACGCTTTAACAATTTCTTTCTTTGAGAAAAAAACACTAAATTATGCTGTTTTTACAGTATAACGATAAAATAAAAGTTTGAAATTCACCGAATTTGGTTTGGCTCCTCTATTGGAGGAGGGGCTGGACAGTATGGGCTATCTTGATGCAACTCCTATACAAGAACAGGCTATTCCTGTTATTCTCCAAGATAAAGACCTTATTGCCTGTGCGCAGACAGGTACGGGCAAAACTGCATCTTATCTCTTGCCTATATTACATAAAATTGAAGTCCGTAAATCGGAACATGTCAATACCTTGATTTTAGCTCCTACACGTGAATTAGCCTTGCAAATTGATCAGCAGATTATGGGACTCGCTTATTTCACAGGAGCAACTTCTATTGCCGTATACGGAGGAGGTGACGGAATAGGATACGAGCAGCAGAAAAGAGCAATCCGCGAAGGGGTAAACATTATTGTAGCCACTCCGGGAAGATTAATTGCTCACATGACATCAGGCAAATTTGATTTTTCTAAACTGGAACATCTTATTCTCGATGAGGCTGACCGTATGTTAGATATGGGATTCTATGAAGATATTCTGCGGATTATTAGTTATTTGCCAGCCAAGCGTCAGAACTTACTTTTTTCGGCTACTATGCCTCCAAAGATCCGTTCTCTGGCCAAACAGATTCTTCATGAACCTACAGAAATAAATATAGCGATATCCAAACCTTCAGACGGCATAAAGCAACAGGCCTATCTGGTATACGATGAACAAAAAACGGAATTGATCAAAACTATTCTCTCCGATGATAGCTACTCCAGTGTTATTATTTTTGCATCTAAGAAGGAAATTGTAAAAAGGCTGACCCATGAATTGCAAAAAAAGGGAATAGCTGCTGAAGCATTTCATTCCGATCTGGAGCAGACTCAGCGTGAAGAGGTCATGAACAAGTTTAAAGGTAAGCGTCTGAGTGTACTTGTCGGAACGGATGTGATATCAAGAGGGATTGATGTTGTGGGAATAAGTCTGGTGATCAATTATGATGTACCTCCGGATCCGGAAGATTATGTACATAGAGTAGGCCGTACTGCCAGAGCTGCCACCACAGGTACAGCTATAACGTTTATCAATACAAAAGATCAGAATCGTTTTGGCAGAATTGAAGCATTGATAGGTAATGAAATTGAAAAAATACCTTTACCTGACGGATTTTCGGAGGGACCTGTATATGACCCGAAAAGCCGACCTGCGAAAAAGAAATTCCACCGGAAAAAGAAGCCGTTCAGGAAAGTAGCTAAGAAACAGGATTAATAGGCATTGATACATAAAAACACGAACTTTTACAGAAATAAAAGTTCGTGTTTTTATGTGTATTTTTTTAAAAGAATGAGGCTGTCCAAAAAGGCCGGATAGCCCCATTTGTTAGTATTCCAGTATTTTTATTTCCGTACGTCGATTAGCCTGATGTTGTGCTTCTGTGCAGTTTACACCATCTTTACATCTATTTACCAATTTAGTTTCTCCATAACCTTTAGCAATAAGCCGGTTTCGGTCTATTCCGCGACTTACTATATAATCTACAGCAGATTGTGCTCTGTTTTGAGATAATTTCATGTTATATTTAGCTGTAGCTCTGCTGTCAGTATGGCTTGATAATTCAACTTTTAGTCCCGGATTATCCCGCATCGTCCGGACAAGCTGATTAAGAATAGGTTTGGCATCATCCCTGATATTATATTTATCCAGATCGTAGTAGATATTCTCCATTACAAAACTTGTCCCTTTTTCCATCACTGGTTGCAGATGAAGGGTCAGACGGATAGAGGTATCCCGATGGGGTAGAGGTGTTGTGAAAGCAATAGAATCTTCCATAAAACCCACTTTCTCCCCAATTATACGATAAGATAATCCGGGATCTGCCTGAAAGTTAAATTCACCTTTTTGATTGCTTGATTTGCTTTGAATTATCTGTCCTCTTTCATTCTGCAATGTCAGTTGTACAGATGCAATCAGCTCTGATGTTGCTTTATTCAAGGTTTGTCCTTCCAGATATATCTGAATTTTTGGTTTTTGAAACGAAAATGAGTAAATGTCATCCAATCCCTTTCCACCTATGCGGTTGGAAGATATATATCCCGAAAAGTATTCGTTATTTTTGCTGACAATCACATATGAAAAATCATCTGAAGCGGAATTTACAGGAAAACGCAGATTTCTGGATTTACTGAATCCATTTTCCTTTATTTCAGTCACGAAAATATCCAGACCGCCCATACCCGGAAAACCATTACTGGAATAATACAGCATATTTCCGGAGACAGATGGAAACATTTCATCTCCTGTTGAATTAACTTCGGGACCGGCATTTACAGGTTGATCCCAGCTGCCGTCTGAATTACGTGGACAGAACCAGATATCTACACCACCGATTCCTCCGGGCATATCCGAAGCAAAATATAACGTTGACTCATCTTCGCTTAATGCGGCATGTCCGGTAGAATAACGCTGTATATTATTGTAGGAAAACGGAGCCGCTGACCAGGTGTCTCCGGATCGTGTATAGATGATCAGTTCCAGATTATGTTTGTAAAATGTGTAGTTTCCCGCTTGTTGTTTTTCGGCATCTTTACCAGGGTAGGTGCGGGTAACCAACAGCAGATTTCCATCTTTACTGACGGCGACAGGTCCCACATGAAATGCCGCATCATTAAATACGTCAGGTAGTATAGCAGGATGTGATAATTTAAGTTGATTCTTATCTATGCTTGCTGAATAAACCTTAAGATAGGGACGACCCGTGCGGCCGGAAATACCTTCACTCCAGCTACCGGGTTCACCTGTATACAATACATTTGTATGGAGTGGAGTAACACCAAATTCAGAATTGCGCGTATTGATGTCTTCTTCGTTTATCAGTTTGTGTAAAGTTGGGGTTGTCATCCATACCGTAGCTGAATCAGCCCCCTGTATGGCAAGTGCAACTTCGTTTGTCTTTCCGGTGCGCATCGCATACTGATGAAATTGTTCTTTTGCGCCAGCATAGTTCCCTGTCTTTTTTAGCAGCTCTGCATATGCGAGTTGAGATCGATCCGAAAACTTTCCTTCATTCATAATACGGGCATACCAGTTTTGAGCGAGGCTGTAATCATCCATAAGATAATAACATTCTGCCAGACGTTCCATGTCCTGAACATGTGGCTTCTTTGTGTCTACAAGTTTCTCATAAATACGAGCCGCTCTGTAATATTCGTACTGATGATAGAGTTTATCTGCAGTTCCCCTGAGACTTACCTGCTCCTGACCTCTTACCGCAATTACTCCAGTCAACAGAATTCCGGTAATGAGTAGTTTATATATAGTATGTAGTTTATTTCCCATCTTTATTGCTGTTATCAGGGTCTCGTTTTAAATTTTATGTTATACCGTCTGATTTTCTCTTAAAAAAAACGTGGACTCAGGTACTGACTTGCCCCGCGGCTGCCGAATGTCAGCCCCAATGTGATTTCATGAGAGCCATTTTGTAATCCGCTCATTCGGTTGAGCATGGCGTCATAGGAGTATCCTATACGAAACCGATCAGTTACATAGAACTGTGCAATACCTGTTATAGCATTCATGGCGCTTAGTTTGTCTACCGTGTGATCCTGATAAGCACGGTTAAACAGTTTGGCTCTTGTACGGTATCCGGCTCCGATCCAAAATTTGCTGTTGAATATAAACATGGCATTCAGATCCAGAGAGGTAGGTCCTTTAAAGTCTTCTTTCAGCAGGAGGCTAGGTCGCAGGTGAATGCCCTTACTCAATTCGAATAACATACCTGAAATGACATACATACTTACTGTACGATAGAGATTCTCCGAAGTATTTTGATTGAAACGGTAATCTGAACCAGAGTTTGTGCCGTTAAAAAGATCCTGCACAGATACTCCTGCATACCAACGCGGATTACTATAATAAATTCCCAGCCGGACATCCGGTACCCAATCTGATATCATACCTTTAGGTACGGTAGGGTCATTCTGCTGATTCGGATCCAGCTTGTTCCCGTCAAGACTGTATTGTGTGACACCTCCAGCTATACCGAGACTGAGCCGTTGCGTATCCTCATTATCAAGTTGTAAGCGAAAGGCATAATTGCCATAGATAGCTGTTGCCGACTGCGCTCCAAGTTTGTCTGCTGTGACGTTAAGTCCTACAGCGTGTCGCTTACTCTGTGCGTCCAAAATACCGTCTATAGAGGCCGTTCCTGTTTTTGGAGCCCCTTGCCAACCCGTCCACTGACTACGCAGACCTACCTGTGCAAACCACTCTTCTTTGTAACCTGCATACGCCGGGTTTACACTCATGGAATTGAAAATGTATTGCGTAAACTGAATACTCTGTTGTGCATATATTTTACACATGCCCAGTAATCCGGTGAGCGTGAGTATTATGTATTTTCTGTATTTCATTTTTAATAATTCTTATGTAGTTTTAGATTATCACTACTATTGAGGTTTGATCAATACATCTCCTTTGAATACACGCTTCTCGTTTCCTTTAATGGCTTCAATAATATAGAAATAGGTTCCTGTATTAAGTCCGCTGCCATCCCATTTATTATCATACTTACTGTTACGATATACTTCATTTCCCCAACGGTTGACAATGGTCATGCTAATGCGGTCATAGTATTCGTATCCGATAATCTCAAAGTAGTCATTGATGCCATCTCCGTTTGGAGTAAATACATTCGGAATATGAAGATCACGTGATTGGATGTTCACCGTGACACGTGCCGTATCTGAAAGTCCGTATTCATCCGTAATACGATATTCAAAAGAATCTTCTCCAATGTATCCGGGATCAGGTGAATAGGTCACGGTACCATCTGTATTGACTGTCACCTTTCCATGTTGAGGTGGGGTGATGACCTTTACGGAAGAAACAACTATGGGGTGGGAGCCGGCGTTATCATTTTGCAGAACATGCAGCTGATTTTCTTTATTCGTGTATTGATCTGCATATGGGATGGTAAAGATATCATCATTAGCTTCAGGACCTTTATAACTGAATTTCGTTACCCATGTACCATCCAGTGTAGGTGCAGCATAGGCTAATACATCCTGACGGGTATGTATGCCTGCAGAAACTAACGTTGTGATATCGCCGATCCAATTGCCATTGCCGGAATACTGCATAATTTCTGCTTTACTATCTATAAATAGATTTCCGTTAGTGATAGCCTGATGGATCAGGGTGTAATCCGCTCTCAGTTCTTTATTGGCATAGATATGCCAGATGCGGTCCATGCCTACCTCTGTATCCTTGATCTGTATTGTTGTAGAGGCCTTGTAATCCATGACACCGACATGGATTTCATCAGCTGCTTTGGGAGTGAGGATTGCAGGAGTGTAACTGCTTTCATCAATACCTACCGGAAAAAGGAATTTTTCGCCCTGTTTCAGACTTTTGACAAGCAGGCTTCCCGGAAGATTTCCTGTCACAATATATCCGCGGATATTCTGATTGGGCGTATTGATACTGCCTGCATTCAGTAAATGCGCATCAGGTCCCAGAATCAGTTCAAAACCGTTAAGCAGGATATCCCCGCCCTGCACGTTGAAATCGATATGGGAAGCTACTTTTAAAGCTGCTATATTATTTACTCCGGTTGTAAGACCGTAACCGGGATCTGCTATATCAGCCAGCCTGATATTAGACGGGTTGTCAATCGTAATGTTTACAGAAATAAATTCTCCGTTATTTGCATCTATCAGCGTGGGTTGATTACCCCATCCAATATAATATGGATTTGAACCGGGATCTTTCAGAATAAGCTTTCCACTACCTGTAATTTTGGCTGTAGGAGCAATCCAGATCTTGTTACTGTAAATGTATAAATCTCCGTCTATCTGCCATTCGGCATTTGGACCAATAAAAAGATTTTCGGAATATATAATATCCGATGTGCCTGCAGAAACGATAAAGTAGGAGTTATTTGAAAAATCGGAATTTTTGCCATTTTGAGCATGCAGAGAAAGGCTAAGCAGGCCAAGTATAGTACTTAAGAAAAATTTGACCATATTTTTCATACTCTTGCATGCTGGTACACTCGGGCACACCTTATGGGATCCTGATCCTTTGGACAGAAATAAAAAACTATCAATACCTGTTACCAATCTGTTATATCGTTTCATTTTTAGGTCTGTTTATTACTTATTTCTTGTTATACAATTTTTATTGTACGGGCACTGCATAAAAATAATTTTCGGAATTATTGGTGGCATATTGGAAAACATCGCTTGTCCATCTTTGAAAAACGAGATATAGGGTAATTCCACCAGGTGCAGTTACATCAATAATCGAACTTCCAGATATAAAGCTTGTGCCGTTTGTGTCAGTAGGGGAGGCCTTAGCCGCTTTAAGCAGCAAACCGGCATAACAGGTGCTGACACCGGCCGGTCCCAAATGTGTAAAGCCAGCCTGTGCTGTACTTGCAGGGCTTGAAGACAGATAACAATGTTCCCAACCATCGGTACTGATGTTACTGAAAGTCATTCCTGCATTTACTGCCCATTTACCCTGCGGAAGAGTGATAGATACACCAGATGCTACATAACCACCGGATCCACTATTAGAATGTACAGTGTTTACTGAGGCTGGAAATGTTCCTAATATGGTGGGGCGAAATGCAGGAACTAGTGTCCATGTACCAACTCCGTTTGCATCGCTGGTCAGTACATAGCCGTTGAACTGCGTACCATCTATAATCTTAATCGCCGCTCCCGCTGTACCGTTATCAATAACGAGTTTTGCGGTAGGTGCGATCGTACCGATACCAACATTACCTGTACTGGTGACGACAAAATCGTTAGCTGGCTGTGTTCCTGTGGGTGCACCACTGGCGTTATTATCTTTACTACCATCGACATGCAAAACAGCTCGAGGGTTTTTGGTATTGATTCCTGTATTTTGTGCATAAGCGGAAGCAAACCAGGTAGTAGCAAGCGCTGTAGCTATAATTTTAAGTGTTTTCATTGTGCTGAATATTAATAATATTAGGTATTATTTGCTTATGCAGATAGCGTGATGTTTATGGTTATTTTAAAGAAATAAAGAACAGCCATCAATCTATTGGTTTGGCGAAAAAGTAATTTTCCAGATAATCTTTTGCATTAAATTCGTAAGCACCGCTAGGCTGATTTTGCAATAGCAGGTGGATGATAACAGTCGGTGCGGTTACTTCTATGGTCATGCTGCCGGTAACAAAACCTCTCTGTGCGGGAGAATTGGGAGGATCAGTGATGTTAGTGGACACTAGTCCTCCATAGCTACTTTGCGAACCGGCCGGACTCAGGAAAGTAAAACCATTTTGCTGAATTGAATTAACATCAGAGGATAAATAGCAGCGCTGAAAGATGGTTCTGTTCCCCCCTGTGAATGTTATACCTGCATTCACAATCCATTTTCCTCTGCTCAGTGTAATGGATATCCTTGAATCTCTAGGAGGGTTAGTATAACCATTCGGTATTATCTTTATGGAAGCACTGGGGAAATCTCCATTAACGACAGCTTTTGACACTGCCGGATAATTCCATTTAGCTAAACCAGTGGCATCAGTAGTGAGTACACTACCTGTTTGTTCTCCGCCATCTCTAATCTGAAGCTTACCTCTGATATCTAATCTGTGTGTGGGTGTGATCGTTCCTATGCCTATATTTCCGCCTGATGTCACTACAAAATCGTCAGTTTCCTGTAGAGTAGGAGTATTGTCTTTTTTTGCATCCACATGCAGGACAGCTGCCGGATTTTTGGTGTTGATTCCGGCCGGCTGAGCCTGTAATGTAATTGTGCCTGATACACATAACAACAATAACAAATATGTCTTCAAACTATTCATTTTCTTTTTCATGACCATTTACTCATTAATGTGAGCGGGCTTTTCTCCGTACAGTTGTTCGATACGCTGCAAACGTTCGTTCATGTTTTTTACAGTTTCTTTCAGTGAATCAATTTCCTGCTTTTTAAGATCTAATTGTTTCTTTTGTTCAATAGTGTGCAGGTATAATTCCTCTACTTTTTCCAGAATCTGTACACTTAACTGGGAAATATTAAAAATATATTCACCTTTTTCGTTTTTAGTAAGGCCTTTAATACCTGTTACGCCTGGAAGGTGCTTGTTTTCATTAATAAATGTCTCCACTTCGGCCAGAGACTTAAATGTATAATCGCTGTTCAGCTTAGAAGCTCCTTCAAAATAATCTTCAAATACATAATCTGCATAAAGAGAAGATGCTGTAGTAATTGTTCCGTTGACAAAGAGTTTGGCAGTAGCATCTGCTCCTGTAAGAGCAGTTGCACCGGCTCCAATGGCTACATTTCCTGTCTGATAAATATTATCTGTATTGGTAGTTGCACCGTTTGAAGTTCCTTGTACTCTCCATGGTTCCAAAGTGTTTTGGTTTACCCATTGTGGCACCCCTGTAGCACTGGTAGTTAACACCTGATTGGCGCCTGCGTTGGCTAGTTTGCCTTCTGTAATCGTGCTGTTTGCAATATCAGCATTAACAATAGTTCCATCGGTTATTTTTGCAGAGGTAATTGAACCATCAGCAATACTTAAAGCTGCGGCAGTCAAAACAGAACCGGACAAAGAATTTGCTGCATTCACTGTAATAATACCATCAGTAGTTAATGTTTTACCAATACCTCCTGTACCCGAGGTGTTTACGGATAATGTTCCGTCAGCTGTTACAGATAATCCAGTACCGGGTTTTACAGCTCCGGTTGTTAATGTTGTTGCCGGATTTACGGATACTTTGTAATCTGTTGCATTACCTGTAACAGTTTCTGCTACCGTGGTGTTGCTTCCATTAGAAACAGTTATTACTTTTTGATTATTTTGAACCATGTTTTTAAGATCAAGCATATTAATAGTTCCTGCTTCGTCTTTGTAGGTGAGTTTGTTTGTCACCGGATCGTAAGTGAGTACAGTCAGTGTTTCATTACCTGTTACCAATGAACTGATGTTGATATTAGTCGGCAGATTTTTCTCATCAGTGTAGGTCAGAATCTTGGTTGCATTATCGTATGCCAGTGTAGTCAGTGTCTCATTGTTCTTAACCAGATTGCTGATATCAAGCGTATTAATAGTTCCTGCTTCGTCTTTGTAGGTGAGTTTGTTTGTCGCCGGATCGTAAGTGAGTACAGTCAGTGTTTCATTACCTGTTACCAATGAACTGATGTTGATATTAGTCGGCAGATTTTTCTCATCAGTGTAGGTCAGAATCTTGGTTGCATTATCGTATGCCAGTGTAGTCAGTGTCTCATTGTTCTTAACCAGATTGCTGATATCGAGTGTATTAATAGTTCCTGCTTCGTCTTTGTAAGTGAGTTTGTTTGTCGCCGGATCGTAAGTGAGTACAGTCAGTGTTTCATTGCCAGTCACGAGTGAGCTGATGTTGATATTGGTTGGTTTACCCTTCTCATCAGTGTAGGTTAGAATTTTAGTTCCGTTGTCGTAATCGAGAGTGGTGAGTGTTTCGTTGTTTTTGACCAGGGTACTGATGTCCAGAATATTATCATCACCTTTTTCATCTTTGTAGGTGAGTTTGTTTGTCACCGGATCGTAAGTGAGTACAGTCAGTGTTTCATTACCTGTTACCAATGAACTGATGTTGATATTAGTCGGCAGATTTTTCTCATCAGTGTAGGTCAGAATCTTGGTTGCATTATCGTATGCCAGTGTAGTCAGTGTCTCATTGTTCTTAACCAGATTGCTGATATCGAGTGTATTAATAGTTCCTGCTTCGTCTTTGTAAGTGAGTTTGTTTGTCGCCGGATCGTAAGTGAGTACAGTCAGTGTTTCATTGCCAGTCACGAGTGTACTGATATTGATCGTAGTCGGCAGATTTTTCTCATCAGTGTAGGTCAGAATCTTGGTTGCATTATCGTATGCCAGTGTAGTCAGTGTCTCATTGTTCTTAACCAGATTGCTGATATCGAGTGTATTAATAGTTCCTGCTTCGTCTTTGTAGGTGAGTTTGTTTGTCACCGGATCGTAAGTGAGTACAGTCAGTGTTTCATTGCCAGTCACGAGTGTACTGATATTGATCGTAGTCGGCAGATTTTTCTCATCAGTGTAGGTCAGAATCTTGGTTGCATTATCGTATGCCAGTGTAGTCAGTGTCTCATTGTTCTTAACCAGATTGCTGATATCAAGCGTATTAATAGTTCCTGCTTCGTCTTTGTAAGTGAGTTTGTTTGTCACCGGATCGTAAGTGAGTACAGTCAGTGTTTCATTGCCAGTCACGAGTGTACTGATGTTGATCGTAGTTGGCAGATTTTTCTCATCAGTGTAGGTCAGAATCTTGGTTGCATTATCGTATGCCAGTGTAGTCAGTGTCTCATTGTTCTTAACCAGATTGCTGATATCGAGTGTGTTAATAGTTCCTGCTTCGTCTTTGTAGGTGAGTTTGTTTGTCACCGGATCGTAAGTGAGTACAGTCAGTGTTTCATTGCCAGTCACGAGTGAGCTGATATTGATCGTAGTCGGCAGATTTTTCTCATCAGTGTAGGTCAGAATCTTGGTTGCATTATCGTATGCCAGTGTAGTCAGTGTCTCATTGTTCTTAACCAGATTGCTGATATCAAGTGTATTAATAGTTCCAGCTTCGTCTTTGTAGGTGAGTTTGTTTGTCACCGGATCGTAAGTGAGTACAGTCAGTGTTTCATTACCTATTACCAATGAACTGATGTTGATATTAGTCGGCAGATTTTTCTCATCAGTGTAGGTCAGAATCTTGGTTGCATTATCGTATGCCAGTGTAGTCAGTGTCTCATTGTTCTTAACCAGATTGCTGATATCGAGTGTATTAATAGTTCCTGCTTCGTCTTTGTAGGTGAGTTTGTTTGTCGCCGGATCGTAAGTGAGTACAGTCAGTGTTTCATTGCCAGTCACGAGTGTACTGATATTGATCGTAGTCGGCAGATTTTTCTCATCAGTGTAGGTCAGAATCTTGGTTGCATTATCGTATGCCAGTGTAGTCAATGTCTCGTTGTTTTTGACTAGCGTACTGATATCAAGTGTATTAATAGTTCCTGCTTCGTCTTTGTAGGTGAGTTTGTTTGTCGCCGGATCGTAAGTGAGTACAGTCAGTGTTTCATTGCCAGTCACGAGTGTACTGATATTGATCGTAGTCGGCAGATTTTTCTCATCAGTGTAGGTCAGAATCTTGGTTGCATTATCGTATGCCAGTGTAGTCAGTGTCTCATTGTTCTTAACCAGATTGCTGATATCAAGTGTATTAATAGTTCCTGCTTCGTCTTTGTAGGTGAGTTTGTTTGTCGCCGGATCGTAAGTGAGTACAGTCAGTGTTTCATTACCTGTTACCAATGAACTGATGTTGATATTAGTCGGCAGATTTTTCTCATCAGTGTAGGTCAGAATCTTGGTTGCATTATCGTATGCCAGTGTAGTCAGTGTCTCATTGTTCTTAACCAGATTGCTGATATCAAGTGTATTAATAGTTCCTGCTTCGTCTTTGTAGGTGAGTTTGTTTGTCGCCGGATCGTAAGTGAGTACAGTCAGTGTTTCATTGCCAGTCACGAGTGTACTGATATTGATCGTAGTCGTCAGATTTTTCTCATCAGTGTAGGTCAGAATCTTGGTTGCATTATCGTATGCCAGTGTAGTCAGTGTCTCGTTGTTCTTAACCAGATTGCTGATATCAAGTGTATTAATAGTTCCAGCTTCGTCTTTGTAGGTGAGTTTGTTTGTCGCCGGATCGTAAGTGAGTACAGTCAGTGTTTCATTGCCAGTCACGAGTGTACTGATATTGATCGTAGTCGGCAGATTTTTCTCATCAGTGTAGGTCAGAATCTTGGTTGCATTATCGTATGCCAGTGTAGTCAGTGTCTCATTGTTCTTAACCAGATTGCTGATATCAAGTGTATTAATAGTTCCAGCTTCGTCTTTGTAGGTGAGTTTGTTTGTCACCGGATCGTAAGTGAGTACAGTCAGTGTTTCATTACCTGTTACCAATGAACTGATGTTGATATTAGTCGGCAGATTTTTCTCATCAGTGTAGGTCAGAATCTTGGTTGCATTATCGTATGCCAGTGTAGTCAGTGTCTCATTGTTCTTAACCAGATTGCTGATATCGAGTGTATTAATAGTTCCTGCTTCGTCTTTGTAGGTGAGTTTGTTTGTCGCCGGATCGTAAGTGAGTACAGTCAGTGTTTCATTGCCAGTCACGAGTGAGCTGATGTTGATATTGGTTGGTTTGCCCTTCTCATCGTTGTAGGTCAGAATCTTGGTTGCATTGTCGTATGCCAGTGTAGTGAGTGTTTCGTTGTTTTTGACCAGGGTACTGATGTCCAGAATATTATCATCACCTTTTTCATCTTTGTAGGTGAGTTTGTTTGTAGCCGGATCGTAAGTGAGTACAGTCAGTGTTTCATTACCTGTTACCAATGAACTGATGTTGATCGTAGTCGGCAGATTTTTCTCATCTATGTAGGTCAGAATCTTGGTTGCATTGTCGTATGCCAATGTAGTCAGTGTTTCGTTAGCTTTAACCACATCTTTAAGATTAATCGTTACGGGATTCCCATTTGAATCTATAAATGAAATCTCAAACGTAGAAGGATTGTAGGTAATATTAATAGCTCCCGAAGAGTTACCGGCAGGAATCCACTTGTTTCCGTCGTTATAATATATACCAGGAGAAACATCGCCGACCTTTGCCGTATTGTATACCATCATACCCGGTACATGCTGATTACTCTGTAATGGAGCCGGATTAGTAGTAGATTGTAATTCTACTCTGGAAAAAAGCAAGCCTTTGTATTTACTTGAAAGCTCAAGTATGGCATCTTTATTTGGCAGATTGGATGCACCGGTGATTGATCCATCTCCGATTTTTTGCTGCGCATATCCTGTTGCTACTGCAAAACACGATAGTAGAAATAATAATAATTGCTTTTTCATATTAATGTTAATAATGGAAACCTTCCTCAGATCTGTACCTTTTCTTATACAGGTATTTTATCTCTCTTAAAATCTATTTTTTGCGAAGATAGAGGAGATAAAAAGTATAAGAAAACGGGAAAAACAAGTGTAGTACACTAGCTACGTTTCATTTTGTTTAAATGAATGTTGTGTCTTTTTAGAAGAGATATAACTACATACTGTTCTTTAATTTGTAGCACTTCCTTTACAGCCTTTTTGTTGTCTAATGTGTTTTTTTTTTTCTTGCTGAATTCAGGATTTCTAAGTTGAGATGGTGTTATTGCAAACAGTATCCAGCGTAGTAAGAGGGATAAACGCAGATTGTCTGTTAATAAATTTTTTGAAGGGAATATGTCAAAAAAACACCTTTTAGTTTTCTAAAAGGTGTTTTTTTATGAATTTTGAAATTCTGAATTACAGGGTAATTAAACTGGTTCAGAAGTCTTCAATACATTTCTGTACGGGTAGGAATGAAAAATATGTCTTCTTGCAAAACGTCCCGGAGAATCGGCATTAATAAACTTAATATAATCGTTCTTAGCTACACCAAAATATTCATACTGACTTCCATCATGAAAAGTAATAACCAATACCTGTGCTTTCCAGTCAAAATCGGCAATAGCAGAGTTTGTAATAGTCGCAATGTATATAGGTAATTGATTTTCAATTGTTTCCGGGCAGATGCTTACTAGGAAATGATATGCTTCTATCATTTCTTTACTTTTGATCTCAGCGGCAATTCTTCCCTCTTCATCATTCACAAATTTATCCGGATGACATTCTTTCATTATCGTTCTGTAAGTCGATTTTAATGTTTTAAGATCAACCGATTTATCTACGTCCAAAAGTCTTCTGTAGTCTGCAATTTTTTTCATGGCTGCAAAGGTAGACATTCTTCAACGATAATCTGCTATTCACAAGCTAATTATCCTGTAGCATTGGTAAGTCGATGAAATAAAATACCAACAAATAAGGCTTTAATGACTACAGAAAGTTATGTTATTTTTTACTGGTAATCTGTACATATAAATCTTCTACTTTCTGCCGCGCCCAAGGTGTTTTCCGCAGAAAAGTAAGAGAAGATTTCAGGCTGGGGTTTTCATTAAAGCAACGAATTGGAATACGTCTGCCCAGACCTTCCCAGCTGTCGAAATGATCAACCAGATATTCAATAATAGTATCTAGCCGAACTCCGTGTAATGGATTGTTGGGTTGCTCTTTCATAGCGTAAAAGTAAGAAATATAAAAAATTAAAAAGTATTCATCCTTTAACATTTGTTTATTTCAACTTATATTTTTAAAATGTTAAGAGTTTATTAATATTAAACTTTTTTAAGATATTTTAGTTTTATGCACGATTTTTTATGCTGCTAAATCGATAATTAATTTTTTATTGTAAACTTTTTTAAATATATTTATGATTACAAATAAACCTGTTACAGATATCTGGTCTTACAAAGCCACCTATCTTTATGATAAATCAAACTTATGAAAGGAGGTAAACTTTTAGCGCTGTTTACGCATTAGACAGCCTGTTCTGAATTACAATTTCACACAAACTTGGATCTATTTTAACAGCTAAACAGTAGTATCAATAACCTGTTAAATCTAGTTCTAAATGAAAGCACCTAACTATTCCTCCGGATATGGCTATAAGGTCAGTATTCGGAAAAAAAAAGTTTTTTCATGGGGATTTTCCTTATTGTTACTTGCAAATACTTCTTATGCAAGTGATAGGAATCTATCCCTGATGGAATCGTCAACTACATCAAGCCTTTTTGATAAAAATAATCCGCTAAGAATAACTAATTCTTTAATAGGCCAGCAAGAACTCTCCGGACGTATTGTCAATGAACAGGGAGAAGCTGTTGCGGGTGTCACTATTAAAGTCAAAGGGACATCTATAGCCGCATCTACAGATAAAAGCGGTGAATTTCGAATCAATGCGCCTGCAAATGCAACGCTTCTGATTACCGCTGTAGGATATGCGCCTCAGGAAAAGATCATTTCCGGTACCGGAACAATACAGATTGTATTGAAATCGTCTGTCAGTGATCTGGAGGAAGTCGTTGTGGTCGGCTACGGCAAGCAAAGTAAAGCCTTAGTAACAGGAGCTGTATCTCAGATCGGAGGGGAAGTCCTTCAAAACAGATCTATATCGCGTGTCAGTCAGGCATTGCAGGGACAGCTCCCTGGATTGAATGTATTCACCGGAAACAGTGGAGGAGCACCTAATGCTACACAAAGCATTAACGTAAGAGGATTTACCGGATTAGGTACTTCCGGATCTCCGTTGATCGTTATTGACGGTGTACAGGGAGGCGATATCAACACGCTAAATCCCGATGATATAGAGAATATTTCCGTATTAAAGGATGCAGCATCTGCAGCTATCTACGGTTCAAGTGCTCCTTATGGGGTGATTCTTATTACTACAAAACAGGGTAAAAAAGGCAGTAAGCCTGCAATTTCCTATAATAATAATCTGAGCTGGGCGCAACCGATTAATCTTCCTAAGATGTTGAATTCCCTGGACTTTGCCAATTTATATAATGAAGCAGCTTTAAATGGAGGCAGAAGTGCGATTTTCAATCAGGAAACCATAGATCGTATTATCGCTTATCAAAATGGATCTCTGACAACGGAAACTATTGCAAGTACTGCGCCTGGAGCTAATGAATATTACACCTGGAATGCCGGTAATGCCAATAACGATTGGTTTAAAATCTATTTCAAAGATTTAGCTTTTAGTCAACAGCATAATGTCGGTGTCTCCGGTGGCTCCGAAAATACCACATACTATGTAGGATTGGGTTACAATGACCGGGCAGGGATGTATAATTATGGTGTGGACAACTATAAAAGATTCAATGTCCGCACGAATATAACAACCTCGGTTGCCAAGTGGCTGGATTTTAGCTGGAGAGGTAGTTTCTCCAAGGAACTCACGAATACACCTAATACTTACAGTGGGAAGACCGGAGGTAACTATATGCATCAGATTGCCAGAAAATGGCCAACAGTACCGCTATATAATCCTGATGGCAATTTTTCAGAATCCAGTGATGTGCTATTACATCTAGATGGCGGAAGGACAAAATCCACACTGGACAAGGCATTATTAACAGGTGAATTTGTTTTCAAACTGGCACCCGGATGGACTGCCACAACAAACTATACTTTTGATGCGTCTTTTCAGGATGAGAATTCCCATACCAAAACTTTGTATTCTCTCCGTCCTGATGGGTCACAGTTCCAGATCGGAGGAACTTATCCGAATGGTTTGAGCCGGTCTAATTACCGGATACAACATCATATTATTAATGCATTTACCAAATATGAAAAACAACTCGACGATCATTTTTTTAGTGTAATGGGTGGTTTTGTACGTGATTATACAGAGTTTCAAAGATATGGAGCAAGTAACAGCCAGTTGTATTCAGATAATATTCCGTCCTTATCAGGTACTTACGGACCAGCACCCTCTATAAGTGATTTTATCCGAAAAATAGCTTCTGACGGATTTTTCGGACGTGTCAACTACAACTACAAGCAAAAATATCTGTTTGAATTTAACGGGCGCTATGACGGTACTTCCCGTTTCCTTGGAGATGTAAGATGGAAATTCTATCCGGGTGTATCGTTGGGATGGAACCTGGATAAGGAAGCATTTTTTGAACCGCTGCTGCCAGCCGTTTCTGCATTTAAACTTCGGGGTTCGTACGGAGCACTTGGTGATCAGGCATTTTTGGACACAGATCCGAATAATCCTGTCTGGTATCCCTTTTATCCAAATATGGGGACATCCAGTCCTCCAAATACCAACTGGCTTTTCGGAGGTAACCAGCAAGCTTCAGTCACACCTCCTCAGCTTGTTAATCCGGATCTGACCTGGGTCACGACTACTACACTCAACATCGGGGCGGATATGAGCTTTTTACAGAATAAACTGAATGCTTCATTTGACTGGTATATTCGTAAAGCAGATGATTTTGCCGGACCGGCGCAAGCATTACCAGGTACTCTGGGAGCTACTCCGCCGACAGTCAATAATGCCGCTATGGAAACAAGAGGTATGGAACTGAGCCTGAGCTGGAGAGATAAAATTGGAGAAGTAGGTTACGGAGCTCGTCTTTCTCTGAGCGATTATAAAGGTAAGGTGACCAGATATCCGAATCCGACAGGACTTCTCAATACCTGGTATGCAGGGCAGACTATGGGCGAAATATGGGGATATACCACATATGGATTATTCCAGAATCAGGCTGAAATAGATGCTGCTGTTCCGCAGACAAAAATATCTGCCCGGACGTGGAAACCGGGAGATGTACGTTATGTGGATCTGAATGGGAATGGAGAGATAGATTTCGGAAGCAATACGGTTTCTAACCCGGGTGATCGTAGTGTTATCGGAAACAATACGCCACGTTATGCTTTCGGATTTACAGGTGATTTGAACTATAAAAGTTTTGACCTGTCCTTTTTTATTCAGGGTATAGGCAAACGGGATGCATGGATAGGTTCTAACTATTTCTGGGGGATTACAGGTGATGAGTGGCAAAGTTCACCTTTTGATGTGCACATGGACAGATGGAGTGAGCAGAATCCGAATGGTTATTTTCCTAAATTTTACCTGACGGATGAAAATGGAAAAAATACACAGACACAGACAAGATATCTGCAAAATGCAGCTTATCTGCGATTAAAAAATCTGCAGGTAGGATATGCTTTACCAAAAGAGTGGCTTGATAAAATCGGTTTCGGTAAAGCAAGGTTATATTTTGGGGTAGAGAACCTGTTTACAGTGACTAGTCTGATCAAAACAATGGATCCTGAACTCTCTATAAGTGATTCCAAGATTTATCCTTTGCAGCGGACCTATTCGGCGGGTATCAATTTCTCCTTTTAACTTTAAACACATTTGAAATGAAACGTATTCAATTAATAATATGGACTGTTTTGGGATTTACTTTGTTAAGTAGCTGTCAGAAAGATCTTCTGGATCAAACTCCCGAAACCAATATCAGTGACGCTGATTATTGGAAAACTTCAAACGATTTGAAGTTATATGCCAATAACTTTTACAATAATATGCTGCCTAATTATAATGGCTGGGGTAGTATGGGGATCTATAGTCTGGATGCGGATGGCAGTGATAATATGATAGCCGTGAGTTATAATTCGGCATTGAACGGCGAGCGTGTGGTGCCTGGCAGTGAGGGTGGATATGGTGCATATTCGGACTGGAGTCAACTTCGTAATGTTAACTATTTCCTCGCTAATTACTCCCGTGTTCAGGAACCTTTTGACAATATGAAGACCTATGTTGGGGAAGCATTGTTTTTCAGAGCCTATTTTTATTTTTCCAAACTCAAGACCTTTGGTGATTTGCCCTGGCTGAATATGCCGTTAACACCTTCTTCTCCGGAAGTATTTAACGAACGCTTACCAAGGAATGTTGTGGTAGATTCTATTATGAATGATCTGGATAAGGCTGTGAGTTATCTTCCCAGCAAAGGACTTGCGGAGGCATCGCGAATTACCAAAGAAACAGCTATGTTGTTTCAGGCGCGGATAGCCCTTTATGAAGGAACATGGGAACGCTACCAACAAGGGACTCCTTTTGCTGTACAGGGATCTGATGGTAAGAAATATCTGGAAAAGGCAGCAGCTGTTACTACAGCATTACTGGACAATCCGGGAGGCTATGCTTTGACTCCATTCGGGACTGATCCAAATGCTTACTGGAATCTGTTTAATCAGGTAAACTATAGCGCTAACAATGAGATTATGCTTTGGCGTGCTTTTAGTCTTGCTCTTAATCTGGGACACAGGTGGCATCGGTATTCAAATTCAGGTGCCGGCAGAGGGTTGACAAAAGATCTGATAGATGCCTACCTCTGTAAGGACGGTAAACCGATAGCTGTAAGTGCGCTTTACAAAGGTGATGCAACGCTGACAGATGTGGTAACAGATCGGGATCCGCGTCTAGCTCAAACCATCTATGTCAATGACGGCCAGCATATACTGACGAATAACAGACCAAACGGACAGGCTCCCGTAGTATTTCAATATCCGTCCTTTGAGGTTGCAAATGAAAATAAATCAATTACGGGATATCAGCTATATAAAGGACATAATCCGGACTACAATCAACAACAGGATCTAGGTACCACGGGACAGATTATTTTCCGCTTTGCGGAAGCTTATCTCATATATGCAGAGGCAAAAGCGGAATTGGGGCAGCTTACACAGGCTGATCTGGATCGAAGTATTAATTTGCTGAGAAGACGGGTCAATATGCCTGATCTCAATCTTGGAAATATTACTCCAGATCCCAATCAAGAATTTCAAAATATAAGTCCGTTGCTCAATGAGATACGTCGTGAGCGCCGTATTGAGCTTGCTGCAGAGGGATACCGAGCTGATGATTTGTTCAGATGGGCAGCAATGGAAACGAAGCTCGCCGGACGGAAACCCAAAGGTGCAAAACGTGCGCAATGGGAAGTTGCCGGAATTCCGGAAATCACCTCTACCGCAGTCAAAAGTTTACCTGTAGATGCAGAGGGCTATATAGAATATTACCAGAACATAGCCGGATTAAAGAATGGATTCCAATTTAAACTGGATCGTGATTATTTATCTCCGATTCCATTGGATCAGATTACCCTTAATCCTAAAATTAAACAAAATCCAGGTTGGTAGAAAGTTGAATTTTATCAGGCGGAAATTTTTTTCTGCCTGATAATTTCGATATGAAGATCCTGAATTGTGAATTTATTATCCATATTAATAAAAGGAAATTATGAAACTTAAATCGTTACTGGCAGTTGTTTCGCTGCTCATGTTTTGCTCTTTTCAATCCTTCGCTCAGCAGTTTTCTGCAATGCTGCTCGATCCGCTTGAAAAGGTATTGCCGGAGACTGTATATCCCTTTGATACCTTTAAAGAGGTTCATGTAGCTAAAGGAGAATGGGCCAGTGCTCAGGTATTGTTGAGAAGTACTCAAGATATCAAAAATGTTAATATTACTGTTGTTGCAGACGGTCTTTCAACAAAAAGAATCAAGTCCGGACCGGTAGGCTATGTGCATGCTGACAGGCAGTATACGAATGCAGGAATAGATCGCTTGATTTCTTCCTCCGGATATTATCCTGATCCGATTATGGAAGGACAGGCTCTGGATCTGAAAGCGGGAATTGCACAGCCATATTACATTAGCATTCCAATAGATGAGGCTACAAAAACCGGTACATACAAGGTTAAGCTCAGCATGACTGCAGAGGGTAAAAGTGTGGAGAAAGATTTTGATATTCATGTGCATAATGTCACCCTTGGACCGCAGAAATTATGGGTCACCAATTGGTACAGTTTGAGTGCTGACAGGTTAAAGTTGATGAATAACGGGAATAAAGTGGAGCCATATAGCGAAACGTATTGGAAAATAATAAATGTCTTTGCGAATAAGATGTCCGAATATAGTCAGAATGTAGTTTTGATCTCGCCATTAGACCTTGCAAGTTATAAATTGGAAAAAGGAAATTGGAAAATTGACTTCAGACATTTTGATCAGACAGTAGAGATTTTTAAAAAGGCAGGTGTATTGGGACGTATAGAAGGGGGACACATTGGCCAGCGGTCCGGAGATTGGGCAAGCTCCTTTGTCGTCCGTGTACCTGTCCCGGAATCCGATAGTGTAAAATTTGAAAATGTCGCTATTCAGGATCCAAAAGCAAAAGAGTTTTACAAGGCATTCTTTCTCGCATTACAAGAACATTTGCAGAAAAGGGGACTTTCTGCTATTTACTTTCAGCATATTGCGGATGAACCAACAGGAGATAATAAGCAATCATACATTGATATTGCTACTTATGTCAAATCTATCGTTCCTGATTTCAGAATAATGGAGGCCTGTCATAGTAAAGATCTTGCAGAAACAATCGATTTATGGGTGCCGCAGTTGGATTTCCTAAGTAAAGATTTTAGTTTTTATAAAGAACGTCTTAAGAAAGATGATGAAGTATGGTTCTACACTTGTCTGTCACCCCGGGATAATTACGCAAACCGCTTTTTGGATCAGCCTTTGATTAAAACTCGGTTACTGCATTGGATCAATTATAAATATGGGATAGATGGCTATTTGCACTGGGGACTTAACTATTGGAATGATGATCCGTACAGGGAAACAACAGGTATCAATAGTGAAGGTGGCAATATTCTTCCTGCAGGAGACTCCTGGATTGTATATCCTGGATATCACAAGCTATACGGATCAATCCGGCTGGAAGCTATGCGTGACGGCGTTAATGACTATACGTTGCTACAGATGTTGGAGAAAAAGAATCCAGTACTTGCTAAAGAAATCATTGATAATATGGTTTTCAGATTTGATTGGTATGACACCAGCATCAGTCATCTTCGGAAAATGAAAATGAAAATTCTGAAAGGACTGGAAGAGTAAGGTGAAACGTTTGAATAGCTGTCCAAAAAGCTAAGCTATACCGGTTTTTCGGCTATGCATTCCAATATGCGGTTTTGCAGTCCGGAATCTCAATTTGGATGACAGGCAAATTCCTGTATGCTTTTTGGATAGCTTTTTGTTGTTCTGTTTGGAGTGCAGATAGTTTAATATGCTGAGTATACAGTTTATTGAAGGATAGCACTTATCTTTATTAAACTTTTAACTAATCAAATGGAAAACCTGATGTCTCCGGCTAATATCAAGGCTGTGATTTTGTCATTGCTTATTCTGACTTTTACGTATTGGTATTATGCGAATCAGCAACTGACATTCTTGAGTTTTGGGACGGCAGTATTGGGATGGATTGCTGGTATTGTCGTCGTTCTGTTATGTGCAGGTATGGTGAGATTAGCCGCTCATCTGGTTGCATCAGAGATTATTTATCCTCACCTTATATTTCGTTTTTTACAACCTTTTCTGGTTTTGCTATTGCTGTTTTGGTTAGGGTATGGAATATTTTATATCGGCAGCTTTGGCTATTCCTATCAGTTTACCGCATTATTAAAGCATTTTTTACGACTACATCTTCCTTATATAGCAGGTGTCAGTATTATTCTGGCAATTGGGTTGTCGTGGCCCTTTCAGTTGCAAAAGCTGAACGTTAATGTGTTATTTTACAGTAATATAAAGTTTGCATTAGGTGTTGCCGGAGTATTTGTCGTCACTATTTTTTTGCTGTATTGGACTAAACTTATCAAGCAACCTGATCTGGATACAAGATTTATGTTGTACCAAACTTTAGATAATCAGTTTGATCTGGATGGGGTGGAAGTAAAGTTGCTGCTGGATGCAGGGACACAGCATCATGCAAGTGAGCCTTATTTTTTACCGGAAAAAAAAGAGCTTATTATTAACGTTTTAGCCGAGAGTTCAAATAAAAATCCTCCGTTGCATAAAAGCTATAAGGTGGACAAAGAAGGAAAGATTATAGCCAATCTGGATATAGATACGCAATTTTCTGCCGCAGATGGCCCATTTACATTTGAAAACGGATGCATCAGATCAGGAAATAATAAGGAATTGACCACCTGGGTATTGGACGGAAATAAGAATTTTCGCAGTGCTAACAGTCTTTCTGCTCCTAACGAATGGAGTATTAGTATAATAACTCCTGATCAGGATCAACTTAAAACAGATCATTTTTACAAAACATCTAAAATTCAATGCACAAATCAAGATAGTGTAAGATGGAACGGTACACGATACTATTCCGTTGCGTATGGAAGCGATACTGTGCGTTTCAAGATAGACCAAGTATATAGTCATAACAGGGGAGGAGAAGAATGTGCTGAACAGAGAGTTGAATATTTTGTATGCAGAGGCATGAATTTTGATTTGATTCGATTAAACGGGCAGATATACTATACTCTAAAACAAAAAGTTAAGTAATATGAGGATTTTAATTTTATTGTTACTGATATCCCTGACTGCTCAGGCGCAGAAGAAAAATGAGATAGCTGTAGGATATGCAGATACTTATGATAATCTGCCGACGATCAAATTTAAAAAATCGACAAAGGAAGAATATGACTTATGCAAGCCAGCCATAAAGCCGACTTCTTTAGTTTTGAAGGAAGAGAAAGGGAATATGCTATTGCCTACAAAGCAAGGAATCGTCAGATTGCAGAAGTATACGGACAGGGCCAAAGAAGATTTTAAAGGTTATGAGTATTCCGGTTATTTTTCCGGATTAGGGATGTATGTGGTGAATAGTATACATGTAGCTGAGCATATAGGATTCAGTGACAGAATACTCATAGATAGTATAAGCGGATATCAGTATGCTATTGTTTCGATCGGTGATGATGCTGTAGAAGTTCCTGTACCATCTCCTGAAGAAAATTATCTGCTGTATTATTATAATTATATATATGAAAATAACAGCTGCTTTTTGGGGATACTACATGTCAATAAAACAGCTGCTCCGGAAAAACTGTTATCGGAGAAGATGAGCTTTCAGACCAAAGACTGGGCAGTAGAAGAAGTCAGATGGAAAGATGACCATACTATTATCGTGAAAGCGCGTGTTGTCAGTAAGGAAAATAACGCTGATAAAGTTACTTACTTATATTATCTGGCAGAATTAAAATCTTAGCTAAGAAAAATTATGCGAAAGTTCCCGGTTCTCTTAAGTGTTTTATTTTTATTTATATGTGCTTCTGCAAGTACTGTAAACAACTATACACGTTTCACCAGTAAGGGCACATCTGTTAACAATCATTTGATAAATGTCAGTGCGGATACCGTATTGGATTATTATCCTTTTGAGGATAGTTCTTATGTTCTTTCTGTCAGGGTTGCACTTGATCCGGATGCTGAGGATACAGTATTATACATACAAAAACAATCAGATAATAAAACTACCGTATTATGGAAAGAACTTCTTTCTCTGCCTGAATGGATTGAGTTTTGGTCTGAAGATTTCAATGGCGACGGTTTGGAAGACGTGCTTATCTACGGTGGTACCGGAGCACGGGGAGCAAATGAATTATACTATTTGTATATAAAAGATCCGCAGAAACATACTCTGGTGAAAGTCCCCGGATTTGAAGTGATACCAAATGCCCAATATCTCCCTGAATATAATGTTATTCTGAGTTATGCTTATGCCGGGAAAAACTATTTTATCCTTTATAGAATTGACAAAGACAATGTTATTCATCAGTTGGGAGATGCATTTGAGGATGATCCGGAGAGTGATTCGGATGAATTTGAAAAACAAATTAAAACCATTCTGCATGTCACAAAAGAAAAATAAGGGTATTAATGCTTATCTTCTTGTTGCATTGTTATTAGTCGTGATTGTCTGGCTTATGGTCGGAATAAGTAAAGATGATGAGTTCAATGAATATAGTGTTTTCTTAAAGTACCGCCCGACGGTACAGCTGTATTTTGAATCCCCTCTTGGGATGGACGATATGCCTCCGGATTTTCCTGAGAAGCTGAGGATAAAACAAGCCATATATGATGATTTTGTACTTACAAAACATTGGAGTGATCAGGATATTTATACGATAACAGCAGAATTTATACTCCTTTTTACACTTATACTTTTGTACATAGGTGTTCGTAAACAACTAAAAAAATAGAAGTTTCGTCCTTCTCAAACAGTCTGTTTATATCTGAGTCTCATTTAGAGATCTTTCTTAAGATATTTCTTCTAAGTCCTTTTTGTTTCGTGGTTGAGTTTTTATTGAAAAATATTTTTCAATAAAGTGATTAAAGTTTACTTACTGTAGAATGAAATCGTTGTGGAAATTTGTAATTTCACTTCAACTTAATCACAACTAATTATGAGCACTATTAAATCAACCAAACTTTTTACGGCCAGTTGTCTGGCTTTACTGGTCACTTCTCTTTCCTTTGGCATACGCGCCGGAATGATGAATCAATTAGGCATAGATTTCCAGTTAAATGCTACACAACTCGGAACGATTACAGCTACTGCATTCTGGGGATTCCCGCTTGCTATTGTAGTCGGTGGTTTTGTAGTAGATATCATCGGAATGAAGCGTCTACTGGTCATGGCATTTTTATTCCATTTAACAGGAATTGTGTTGACCATATTCGCACAGGGATATTGGAGTTTGTTTTTCTCGACACTATTGATTGGTATTGCCAATGGAACAGTAGAAGCAGCCTGTAATCCTTTAGTGGCAGCATTGTATCCGGAAGAAAAAACGACACGTCTTAATTATTTTCATTTGTGGTTTCCCGGAGGGATTGTCATAGGAACACTGTTGGTGACATTATTTGTTCATCTGGGAATAGGCTGGCAATTTCAGGTCGCCACTATGCTGATCCCAACTTTAATTTATGGTTACCTTTTCTTAAAACTTGAGTTTCCGGTAACGGAGCGCGTATCTTCCGGCTATTCTAGTGCAGATATGTATAAAGCTGTTTTCAGTCCCTTATTTTTATTCATGTTTGTCTGTATGTTTATGACCGCTATAACAGAGCTATTCACAGGCCAGTGGATCAGCCTTTTGCTAAAGAATGTGACCGACAATGCCATTTTACTGTTGACAATTACAACAGGTATTATGGTAGTGGGACGAGCTTTTGCAAAACCCATTGTAAAAAAGCTGGCTCCTCAGGGAGTTTTACTGTTTTCAGCTGTTTTTGCAGCTCTCGGATTATATCTGTTAAGTACATTGTCCGGAAATTCTGTGTTTTTTGCTGCACTTATATTTGGTATTGGGGTATGTTATTTCTGGCCAACAATGATTGGTTTTGTGGCGGAAAATATTCCTAAATCGGGTGCACTGGGAATTAACCTTTTAGGTGGAGCTGGTATGTTTGCCGTATCTCTATATACGATCTTTATGGGTAATTTTTATGATGGTTTGATCATCAGACATTTACCTGAAGGAGCAGATCTTCAGGAATACAGTACTGCGGTGGAGGGCTCAGTGGAAGCTACTGCATTTGCAACAGCCAGGAACCTCGCGGGTCCGGAAGTACTTCAGGTGACATTGATTCTTCCTGTCGTATTGATTTTTGCATTTTTAGGATTAGTGTTGTATATGAGGTATTTAAGGAAATCGCAACAGACTTCCAAAGTATAAAATATCATTTTCAGATTTATCTTAGATACGTTATGAGCAGCAGATTTAAGAGCTCTTAGTTTTATGAAATTTATATGTGTATATATCATTCATCAGGCAAAATCACTAATTTTAGATCCATTGATAATATGCTTTGTTGACAAAGAAATGCTGATATGACCCTACACAAAAATAAGCACAGAAAACTTATATCACTTTTTTGTCTGATTTTCAGTCTTTTGTTGTTTATGTCCTGTAATGGTTCAAAATTGTCAAAGGAAAGAATCACAGATCTTTCATGGATAGGAGCGGATATTGCTATATCACAAAACCTTACAGATAAAAATGAGAATGAAATCTCTGTAAAACTATTTGACAAAAATGGCGATATCATTAGCAATGATAGTGTGCAGATCAAACTTAATGGGGTAGATCTTGAGCTTCAGAAAAGACAAGGCTTATATTATACTAATGAGACCAGATATTACAGTACTGATATTCCTGTTGATAAAGGGTATCACCTGATAATAAATCTAAGTGGTAAATGGTACGCATTAGGCAGTGTAGCTCTTATTCCGGAAGTAAATGAGGAAGATATTGTTACAGATAAACAGACTGATCGGGAGAAAGATTTTCACATAAAATGGAATAATCTGAAAGAAATACATGAGTTGTCCGTTTCAAAAAGTGTCCTTCTCAAGAAATCTACTCCTCTGGAACAAATACACGAGTATAGTGAAGAAGAAATCCGTAAGATACCGGCAGATGGTAATTTTACCGTTCCGGTATCTTATTTTTCGGATTCTACATCTACAATCAGCTTCTTAATATTGAAATTTAATGCCTCAAAACAAGGAAAGGTGAATCCGGAACTACTCAGAGGAAGTCAGATCAACGTGAGGGGGGCAATTAAAAAATCGTTTGACTTTGATAATGAAGGTCCTCAGTAAGTTTCAGTCTTCAGGGATATGTCTTAATTTCCTGCCAAAGCATGTAGCCGCTGGAAGTTTTTCCTGAAGTGTTTGTATAATTAATGAATACCCATTTATCATCTATTATATTCTCAAGATCGATATGTACCTTGTCACCTTTTAGGAGATAAGTCTGAAGGCGGGAATTACTTTTGGTCACTTTATAAAAGTAAGCTTTATCTGTTTTGATCAGGTAATCTCCAGGTATTTGAGTTGTTATTTTCTGATAATTACCTTTAAAATCTTCCGGCAGATTTTCAGCAATACAATCATAAAAAACTGCGTTCAGGCTGTTCTTTTCGAAGTCAAGTTTTATTTTGCAAGAACTTTGCTCCTGTGAGGTCAGCAGGCATACATTATTTTTCAATGTACCCTGACCACTAAATGTGCCGTGTGTACCCGACGGAGTATTCCACCACGCAAATACATCTCCTGTTATTTGCGAATTATTCTTGCGGACTGCTATTGTACAGGATGCCCCGTTTTTATTGCTGAGACGATACACACCAGTCTGAGCGTCTACGGGTATCAGAATAAAACTCAAAAGGAAACTGATCAAAGTCTTCATTGTACATAATAACATTTGCAATGAAATTTTGTTCCGGAAAGAAAGAAAAAACAGATTACGGGTTGTATGAATTTAATTTATATTTTTATACCCGTACAACTAAAATATAACACATGGCATCAGGTATTTTTGCGATTTTGGATGATATAGCTGCTTTAATGGACGATGTAGCAGTAACCAGTAAAATAGCTACACAAAAAACTGCAGGAATATTAGGAGATGATCTGGCTGTCAACGCAGAAAAAGCGACAGGGTTTCTATCTTCACGCGAATTGCCCGTACTATGGGCAATCACAAAGGGATCCTTTATCAATAAACTCATAATAGTTCCCATTGCTTTGCTTCTTAATGTGTTTTTTCCGGTAGCGATTAAGTTTATACTAGTTTTGGGCGGATTTTATCTGGCTTATGAAGGAGTAGAAAAAATTATTGAATACTTTTTTCATCGTTCCAAAAAAGGCCATGAAGTCATTGAAGAAAGGCAGGAGAATAATGGGGATTTTGAAAAAGCTAAAATAAAATCTGCAGTTACAACAGATTTTATTCTTTCCGTAGAGATTGTCATTATAGCCTTGGGTACAGTATTGGACAGAAGTCTGACACTGCAGATTATAACTGTTTCTGTTGTTGCTATTCTGGCTACAGTCGGGGTATATGGTATCGTTGCACTGATTGTGAGAATGGATGATGCCGGTTATAAACTCATCAAACATTCTAACAATAAAGGTTTCTTGTCCAAAGTAGGCCAGTTGCTGGTGAGTTCACTTCCGATTATTATCAAATGTCTTGCTGTAGTAGGTACGGTAGCCTTAATCCTAGTATCAGGTGGGATTTTTGTTCATAATATAGACTATTTACATCATATAGCTCCGAATGTTCCATCCATTGTAAAAGAAGTATCAATCGGATTGATAGCAGGGCTTCTCGTAGTGGCTTTAGTGACAGCCAGCAAAAAATTGTTCGGTATGTTCCGTACAGCGGATTAGTCTTTTAGCAAAGCTGCTTTCTTCCTCAAAAGCTGGTGCAGGCGTGCCGCTTGTACCAAGATAGAAATGGATTTACCCCGTTTGTACCAAGATAAGACTTTCTTTAAAGATGAAATGTGATTTACTTTATTTTGACTGGTAAAGAGTGCCATTCATGCTCAATATTTTCCATTAAGATTGCATTGTCAAAACGAATACTGTTTTCTGGAAATATGCTCTGATTTTCAAAAAAGCTGGACGATACCTGTCCTACTGTAAGAGGTGTTACCTTCCATTGATACGTGTGAAGCCGTAATCCGTCAAAACCTTTCCCATTGGGAGAATATCCATCACATCCCTTTTCAAAAAAATCAGCAACTTCATCCAGTGTACCGAATATCGACTCTTTAGTAAAAGCAGACGCAATTTCTGCGGAGATAGATACAGAGGTCTGATCTGAACTTAAGATGTCAATATGATAAGCGTGCAGGTTTTCTTTAACTTCAAACGTTGCAAGGTGATGTTTTCCCGGAAATATTCTCCCACCTGCTATCGAATTAATCCTTGAAGAAGTGTCCCGTCTGGGGATATATACTCCTTCTTTAATAATATCTCCTTCATCCCATTCGACAGCAATTCTATGTGCAGCATTTTCGGATCCTATGCCTAAAATATCAGGGAGTCCTTTTGGTTTTATATGTTTTAATCGAATCAGACATATACCCACAATCGCTTTTCCTTTATAAAGTTTGGGTCTGAATGGGGTTGGTAAGATACCTGATATAATTTCAGGATCTGCAGTATAATTGATAAGCAATCTTCTTTCAATATAGCCGTGTATGACAGGTATTTTCATAGTGCAATCGTATTAGAGATTATATTCCTGCTCCGCTTTCACCAATTGATCAATATCACTAGCACAGATGTAAGATTTCAGTGCTTCAAACTTTTCTTCCGGCCAGGAGTACAATTGCATATCTAATAGTTTTGCTATTGTTTCTTCCGGAAACCTGTAACCGATCAGTTTTGCAGGATTTCCTCCGACAATGCTATAGGGCGCTACGTCTTTAGTAACAATAGCTCCTGCGGCCACAATAGCGCCTTCACCAATACGAATACCCGGCATGATGACCGATCGTATGCCCAGCCACGCTCCGTCACAGATATGTGTATCTCCTTTTGTTTTATATGATGTTTCCAATGTTTCGACAAAAGGATATAAGCTAAACCAATCCGAACGGTGAGTATTATTACCACCCATCAGGATAATGACTTCCGCTCCGATGCATACGTAATTACCGATATAGAGCTGATCAATTTTCCACTGTGGTTCCCAGGTTTTTAGACTGTAGGTATCTCCATAGAGATAACGCACGACAGATTCTTCAAAAGATCCTGTCCATGCAGCACTGTAATAACTTTTCGTGCCTTTTATATGAATATTGGTATTGGTCACGGTTTCATGCAGATATTCGACTATTGACCAATGTTTTTGTTTCCCTTCTTTCATGCTATAGTATTCAGATCAACCACGAATATACCCTTTATTCACGGTTTAGGAAGTGAAAAGCAGATGTGAATAACAGAATATTATTTTTATTAAGGAGCCGATTAAAGTATATAATTGTAAAATTACAGGCTAAACTTTGTTTGTTTTGATATAATTTAATCTTTTAAGGGTTGATGTTGATTGATTTTAAACAATTGTCTATTTTTGTTTTGATTATGTCAACAGGGAAAAGGTCAGATGAAAATAAATCACGGGATACGTATCGTGCAAAGGAAGAAGAACCTTTGCGATTGTTGTTCAATGATGTTTTCTATACCTATGAAAAGGCCCTTTTCAGATTATCGTTAAATACCTGTAAAGACGAACATGTTGCACATGATATTGTGCATGATGTATTTCTGAAACTCTGGGAAATCCGGCAACAGCTCCACGAAATCAAATCTATAGAATCCTTTCTGTTTACGATGACTCGTAATAAAATTATGGATCATCTCCGTAAAGTGGCATCTGATGCAAGGTTAAGGCAGGCTATCTGGGAATCTATGCAGAATATAGTTGATAATCAGCCCCCTCCGGTAGAATACAAAGAATACAAGGAAATTCTACGTAAGGCTGTGGATAATCTTCCGGAACAACGTAAAGCCATTTATCTGATGCGGGATGAAGGATATAATTATCAGGAAATCGCAGATGAATTTGATATTTCCAGGCATACGGTGAAAAATCAGATATCAGCCGCTATGAAATCCATTCGCAAAGTTTTTTCTAATTTCCTTTCTTTCTGAAAAATTATTTTCCTGTTTTACAGCGTGTTGTGATTTTATTGGAGAAAAATTAATTCTTCGGATAGGACACAGACAGGCTTGCTCCGTCTTTATTTAGAGACACCCCATATGAAGACACGTATTCGTTATTTGCTGCGCCGTTATTTTTATAATCATGCTACCCATCAGGAACTTGTTGAGTTTTTTGATATTGTTCGTAGTGCGCAATATGATGACGAATTATCGATATTACTTAAAGAATTATATGAGGAGCTGAAGCGTGAAGATCCTTCTCTCACTTTTGTTGATGCGGAGGGTAATCTTATGGAACTTCCGGATAGGGACAGAGTCCAATCCACAACGGATAAAGTATCTGGTGTATCTTCTATTAAAAGGTGGATGGTTGGTCTGTCGGCAGCTCTTGTTGTCTTGTTTTTCTCCTGGGGAGTTTACCGGATATGGGGACATAGAGAAAGCGAAAAGCACGGGGAATATGTACAGGTTATCAAAGAAGCTGCAAATGATGAGAATAAAGTACTTCATCTGGCAGATGGTACTACAGTCTGGCTGAACGGATCATCGCGTCTGGAATATCCTCAAAATTTTGAGAAAGGTAAACCCAGAGAAGTTACCCTTATCGGCGAAGCCTATTTTGAAGTTCATAAAGCTGCTGACTGGCCATTTATTGTACATACCGGCACCATCAGTACAACAGTAGTTGGAACGGAATTTAATGTAAAAGCATATCCTGGAATGAAGGATGTCATGGTAGCAGTTAAAAATGGCAAAGTAAAAGTCAGTAAGAATGATAAATTACTTGCTGTATTGCAGAAAGATCAGGAATTAAGAGTGCCTGTCATAGCACCAGTACAGCAAATGGAAGAACATATCCTCACAGATAAGATGGCGGGTAACTGGAAAGACGGTTATCTGGAATACGAAGACGAAAGCATAGCATCTGTGCTTCTTGATTTGCAGCGCATCTATCAGATCGAAATAATATTAGAGAAAAAGGAAATTGCAGACAAAGCTGTGACGTTATCCGTACGAAAAGATAGTGGCTCTTTGCAAGTGTTGGAGATCCTGTGTGCGCTCACAGAGAGCCGTTTGAAAACAGATAAAACAAACTATATCATTTATTAACACCTAAATAAAAACAGCTTATGAAATAGAAAGACCTATAATGAAATTAAGCCATCCCGGCTGGTCCCCGAAGATGGCTCATGGATTCAATAAACAAGTTACGTCATACTAAATCGTTATCAAAATTATGCATTTAATTCCAAAAGAGTGCAATGGGAGATTATTAATGAAAATATCCTTACTAGCCCTTATACTGACATGTGTCACGACCTTCGCAGCTTATAGCTCCAACGCCCAAAACCTAAGGGATGTAAAAGCTTCTCTGCCGTCGGAGACACTTAAACTAAAGGATGCACTTCGTCAGCTGGAGAAGCAGACGAAAATCAGATTTACCTATATGAGCAGTGATGTCAACCAAAAAACTGTTCAGACAAATGGTAAGCGTACCAATCTGGCAGATATCCTGGATGACCTGTTGCAAAACACAGATTTACAATATCAGGTGATCAACCAAACCATCATTATTAAAAAAGAAAATTCCGAAAGGAACAGCGCTGAAAAAATTACAGCGGGCAATCAACAGCAACCTGTAAAAGGACATATTCTCGACGAAAAGGGTAATAAACTGGCCGGAGTTACAGTGCGATTGAAAGGAACTAATCTGGTGACATCAACCAACGGAAATGGTTACTTTGAATTTTCAGGAGCATCTTCCACCCAACCCGTCCTTATTGTGTCTTATGTCGGATATCAGTTACTTGAGCAAGCCTATACTTCTTCATCTGCTGAAGGAATAGAACTTCGTCTTCAACCTGATCTGGGTAATCTGGATGAAGTAACAGTCATCGGTTATGGTACTACAAGTAAGCGCGTAAGTACCGGATCTACAGCAGGTATTTCCAGTGATATTATACAACGTGCACCGGTAAACAATCCTTTAGAAGCTTTACAGGGGCGTATTGCAGGTCTTGAAGTCAACAGTTCCAATGGATTGCCCGGAGCCTCCTTTAATGTGAGATTAAGAGGTATTAATTCCCTGAATGAAAATGCGAATGCTCCCCTTTATATTGTGGATGGTGTGCCGTATTTTTCTGAATCCTTAAATGTATTCACCGGAGATAACGGTTCACAAAGTCCGCTTGCAGCTATTAATCCTGCTGATATCGAACGGATTGATGTGCTCAAAGATGCGGATGCAACTGCAATATACGGATCAAGAGGAGCGAATGGAGTCATTCTGATTACCACAAAAAAAGGACAGACAGGTAAAACGCAGGTGAGTTTTAATGCTTACACTGGTGCAGGCAAAGTATCCAATAATCTGGAAATGTTAAGTACTGCTGAATACCTGGAATTGCGCCGGGAAGCTTTTGCCAATTCCGGTGGAACTCCCGACCCTGAAACTCCGGATCTGTTCCAATGGAATCAGACTGAAGATCAGAACTGGCAAAAGCTGCTAATGGGAAATACAGGTAAACTTACGGAAGCTAATTTTTCGGCTTCAGGAGGATCTGAGCTGACTACTTTCCTGATGAGTGGAACATTTAGAAATGAAACTACTGTACAGCCCGGAAATAATGGATATAAGAAAGGAGCCGGAATGTTGTCGATCAATCACAGGTCGAGTGATAATAAGTTTTCTATATCTGCAACAGCTAATTACACAGGCGATTTGAACGATGCATTGGCTACCGACATAAGTCAGTATTTTAACCTGTCCCCAAATTTGCCAATTTATGATGATGGAGGTGATTATTACTGGTATGGAAATATACAGAATCCATATGCTTTTCTGGATCGTAAATCAGAATCCCGTAATAAAGCTTTGTTGTCCAGCGGAACCATACGGTACAGCCCGTTGAAAGGATTGAATCTTTCTGCTACGGTTGGTTATAATCATACCGCATTGAATCAGTTGCAAATGTACCCTAAAAGAAGTTTTAATCCGCAAAACTCTACCGTAAGCATGTCCTATTTTGGTAACAGCAGCATCTCTTCGTACAGCATAGAACCACAGGCCAGCTACACGTACCAACTCGGAAAGGGGACTTTTGATGTTCTGGCAGGTACTACATGGCAGCAAAGTGTACGGGATGGTCAGTTTTTACAGGCAGAAGATTTTACTTCAGACTCACAACTGGATAATATCAATGCAGCTGTGACAATCCGACCACGTACATTCAATTATTCCAAATACAGATATCAGGCCGCTTTCGCACGTGCTACCTATAACTATAATAACAAATACATACTGAATGCAACCTTCCGTCGTGATGGCTCATCCCGATTTGGTCCGGACAAACGTGTAGGTAATTTTGGGTCTGTAGGCGCTGCATGGGTATTTACAGAAGAAAATTGGTTTAAGGAAGCCGTTCCGTTTATGAATTTCGGAAAGTTACGCGGAAGTTACGGTTCCACAGGTAATGATCAGATTGGAGATTATGGATTTATGGATAGCTGGAGTTATCTGAATTATCCATATGGAGGAGTAGCTGGTTTGTATCCTACACGTGTTGCCAATCCTACATACAGCTGGGAAAGAAACCGTAAGTTGGAAGGCGGACTGGAACTTGCTTTCTGGAACAGCCGGCTGACCCTGAATATCAATCACTATTACAATAAATCGGACAATCAGCTTATCAGTTCAACATTGTCTCCACAAACCGGGTTTTCCGGATATACGGCTAATATGCCTGGTATTGTTGAAAACAGAGGCTGGGAGTTTGAAATTGGTTCTACCAATTACAGAACGGATGATTTTGAATGGAAAACAAATGCCAACCTGACAATCTCACGCAATAAACTGGTCGCTTATCCCGGACTTGTAGGGTCAGGGGAGGAAGGCCGATTTGCCATTGGTCAGCCCCTGGATATTGTATTCGGTTTTCAGTTTACAGGTGTAGATCCACAGACAGGTCTTGCACAGTTTGCGGATCTGAATGGAGATGGAAAAGTTGATAATAATCTTGGAGACCAATATGTATTGGGGACACATCTTCCTAAGTTTTTCGGTGGATTGAGTAACAGTTTCCGGTATAAAAACCTGGATGTAAGTTTTCTGCTCCAATTTGTAAAACAAGAAGGAGAGATGCTGAATTTCGGATATATGTCGCCTGCGAGTCTGGGATCATTGGCCAATTTTGACAAATCCGCGTTGCGACGTTGGAGAAATCAGGGCGATGTAACAGATATTCCACGAGCTGCAGCTTTAGCAACAGATGACGGTTATAAGACATACAATACCTTTTACAGACATTCCGACGCACAATGGGGAGATGCTTCTTTCATCCGCTTAAAGAATGTAATGGTCAGTTATGATTTTACTTCGTTGCTATCAGTACTTAAGACACAGCGCATCAGTTTGTATGCACAGGGGCAGAATCTGTTTACTATCACTGGATATGATGGTTTTGATCCCGAGACAAGAGGTTACGTAGTACCTCCATTGAAATATTATACTTTAGGCATTCGTTTCACTTATTAATTACGACCATGAGATCATATCTATATATATTTATTGGCTTTATTATCTGTAGTCTTACTGCTTGTGAAAGCTATTTGGACGCAGGTCCTCCTAAAGATCAGATGCCTTCTGAACTGGCTTTTTCTGACGATAAGACGGCTACAGCGTCTGTGACAGGCGTATTTTCCCGCATGAATCAGTTGAATTATCAATTTGCCAATGTACTATCAATGATACTGCCTGCAATGTCAGCAGATGAATTTGTCTATGCAGTAGCTTCAGCACCATATGATGAATTTAAAAATAATGCTGTACTGTCTTCCAATTCTAATGTGACTACATTGTGGTCGCAGCCCTATACTTATATTGCACAGGCTAATCTCTGTGTGGAAGGGTTGGAAGCTTCTACAAATCTTAGTCCTAAAGTTAAAAGCCAGTTGCTGGGAGAAGCGAAGTTCCTACGGGCATTCTGTTATTTTTATCTGGTCAACTATTTTGGTGATGTACCTTTGATTCGGGGTACAAATGTGATGGAAAATAATACTAAACCCAGAACACCTCAGGCAGAAGTCTATGCCGCTATTATCGAAGACCTTAAAGATGCCAAAGAAAAACTATTTCCGGGTTATCCTCAGGTAGATAAAGCAGATGCTAACGGAGAACGTATACGTGCCAATAAAAGTGCTGCTTCCGCATTGCTGGCCCGTGCTTATCTCTATACCAAACAATGGGATCTGGCAGAAAAGGAATCCGGAGAAGTTATCGGTACTACACAATATAAGTTATTGCCGACAGCAGATCTGGATAAAGTATTTCAGGCCAATAATCAGGAAGCAATATGGCAGCTTCAGGTTGTAAATACTGCCGGTGGCCGTAATACATGGGAAGGATTTCTGATCGTTCCTGCAGCACCGACCAGTGCTCCGCTATTTCGCCTTATTCCGGGATACCTGTATGATGCATTCGAAAATGGTGATCAGCGTTTAACCCGTTGGGTAGGAAGTATGACGACTGCTGCCGGTGTGACGCATCGCTATCCGTACAAATACAAAATCCGTACAGGAGTGACTCCGGCTAAAGAATACACCATGGTATTGCGACTGGGAGAACAATATCTGATACGTGCAGAGGCACGTCTGATGCAAAATAAATGGAGTCTGGCACAGGAGGACATTAATGCTATCCGTACGCGTGCAGGATTACAAGGACTTACATTGGGCGATGATGCCGGGGCATTACGTAAAGCACTTGAGCAGGAGCGTCGTGTGGAATTGTTCGGGGAGTGGGGACACCGCTGGCTCGATCTGAGACGCTGGCCAAGTGAAACCGGACAGGAGGGTAAAACAAGAGCCGACGATATATTACCGGCACTTAAACCCAAATGGCAGTCAAAAGCTATTTACTTCCCTTTGCCGGACGTAGCTTTACGTACCAATCCTAATCTGGTACAAAACTAAAGAACTTGGTGTGCCGGAAATTATTTCCGGTACACTTTTTATCCTATTCGTGATAAGCGAAACAATCCAACGATCATGTTAAAAAGAATACTATTATCTCTGATTTGTGTCATTGCGATAATTTTTAACAGCAATGCAGCTCCCCGGAAAACTGTGCTGACCGGTAAAATATCAGGAGTAAAGGCTGGAACACTGGAACTGAATGTGCAGGAGTACAGGGTAATGGCTGCACAAAATAAAATCAATGCAGAGCTTTCGGAAGACGGTACATTCCGGTTTGAATTTGAAATCAACGGACCTGCCCGTGCTTTTCTGATATTAGGAACTACACCTGTAGAGGAAACATTTGTACTCAAAAAGGGAGATGGCCGGGATACGACTGTTTCCAGTAATACAAACCGGTCGCAGATGATCTATTTTTATCTGATGCCGGGCGACAAACAAACTTTACAGGTTGATGCAACGAATATCCCCGGTACATTAAAATTGACAGGTAAATATGCCGACAACAGTCTGTATCTGAATGAGGAAGACTGGAATTTCAACCAGTATAAAGATAAACACCTTAAAAATTATTTTGGCTACTTCCACTATTCGCCGGAACAATACCTTGAATATGTCGAAGACAGAAGAAGGAAAAGACAGGAATTCTTAACCCATTTCGCTCAAAAACATAAGTTGACCAAACAACTCAAAAAGGCCAGCGAAACGGTGTTGTACGGCGATGCTATATTGGCCAGACTTCTTTATCCTAAGATGAGAGAAAGCTATAGAAAAGATAATTATACAGCTCCTGCAGGTTATTATGATTTTCTGAATGAAGTATCACTGGATCAGTCCGGAAATGATAACGGGATCGCTTATTTTTACTTTCTGGACTATCTTTTTAAAGAAGAATATCGTCTTGCAGACACAGATGATGATTATATAGATTTTGTGGCTACTAAACTATCGGGGCGTCCCTTGTATGAGTATTATGCTTTTGCATTAGCAGGGAATTTTAAGAAAAAACTCTACGATAAGTTTGGTACAAAAAGTCCGTTTCCTGATCTGGCAAAACGTGTCAGGGAAAAATATGGTAAACTGGAAGGAATGCTGGAAGGTAATCCGGCTCCACAGGCTGTTTTTGAAAATCTTACAGGAGATAAAATCACCTGGAGCAAATGGAAGGGACAGTATATCTATGTTGATTTCTGGGCGACCTGGTGTGGCCCATGTATTCAGGAGATTCCGGCTCTTGACTCTTTGCGACATGACTATAAGGATAAACCGATTACGTTCGTAAGTATCTCGTTTGACAGTAAAAAAGACCAGCAGAAGTGGAAAGATTTTGTAGATAATAAGAAATTAGAAGGTATACAGCTCTGGGCTGATCCTGAAAATCATAAAAGTGTATCCCAGGCTCTGAATATTCTGCAGATACCCAGATTTCTGCTACTTGATCCGCAGGGAAATATTGTAGATGCCAATGCGCTTCGACCATCAGATAAGCGGATTCGCCTGCAGTTAGATAAATTATTGAAAAACTCTGAAAATAGGTTATAAGAATAACATTCTGTTGAACTTCATAAGAATAAACAGAAAAGAGAACGCCTCAAAAGCCAAATCAGGATAACCCGGTTTGGCTTTTGTTGTTGACAGGCATATTCTTATTGTGACTGTAGAAGTTTTTGTGATCTTGCAGATCATAAGAGTCATTTTAACTATCTTTAATCCTATTAAGCTGCTTACTGTTATTATATAAAGTCATATCAATTATGAAATATACATTCTTCCTGTTTGTTCTTTTATTATGTATTACTTCTTTTTCTGCTTGTAATGGAGTCTCCAAACAAGATATTATAGAGATTTATTATGAAAATGAAGGTACATTGACGAATAAAGCAGAAGTTCCGGAATTTGAAAAAATAGAGCAGAATAGTCCACAACAGATCAGAGATCTCGGCAAACTGCAGATCGACTCATCCCTTTTTAATAAAATAAACAAGCATTTTACAGAGAAGGAAAATTCTGCTGAAAAACACGATGGCGTAGAAGAAAAGGGAAAATACAAAATGTATATCCGCTTATCAAACGGAGATCAGTATATTTTGGATAACACAAATGTCTTCTATTCACAAACTAAAAATATAGCTTTTGAGGATGATAGTCTTGCCTATATAATCCGGGATCATATTCATTACTATAATGCATTTAAATTATCAGAACTCAGAGATTTTGATGACTTTATGAAGTATCAAAAGCATATCAGATATGATTACCTTTCGCTGGTAGATACAACTGATGTCCGGACGTCTTATTCCAAAATTGTATTACTACCACAGTAATATTCATAAGATTTTTTTCTATTTGATATTGCGGTCAGCATAAGGATAATATAGCTGTAATTATTTATGCTATCTAATAGTTATTTATTGGCTGAAATAACTTAAATTCGCTGTACCATATCCTTCGTCAGCACCGTTGACAGACGAATAATATTAACCTGATTTTATATCACGTGAAAAACTTTATCAAATTTGATGTGCAGTATGATGTTGCACAGTTGCAGCAGGAACTTGCTTATTGCTTAAAAGAAGTTTGGACTGATCACTTTAATACCAATGATTATCAGGGGCGGTGGGAATGTATTTCTTTACGATCCGAATCTGGAAAAGAAGAGGATATCCGTTCACATCCGGGAAATAATACTTTTCAGGATACCGCTGTATTGCAGCACATGCCTTATGTAAAATCCATTATTGACAGCTGGAATTTTGAAAAAGAAAGTATACGTTTAATGGCACTCTATCCGGGAAGTGAGATCAAACCACATCGTGATCCGGGCTGTCGTTATCAGGATGGAGCTTTGAGACTGCATATTCCTGTAGTAACACATCCATTGGTACAGTTTAATGTGGATGGAGAAGATATGAAGCTGGAAGAGGGGAGTTGCTGGTACATTGATTTTTCCAAAGTGCACTGGATCAAAAATGCAAGTGATACCGTACGGGTACATCTGGTGATAGATGGAAAGAGCAATGGATATATGGATGATATCTTTGCGGAGCACGGTATACCATCATATGAAAAACCTGTATATGATGAAAAAACAAAGTTGGCTATGATCGCTCAGTTAGAACTGATGGATACCGATACGGCCAGGGAGATTATCAAACAACTAAAAGGGGAAGATTGAGCTATGTTGTATAACTGGATCCCTTATTCTCTGAAGTGGGAAGAAAACGAATGGAAAGTTCTTTGGCTGGATCTTGCAGATCATATTATTCAGGAATCTTTCTTTGATGAAACCATCCTAAATCAACGCATCTATATGCGTAACCGTTCAAAATATCAACCGCAAAGTGCTGTAGAATACATTCTGAAGCTAGCAGATGAGCTGGAGAATATAGCACCTACTGCATTTGTATTTCATGTATCGCGCTGCGGGTCTACATTACTTTCCCAGTGTTTGGCCACAGATCACAGCAATGTTGTGATACCGGAAGCACCTATTCTGGACGAAATATTACGTATAGAAGAATTTGACTTTACGCTGTTGCCGTTAAAGGAACAGCTATTCAAAGCTGTAGTGAAACTGATGGGGCAGAAAAGATTAGCTTTTCAGACAAAATACTTTATAAAGCTGGATAGCTGGCATATTCATTTTTATGATCTTTTAAGGAGCTGGTACCCGGACGTTCCATTTTATTTTTTGACAAGAGAGCCGGACGCTATTATAGCTTCACAGAAAAAGAGAAGAGGAATACATTGCATTCCGGGCTATATCAATGAGAAATTATTGAAAGTACCTGTACATCCGGGACATTTTGAAAACTTTGATAGCTTTACAGCGGATGTACTGCAGCAGTTCTATTTCGGTATCAGTACCATAAAAGATACGAACCACCCTCTCAATTACTACTACGATTATGGGTGGGGGGTATCGGAAATGATAGCTGATTTCAATGAAGCGATTGGAAATACATTAGGCGATCTGGAGGGAATGCGTTCCAGGCTAATGCATCATAGTAAATATCCGGAGCAGGTTTTTCAGGCAGAGGAACCGTTGCATAATACCAGTACATTTGAACATACTCAAAAGGCATATCGACAGGTCTTGAATCAGTTGACACAAAAATAATATGGCATTTTTAATCCAAATGACCGGCCTTTCGGGATCCGGTAAGACAACACTTTCCAAAATGCTCAAAACAGCACTGGAAAAAGATGATTACCAGGTGGCTTTAGTCGATGGCGATACTTACCGGGCGACCTTATGTAAAGATCTGGGGTTTAGCAGAGCAGACCGTATAGAGAATATAAGAAGACTGGGGGCCGTCGCTGCAGAGCTGAGTAAACAAAATGATGTTGTTATTGTTGCTGCTATCAATCCCTACGAAGAGGGGAGAAACCTCTTGCTGAAGTATAACAGTCAGCTTGTCTATATTAAATGTGATCTCCCGACACTTATAGAGCGGGATCCTAAAGGATTGTATAAGCGGGCACTGTTGCCGGAAGAGCATCCCGATAGACTGCATCAGTTTACAGGAGTGAGCGATACATTCGAACTACCACAAAATCCTGCACTGATAATAGATACTGCAGATACTCCTCCTGAAGAATGTATTGCGCAGTTAAAAGTATTTGTATTGACACATAGTAAAGTTAAAAATGAATCATTCCGAACCCAATAATTTCAAAACTGAACAGCCATTGTCTGAAGAACCATTCGCTTTTCTATCGGCTTACTCCGCATTTCATCTGGAAAGAAAAGCACATAACAGGGCTACTGATGAATCTTTTGCACGCACTTCAAATGCGTTCTTAGCTATTTTTGAGCTTGGGCTTTTTGATACGATTAATTTTCTGTTTAACGAGTATACAGATGTGGAAAGTTTCAGGCAATGGATTATATGTAAAAAAGGTGTGGAATTTTATAAGAGTGCACGCCTGAAATTTGAAGAATGGGAAATACAGCGGGATGTTAAAACAGAAAATTATAGCAGTAAAATACTGACAGAAGAACAATTAAAGTATTGGGAAGAACAGGGATATCTGAAAATCTCCGGATTGGTATCCGAAGAGGACTGTGATGCTGTTGTAGATCATATTTGTTCGGTATTATCCATAAATTTAGAAAAACCGGAGACTTGGTATCAGGAACAATACGCTCTGCAGGGGATTATGCTGCCGGATGCAGTTGGTGCTGCAGTGGAAAAAGTCCGAAACAATACAGCTGTCAGAGCCGTATTTACTGATCTGTACAGAAGTGATGCAATCTTTCCTAATATTCTGCCATTAGGATACAACCCACCCGAAAGTATGGGATACGCCTTCAGAGGAAGTCGTATTCACTGGGATATTGATTTTTCAATAGGTCCGCGCTATCATATACAAGGGCTGCTTTATTTGCATGATGTTCCGGAGCATGGCGGAGCATTTAGCCTTGTTCCGGGGTATCATAAGCAAATTGATCGGTTACTGGAAGAATATGGTTCTCCGGAAGCTGCAATGCAATATCTGGCTGGTGCAAATCTGGAAAAACATATCAGTGGTAAAAAGGGAGATCTTATCCTGTGGATAGAATCCCTTCCGCATGCCGCTACCGCTAATAAATCTGATAATCCACGCTTTGTACAATATATTAACTTCGGCAGATAATAAGGATCTTATACGTTATAATACTTATGAACAATACAGCAGATAACCTGAACAGTTTCCAGGCAGAAACTGAATTTCAGGAAGAAACGATACGCGTTATTAATTTTCTGAATGAGATCGGGATTCCGGTATTGGAGCAGAAAAATAAGCAGGAAAGCTTTTTGCCGGGTATATATATTGATAAAGGCCGACTTTTGATTGACCGGACAAAACTTTTACACCCCGGCGATATTCTACATGAAGCCGGTCATATTGCAGTGATGTCTGCTGAAGAAAGAAGGCTGTCATCAGGAGACTTATTTGAGCATATAGATAAAAATGCATTGGAAGGCTATGAATTATCTGCTATAGCGTGGAGTTATGCGGCTTGTGCCTTTCTGAATCTTCCAGCATCGTTTGTTTTTCATGATAAAGGATATAAGGGAGACGCTGACATGCTCATCGAAAACTTTGAACAGGGTAATTACCTGTTTACTCCGCTGCTTCAGTATTACGGACTCTGTTACGAAATCAAAAATGCAGTGCTTCATCAGGTAGCTCCCTATCCGCATATGTTAAAGTGGATACGTGAATAATTAAGGAAGATTCTGCTGTGAAAACTTATATTTACATCCTGATAAAGATATAATTTTAGTTACTGGTTGTATATGCAGGACCTGGTAACAGGTTGCAGGTTATATATTTACCTTTTGTCCTCTTTTTGTCCCCCCTGATTTTACCCTCAGAAACACTTCAATTATGTAAAATTGTAGAAAGTATAATTGCATATTTTTTTAGTAAAAATAATTTTTAATAAAAAATATAAAAATTTGCAATTATGTGAAATGAATAATATTATATTTGTATACCAAAATTATTAACGCGTACCTATATAATATAGAAAAACAAACCAATCATTAACAGATAGATTTTTCTATTCGTTGTTTTCCGGGATCGTTCTGAGCGTCACAGATGCTTGGATTGATATTCAGAATGTTGGTCATTAACCTTAGAGTATATATGAACAAGTCTGTCGATTTTATTCCTGATATGAATAATCATTCGGTAATGGAGCATAGCCATTCTTCTGCTAAAAGAGAAGTTTGTTCTTTCCATATAGGTTTGATCCTGCCAGTAAATACAGAACAGCGGATTGCAAAATATTTTCAAAACGGAGTAAAGTCAATTGTAGAAAATACAAAAGAATCCGACGTTCAGATTTCAACGGAATTAGTCGCGCAGTCTACCTTAGCCAGATATACTGAAGCTGTTTCCAAATTATTTGAATTTGAAGAGGTCGATCTCATTATCGGTTTTTTCTCGACACATGAAGTGTCAGCCATAGCTAAACTTTCTGAAAAATTTAAAAAGCCGATTATTGCCTGTCATTTGGGTGAGCATCTGCCCCTTTATACCGAAAAATATGCTTATCTGTACGTATACAGTTTGTCCGTGTGGCAACATGTATGGGCGCTGGGCCGCTGGACTGCTTCAACGTTAGGTCCAAAGGGATTGTTTATTTATGATCTCTACGATGGCGGATATGCCTTTGGTGCTATGTTTGATCTGGGCATGAAACAAGACAGCCCTGAAAGTAAGCTGTCGTTTCATATGCTTTCAAATACGCAGGAAGGCAGTCTGGATATGACTGCTTTATTCAACTTACTGGAGCACGATAGACCTGATTTTATATATGCCAGTTTAAACGGAGCGCAGGCCGGCCGTTTTTTAGATGCGTTTGCAAATTCTTCAAATGCTAATATTCCTTTAGTAGGATTACCATTTCTGCTGGATAACGGTACTTCAACTCCTGAAAATATAAGAGCGTATACTTCTTCAATTTTGTCTGCTTATACAGTAGATAGTATATATAGTAATTGGGGTAAGAACCTGGCCATACTGGTTAATAATATATTCAGTAGTCAGGAAGAAAGTGTTCAGAAACTTCAGTCCTCATCTAAAGAATTATTGGGGACATTGCAGCTAAAGGAGTTGGCCGCTGATATCGTGATAAACCGGAAAAATTCTAAAGCGGATGATTCAGTTGGAGAGAAGAATATAGTCTATCATGTTACTCCTCCTGATGCCGGAAACGAATCATTATTAAGTTTGCTGACAGATATAAATTCAGCATGGACAAATAGCTATTTGACCCGATGACCGCTCCCAATAATATACGCGTTGGACTGATCTGTAACACAGATATTGCTGCTGCTGCGGCAGCACAATTAGCTGCGGAAAATAAACTGGCAGGGATTGCAGTTCTGGATACAAATGCGATATATTTCAAACAGATTTTTGCCAGTGCAGGAGTCAGTGAAAACCATATCAAGGTAATTCATACTACTTCCTGGAAAGAACAACTGGCGGATTGGCTGGCTGTGATAAAAGCAGATGTAGCTTTAGTCTTTGCTTTTCCTTATTGCATACCTCAGCATATTCTAGATCTTCCTCCTCATGGCATATACAACCTGCATCTGGGTACTTTGCCTGTCTACAAAGGGGCTGACCCTTTATTCTGGCAGATTAAAAATCAGGAACAGCAAATAGGTATAAGTATACATAAAATGACGGCAGTTATCGATAATGGACCTTTAGTAATAGAAGCGTTTACTCCTTTGCATGCAGCCGAAAACTATGGATTATTAAGTGCCCGGCTACGAGTAGAAGTCATAAGCTATATTCAGCAGTGGTATAAGGGATTGCAGGAAGGTACATTGACCAGCAGAGAACAAGACATAAGTACTGATCAGGCTTTCGATCAAAAGCCTGCTGCGAAAGATTTACAGATACATTGGTCAGCGCAGTCAGCCTCAGAAATCCGGGCTCTGGCACAAGCCTGTAATCCTAAATACGGAGGAGCAACTGCTTTTTATGGTAGGCAGGAAATACGGATTCTGGAGGCTGAAATCATTAATCTGGAAGAAAAAGCTACATATAGAGCTGGTGAAATTGTATATGCTGACAGCTTGTATGGAGTAATTGTAGCATGTAGGAATGGAGCGTATCTGCGTATACTGACTGTCAGTATGCAGGAAGGATATTTCTCCGGATCTAAATTATTTACAATGGGATTAGTAAAAGGACAACAACTAAATTAAAAATATTATGGAAGGAACTATGGCAGAGATACGGCTGTTTGCTGGAAACTTTGCACCTAAGTATTGGGCTTTTTGTGCAGGACAAACTTTAGCGATTAGTACAAATCAGGCTCTTTTTTCATTACTGGGAACAACGTATGGAGGAAATGGAATTACCAACTTTCAGCTTCCTGACTTTCGGGGCAGAATTCCGGTAGGAACAGGAGCTTTCGGTACTGCAGGTCTGACACTACCTTTAGGTTCAAAGGTGGGTACAGAAAATGTTACACTTCTTGAAAGTAATCTTCCAGCCCATTCTCATCCGGTCATTATAAGCGGAACATTACCTCTGACTGTAAGTAAAAGTATTGCAGATAAGAGTACCGTTATTGACGGACTGTCACTTGCTGCTCCCGCACGCTCGGCAGGAAGAGCAAAAACACCAACATTAGGATACAACAGTCAGGCCGGTTCAGTCAGCTTAAATCCGACAAGTATAGATCTCACAGGTATGACATTGACATTGGCACCTGTCGGCAATACTAATAATGCTCACAGTAACTTTCAACCTGCTTTAGGAATGAATTATATTATTTGTTTACAAGGAATTTATCCATCAAGAAATTAAATTATGGAAGGATACATAGCAGAAGTAAGAGGTTTTGCCGGAAATTTTCCTCCGGCTGGCTGGTTTTTTTGTGACGGAAAATTATTAAGTATAAATGATTATCAGGTTTTGTACTCAGTGATAGGAACAACTTATGGCGGAGATGGTGTTAACACATTTGGCGTACCTGATCTCAGAGGAAGGGTACCTATTGGTACAGGGCAAGGTCTTGGATTAACAAATGTTGTACTGGGACAGGTAATGGGAACGGAGACAGTTACATTATCGTCTGCGCAATTGCCTGTACACACGCATAATGCAGTAGTGAATGCCGCAAATGTTCCGTTTGCGATAAAAGTAAGCCCGGCAGCAGCGACTCTTCATGCAGCAGCGACAGGCTCACAATTGGGGCAACCGATGGCTGACAGTACCCCTACATTGGGATATACTTCAGCTAATCCGGATAAGACAATGAGTGATAGCTCGTTGAATGCGAGTGGATTAACTGTGACTACGGGAACGATGGGAAGCTCCTTGCCTCACGAAAATATGCAACCTTTTTTAACAACAAATTATATTATATGTGCTGAAGGAATATATCCTTCACGAAATTAATAACATTATGGACGGAACAATAGGAGAAATCAGACTTTTTGCCGGGACCTTTGCACCAAAAAACTGGGCGTTTTGTCAAGGGCAACTTATAGCAGTCAGAACTAATACGGCTTTATTTTCTATTATAGGTACTTATTATGGGGGCAACGGAACAACAACATTTGGACTTCCTGACTTTCAGGGAAGAACAATGATAGGTGCTGGACCGGGACCGGGACTTACACCAAGAGATATAGGTGAGCAAGGTGGTGCTGCAAATGTTATGCTGACCTTGCCGGAAATAAATGCGCATAATCATATCGTAACCAGAAATGGTGCCCCTAAGCTTAAGATCAGTTCTGCAGATGCGACAGTTGCTACACCCGTCAATGGTATGTCTATTGCCAGACCGGGATACATACAAGGATCTAATTTTGTCTCAACTTTGGGATTTATTTCTGCTCCGGCAGATACCGCACTGGAAGCAGCAACTAATACTATAACCTTTAGTACAGACGTAAAGGGAAGCAACTCACCACATAATAATTTGCAACCTTGTATCGCGATGAATGTTATAATATGTCTTTACGGATATTTTCCAGCCAGAAATTAACAGCTGAATATAAAATGAATCTCCAACGAAATAACCTAAATATAAACTACCATGACTAATCAGCGACGGTCGTTTTTGAAAAGAAGCTCGGTACTATTGAGTGGTATCCTGCTTGCCAAGCCTCTTGCAGGTGCAGCTAATTCCAGTAAAAAAATCAGTTCATTCGCTGATAATAAAAGACTCATAATATACCAGACAAATGACCTTGCTTCCATAAACTTTTGGAGCAGATACAAAGAAATACTCCAATCTATAGAAGCTGAGCCAACATTAGGACTTTTATTGGATGCCGGTAATTTATTTGACATTTCTGCAGATAAGGCAGAAAATAAATCCCGGATAGCGAAGTTGAATAAAATCGGTTTTCATGCCGCTGCTCTGAGTAGTATTTATCTGCACAAAGGCGAACAGGAACTTGCGGATTTACTTTCCACGATCGATTTCCCAATGATCAACTGTAATTATCAGTTTTCCAATGCTAAACTTCAACAGAGAATAGCACCTCATATGATTATTCAGACTAAAGGACAGAAAATCGGAATTATTGCAGTCGCCCAAAAAGCTGAAATTCATAATGTGAAAGTTTGTCATCCGTATGAGGCCGTAGAAAAACTGGGGAAACGTCTTAAAGAGAAGGAAAACTGTGATTTGGTGATTTGCCTGTCCCAATTGGGTATGAACAGAAATCACTGGAACAGCTATGATCTCGCACAGGAAACAGATTGTGTAGATCTGATACTTAGCAGCTCTGCTGAAGGCAAGGTAAAGGGAGCGATGGTATTAAAAAACAAAGCCGGAAAGGAAGTCATTCTTAGTCAGGCTTTAAAGGAAGGAAAGCTCTTGTCGAAAAACATAGTAAATTATGATGCGCAGAATAACTGGCATACTTATGATCATCAGTATCTCATGCCGGCTAATCAATACGCAACGAATAAGGAGATCTATCGGGAGTTAAGTGGGATAAAACAACAAAACACATAAATTTCATATACCTGAGAAAAATAAATAACCAAGAGAATGAAAAGCTCCAATTATTACATTGAAATTTTGAAAAGTATCAAGGATATGAAAAAGGGATACCTGTTATTCCTGTTATCCCTTATACTCTGTTTCGGAAAAGCCTGGGGGCAAACCGAAATAACAGAAACATTTGAATCAGCGGCGGCAGGGGCGTCGACTTTTACAAGTGGAGGAAAGACATTTACTATTATTAGTGCTCAGAGCGGACCGTTTGATATTCAAAATGGTTATCCTGGATTAGGATGGAGCGGTACAGCAAATGATAATAAATTTATAGATAATGACGGTTTTGCTGCCTTTGGGCAAAACACAGGTTTTTCTATTAAGATAGATGCCGGACTTACCTATTCGGTGAAAAAGTTTTATCTTTTTTTGGCAGATCATAATGCTGAACAGTACGTGAGCGGAACTGTTACCATTACTGGTAAATTAGGCGGAGCTACCGTTTTTACAGCTACTGCATCTACCGGTTTTGTACAGTCTACAACAACAAATAACGGATTTACACCTATAGACCTCACCACATTTGGCGGAGCTAATAACAGTACAAAGGTTATCGACGAACTGGAAATCAGTACCACACACCCTTTTAATTACGTGTGTATGGATGCATTGACCTGGAAACTGGAATATGTGTGTCCTACTATAACTATTGATACGCAGTCGCAATTAAATGTAGCATGTAAGGGGACAGCTACAGGTAGTGCTACTGTAGTAGCAAGCGGAGGTACAGCCCCATATACATACAGCTGGACTCTGGGAGCAGGAACAGCAGCCACCGCTTCCAATCTTACGGCCGGTACATATACTGTTACAGTTACGGATAATATGGGCTGTACAGCTAATAAAACAATTGTAATTACTGAACCTGCTGCAGCATTGGCGGGAACAGCTACCAAAACAGATGTAAGTTGTTTTGGCGGAGGTAATGGTACAGCTACTGTTGTAGCATCAGGCGGAACAGGAGCATATACCTACAGTTGGGCACCAAGCGGAGGTACAGCAGCGACAGCTACAGGTCTTTCAGCAGGTACCTATACCGTGACGGTTACAGATGCGAATGCGTGTCAGATTACCCGTACTGTGACTGTGGGACAGCCTGCTGCAGCATTGTCGGGAACAGCTACCAAAACAGATGTAAGTTGTTTTGGCGGAGGCAACGGTACAGCAACTGTTTCCGTAACAGGTGGTACCACCTCTTACAGCTATAGCTGGGCGCCAAGCGGAGGTACAGCAGCTACCGCTACAGGTCTTTCAGCAGGTACTTATACGGTGACAGTTACAGATGCGAACTCCTGTCAGATCACCCGTACAGTTACTGTCGGACAACCTGCAGCAGCTTTGGCAGCAACAACTACCAAAACAGATGTAAGTTGCTTTAACGGAAGCAATGGTACAGCAACGGTAACGGTAACAGGTGGTACCAGCGGTTATACCTACAGTTGGGCACCAAGCGGAGGTACAGCATCTACAGCGACAGGTCTTTCAGCAGGTACCTATACCGTGACGGTTACAGATGCGAATACCTGTCAGATTACACGTACAGTGACTGTGGGACAACCTACTGCCGCATTGACAGGTACAGCGACCAAAACAGATGTAAGCTGCTTTAATGGCACCAATGGTACAGCTACTGTTGTAGCGTCAGGCGGAACAGGAGCATATACCTACAGTTGGGCACCGAGTGGTGGTACGGCATCTACAGCTACAGGTCTTTCAGCAGGTACCTATACCGTGACGGTTACAGATGCGAATAACTGTCAGATCACCCGTACAGTAACTGTGGGACAACCTGCTACCGCTTTGACGGGGACAGCGACCAAAACAGATGTGAGCTGCTTTAATGGTGCAAACGGTACGGCTACTGTCGTCGCTTCAGGAGGTGGAGGAGCTTACACCTACAGTTGGGCACCGAGTGGTGGTACAGCAGCTACTGCTACAGGACTAAGTGCAGGTACTTATACGGTGACGGTAACAGATGCAAATAGTTGTAAGATTACGCGTAGTGTGACGGTAGGACAACCTGCAACCGCATTGACGGGAACAGCTACCAAAACAGATGTAAGTTGCTTTAATGGAACAAACGGTACAGCTACTGTTGTAGCGTCAGGTGGTACCATCGGTTATACTTACAGTTGGGCACCAAGCGGAGGTACAGCAGCGACGGCCACAGGTCTTTCAGCAGGTACCTATACGGTAACGGTTACAGATGCGAATGCCTGTCAGATTACACGTACAGTGACGGTAGGACAACCTGCAGCCGCATTGACGGGAACAGCTACCAAAACAGATGTAAGTTGCTTTAATGGCAATAATGGTACAGCCACTGTTGCAGTAACAGGTGGTACAAGTTCATATACTTACAGTTGGGCACCAAGCGGAGGTACAGCAGCGACGGCCACAGGTCTTTCAGCAGGTACCTATACGGTAACGGTTACAGATGCGAATGCCTGTCAGATTACACGTACAGTGACGGTAGGACAACCTGCAGCCGCATTGACGGGAACAGCTACCAAAACAGATGTAAGCTGTTTTAATGGCAATAATGGTACAGCCACTGTTGCAGTAACAGGTGGTACAAGTTCATATACCTACAGTTGGGCACCAAGCGGAGGTACAGCAGCGACGGCCACGGGTCTTGCAGCAGGTACCTACACGGTGACGGTAACAGATGCGAATGCCTGTCAGATCACCCGTACAGTTACTGTCGGACAACCTGCATCAGCTTTGGCAGCAACAGCTACCAAAACAGATGTAAGTTGCTTTAATGGCACCAATGGTACAGCCACTGTTGCAGTAACAGGTGGTACAAGTTCATATACTTACAGTTGGGCACCAAGCGGAGGTACAGCAGCGACGGCCACAGGTCTTGCAGCAGGAACCTATACGGTAACGGTTACAGATGCGAATGCTTGTCAGACAACGGCCTCAGTTACGGTTGGAGAACCTCCTGCTTTAACAGCGACCATTAGTAAATCAGATGTAAGTTGCAATGGTGGAACTAATGGTACAGCAACTGTTTTAGCATCAGGCGGAACGGGAACACTTACCTACAGTTGGGCGCCTAGCGGAGGTACAGCGGCAACAGCGACTGGTTTGGTTGCAGGTACATATACAGTTACTATAACAGATAATAACGGATGTTTCATAACACGTACTACAACTGTCGGAGAGCCTTCTGCTACTGTGGCGGTGTCGACATCTGATGCAGTAGATGTGGCTGCACAGACAGTCACGCTCGGAGGTGATGTTCCAAATGGTGCATGTGTGATAGAAAAAGGTATTGTCTATGGAACAAATGCATTACCAACAACATCCAATATTAAAATAATAGGAGGAAGCGGAAGTGGTACGTTCTCAGTAGATATTAGTGGTTTGACAGTAAATACACTGTATCGTTACAGAGCGTATGCGATTGTCAACGGAATAGTTAGCTATGGAGCTGTTAAAGAATTTACCACATTTAAATATGATCAGCAGATCAGTTTCAATGCTATCCCTTCTAAAACATATGGTGATGCATCGTTTGATCTCGGAGATACACATACAAACAGAGGATTATTGATCACGTATACCGCGGTGGATCCTACAGTTGTAAGTATTACCGGGAATCAGGCTACTATATTGAAATCCGGTACAACAACGATCACAGCAACACAGGCGGGAGATCAGAACAATAATCCTGCAACTCCTGTGAGTCGTACATTAACAGTGGCAAAAGCTGTTATTACTGTTACAGCCGATGCGAAGACAAAAGTCTACGGAGCGAATGATCCTGCTCTGACCTATAAAGTAACAGGTATGGTCAACAATGATGCAGCTACTGTGGTGACAGGAACACTGAAACGTGCAACAGGAGCGAATATCGGTACATATGCAATAAGTGATAACGATCTGACCGCTTCTAACTACACAATCACTTACGTTGGAGCAGATCTTACCATTACTAAAGCGAACCTAACAGTTACAGCTGATGCGAAAACCAAAGTGTACGGTTCGTCTGATCCGGCTCTGACCTATAAAGTCACAGGTTTGGTCAACAATGATGAGGCTACTGTCGTATCGGGAACATTGAAACGGGCAACAGGAGAGAATATCGGTACGTATGCGATCAGTGATAACGATCTGAGTGCAGATAATTACACGATCACTTATGCTGGAGCAGATCTTACCATCACTAAAGCCAGCATAACGGTTACAGCTGATGCGAAAACTAAGGTTTACGGAACGACAGATCCGGCCCTGACTTATAAAGTTACAGGTATGGTCAATAATGATGCAGCTACTGTAGTGACTGGAACATTGAAACGTACAACCGGAGAAAATATCGGTACATATGCGATCAGTAATAACGATCTGAGTGCAGATAATTACACAATCACTTATGTTGGAGCAGATCTTACGATCACTAAGGCCAACTTAACGGTTACGGCTGATTCGAAAACTAAGGTTTACGGTTCATCTGATCCAGCCCTGACTTATAAAGTTACCGGCATGGTCAACAATGATCTGGCTACCGTGGTAACAGGTACATTGAAACGTGCAACCGGAGAGAATGTAGGTACGTATGCGATTAGTAACAACGATCTGACCGCTTCTAACTACACAATTACTTATGTGGATGCAGATCTTACGATCACTAAAGCGAACTTAACAGTTACAGCAGATGCGAAAACTAAGGTTTACGGTTCATCTGATCCAGCCCTGACTTATAAAGTTACCGGCATGGTCAACAATGATCTGGCTACTGTAGTAACAGGAACATTGAAACGTGCAGCAGGTGAGAATGTAGGAACGTATGCGATCAGTAACAACGATCTGACCGCTTCTAACTACACAATTACTTATGTGGGAGCAGATCTTACGATTACTAAAGCTAACTTAACGGTCACAGCTGATGCGAAAACTAAGGTCTATGGAACAGCAGATCCAGACTTGACCTATAAAGTAACAGGTCTGGTCAATAATGATGCGGCTACTGTAGTGACAGGAACACTGAAACGTGCAACCGGAGAGAATATCGGTACGTATGCGATCAGTAATAATGATCTGGCCGCTTCTAACTACACAATTACCTATTCAGGAGCTAACCTGACCATCACTAAAGCTAACTTAACGGTTACGGCTGATGCGAAAACTAAGGTTTACGGAACAGCAGATCCTGCGCTGACTTATAAAGTCACAGGTCTGGTCAATAATGATTTGGCTACTGTTGTGACAGGAACACTGAAACGTGCAACAGGTGAAAATGTAGGTACGTATGTGATCAGCAATAACGATCTGGCCGCTTCTAACTACATGATTACTTATGTAGGAGCTAATCTGACGATTACCAAGGCCAACTTAACGGTTACGGCTGATGCGAAGACTAAGGTCTATGGAACAGCAGATCCTGCGCTGACTTATAAAGTCACAGGTATGGTCAACAATGATGCCGCTACTGTAGTGACGGGTACATTGAAACGTGCAGCTGGTGAAAATGTAGGTGCGTATGCGATCAGTAATAACGATCTCGCTGCTTCTAACTACACGATTACTTATGCAGGAGCAGATCTTACGATCACTAAAGCCAACTTAACGGTTACGGCAGATGCGAAGACTAAAGTATTTGGAACGGCAGATCCTGCTCTGACTTATAAAGTCACAGGTCTGGTCAACAATGATGCGGCTACTGTAGTAACAGGTACATTGAAACGTGCAGCAGGAGAGAATGTAGGAACGTATGCGATCAGCAATAACGATCTGACCGCTTCTAACTATACGATCACCTATACAGGAGCCAATCTTACCATTACGAAGGCAACTGTTACAGGTATCACGTTAAGCGATGCCAGTTTCACTTACGATGGCAGTTCTAAATCTATTCTTGTAACTGGTACTCTTCCTTCAGGTACAACCGTGAGTTACACCGGTAATAATCAGACAGCTGCCGGCAGCTATCCGGTTACGGCTAATATAGACGGAGGTATCAATTATAATAACCTCTCTCTGCAGGCCACACTGAAGATCAATAAAGCCAAACAGGTGATTACCTTCAAAGAAATCCCTGCGGTGTACCGCGATGCAGGTCAATTGACACTTGATATTACCAGTAACAGTCCGCTGCCGATCCGTATCTACAGTGACAATACCTTAGTTGCTGAAGTTACAGGCAATCAGGAGGTGACCGTGAGAGGAGTAGGTCTAGCCCTTATCCGTGCAGAGCAGGCTGGAGATGCAAACTATATCGCAGCTGATGCGGTTACCCGTGAACTTCGTGTTCGAAATGAAGATGGAGCTAAATTACCGGTGCGTGTACATCCTGCAGTTTCACCAAACGGAGATGGTATCAACGATTACCTTCGTATCGAGGGCATAGATGAGTATCCGGAGAACAAAATCGGAATCTTTGATGCGAACGGTAACCTGGTTCAGGAACTCAAAGGATACGATAACCACAGCAACCGATTTGACGGTTACAAGGAAAGTCGTGCAGTCCCTGCCGGTACATACTTCTATATGCTTGAAGTAAAGATCAACGGTAAATGGGTTTATGACAAAGGGTTCTTCGTTGTCAGATATTAATCAGAGGAAATCAGTGTTGCAGCTACCAGATGAGCTGTAACACATGATTTCTTTAGTAGAGTAACAGTATAAAAAAACAGAAATAACAAGGACTATGAACTTGAAAAAGATAATATCAGGCACGTTATCGTTACTATGTGTCAGCCTGGCCTTGGGTCAGCAATATATCGATCCGGCGCTATCCGGTTCGTTTGGGAAGATGCTGAATCCGAGTTACAATGCATTGCTGAAAGGTGGCGAAGGAGATGCAGCGCTTCTTTACCGTTACCAATGGGCCGGAGTTGACGGAGCACCCAAGAGTATCTGGTTCAACGGTAACATAGCTGTTGGTAATCGCGGCATTGCTTTAGGTGTAAATTTCAAACAGTTTAAGATCGGTGTTGAACGCAGTACAGAAGCTTCGGCGAATTTTACCAAAACACTTCAGATCTCAGATGAGGAATACATTGGTCTGGGAGTGAACCTGGGCTACACGCAGCAGCGTGGAGATTACAGCTCTCTTGATCCGGGTGATCCTGCCTTTCAGACGGAACAATACGGAACATTGTTGTACGGATTGTCAGCGTCATTAGTGAGACCTGATCGATATTATGTAGGCGTGTCTATGCCACGTTCTATTTTCGGATCAAAGGAATCCAACTATGTGCGTCAGTTTGGTCGTGACAATACGTTTTATGTATCCTCGGGAGTGATCTTTGATCTGGACAATCAGATGTACATCCGTCCGAGTTTACTGGCGAGTTACCGTCCTGTTACAGGGGTTCAGTTTGATGGTACAGTGATGTTATTCTTCCATGAGAAATTCGGTATCGGAGGAGGTTACAGACAGCGTGGAGATCTGATGGGAATGGCCGAATTCAATCTGGGCAGACTTCGGGTCGCTTACAGTTATCAGCAGAACCTGAAGAACAGTGATTTGAACCGTTACATCGCTAACAGTACCCATGAACTGGGACTGTCTGTGCGATTCGGAAATCAAAGCAGATCAAGATTGTAATTATAACATATCCTAATAGAGAAAAGAGGTTCTGAAATTTCAGAACCTCTTTTCTGTTTATACCGACCCAATCCATCTAATTTTCAAGGAGAGAACAGTTATAACAAACGGTTGGCGGGGACACCAACTGACGCCAAAACATGTAATAAATCGACACACTTGCGTTGGCTGCTACCTTCACCAGCAATGGAAACAGATGTAAACTTATAAACTCTATTAACCTTTTCAACTCTATAAACTCCACTAATTAACCTTTCATGTCCCTGCAAAACCAATTCCCTCTCCTTTTTAAGGAGAGGGTTAGGGTGAGGTTCTGAACTTGTATTGTCAACCTCTCTGCCCTTCAGGCATCTCTCCTTCCAAAGTAGAGAAGAGTTATAACAAACAGTTGGCGGGGACGCCAACTGACGCAAAAACATGTAATAAATCGACACACTTGCGTTGGCACCCGTCCTAACCCGCAATCGGAACAGACCTAAGCTTATAAACTCTATTACCTTTTCAACTCTATAAACTCCACTAGTCAACCTCTCTGCCTTTCAGGCATCTCTCCTTTGGAAGGGGAGAGAAGAGTTATAACAAACAGTTGGCGGGGACGCCAACTGACGCAAAACAGATGGTAAATCCAGTTCCTTGTGTTTGCTGCTGTCCTCACCAGCAATTTAAACAGATGTAAGCTTATAAACTCTATTAACCTTTTCAACTCTACCAACTCCCTAATCAACCTTTCATGTCCCTGCAAAACCAATTCCCTCTCCTTTTTAAGGAGAGGGTTAGGGTGAGGTTCTGAACTTGTATTGTCAACCTCTCTGCCCTTCAGGCATCTCTCCTTCCAAAGTAGAGAAGAGTTATAACAAACAGTTGGCGGAGACGCCAACTGACGCAAAACATGTAATAAATCGACACACTTGCGTTTGCTGCTTTCCTAACCCCGCAATGGAAACAGATGTAAGCTTATAAACTCTATTAACCTTTTCAACTCTATCAACTCAACTAGTCAACCTCTCTGCCCTTCGGGCATCTCTCCTTTGGAAGGAGAGAGAAGTTATAAAAAGCAGTTGGCGTGGACTCTCTGTCCTCTCGTATTCAGAACTTTAAATTTTCTTTTCAGAGGTACTTCAAAGTACATGACTATCCCTGATTTCGGGGATTGTGCAGCATATGCCGATTGGCTAACTTTGAAGCATAATGATTCGCACCTAAGCGAATACATTAGTATCCTCATGGGGTATGTGTGTTGAATAGTAAAATACTGCATTGTACACCTGATCAGATGGTCAGGTGTCACAGTATATGATGCATCCTGTTAAAAGACAAGTAAGATATGAATGGTAGATTGAATATAATTTTAGCTTTTAGTTTTACATTTCTGATTATTCTACAGGCAGAAGCCCAGAAAATAGCTCAACGGATACCCAAAGAAGCCGGTTTTGTAACAGTAATCAATACAAAAGAGATTCTAAAACACAGCAATGCCAAATTGCTAAATGAATTGCTTATTAAGATTAATTTCTTTGATACTTTCCAACAGCGAACAGGACAAAAGTCTGTTAGTTTGGAAGATATGGGGGTAGATTTGGAACAATATAGCTATCTGTATAGTAAGAATACAGATAGTATATCCTGTATAGGTTATATTTTGCCCCTCAACAACCGGGAAAAATTTGAAGCTATATTGCCTGACACAATTGAAAAAGTAGCGACTGAAAGCGGATTTCTGAGAGCCAGAGATATTAACGGTACGTTGTTAGCCTGGAACAAGGATGTACTCTATATTCTGTCAGGTGGAATCAATGCCAATTTTTTCTATAGCGATTCTGTTGCAACACGTTATGGAATAGATAATGTAGATATGGCAGCAATGCCGGTCTACATAGAAAACGGTTCTTATGATAAAGTAGCAGACGCTGCACCTGATTCAATTTACAGTTATACAGAAGAAGGCATTGATAGTTTAGCCACTGTAGAACAAGCTGATTCTGCTTCATATATCACTTTTGGAGATATTCGTGATGAAAAAGAAGTGACGTTTGAGGCATATGATTTTGACAGAGAAAGTACCGATACTATCAATGTAAATGATATCTGGACTGAAGAGGATAAAAATTATTCAGATTCTATAGCACGCATACATGAACGTGCACAGCAAAAAAATGATTCCATCCGGAATGTACTTGAAGTCCGGTGGATGGATCAGGAAATGCAGAATTTATTATCGGCAGATCATAAAGGATTAGATGAAAAAACGTTAAAAGTAATTCATGAAAAAATGCCATTGATGCGGGCCTGGGTCAAAAATGTAGATGAGCTGTATCTGGGTTTGTTACCATTAGCCTATATGAGCTCCTGGTACTATGGATTCAAGCCATACTATTTCAGATATGGATATGGCCAGGCTTTTGTTGATCTGCAACTCGAAGAGCATACACTCAAACTAAAGACAAGAGTAGATTTGGATAAAGATCTGCTTCAGGTTGCCAGGCGTATTTATAACCAAAAGCCCAATCCTAAGTTTTTCCGTTATTTCACAGCACAAACAGTTGGGTTTCTATCCTTGAATATCAATTCAGAGGCCTACATAAAGGAACTGCCCGAATATATCTCAAAGCGCTTCGGTTATTTGTTTGGTAAAGAAACTGAAATTGCTCCTTTTCTGGCTTTAGCAATGGATGTTGCTTTTGATGAACAGGCACTAGCCAGAATAATGCCCGGCGATCATCTGGTCCTGCTCAATGGTGTGACAAAACTAAAGACAGAATATACCGATTATGAGTACAACAATGACTATGATCTGAAAGAAGTGAAACGTACAAAGGAAGAAACGGTTCCACGCTTTGTATGGATGTTCACATCAAAAGATCAGCGTCTGCTGGTAAGAGGACTGCAACTGGCTGTAGCTATGAAAAAGGCTGTTGTAAATAATGATATCTATCAAATTGAACGAAATAGCGGTCGGGATATGCCCATATACATGATGTATCAGGAAGACCTTGTTTTTGTATCTAATGACCGAACAGATCTGGAAGGAATAAGAGAGAGTAAAACCAAACCGGTAGGAAATAAGCATTTTGAAAGGATAATAAAGGATAATAAATTTTCTGCAGTAATACAAACCAATCGTATTCCGGCACTGCTGCGGGATATGGATATACCCGTATCACAGGATTGGCGCACAGAGGTAGATGAGCTGGCCGGATATGGTGATGTAATGATTACTTCCAAAGGGATTGTTAAGGATCAGATGGTAGGGGAAATAAGTGTTACTTTTCCTGAACAACAGCGGAATGGATTAGAGTATTTATTAATGAAATTGATGCTGCAGCTGTCCGAATAAAAAAGACGATAATAGGTGAATTTCTCTTTTGGGGTTGTAAGCGTAAGCAGTGTTTTATGCATTGGTTTTGAAATAAGCTTTGGGCGATTGACCAATGTATTTATGAAAATCCTTTAATAAATGATTACTGTCATAATAACCGATTCTACAAGCAACATCATTAAGCGACAGGGAGGGAGACGCTTCGAATAATGTGTAAGCCTTTAAAAAGCGGTTAATCTGTACATATTGTTGGGGCGCCAGTCCTAAGTGTTTCTTAAAAGCACGTTGCCACCATTTGTAATTTATATGCAGGGTAGTGGGAGTGGAGCTTTGCTGTATTTGTTCCAGTCTTTCCTGTAGTAGTGCAGGGACTTTTACTTCAGAAATAGGTTGACAGGATAAAAAAATTGCAAGACTTTTTATCTGATATTTTGCATCTGCATGATGATAATAATTATGTATAAATGTGCTTAAAATAGGATCAGTAGATTCTGTCAGATCATAAGCAGGTTGATAATCAAAGTAATCTGATCGGAGGTCGAAAAGCTGAAAGAAAGCAGGAGCATGAAAGCGAACAATCCGTATCGTGCCTTTAAGCTTTGCTGATTGTAAAAAGACCTGTTGTATGTTGCCTCCACAGACCCACACCGGACCCATTGTAATCTGTAAAGCTGCACTTTGAATCGTTACTTTATCAGATTGCGAAGGCATAAGGATCAGAGCAGGACAGCCGTCACTGAACAAAGCAACTTGATTGCATAGCATAGTCCCATCAAATTCATAAATACCCTCAACATACCGTTCAAGCCTGTTGTCGAGAGGAATTTGAATATAACTTTCTTTGTTTTGTGAGCGTATAGCAGTTAAAAAATGTATCGGCATCACGACAAAGTTAACAAATCAGACTACTTGGCTAATTCGATTTTTTTAGTTTTTCTTTTATCTCCCGGTTTTCCTCTTCTAGTTTTTTTAAATTTTTCTCCATTTCAATCATATGCAAAGTCAGCTCTTCAATCTTTTTGAGTAATGTAGCCTGATTAGCTCCTAAATCAATACCCTTTTCTGAAACCTCCTTTGCAGAAGGTACATCAGGTAAATGACCGTTTTCCTTAATAAAATAAGCAATCCTACTCAAAGGCATTAATTGATATGAAGGTTTGAATACATAATCCGGCCAATTTGAATTCTCGACTTTTATTTCCTTGGCTCTTATGTTACCATTAACAGAAAGTTTTTCCTGCGGCTGGAGTGTACCAATACCAACATTACCTGAAGTGGTTAGTGTCATCACATCATTCCAATATCCGGCAGTAAGAGTCAGATTCGTATTGCTTTCTGTGCCGATTTTCGCATTAAAACCCAGATGACTAAACATTCCCAGTTTAATTCCTGCATTTGTTGTTACAAGAAGTTTTGCATGGTTTTGTCCTTTTAGTTCTAATACTTTATCCCATAATTGGGAATTGTCAGGATATAGAGTGCCTATTCCTACATTTCCGTCCTGGGGGAAAGTATTTGTTTGTGCATAACTAAAAGATAAAAGCAAGGCAAAGAAACTTGTCGAAATTATTTTTTTCATATAATTTTTTTATTAATATAGATTACGGATATATGGTGGTTGAAACACTGAAATATTTATGTATTATATTTTAAAGCAAAATTTAGGTTATTTTGATCTAAAATACTTTCTTTTACAATTACTTCCAAACTAAATAGGACTTACTTATCTTAAATTTAAAGTAAGTTGATGGAAATGTCCGGATTTTACGATTTATCTCCAACATCTGCCTCTTATTTTTGTTTCTTATCCATAAGGCAATAATATATGATTATATCCAATGAGAATGAATTAGAGAAAATGAAAGCTGTAAGTCAGGCAGTAGCTTTGACCTTAATGAAAATGAAGCAATATGCCAAACCGGGCATATCGACTCAGGAACTGGATGAATATGGTGGAAATGTATTGAGAGAATTTGGTGCACAATCAGCTCCCCGATTGACATATGGATTTCCGGGTTATACCTGTATCAGTCTCAATAATGAAGTGGCACATGGGATACCTTCTCCTGCTAGAATCCTTCAGGATGGAGACCTGATCAATATTGATGTTTCTGCTGAGCTTGACGGGTATTGGTCTGATAATGGCGGATCTATTGTCGTAGGAGAGGATGTGCATGGACATACTCCTTTGGTAGAAGCTTCAAAAAATATTCTTTTATCTGCTATATCCCGTATTAAAGGAGGGGTCAGGATCAACGAAATTGGTCATTATATTGAAACCGAGGCCAGAAAAAAAGGATATCTGGTCATCAAAAATCTGGGAGGTCACGGCTTAGGGAAAGCATTGCATGAAGAACCGTTTGACCTTTTGAATTATAAAGATCCCGATGACAGAAGACGTTTTAGAAAAGGAACAGTTGTCGCTCTGGAAACATTTATCAATACGCACTCTACATTAGCTATTGAGCAACCGGATGGATTCACGCTGTTAGGTAATAAAGGTGGGTTTGCAGTTCAACATGAGCATACTCTTGTCGTTACAGATGAAAAGCCCATTATACTGACAGCTATGGAATAGTAAAAGAATACGTATTACCGGATCTGTTTCAGGAGTAAAAATCTTTATCTTTTGTTCTTACCGAACTGAATTTTTCTTAATTTAATTCGTCTAAATCTTTTGTCGTAAAAATCAATTATGAAGTATGACCATCGAAGAACTTTTTAAAGAAAAAGAGATCAAGTCTAAAGAGAAAACAGAGACTATCAGTAACTGGGTGATAGACAAATCACTTACGGTTGATGAGCTTCTTGTTTTTGCTGAGAATCAAAAGGACCCGGTAAAAGCAACCTGTATAGAGGCTTTGGAATATGTTACGCAACGTCATCCGGAATTTGCTGACGAACATATGCTGCTGTTTGTAACGCAAACCTTGCGTTCGAAAGCACCTCGTGTAAAGTGGGAAAGTGCAAAAGTTATTGGGAATATTGCTCATCTGTTTACTACAAAATTGAAGGAGCCTATTTCCAATTTGCTGGAAAATACGGCACATGAAGGAACTGTAGTACGATGGAGTGCTGCATTTGCATTAGGCCAGATCATCAAATTGAACACAGAATTTAATGTAACATTGCTACCTGCGGTGAAACAGGTCTGCGAACAGGAGCAGAAGAATAGCATTCAGAAGATCTATCAGGATGCATTGAAGAAAACAAAAAAACTAAATCCGGAATAAAATTGTAATGTAAAAGTATAATGTAAAGTTTCAGACTAATGGAAAAATTTAAGGTAGATTACAGCGAAATGTCTCACTTTAAGGGTATACGGATATTATATGAATATCTGGAAGAAGGATTGGATTATGCCCGTGAAAATGGCATTCGTGAGGTTTGTATCTGGACGGAGGGAGATTGGAGTAAGATGCCGGTTAATTTTGACTTTCTAAAAGACGGAGATTTTATTGAAACTTTTCATTGGCTGGTTCCGATGTCAAAAAAGTCAGATATTAACGGATTAAAGCATATGCAGGAATTAAAGAATCTGCGCTGGAGTGCTGCAGGAGAATTTAATCTGGATCTGTCGATATTTCCGGTTCTGGAAAAACTTAATATTAGCTATGGACCGAAAATTAGCGGATGGGATAAGTTGACATCTTTGAAAGAATTGCTGATTGGCGGTGTTAAGTATGCTGACCTGTCTTTTCTGAAGCATGCTGTCAATCTGGAATACCTGCGTATTATTGGCGGATCATTTGAATCTATAGAAGGTCTCGAAAATTGCAGCAAACTCACTACGCTTTTTCTCCAGAAGTGCAATGCATTAAGCAGACTTCAACCTACTATTCATCATCTGAATCAACTGGAACAACTGAACCTGGAGGGCTGCAAAAAGCTGAATTCAGAAGAACAACTTGCAGGATTGACAATAAAACATATATCTATTTTGTAAACTTACTGTATACTTTTTTCCAATATAAGATGTACACTGATGCTTAAATGCAGAGAAAAATATTTCCCAAGCATACTAATTTCCAAAACCATATATTATCTCGAAACATGTTTTTGGAGGTAGTTTTAATCTAATCTTTTGGAACTACTTTTTTTCTTTTAAATGTTTCCCGGCCTCTTTTAAGATCATTACACTTTGAGCAGGAACAATACCATTTCCATCCGGACCGATATTAAGCAATAAATTCCCTCCCTTTTTATTAATCTCTTCCAGCTTATTCTCTATATCTTTAGGCGTTTTCCAGTCATTGTCAGACTTTTTGTATCCCCATGAATTGTTCATCGTATAACATGCTTCCCAATAGTAATCTAAGCCTGTTGCCGGATGTTCCTGCTCAGGAGTGCCAAAATCCCTGTAAAATTCTTCTCTCTTAGCTACACGATTGTTAATGATAATGGAAGGTTTTAAGGTTCGGATATATTCATACAATTCTTGTCCTGATTCCATATCCCACCAATTGACCCAATCACCGTCAAACCAAAGAATATCTGTATCATAATTATCAATTAATTCCTTGATCTGGTTTTTCATGTATTGAATGTATTCTTGTTTTTTCTCTGGTCGTATAGCAACTTGAAACCAATGATCAGCATTCTTCTTTCCTTCAGGGTTTCGATATTGAGAACTATGGTGCCAATCAATAATACTGTAATAAGTCCCGAATTTTATTCCTTCTTTCTTACATGCATCTGCCAGTTCCTTTAGAATATCCCGACCCTTCATTGATGTAGAAGCGATGTCAAAATCAGTATAGGGTGAGTCCCATAGACAAAAACCCTCATGATGCTTAGTGGTTACGACTAAGTATTTCATCCCTGCTTCTTTAGCCAGTCTGACTATTTTCTTAGCATTGAATTTTTTTGGATTCCAGGTATGCGTTAATAATGCGTACTCTTGACTTTGTATGTCAGCATTGGCTTGTATCCACTCCGCATAACCTTCTATATCTTTTCCCTGATACTCACCGCCAAGCTGACTGTATAAACCAAAATGGATAAACATACCATATTTGGCGTTGACGAACCATTGCATACGTTTATCAAAGTCCTGCTTCGATTCATTAAGATACTTGACCTGAGCATTTACAGTCTTTAAGCTGCCAACAGAAAAAATGCCAGTCATTAAGAGGAATGACAAGGTTAATAATTTCATTTTTACGAATAATTAGTGCTGATTAAAGATAGATAAAGAATCTGATTATAAGCTGATTAATTTAAATTTTGAATGTAGTGTAAGTGTGAATATTTTATTTAATAAACCCTAGTACTTTTCTAAACCAATCACCTAAAAATGTTTTTGTATTTTGCATCAAATAGTCTGATTCCAAATTAAACAATAGATTTCCAGTTAAACTTCAGTAATAAACTTGACTCTTATGCTTCTGTTCTTATATACCGTTATCCCTTTATCTCCATATACAGGCATTTTGCCCTCTTTAATCTTGATATAAAATACCTAGTGGTAGCTATTTATTTAGGGTATTTTTTTCTATAAATTTAATATAGTAAGCATCATCTAAATAGGCATGAACCGAAAGAAATTTATAAAAAACAGTTTACTGGCAAGCGGATCTATTCTGCTGCCTAATGCTATTTTGGCTTTTGGTACTGAAACGCAGAAAGCCCAAAGTACATCCTATAGGTTTTTGAGTGTACCTGATCCCAACCGCTTTAAACTGGCCAATAACGGAACAAAGTTCTTTGAATCGTCATTAAGCATTATGGGTAACAGTTTTAACCTCGATCTTGGCCGAAAATACTTTCTTTCCGAAAATACCAATGGATTTGCAACCCCCTGTTTACTTCAGATGCAGGATACTGAGCATTGGGCCTTTGTACCCGAACTTTACAAGGACCAAAAAGTAAATGGCTTTATTGTAAAGGTGTGTGACGGCCTGCCATGCGAAGAAATCAGAATATTTACACACGAACAACAGGGGCATTATGCCTTTTGGGGCAAACCCTATTTAGGTCAGCCTACTTTGTACCATTACAATTTTGATGGATTTTATCTGATACGGGCCCACTTGGAAAATGGCAAATGGATCAACCACCGATTAATGCCGATGTACCCCAATGAAATTGAAATCTTATACCAGCAGCAGGCAAAACAAATACAACAAGCAGGATTAGTTGAACAGTTTGGTTACGACTTTACAATACACAAAGACGGATTTTACCAGTTTTTAGCCCTAAAAAACGATTGGAAACAAAGCCTTATTACTAAAGATAAAGAAAGCTATGAATCAGAAAACCCAGCAACCATATACAGCAATTCATACAATATACCACAAATTAACACCAACAATGAATTTAGCTATACCAACCCCTTTATACCCATTTGGTGTAAAGGTGATGACTATAGCCACGCTATTGTAAAGCCAACCGAATTTTACGAAGAAGTAGCAGGAACTAAAATTGAAATACCTGATATGCCAGCCTATAAAACCCAAGATGAACTTGGAGAATGTAGAGCATTCGCTTTAGCGGTACTTTTACAGCATTACACTTGTCACAAATGGAAAAGTGATATTCCAGATTGTAAAAATCCACCTCCAGACAGTGCTATTTCATACTTCGGGCTATTAGCATATACAAATCAAAATATTGGCAGTTCAGGCACTTTTGAGCCCAATCAGGAAAATGCTAAAAGTATGCGTGATATCATTGATGATCTCTCTAAAAGTGGTAATAAATTAATTTTAGAATCCTGTAAAACATTTGATGGTCTCGTAAATAGTTTTAGTTATTCGGGTAAAGCTGGATTAGAGAAAAGAGATAAGTTTTTTGCCAGTCTTAAAGGAATTTACGAAAGTAAAAAGAGTATAGCAGAAGCTGATTATAAAGAGTATATATCGGAAATTAATAAATCCTCAGGTATGAATATCACTAGTAATGATCTGAATAAGGCTCTTAATAAAGACACATTTGATCATTTTCTTTATTCATTATTTTTTGATGGATGTAAGATGGAAAATTTCCCATCTGGATTCAGGGCAGCAGGTTATCCATTAGATTCAATGGATGTGAGTGTGTCAGATATTAAGAACCAAATCCTTAAAGGATTAAATAAAAATGTTCCAGTGATGTTGCCTTCTTTATGTATATCTCAAAACACAGGGAATGAATGCAAATTGTCACATGCAGGTGTCATTTCGGGCTATAAAAAAGTGTGTGAGACAAACAATAACACCAAGTGCAAAGACTTATTTAAATTACATAATTCGTGGGGTGTCGAATGGCAGAAGATGAATAATGATGGATGGGTGGATGCAGATACATTGTTACAAAATGTCGTTAAATTAAAATCTGCTATGCAATATCGTATCGCTTCAAATACGGTGATGTGGTTAGATTAATTAGAAGGTATTATGAACCGAAAGAAATTTATAAAAAACAGTTTACTGGCAAGCGGATCTATTCTGCTGCCTAATTCTATTTTGGCTTTTGGTACTGAAATGCAGAAAGCCAATAATACATCCTATAGGTTTTTGAGTGTACCTAATCCCAACCGCTTTAAACTGGCCAATAACGGAACAAAGTTCTTTGAATCGTCATTAAGCATTATGGGTAACAGGCTAAAGCTCGATCTTGGCCGAAAATACTTTGTTTCCGAAAATACCAATGGATTTGCAACGCCCTGTTTACTTCAGATGCAGGATACTGAGCATTGGGCCTTTGTCCCCGAACTTTACAAGGACCAAAAAGTAAATGGCTTTATTGTAAAGATGTGTGACGGCCTGCCATGCGAAGAAACCAAAATATTTACCCATTAGCAACAGGGGTATTATGCCTTTTGGGGCAAATCCTATTTAGGTCAGCCTACTTTGTACCATTATAATTTTGATGGATTTTATCTGATGCGGGCACACTTGGAAAATGGCAAATGGATCAATCACCGATTAATGCCGATGTACCCCAATGAAATTGAAATTTTATACCAGCAACAGGCAAAACTAATCCAATAAACAGGATTAGCTGAACAGTTTGGTTACGACTTTACAATACAAAAGGACGGATTTTACCAGTTTTTAGCCCTAAAAAACGATTGGGAACAAAGTCTCATTACTAAAGAAAAGGAAAGCTACGAATCAGAAAATCCGGCAACCATATACAGCAATTCATACAATATACCACAAATTAACACCAACAATGAATTTAGCTATACCAACCCCTTTATACCCATTTGGTGTAAAGGTGATGACTATAGCCACGCTGTTGTAAAGCCAACCGAGTTTTATGAGGAAATACCAGGTTCCAAGATTTTGATACCGAATATGCCTGCATACAAAACACAGGATGATTTAGGAGATTGTAAAGCATTTAGTTTGGCTGCCATATTACAACAGTATGTCAACACAAAATGGAAGACTGATATTCCCGATCCTAGAAATCCACCTGCTGACAGTGCCATATCCTATTTTGGATTGATGGCTTATACAAATCAAATTCCAGATCAACCAAATACACTACAACCAAATCAAAATATAGGGAAAGGTATGCACGAAATAATAAATGATCTTTCTAATTCAGGAAACCAATTAATATTAGAAGATTGTAAACCTTTTGAAAATCTAACAAAGGAGTTTAGTTTAAATGGCAAAAATGGATTAGTTAAAAGAGATCAGTTTTTAAGTTACTTAAAAAACGTTTATGAAAGACTGAAGAGCATTAGCGAGGTGGACTGTATGGAAGAAGTGATAACACTTAATGGTTTTGTTGATTTAAATTTCAACCAGTCAACTTTAAAAAAAGCACTTACAAAGAATAATTTCGACCAATTTTTATATGTCTTATTTTTCAATGATTGCAAGTTCTTGGATTTTCCGACTGGTTTTAGTGCTGCTGCATTTCCTTTAGATTCTATGGATGTAACACCCGATGAAGTAAAAAAACAAATTATTAAAGGCCTGAAATATGGGAAACCTGTACTTTTATCATCACTTTGTATATCCCAGAATAAGGGCAATGACTGTAAAATGAGTCATTCATTAGTTCTTTCAGGTTATAAACAGGCTAAAAAAGAACATGAAACAAAAGATGTATTTAAAGTGCATAATTCATGGGGATTGGAATGGCAACTTCAAAATAATGATGGTTGGGTGGATGCTGATGCCATTACAAATAACGCCTGCAGGACTAATTCTGCAAGGGGATATAGAATAGATTCAGGATGTGTAATGTGGTTAGATTAAGAAATAAAATATAAGCGGAAAAGTCGAACGCCACATTGGAAGGTAGGCAAAATAAAAGATATAAATAAATGAATAACAGGGTTTACCAAAAGCGGGATTGAATTGCTTAGATTGCAAGGTTCAATAGTTGTAATTCTATTGAACTTTTACACTAAAAATCCCCGCTTTAGGCGAGCCTCTGACCGTTAGCGGTAATTCAGACCAACCCTACAAAACAGAAAGAAGTATATGGAAAAAAAATTCACGAAAGATTATATTGAAATTTCTAATGAATTCAGAAAATCTGATGCTTCAAAAGAAAGCGTAGAAAAATTATATGACTTACTTTATGACTTACAAAGTTCAAGCAGGACAAAAAGTGACGACTTGACACTTTCAAATTTATACAGTTTGTTAGGGTTTCATCAGTCAGCTTACGAAACTTTCAAATCAGCGACTGATTTGACCGATAGAAAAAATACGTCTAAACTTTATGTGTTGGAAGAAAAGGCCAAGTCGCGTAAAAATGATTTTATCATTAAGGACATCAGAAAGTTTAGACAGCGAAATGAAAAGACTGAACTTTTGATAACTGATTTTTTAGTTTCTACAACGGAAGAAAACAAGGTTGCAATTATTGACAAAGATGTTGTTATTTTCAATAAAGTAGTTAAGAACGATAAAGTAGAAATTTTCATTTATGGAGAACATAAATTTGAAAACTTTACAGACAAGATAATAGACTACATTTTTTGGTTAGGCGACTGCAAAAAAGAGTTAATAGAATTTTACAACAAGGAATTAAGTGAAGATAGTGGTGAAGAAGCAGACAAAGACTGGTATGACACTTTAGAAATTTATAGGTTAAGAATAATTGTTGGACAAAACGGAAATCTTTATGCCGAAATTTCAGGCGGTGACGATTTTTCTCAAGACCATATTTTGGACATTGAAATTGAAAACAAAACAATAACAGCAATGAACTACGATGGATAAACCACCTACCGCTCTAACAAGGATTTGCAAAAAAAATGGGTCTGAAATGCTTCTATAAAACATTTTCAGAAGTGTGGCGACAAGTAGTCCTTTTTATCCGTCCTTGGGCAAGCTGTGAAACGTTAATACTGAGCAGTGGGACTATAATAAACGGAAAGGAAAATACGAATAAAACACTTTGACAATTGTAAGTGAATTAATTGAACAACCATCACTCTCTCAATACCTGCAATTAAGCTAATAGCCTATTTGTTCGTGTTTTTCAATAATTCTACTTATACAAACATCAAGATGTTCAGTGATGGAATGGCAAATGATTTAATACTATTCAATGAGTAGGGTAGAAGCCTTTAAGTTTACTCACCGAATTACTCACTTATTTTTAGGGAATTGGTGCAAATTTTGGGATGTCTTGTAAAAGTAAAAAGCCTCAACGAAAGTTGAGGCTTTCTCTGTGAACCTATTGGTACGAAACTCGAACTCCTTATTGGAAGATTGATGCCATAAAAAGCGGCATTTATCCATATCATGGAAAGTGAAATGGAGCGTATCAAGAATGACCCCGATTTACAGCATTTGATACAGCAGGAGTGAATTAGTGCCAATTCACCGTTAAACATTAATCAAATTTTCTATCTTTGTGGTCTGTTATACTATATCTAACATATTATCTGGTCTTACTCGAAAGACAACTCTAAAAACAGAGTGATTAATGCATTGAAATCTTTTGATTTTTAATGCACAGATAATCCTATCGACTTATTTCTTAATCTTAAACAAAACAAACGATTATCAAATCGATTGCATATCACTTTTTGTAGTGTATTCTACATTTCGAAATGTGATGACACGATGAATAAAAATGAATAGTAAACAGTTAATAAGTAGAGACATAGAGCTATTTTACAATAGAGCATCCGAAGAAACTCGACTTGACAAAGGAATGGGAGTATTTGAATTTGAAAGAATTAAATCACTCATAGAAAAATACATTCCAACTTCATCTTCAAAAATAATAGACATTGGTGGTGGTACGGGAAAGTATTCGGAATGGCTTGCTAAAAAAGGACATCAAGTTCATTTGGTAGAGCCAGTTGCAAAACATATACAAATAGCGCAAAACAGAGCAAATAGATTAAAAAACAAGTTTTCTATACATTTAGGAGAAGCTCGAAAATTAGAATTTCCAGATAATTATGCAAACCTGATCATACTGCATGGCCCTCTTTATCATCTCCAAAAAAAGGAGGATAGAGATTTAGCCATTTGTGAGGCTAAACGTGTATTAAAGAATGGTGGGATTATTTTGGGTTTTGCCATCAATTATACGGCATCAACATTGGTTGGTCTTTTAAATGGCTTAATTCACAAAAAACCATTTTTCGAAATGTGCAAAGAAGAATTAATAAGAGGTATGCACAATCCGCCTGATGATTTCCCTTGGCTTTTAGCAGAAGCATTTTATCATAAGCCAGAACAGCTAAAAGATGAATTTATAAATCAAGGCTTAACCTATCTAAATACGTATGCGGTTGAGGGTATGGCATGGTTGGATAAAGAATACTTTGCCAATATGCTGAATAACAAAAAACGAAGAACATTAATGGAACTTATTCAAGTTACTGAAAACGACAGCTATCTCTTACCCTTTAGTCCACACATGATGATAGCTGTGCAAAAAAGATATAATTATGGAAAATAAAGAAAAATATTACAAAGCATTCATAGAAAATGACGGTCAACTCAATGAAATTGACCTCGGAGAAAAAATAGGACTTAACGAAGATGTAACAAACAAAATAATTGTACAGCTTCTATCTGAACATAAAATTGAATATACAGAAAACAGAGCGTGTAATTACAGCCTAAGAAAAGGGTAAGAAAGAAAAATAACAGCGGGTAATGATAGCTAAATTATACAATTGAAACCTCTCATGGCGCAAGTCTTGTGTATTGGGCCCGAGGGTTAGGTGGCTTGTGCATTTATAGCTTTTCCTAGCGACCCTTCTATTAACAATCAAATAGCATAAAAACAAAAAAGCCTTTCATTTCTGAAAGGCTTTTGAACTTTTGTGATCCCGCTGGGATTCGAACCCAGGACCCATACATTAAAAGTGTATTGCTCTACCAGCTGAGCTACGGAATCCTTTCTTTTTATGAACCGTTTCCGTTTCTGAAAGTGATGCAAAGATAGAATTTCTGTTAATATCCTCCAAATAATGCCTGCAATAAAATTTGATTTTTCATGTAACTGCCTAAAAGCTAAAAACATTAATTTGAAAAATTATCTGCGTGCATGGATCATACGGTCTGCTCCATGCATATCTTTAATCAATTCTACTCTTGAAAATCCTTTTTTTCTTAACATATCTGCCGTTTCGTGGCCATAGTATTGGTTGATCTCAAAATAAAGATCACCAGACGGTTTCAAATGAACCAAAGCAAATGAAGCAATAGTTTCATAAAAGAGCAGAGGTGCACTCTCCTCTACGAAAAGAGCGAGATGCGGTTCAAATTCCAGTACATTGCTATGCATTTCCTCTTTTTCCTTAGGGGTGATATAGGGAGGGTTGCTGACAATGACATCATACATTTGCGCTGTGAACAAGTATTCCCATTCCAAAATATCAGCATTAACAAAATGAATATCCGTTTCCATACTTTTAGCATTACGCTTTGCCACAGCAATCGCTTCTCTGGAAATGTCCAATGCGCTGACATGAGCAGAAGGCATATGCTTCTTCAGTATAACAGGGATACACCCACTACCGGTGCCGATATCTATAATTTTTAGCGGAGCAGCGGAAGAGCGGTGATGCCCTATAATCAGGTGTACCAATTCTTCGGTTTCCGGTCTCGGTATGAGTACAAACTCACTGACTTCAAATACTTCACCATAGAAATCAGCCTTTTTCAATATATGTTGAATAGGTTTACGTCTTAGCAGCTCCTGTAATATACGATCCAGCTGAATCTTTTGTTCTTCGGTAACACCTTCAGTGTTCCGGACAGCGTATTGCATTCTGTTTATACCCGTCACTTCCTCCAGGGTCAGAAAAAACAGAGACTTAGCCTCTTCCAGATCATATATTTTTGTCAATTGATCTGTAAAGTATTGTTCGTAGTATTGAAGTGAGTTCATAGCTCAAAAATACAATTATTCTTAGATAACCATATAGCTGTTATCTGCCATCTAATTGATACTTTTGTATATGAATATGCAAGAGCGATACATGCAAAGATGTCTGGAACTCGCCCTACTTGGCGCGGGTACTGTAAGTCCCAATCCTATGGTAGGAGCTGTGATTGTCCATGAGGATAAAATCATTGGTGAAGGCTATACCTCGCCCTATGGCGGACCTCATGCAGAAGTCAACGCTATTCAACAGGTCAGGGATCAGTATCCGGATTCTGCCGACCGTTTACTGTCTGAATCTGCTATGTATGTCAGCCTGGAGCCCTGCGCACACTTTGGCAAAACACCTCCTTGCGCCAATCTCATTGTAAAGCACAACCTCAGGAAAGTTTATATAGCCTGTATGGATCCCTTCGCTCAGGTGAATGGGAAAGGCCTCGGAATTTTGCAGGAGGCAGGAATAGAAGTAGAAGTCGGCTTGTTAGAGAAGGAAGCACTATGGCTGAACAGACGTTTTTTTACACGAGTCAAAAAGAACAGACCCTATGTTATCCTCAAATGGGCAGAGACAGCCGATGGATATATGGCAAAGAATACATCCGAACAAGTCTGGATCAGTAATGAAGCCAGTAAGCAACTTGTACATAAATGGAGATCAGAAGAAGATGCTATACTGGTAGGTACGCGTACCGCACTGATTGATAATCCTTCACTGACAGTGAGAGAATGGGAGGGAAGTAATCCCAAACGTGTCCTCATTGATAAGCAGTTGTCTGTGCCAGAGTCAGCAGCTATCTTTTCCGAAGATGCAGACACGATTGTATTCAATGCAGTGAAAACCGACTGGCAGGGACGTGTCAAGTATATCGAATTGGAAAACTATGATTTATATCTGCCGCAGAATATCCTGTATCAACTATATCTGATGGATATACAGTCTATTATTATAGAAGGAGGTGCTAAGACCCTTCAGCTCTTTATTGATGCAGGATTATGGGATGAAGCCAGAGTGATCAAAAGTAAGATATTATGGGAGGATGGTATAAAAGCACCTGTTATTGAAGGGGAAGTGAAAGAACAACACGCTGTGGCTTCTGATGATTTTTATTTAATTGTAAAGAAAAATTAGTTTTATTTTAAAGAAATGTGTATTTTTAAGGTATGCGAATACCGGAAAAATTACTTCATTTCATCTGGCGGTTTCGTTTATTTGACCAATATAATCTTCAAACGCTTCAAAAAGACGATATTAAGATACAGGATGTAGGTCATTATAATCTGAATGCAGGGCCTGATTTTTTGCATGCTAAAATAAAAATTGGCAAAGAGGAATGGAATGGTCATGTTGAATTGCATGTCACTGATAAAGCCTGGTACCAGCACCGGCATGATAAGGATAAGTCTTATGACAATGTTATTCTGCACGTTGTATGGGATGGAGATGAGGAAGTCAGCAGGTCTGACGGTACTGCTGTTCCTACATTATGTCTTAAGCCTCTGATCAGATCCGATCTTATAACAAAATATGAGATGATCATGGGCCATTCAAATGCCTGGATTCCTTGTGAAAAGCACATCAGCAATGTAGATCCACTGTTGGTGAGACAATATTTATCCCGGATGGCGGTCGAGCGTTTTCATGTTAAGTCTGATCTCCTGATAAACCAATTTACCAGCTATGGATGTGATTTTGAAAAAATGGCTTTTGTTATGCTTGCGCGAGCTTTCGGACAAAAAGTCAATGCAGATACTTTTCAGGAACTGGCGGAGCTTATCCCTTTTAAACTGATTCATAAGTACAGGGATGATCTAATAAAATCAGAAGCATTGTTTCTGGGAATAGCAGGCTTTTTAGGAGAGAGTGAAGTTTTCAAAGACAGCTATGCAGAAAACCTTCGCGGGGAATATCAGTATCTTAGAAAGCTGCATGGACTTCCGGAAATGGATAAAAACCGTTGGAAATTTATGCGTATGCGACCCTATAATTTTCCCACGTTTCGAATTGTACAACTTGTCTCGCTTTACCGGCAGCAGGAAGGGTTATTTTCCTATATTATAGAATTGGGAACACTGGCAGACCTGAAGTTATTATTTGAAAAGATAAAACTTTCTGAATTTTGGGAAAGACATTACACGTTACAAAAGTCTGCTGTGCGGCATACTACTAAAATGGGTGAAATGGCCTCAAGAACACTGATTATCAATAGTATTGTGCAATTATTATTTTTGTATGGTAAATATTTTGATCAGGAGATGTACATTTGTAAAGCTATGGAATGGTTAGAGGAAATGGAAGCAGAATCGAATTCCATAGTCAGGAGTTTTGCCGCTATCGGAGTTACGGCATTGTGTGCAGCAGATTCGCAGGCATTAATACATTTAAAGTCTCATTATTGTGCACTTAAAAAATGTCTGGATTGTCAGATAGGTTTACAGATATTAAAACCCATACGATCATGATAGAAAAGATTTTATACTATTTTGAACAGCAATCGTTCGGAGTATGTGCTTATTTGGGCGAGAAATTCTCAATTTCTATTGCCAAACTAAGGCTGTTTTTTATCTATGCCACGATCATTGGCGCAGGATTTCCAATTCTTTTTTATCTATTCGCAGGTGTGCTTCTTGACTTTCGTGCCTACGTAAAAAAAATGCGCAAGCATTTGTGGGATAGTTAATCGTTATCCCTTAAGGATTTCCGATATTTCTTTAAATCCTTTATCAGCAGCCATGTCGGAGGCTGTAAGTCCCATGTCATTTCTTACCGAAATATCCGCACCGTTTTCTAAAAGCAGGATAATCAGATCTATATTTCCGTGTTGTGCGGCCAGGTGCAGAGGTGTGATCCTTGATGATTGCGCAACGTTTACAGAAGCACCAGCCTCTATCAGCATTTTACTTATTGTACTGTTATTGGCATTGAGTGCCGCATGTAGCGGAAATACATTGTAACCGTTCTGAGAAGGAATATTCGGATCAGCATGGTTTTTCAGCAGAATACGTATAATATCCTCTCTGGAGAAGTGTGTAGCAATCCCCAAAGGAGTAAACCCCTGAGAAGAAAGTTCATCTACGATTTCCGGTTTCTGTAAAATTATAGCCTCTACATGTTGTGTAAGACCAGCTGCACAAGCTTCGTGAATCGTGATCGAAGTGATGTATTTTAGGATGGTTTGAACGATTTGAGTCTTATTGTAGTAGCAGGCCAGCATTAAAGGTGAAATATCATGACTGGTATTCTGCTTTACCAGATCCGGATCGTTTCGTAACAGTAGTTCCAAATCCTGATAGTTGCCCGTTTCAATATACTCTTCTAATACCGATAAACTCATTGAATCTTGATTTAATGATACGAAATAAATAAAAAATTGTTAATTATAAAATGAAATGTTAATAACATTCCAAGTGTGGATATTTTTTGTCCGATCGGGCTGATTTATTCCCAATTTGATTTTGTTATACATATGTATCTTTTTACCTATACAACAATATTTATAGGGTTGTAGTTATACGGCTACATTTTAATAATTTAAGATTAAAAAAATTTTGAATCATCCACAATTAAAGTACATTTGTATAGGCCCTCCCCAAGGGCATGTTTTTCATAGGTAGATGTAGGGTCGAATATTTCTTATTCGACCCTTTTTTTTAGCTTTGTGTTTCAATTTAATAGAAAAAACCATGTCAAATAAAATAGTGGTGGCGATTACTGGTGCCAGTGGTTCTATATATGCTAAAGTATTATTGGATACGCTGGTCAGGATCAAAGATCAGTTTGAAGAGATAGGAGTAGTAATGTCTGATAATGCTAAAGATGTATGGAAGTACGAATTGCAGAATACAGCCTATGAAGATTATCCTTTTACATTTTATAGTAAAAATGATTTTTATGCACCTTTTGCTTCTGGTTCTGCGAGATTTGAGACCATGATCATTTGTCCCTGCTCTATGGGGACTTTAGCACGCATAGCGCATGGTACTTCTTCGGATCTGACGACACGTGCCGCAGACGTCATACTTAAAGAGCGCCGTAAACTTATCCTGATTGCACGGGAAACACCTTTAAGTAAAATCCATTTGCAGAATATGCTGGCAGTGACCGATGCAGGAGGTATTATATGCCCTGCCAGTCCGTCCTATTACAGTCTTCCAAAAGATTTTGAAGAATTGGCACGGACAGTGGTTGACAGAGCCTTGTCTCTGGCCGGAATCGTTGTGGAATCTTATCAGTGGGGGACAAAAAAATAAGAAGATAATATTCCTGCAATAGTAGCTCTTTTAATAGTATTTTGTACATTTGTTTTCTAAATGACGCAGCACCTCGCTACAACTGTTTGTTATCTTCCTTTCTTTTATTTTTCAAAAGAAAAATCCATTTTTTATTTTATGTATGGTTGTTTAAAACAAATGATGTTCAGGTCAGGTGTTGTATGTTTAACAGGACTTCATCAAGCAAATAGATTTTAATTTCATGAGTACATTATTAATCACTTCTGCAACTGTTATTTTGCCAGGAAACGAGCATCACCGCAAAGAGGTGGATGTATTGATTGAGAATGGTAAGATCGTACAGATCGGGAAAAAAATAAAGAAACCGGATGCTGCAGCTACGGTAGTAGATGCAAAAGGAGCATTTTTAGCACCTGGTTTTTTTGACCTTAACGTTAATTTCGGAGAACCCGGACTGGAAACCAAAGAAGATATACAGACTGGTACAGCTGCTGCTGCTGCCGGAGGATTTACAGGAGTGGCTGTTCAGCCCAATACAGAACCTGCTATACAGAGCCGTTCAGAAGTAGCGCTGGTAATCAATGCTGCAAAAGGAAATCTGGTAGATGTATATCCGGTGGGAGCTATCAGTAAGAAACGTGAAGGTAAGGAGCTTGCAGAATTGTATGATATGCAACAAACTGGTGCAATAGCTTTTAGTGACGGCAACAGAAGCGTACAACAAGCTGGTCTGATGAGTCGTGCTCTGTTGTATTCTAAAGGATTCAATGGCTTGATCATATCACATCCGGAAGACGAGTCTATGGCAGGCGGCAATCAGATGAATGAAGGAATAGTAAGTACTTATCTGGGTATGAAAGGGATTCCTAATCTCGCAGAATCATTGATGCTGTCCCGTGATCTTTATCTTGCTGAGTATAATGAATCGCCGATACATTTCTCTACAATCAGTACTGCTGAAGCAGTTGACCTCATTAAGAAGGCAAAAGCAAAAGGGCAGCAGGTGACTTGTGATGTAGCTGCACATCATCTTGTGTTATCGGATAAGGAAGTGGAAGGATTTGACAGTAACTATAAGGTAAACCCTCCGCTGCGTACCAAACAGGATATTAAAGCGTTACTAAAAGGACTGAAAGATGGCGTAATCAATGCTGTTGTATCTCAACATACACCTCAGGAGGTCGAATATAAAAAAGTAGAATTCCATATCGCTAAAAATGGTATTATAGGTTTGCAAACCGTTCTGCCATTACTGGTACAGGCTGGATTAGACGAGGAGGTTATTGTTGATAAACTGGCAATAGGTCCGCGTCAGGTTTTAGGTCTGGCTGTTCCTGTACTGCAAGAGGGAGAGGTAGCGAACATCGTATTGTTTGATACAAAACAAAAATGGACATTTGATGCCGTACAAAATAAATCCAAATCAGACAATTCTCCTTTCCTCGGACAGGAAATGACAGGTAAAGTATTACTGGTATTGAATAATGGTAAAATATTTAAAAATTAATCAATTATGAATGTTAAAATAGCTCGTGCAGTGACGCAAGGTCTGGAGACCTATGCTGCCAACGAAGGTCATGATCATCAGGAATTGTTGAGCCAGCTTCATCTGGCTTTTGATGCCCAGAAACCTTTTCTGGAAAAAGTAGATCTGTTGGATGCTGCTTTTGACGATCATATGCGTTTTGATGAATTGAGAGAAGTCTGCTTCGATCTGTTGCTGATGAACTTCTTCTCTGAAGATGTACAGAAGCTGGAAGAAGATTATCTGGATTCGCCGGAATGGGAGAGTATAGAAGATCAGACCATCGACAGAGGAACTGAATTACTTAATATTTTTCTTTATCTTCGTGAGTGTGCTGATGATGAAATTGAACCGGAATTGGAGGATTATTTAAAAGAATTCCTTCTTGTAGATGAAGATGAATTTCAGGATGAGCACCGTATTTATGAAAAGGTGATTGCTAATCAGATCCTGGTGGACAGCAGTTATGCTGAGATTGCAAAAATTGCCGAAACAGTAGATAAGCAGGACGAATTGTACGAAGTATTTTACCCTATGATGAGTTTCTTTTCTGAAGCAAATCCGTCTGAAAAACAATGGGAAGAATATCAAAGTGCTGCTTTAAACAAATCGCTTGATTCAGCTCTTTATCAGATTATTATTAACTATAACAAATAAATTATGACCGACCAACTTTCACTTCAAGAATCAGATAGTAAAAAACAGAGCATAACCTATGGATTGTATCTTGGTGTTATTGCACTTGTGCTGGGGATTGTAACGATGTACATTTCTAAAAGTACAACTTCTTTACTGGTACTATTTGGTGTTTCTGCAGTATTCAACTTAGTAATTTTTCTGGTTGTAGCGGTGTTATTTTCACTGAGTATCAGAAAGAGTGTCGGCGGATACTGGTCATTTTCTGAAGCCTTGAAAAAGATCTTCATTATGTTTGCTGTTGCTGCTCTTCTTTCTTCAGTTGGTTCTTTTGCCTTTACAAAATTTGTCGAACCCACTCTTCAGGAGGAAGTAATCAATAATACCAGTAACCTGACGATCGAAATGATGGAGAAATCAGGTGCCGCAGAAGCGCAGATAGACGAAACTATTGCAAAACTGGATGAACAGAAAGCGGAGATTTCAAAAATGTCGTTCTGGCAATTTTTCAAAGGAATTGGTGTTACAATGATCTTCTATTTTGTCTTAGCTCTGATTCTGGCTGCTATTTTAAAGAAAGAAAAACCTTTTTTTCAGCAACATCCTAACGTAGACCCTAATACCGATCCGAATGCAAATTATGGTGCATGGCCGGATCAGAACAATCCCAACTAATACGATAAAAAAGTTAAGATATTTAGCATAGAAAATGGATATTTCGGTAGTCGTTCCACTATTTAATGAAGAAGAATCGTTGCCAGAGCTTACCGCCTGGATCGATCGGGTTATGCAGGCCAATAATTTTTCATATGAAATTATTCTGGTTGATGACGGGAGTAATGACAGCTCCTGGAAAGTGATTGAGCGGCTTAAAGAAGGAAGCGATAATATCATAGGGGTGAAGTTCCGGAGGAATTACGGTAAATCTGCAGCATTGAATGTAGGTTTTGCCGCTGCTCAGGGTGATGTTGTCATCACTATGGATGCCGATCTGCAGGACAGTCCGGACGAAATTCCGGAACTTTATGACCGTATTATGCGTCAGGATGCAGATCTTGTGTCCGGGTGGAAACAAAAACGGTATGATCCGCTGACGAAAACAGTTCCTACAAAACTATTTAATGCCGTAACACGTAAAATGTCAGGTATTGACAATTTACATGATTTCAATTGCGGATTAAAGGCTTATAAAAAAGATGTTGTTAAGAGTATCGAAGTGTACGGTGAAATGCATCGTTACATTCCGGTATTGGCAAAATGGGCTGGATTTTCAGCTATACAGGAGCAGGTTGTACAACATTATCCCCGTAAATACGGTACCACAAAATTCGGCCCGGGAAGGTTTGTCAAAGGTTTTCTTGATCTGTTATCCATCTATTTTGTAGGTAAATTCGGTAAAAGACCTATGCACTTCTTTGGTTCAATAGGAGTGATCAGCTTTCTGATCGGTATTTTTATTACTTTTTACCTTATCGTGGACAAACTGATGAGTATTGCGAATCATTCTCCGTATCGCAATGTTACCGATCAGCCTTTGTTCTTTTTATCGTTGGTCGCTATCTTAATCGGTACACAGTTATTCCTGACCGGATTTATTGCTGAGTTGGTATCCCGTAATGGTAGTGAACGAAATAAATATCAGATAGACCGGGTAATCTAATCTCATGTTCTTTTCCATTATCATTCCCTTATACAATCGTCCTCAAGAGATTGACGAATTGCTCGACTCGCTGCTAAGGCAGCGTTATAAACATTTTGAAGTCATTATTGTAGAAGACGGTTCGCAGAAGGATGCGAAAGCTATTGTAGAACGCTATCAGGATAAGCTGGATGTACATTATTACTTCAAACCTAATGAGGGGCAAGGGTTTGCCCGTAATTATGGTTTTGAACGGGCCAGGGGCGATTATTTTATCATTTTTGATTCCGATGTTATTGTACCTTCCGATTATCTCCATGAGGTGATCATTGGTTTGCAAAGGGATCATTTCGATGCTTTTGGCGGACCCGATGCCGCACATGAATCTTTTACCCCGGTTCAGAAAGCCATCAGTTATTCCATGACCAGTCCTTTTACAACCGGAGGTATACGCGGAAATAAAAAGCACATCGGTCAGTTCAATCCGAGAAGCTTCAATATGGGCATCTCACGTGAAGTATGGGTGCGTACAGGTGGGTTTAAACTGGCCAGAAGATCAGAAGATATAGAATTCAGTATCCGTATGATTGAACAGGGATTCAAGGTAGGACTGATTCCTGAAGCGTACGTCTATCATAAAAGAAGAACCAGCTTTTCGCAATTTTTCAAGCAGACAAATTTCTTTGGAAAGGGGAGGATAGATATCTACAAATTATTCCCCAAAGAATTAAAACCTGTACATGCTTTACCTGCATTATTCGTCGTTGGTTTAGTCGTTTTAGTGTTGCTGAATTTGCTGAATGTTGTGCTGGTAGGTAAATTAGGACTTATTCTATTCCTCACATCCATCGGCAATTGGGGATTGGGATTGTATACATTGCTTCTCTTTTTTCATGCCTTGTATACCACCAGAAGTCTGCAGGTTGCCTTTTTAAGTGTGATTGCCGCATTTACTCAATTGATTGCATATGGAAGCGGGTTTATTGACAGCTATATCCGGGAAGTCATACTGGTTCGTAAATAGAAAGTTGGGATTCCGTTTTGAATTCTTCTTTAAGGTTATTAACTTGGTTTGTTCATTTAAAACAGTACATTTTGCTGCCTTTTACACAAAATAGTTTAGATAAGATAGAAGCATTGTTTAAAGAGTTTGGATTTAAACTGCGTTATGAAAAAGGTAATTTTCGTACCGGAGCCTGTGTGCTTCAGCATTCGAAAGTTATTGTGGTCAACAAATTTTCAAATCTGGAGGTCAAAATTCAGTCTCTGATCCAGATTCTTCATGAAATTCCGGCAGATGAGGCTGTATTAGATGAGAAGCAACGGACGCTTTATCAGGCAATCAGGCAAACAAAATTATCGATTTGAAAATTACTTTTTTAGGAACCGGAACTTCGCAGGGTGTCCCTGTTATTGCGTGCCATTGTGAGGTGTGTCAGTCTGCTGATTCTCACAATAAACGGTTGCGCTCCTCGGTGATGATCGAATTTGAGGGAAATAATATTGTAATCGATACCGGACCTGATTTCAGATATCAGATGCTGAGAGAAGAGGTTAATCATCTCGATGCTATTTTGATGACACACTCTCATAAAGATCATATTGCAGGTCTGGATGATGTGAGAGCATTTAATTATCAACAGAAACAGTCTATTCCCATATACGGTACTCAGGCGCTGCACGAAGCCCTGAAACGTGAATTCTACTATGCTTTCTCCGATATCAAATATCCCGGAGTTCCGCAATTAGAGCTTCGGGAAATTGACGGCAGCCAATCCTTTCATTTGTATGGTAAAGAAATTATTCCGATAGAAGTCATGCACTTCAAAATGCCTGTGCTGGGATATCGTATAGATAATTTTGCCTACATTACGGATGCAAAAACAGTGTCAGATGAATCCGTTGAAAAATTGAAAGGGGTCGATTATTTAGTGATCAATGCCCTGCAAAAAGAACCTCATATCTCTCATTTTACATTGGAAGAAGCCATTGGATTTGCGAATAAAGTAAATGCAAAACAAACCTATCTGACACATATCAGTCATCGTCTGGGACTACATGAAGAGGTTTCCAAAGAACTCCCTGATCATATTCAATTGGCCTACGACGGGCTTTCTATTAAGCTTTAACAGGATTTTTTTAACATCATATTCAAACCTTTTTGACATCGTAGCGTTTTAATATTACAAACGTCTATTTATGTAAATTTTAAAATTAAAGGAGAATATTATGGGTAACATTTTGTATTTAATCGCGGTCATTTTAGTTATTATCTGGGCGATTAGCTTTATAGGAGGATATTATACAGGTGGTATTATTCACGCATTACTGGTGATAGCTATCATTGTTATTTTATTGAGAATAATTAGAGGAAATGCTTAACCCCTTAGATTATTAAGATACAATCTGGCGATCTGGATGTCCTCAGGATAGGTAATCTTCAAATTTGAATGGTGTCCTTCCAGTAAGGTAACCGGATGGCCTGATTGTTCTACCACAGAAGCGTCATCAGTAAATAAAGCATTTTCCTTTTGCTGGTACGCCTTGAAAAGTAGCTCCGCATTAAACGTCTGAGGCGTTTGAACCATCCACACCTGATCACGGTCATAAGCTGAATTGATCAGTTTTCCATCTTTTTCTTTTTCCAGACGTATAGAATTTGTACTTTTTACAGCTACAACTACTGCCTGTTTAAGTGCAGCCAGTTCATAAGCGTGATCGATGATATCCGGATGGATCAGCGGACGTGCCGCATCATGTACGGCAATAAGATGTTCGGAAGGTTGCGTCGTACGGGTACAGATATAAGTAAGGCCATTACGAACACTCTGGAAACGTGTGCTCCCTCCGTATACAATATCATGAGGAATGTCAAAATGGTAGTCCCGACACAGATCTTTCCATAAGCTCTCCATATCAGGATGGATGACAAGCACAATATGTGGCTTGCTTTTACAAGTATAAAAAGCCTGAATAGTATGCATAAGCACAGGCTTATCCTCCAGAATCAGGTACTGCTTTGGCAAAAGCTGATTCATTCTGCTACCTGTACCTCCTGCCACTATTATAACATATTGCTGAGCCATGTTTCTATACTTTGTTCTACAAAAATAAAAAACGCGAACAACAGTTTGATATTGTTCGCGCTTCAGAATAAGATTATTTTATGCGATTAGATAATCAGCATCGCATCTCCGTAACTGTAGAATCTGTATTTTTCTTTTACAGCTACTTCATAAGCATTCATTACATTTTCATAACCCGCAAATGCAGCTATCATTACCAATAATGTAGACTCCGGAGTATGGAAATTTGTGATCATAGAATTCGCAATGCTGAAATCGTATGGAGGATAGATAAATTTACTGGTCCAGTCAGAAGCAGCTTTCAGGTGTCTGTCCGCTGATACGGAAGACTCGATCGCACGCATAGAAGTAGTACCTACGGCACATACACGTCTTTTGTTATCAATTCCTTTATTTACGATACGTGCAGCTTCTTCCGTAATAATAAACTGCTCTGAATCCATTTTGTGTTTAGTCAGATCCTCCACTTCTACAGTACGGAAAGTACCAAGACCTACGTGTAATGTTACTTCTGCAAAATCAACACCTTTCAATTCAAGACGTTTCATCAGTTCTCTGGAAAAGTGCAGACCCGCAGTTGGAGCAGCTACAGCACCTTCATTCTTTGCATAGATGGTCTGGTATCTGTATTTGTCTTCAGGTGTAGCTTTACGTTTGATGTATTTCGGAAGAGGAGTTTCTCCTAAAATCTCAATATTACGTCTGAATTCTTCATCTGTACCGTCAAACAGGAATCGGATAGTACGACCTCTGGATGTCGTATTATCTACGACCTCAGCAACCAACAAATCATCATCACCAAAGTACAATTTGTTACCCACACGGATCTTACGAGCCGGATCTACCAGTACATCCCATAAGCGCAACTCCTTATTAAGCTCGCGAAGTAAGAATACCTCTATAGTAGCCCCTGTTTTCTCTTTGTTACCATACATACGAGCAGGGAATACTTTTGTATTGTTTAAGATCATGACATCTTTGTCATCAAAATAATCTAAAACATCTTTAAAAATTTTGTGCTCTATTTTTCCGCTATCACGGTGAAGTACCATCAGGCGTGCCTCGTCACGTTGTTCCGAAGGCTCAGATGCTAACAAAGATTCTGGAAGATTGAACTTAAATTGAGATAATTTCATTTTTTATTGTTGAAATTTTAATAAATAACGATTTGCCATCAAATCCGCTCCGTTTAAAGAAGGATTTAAAAAAGCATACAAAGTTAAGCATTTCTGAACTAAAAATATTATATTTCAACATTATTATTCCCCTTTACAGGAATTATTCGTTTATATTTACGGAATAGATTTTAACGCCATACATGATAACCGTTTTCAGACTTCTTAAAGAAAGTTTTGGTTTTGCAATTTCCGCTCTTAAAGATAATAAGACGCGGACATTTTTATCCCTTCTGGGGGTAACTATAGGTATTATGACGATTATAGGTGTTTTTTCAGCCGTAGATACTCTTCGCAATAATCTTGAAGAATCCGTTCGGAAAATAGGAAGCAGCACATTATATGTTGACAAATGGCCATGGGACGGAGGTCCTGATTTTCCCTGGTGGAAATATATCAATCGCCCGGAGCCGAAATATAATGATTATCTGGCGCTCAAGAGCAGAATGACTACCGCAGAACATATTGCTTATGTTTTTAATATCGGTAACAGCGTAGCTAAATTCAAAAGTAACAGTGCAACTAATATTACGGTAAATGCTGCAACACATGAATATTATCAGACACAGAGTGCTGAAATAATTGAAGGACGCTATTTTACAGAAACAGAATCTAATGTGGGTTCGATGGTCGTGGTGCTTGGTGCAACCATTGCCGAAGGATTGTTTCCTTCCGGAAATGCGTTGGGACAGAAGATCTCTCTGTTAGGACGTAAGTTGACTGTGGTAGGTGTTTTGAAAAAGGAAGGAAGCGGAATGCTGATCAATACTTCCTCTGACGATATTGCATTTATACCTTTCAGTCTGGGACGTAATCTGGCCAATTATGAGCAGTATAATCCCAGTATTGTCATTACAGTCAAGCCAACCTACACACTGGACGAAGGAGAAAGCGAGTTGAAAGGACTGATGCGCTCTATTCGTCGTATTGCTCCTCAACGCGAAGACGATTTTTCACTTAATAAAACAACCCTGATCACGGCTCAACTGGATCAGATGTTTACCGTAATCAATCTGGCTGGATTTTGTATCGGTATATTTTCAATCCTTGTAGGAGGTTTTGGTATTGCCAATATCATGTTTGTAAGTGTCAAAGAGCGCACCAACCTGATTGGAATCCAAAAAGCGCTCGGAGCAAAAAAATATTTTATCCTTACACAGTTCCTTTTCGAATCCATTTTACTCTGTCTTATTGGTGGAGCTGTGGGGCTTGTCATGGTTTATGGAATTGCATTTGTGGTTAAATTAGCAACAGGTTTTGCTGTGCTGGTGAGTCTCAAGATGGTTATTATTACCTGTTTTCTTTCCACATTTATCGGATTGATATCAGGTATGATTCCAGCGTTTATGGCGGCCAATATGGATCCAGTGGAGGCAATCCGAAGTAAATAATAAATAATTTCCGGATTCATTTTTAATTGGATAAAATCTTATTTTTAGGACGTGGAAACATCCTATAAAAATCTGACGATCCAGTTGTTTTGGCTATTCATATTTGGTTATAGCTGCTATCTGATGGCAGAAATTACCTGGAGATATCGTTTTTTTGAACTTGATGCTGCTTTTTTGCAAATCAAACAAACCGAAATTCAGCATGTTTCCTGGTATAAGTATATCTTTTATACGCATGTATGTTCTGCTATTTTGGCCCTTCCTGCAGGTTTCACACAATTCAATTCCCGTTTTTTATTACGTTACCCGAGGATTCACAGGATTGTGGGGTACCTGTATGTTAGTATTATTTTACTTCTGGCGGCTCCTTCCGGAATATTAATCGGTTTGCATGCGAACGGAGGGATTACTGCACAGGTGGCATTTGTTTTGTTAGGACTGTTATGGTTTTACTTTACCTTAATGGCTGTACTGACTATTAGAAAGGGGAATGTCCGCAGTCATCAGAAATTTATGTACAGGAGTTTTGCGCTTACCTGTTCAGCATTGACATTGCGGTACTGGAAAGTAGTGATTGTGTATTTTTTTCAACCCAATCCCATGGATGTCTATCAGATTATCGCCTGGTTGGGCTGGGTGCCAAACTTGTTGATAATGGAGTGGTTTATTTACAGAAAATTTAACAAATTATGAAATATCAGGTAGCACACATTGCCTGAATAAAAATGAATTCAATCTATATAATTATGAAAAGAATAATGTTGATCGCTTGTGTAGGATTGCTGGTCATGGCATCCTGTAAGGACAAGAAAAAGAACCAGAATGATACTTCTTCATCATTAAGTAAAGATAGTGTGAAGATGGCAGAAGAAATACACAAAGAATTGTATGGCAATTGGGTTGGAGATTTTGTGATCGATGATGATGTATTTGCACAGATAGCCGGGGATGAAGAGTTATTGCGATCATTGGATAATCTGCCTAAAATTAACCTGACTATTAAGCGTATCACAGCGGATACTGTACTCGGACAGAATATAGTAAGAGGTAATATGCGTCCGGTAATAGGGAAAATAGAAGATAATGGAGGAAATATTTCTTTTATACTGGATGAGCCTGGAGATAACAAATCTGACGGAAGATTTGAATTTAAAGTAAAAGGGGATACCCTGATCGGAAGCTGGAAAGCATTTGATAATTCGGTGAAAGTAAAAAAGAGAAACTTTAAGTTGCTCAAAAAGCAATTTGCATACAACCCTAATCTGATGCTTCCTGACGAGATGGAGTTGGTGGATTGGCGTAATTCAAAACAAGAGAAGATTACGGAATTAGACGGAGATACCACCTATTCCTATGTGACTACTTTATATAGAGCAGCTTCACCAGTCGTATATAAGATCAATGCCTCCAAAGAAAAGCTAACGGAAGCTAAATTGAAAAATCTCAAAAAATTAGATCTGGAAATTATCCGCAATACGATATTTGCCAGACATGGGTATGCATTTACAAAAGTAGGTGTACGTCAGTTTTTTGACCCTGTAGAATGGTATGTTCCTGTTTCGAATGATGTCTCTTCTCAACTGTCATCTTTGGAAAAGGATAATATCCAGATGTTGAAAAAGTTTGAAAAATATGCAGAAGATAACTACGATAGCTTCGGTCGGTAAAGACTGAAGCAATTATGCAGAGTTAAATTATTTTATTGTTAATGTAGCTGTTATTAAGGAAATTACTCGTATCTTAATAACAGCATTTTTTTTACAGCAATTTTTAATAATAGTTTGTCATATACATGGAAGAAGATCAAATACCACAAGAACTGGAGGTAAGTCCCGCCACAGAAACATCGCTGGACGAAAATGTTCATCATGTTAATAATCCGGTATTGGATTTACCGCATATTGAAAAAAAATATCTGGGAGCAGCTACATCTTATGTGAAGCAGAAAGACGGATACGTCTTTACAGATGGTAGTGCAAAAGTGGAGATAAAAGTTGTCAGTGATGAGATCATTCGTGTCAGACTGGCACCAAAAGGATCTTTTCTGGAAGACTTTTCATACGCAATCTCAGATATCAATCAGCACTCAGCGCTTTTCGATATTGAAGAAGATGAAAATTTTTACTGCGTCAAGACAAATATGGTCCGTTGTAAGATTCAGAAGAAAGACTTTTTGATTTCTTTTGAAGATCACAACAGTAAAATCGTTAATGCGGATTATTCTTCCATGCACTGGGAAGAGAATGCAGATTTTGGAGGGTACTATGTCTACTGTACCAAACATGCCTTTGATCAGGAGGTATTTTTCGGAGCAGGAGATAAGGCTACAAACCTTAATCTGCGTGGCAGACGGATACAAAACTGGAATTCGGACACGTACTCTTATGCTTTTAATCAGGATCCTTTATATAAAACGATTCCGTTTTATATCGGTGTGAATGATGGGGATGCATATGGTATTTTCTTCGACAATACATTCAAGACATATTTTGATTTTGCAGCCGAACATCAGGAAAGAACCAGTTTCTGGTCTGAGGGTGGTGAACTGCAGTATTATTATATCCATGGTCCTCATATGATGGATGTCGTAAAGCGGTATCATAGTATTACCGGTACACATTATATGCCACCACTTTGGGCAATAGGCTATCACCAGTGCAGATGGAGCTATTATCCTGAAAATATGGTGAGAGAAGTTGCAAAGCAATTCAGACAACGAAATATTCCGTGTGATGCAATCTATCTTGATATAGATTATATGGATGGTTACCGTTGTTTTACCTGGAATAAACATTACTTTCCAAATCCGAAGAAAATGATTTCAGATCTGGCTTCTAATGGTTTTAAGACTGTTGTGATGATTGATCCGGGTATCAAGGTGGATGATAGCTATTGGGTATTTAAAGAGGGACAAGAGAAAAAATACTTCTGCCGCAGAGGGGATGACTATTTTATGGAAGGTTTTGTATGGCCGGGACGTTGTCAGTTTCCTGATTTTACAAATCCAAGTGTACGCGAGTGGTGGGGAGGACTTTATAAAGGTCTGGTAGAGGACGGAGTGGCCGGATTCTGGAACGATATGAATGAGCCTGCAGTATTCGGAAGAGGTACATTCCCGGATGATGTACGTCATTATTATGAGGGACATCGCGGATCACATCGTAAAGCTCATAATATCTATGGAATGCAAATGGTTCGTGCAACATATGACGGACTCAAAAAACTTTATCAGAACAAACGCCCGTTCACGATTACACGTGCGGCGTACTCAGGTACACAGCGGTATTCATCTGTATGGACCGGAGATAATATCGCAACCTGGGAACATCTTAAGATAGGAACACTGCAATTGCAGCGTCTGTCCGTATCGGGACTTTCTTTTTGCGGAACAGATATCGGTGGATTTACAGGAGAGCCTGATGGCGAACTGTATACCCGCTGGATGCAGTTTGGTGTGTTCTCTCCTTTTATGAGGGTACACTCTGCCGGTGATACGCGCGACCGTGAGCCTTGGAGTTTCGGTGAAGACTGGGAAAAGATCAATAAGAAATTTATTGAATTAAGATATAAGTTATTGCCTTATATATATTCCGTGTTTTGGGAACAGCATAAGTATGGTCTTCCAATACTGAGACCGGTATCGATGCTGGAACAGCATATTCCTAAAAATCTGCAACGTCAGGAGGAATTTGCTTTTGGGGATAAGATTCTGGTTTCTCCGGTTCTCCATCCCGGTCAGAAAGAAAAAATCGTCTATCTGCCGGAAGGAAACTGGTACTATTATTTTGATAACACTGGATTTGCAGGAGGACAGGAGTATAATATTGATACTCCGCTTGATGAAATGCCCGTATTTATCAAAGCAGGAAGTGTGATCCCCGAATATCCTGTGATGCAGTATACAGGAGAGAAAAAACTCGAACACCTTCAACTGAATGTCTATTATACAGCAGGAGAAGAAGATTCTTATATCTATGCGGATCATGGTGATACTTTCGCTTATGAGCAGAATATTTATTCTGAAAAGCATTTTATAGTTGACGGCACACAATCTTTGCTGACCATTACACAACATGTAGAAGGATTACACTCTGAACGGTTCGATGATTTTCACATCTATTTAATAGGATTACCTCAGGAGCCCGTATCAGTTATTCAGGATGGACTGGAGATCAAAATACAAAGGGACAGTGAAAACCGTCTTTTTGTAATAGTTGAAAAAGAATTTAGAAAATTGATTATTCAATAATGTAATCCAAACTGATTATGAGCCAACCGGTAGAAGTTTATTCGCTGTTTACGAACTATGATGTCAGCCTGTTTCGTGCAGGAAAGCTATATAAGCTCTATGAAAAATTCGGATCCCATGTACTTACGGTAAGTCATGTAGAGGGTGTGTATTTTTCCGTCTGGGCTCCAAATGCCCGTAAGGTATCCGTTATCGGAAACTTTAACGGCTGGAATCCCCATAGCCACAGCTTATTTGTGCGTTGGGACGGTAGCGGAATATGGGAAGGTTTTATTCCGAAAATAGGAAACGGTGAGGTTTATAAATATCATATAGAAGCAAATTCCGGAGAAATCCTCGAAAAAGGTGATCCCTATGCTTTACAATGGGAAATACCGCCAAGTACAGCTTCTGTTGTATCGACTAACTGGTATGAGTGGGATGATGAGGACTGGATGCAGAAACGATATGTAAATAACGGACTTAACCAGCCTTTTTCGGTGTACGAAATGCATTTAGGATCCTGGATGCGTGATCCCCAAGATCCGGCTCGTTTGCTGAATTACAGAGAGATTGCTGATAAGCTGGTTCCATACATTACAGAATTGGGATTTACCCATGTCGAATTTCTCCCTGTCATGGAGCATCCGTATTACCCTTCTTGGGGGTATCAGATCACCGGTTATTATGCTGCTTCATCGAGATACGGAAGTTCGCAGGATTTGATGTACCTGATTGAGCAGTTGCATAAAAATGGTATCGGAGTAATTATGGACTGGGTGCCTTCCCATTACCCGGGAGATAGTCACGGACTCCACCGTTTTGATGGAACACATCTGTATGAGCATGAAGATCCGCGTAAAGGATTCCATCCGGACTGGAAGTCTCATATTTTTAATTACGGCCGAAATGAAGTACGGGCATTTCTGATCAGTAATGCGATTTACTGGCTGGAACGGTTTCACATTGATGGTATACGTGTGGATGCTGTAGCGTCTATGCTTTACCTGGATTATTCGAGAGAAGAAGGGGAGTGGATCCCGAACGAATTTGGCGGAAGAGAAAATCTGGAAGCTGTAGATTTTCTGAAAGAATTTAATGAGGCTGTTTACAGCCACTTTCCCGATGTGCAGACCATTGCTGAAGAATCTACCTCCTGGCCAGGTGTCAGCAGACCTACGTATACCGGAGGTCTGGGGTTTGGGATGAAATGGATGATGGGGTGGATGCATGATACTCTGAGCTATTTTAAAGAAGATCCTGTAAACCGAAAATATCATCACCATAAGATGACATTTGCTACAGTATATGCTTATCATGAAAATTTTATGTTGCCACTTTCACATGATGAAGTAGTGCATGGCAAGCAGTCTCTGATTTATAAAATGCCAGGCGATGAATGGCAGAAATTTGCCAATCTACGTGCATTATATCTGTACATGTTCACATTCAGTGGTACCAAGCTCCTGTTCATGGGAGATGAGTTTGCACAGACGCAGGAATGGAATGTAGAGCAGTCGCTGGACTGGCATCTGTTGGATTATGCTCCACATAAGGGAATGAAATCATTTGTAGCAGACCTGAACGCCTTTTATAAAAATCATTCCGCCTTGTATCAACGCAGTTTTGAGCATTCCGGATTTCATTGGATAGAATTAGGGGATGCAGATCAGTCTGTCTTTGTATATGCTCGTAAAGGTTATGACGAGGAAGATCAGATTCTTGTTGTCCTGAATCTGACACCAGTGGTCAGACCGGCATTCCGTATAGGTGTGCCATTGGCCGGAGAATGGGAGGTTGTTCTCAATTCGGACGACCTTAAATATTTTGGAAGCGGAGCTTCCGTGCATACCACAGCTTCGGAGCACCTTTCCTGGATGGGACAGTTGTATTCTATTACAGTTGATCTTCCTCCTTTATGCGGAGTAGCGCTGAAAAGAAAAGCTGTTGTCAAAGATGTTCCAATAGCTAAAATGTTGTCTTCAAGAAGTCCGGTTGTTTGATTTTTTTAATTTCTAAAGATTATGATGAATGTTATTCACCTGAGTGTTGAGTGCTATCCTGTGGCCAAAGTAGGAGGGCTGGCGGATGTGGTGGGAGCATTGCCCAAATACCAGAACCGGTTAGGTATCCATGCGTCTGTGGTCATGCCATGGTATGATAAACCCTTTATTCTGCAACACTCTTTTGCCGTGATTGCGACAGGTATGTTCGCAATGGGATCTGCAACGATAGCCTATGAGATTTGGAAAGAACAGGACCAGGTGTTGGGGTATGAACTTTATATGATTCGGATACCGGGATATCTGGACCGTGCAGATGTGTACGGATATGCTGATGAGGGAGAACAGTTTATTGCCTTTCAACATGCATTTCTGGACTGGTTGATTCAATCTGGTCAGACTCCGGATGTAGTGCATTGCCATGATCATCATGTAGGTCTTATTCCATTTTTGATACAGTGGGGTAATGATTTTGAACGTTTGCGCGAAGTCAAAACAGTCGTTACTGTGCATAACGGACAATATCAGGGATGGATGAATTGGAATAAAGGTATTCTTTTACCGGCTTTTGATACCTGGAAATGGGGGCTTCTGGATTGGGATGGACTTATTAATCCCTTGGCAGCAGCTATCAAATGCTGTACAGCATTCACGACTGTTTCCGAGGGATATCTCCGTGAACTATATACAGATGCCAATGGGCTGCAGTCACTATTTGCAGATGAATCTGGTAAAGGATATGGCATTGTCAATGGAATTGATACCGAAATCTGGGATCCGCAAACGGATCCGGCTGTAAAAGTTCATTTTCAGGCCAGGAATGTAACTTCCGGGAAAAAGGCAAATAAAGAATCTTTTTGTAAAGCCTATGGCTTAGATCCTAAAGTGCCTTTAATGGTGTTTATAGGCAGGTTTGCAACCGAAAAGGGTGCAGATTTATTAAATGAGATTATTGTTAATTTATTTGAGGTTAAAAACGAAAAATTAAGTATATTTATTTTAGGTTCCGGCGATCAGGAAATCAGAGCATCGTTAGAAGGATTAACAGGTCATTATGAAGGACGTTTTGCCGCGTTTTTCGGTTATGATGAATCTCTTGCACATTGGGTCTATGCATCGGCCGATTTGTTGCTTATGCCATCGCGTGTTGAACCTTGCGGACTTAATCAGTTATATTCACTGCGGTACGGTACTGTGCCAGTAGTGAGGGCAATTGGCGGACTCAAGGATACTGTCGTTGATATTACCGCTGAGGACGGTTATGGTATTTCATTCGATGAGGCAACAGTAGAAAGTGCAATAGAGGGTATAGAACGTGCTATCCTTTTTGCGGAAGACAAAGCCCGGTTCGATAAGAACAGGAAGAAAATAATGTCCCTTGATTTTTCATGGGACTCATCGGCTAAAAAATACATTCATTTATATAACCAGATAAATAAATAGATTATGTTGCCAAAAGTCGTATCCATAGTATTGGGCGGAGGACGTGGTACGCGTCTTTTTCCCCTGACCGATGAACGGTCCAAACCAGCTGTTCCGATTGCCGGCAAATATCGCCTGGTAGATATTCCTATTTCGAACTGTCTGAATTCAGGATTTATACGGATTTTCGTATTGACCCAGTTTAATTCGGCTTCGCTGAATAAGCATATCAAGAACACATACATTTTTAGCGGCTTTAGCAAAGGTTTTGTAGATATCCTGGCTGCAGAGCAAACGAATGAAGGTGATCGCTGGTACGAAGGTACTGCCGATGCAGTAAGACGATCTCGCAAGTATTTGCAAAATGTAGATTACGATTATGTGCTTATTCTTTCCGGTGACCAGCTTTACCAAATGGATTTTTCGGAGCTCATTGATTTTCACATTCAAAACAAAGGGGAGGTCACTCTTGCTACCATTCCGGTATCCAAAAAAGATGCTCCGGGTTTTGGTATACTGAAAGCAAATGAGCGGAATGAAATTACTTCTTTTATTGAAAAACCAAGTACTGAATTACTTCCGAACTGGACTTCTGAAGTGAGTGATAATATGAAAGCGCAAGGGCGTAATTATCTGGCTTCTATGGGTATTTATGTGTTTTCAAAAGGAATTCTAAATCAGTTGCTGAATGAAAACCCGGGAATGGACTTCGGTAAGGAAATTATTCCGGACGCCATTGGACAGAAAAATGTTTTAAGCTATCAGTATGACGGATACTGGACAGATATCGGTACAATTGATTCTTTCTTCGAAGCTAATATTGGATTGACGGATGACATTCCTTTATTTAATCTCTTTGACAAGAACACAATTTTTTCCAGAGCGCGGATGTTGCCTCCTTCCAAGATTTCGGGGACTACGGTGATCAATAGTATCGTAGCGGACGGATGCATAATAGTAGCTGAAAGTCTGGAGAAATCTGTTATCGGCATACGTTCCAGAATAGGAAAAGGAACCCGGTTACATTCGACCTATATGATGGGCTGTGATTATTATGAACATCTGACCGAGGTTATTGAGTTGACAAACACCCAGGCGCCGCCACCTGTAGGAGTTGGTGAGAACTGCCATATTGAAAAAGCTATTCTTGATAAAAACTGTAGGATAGGAAATGATGTTTATATAAAAGGAGGTACGCATTTACCGGATGGGGATTTTGATACCTATACTATTCGTGACGGGATTGTAGTGGTAAAGAAAAATGCAATAATTCCTCACGGTTTTAAAATAGGATAAGGTAACTGGGGAGATTATCCTGAAGTAAGCATAACTTTTTTATACATAAACATTTATAATTAAATACTACCTATGATAGATGCTGAAAAAATATTAAAGGAAGAGCAGATGTATTTCGCTAAAGAAATCATCTGCAACATTCCTTGTCATATCGGATATGTCAAAAGATTCCGCTGGCGATGGATGGCTACACAGCTGAATACTTTTGTATTTATTGCAGAAGTGAATGGTACTATGACGCAATTGATGATGAGATCCTTTGCAAAGGCATGTTATGATTATGCTATTCATAATAATAAAGGCTGGCCCAGAGGATTACAGTCCGGAGTTGGCGCTATAGCTATTCTGGTTGGTGATGAGATAACACAAGATGGAGCGGCATATTGCATGGCAGACCCCAATGCACATTTCTCTGCTTTTGAAGTTCCGGTAGCGTATCTTAAAAAATATAAGCAGCCTGTTCACTTCAGAGGAACTCAGATCTGGGGAGCGATATATTACCCGTATTTCTCTGAAATAATCAGGCGTATATGTGGAAAACTTGCTGCCAATCAGCCTCAGGAATCAATGCCGCCACCATTGCCATCTGCAGATCAGGGACAGCAATAGGCTCAGCAGTTTCTGTTTTTGACAGGCACAAAAAAAACGCCATTTCAACCGGGAAAGAATTCTAAAATATGCGTCTTATTTTAGTAAACTGTTCCGCAGGCCGAGATGGCGAAAAGTTATAACAGGTACTTTTCAGTACCTTTTTTGTTTTTAGCTAAGTTTAGATAAAGCTTCCTTAATTCTTCTCAGAGCTTCTTTCAGGTTTTCATCTGAAGCAGCATATGAAAGACGGATATAATTATTGTTTCCGAATGAATCACCACCTACTGTAGCGACATGTCCTTCATTTAAAAGATACAATGCCAGATCTGCAGAATTTTGAATAACATTCCCGTTACCGTCTTTTTTTCCAAAGAAAGAACTGATTTCAGGGAAGAAGTAAAATGCACCCTGAGGAAGGTTTGTTTTTACTCCCGGAATATCATTCAACAGGTCATACACTAGCTGACGTCTGCGCGCAAACGCTTCTTTCATCTTATTCACACTTTCCAGTCCGCCTTCGTAAGCGGCGATACCTGCACGTTGTGAAATAGAACAAGTTCCTGAAGTGGTCTGTCCCTGCATTTTATCATTAGCTGCAGCTATCTCTTTGTTTGCGGCTATATATCCAAGACGCCATCCGGTCATCGCAAATGCTTTTGAAAAACCGTTGACTACGATTACTCTGTCTTTAATGCTCTCAAATTGCGCTATAGATTCGTGCTGATCAACAAAATTAATATGCTCGTAGATTTCATCTGATATAATGTAGATTTCAGGATGTTTTTCAAATACCGCTACCAAGCCTGCCAGCTCTTCTTTGCTGTATACTGAACCAGTCGGGTTACATGGAGAAGAGAACATAAATACTTTTGATTTAGGAGTGATTGCTGCTTCTAACTGGGCAGGGGTAATCTTGAAATCCTGATCAATTTCAGTATCTATAAATACGGATTTTCCTTCGGCTAATACAACCATTTCAGAGTAAGAAACCCAATATGGAGTAGGGATGATCACCTCATCGCCCGGATTGATCAACGTCAGTAATACATTTGATAGAGATTGTTTAGCCCCTGTAGAAACTACAATCTGCGAAATATCATAATCCAGGTTGTTCTCATTTTTCAATTTATTGACAATTGCTTGTCTTAGTTCGGGATATCCCGGAACAGGAGAATAACGTGTATAGTTTTCGTCAAGAGCTTTTTTAGCAGCTTCTTTAACATTGTCTGGCGTATTGAAATCCGGTTCTCCAACACTTAAACTGATGACATTGACTCCTTTTGCAGCTAATTCACGACCAAGTTTTGTCATTTTTAGCGTAGCTGATTCGGATAAATTATTAATCCTATCTGATAAAATTGATGTTGTACTCATGGTATCACAAAGATATTATATAGAATGCAAATAATGGGTTAATTTCTTGAAAAAAGAAAAACAAATTCAGGAAATTTTATCAAAATCTATAATTATGAGCTGAAACTTAAGAAATATAAAATAACCCGTAGTTTTGTTTTCTCAAAAATGAGAATCAGGACAGCTGATTTTCTGTAAATTTAGCACAGATTCTTTAATCGATAATCCTGCAATTTAGTCTAAATCGGTAATTGGTACTTTCAAAGTAAAAAAAACAACTAAGCAATAACAAAGTATAAATTTTTGCTCCCAGAATTTTATTATTCTATTTTTTAGTTGTTACTTTACTTCTATATTTTTAGATATATAGATATGGTTGAGTTATTCAAGATTTTATCAAACGAGCACCGTTTACAGATTTTAACATGGTTAAAAGAACCTCATAAATATTTTGATGCAGTGGACATTGAACCTGAAGTTAAGGATTACGGTGTTTGTATGAGTGTGATTCAGAAAAAGGCTGGAATTTCGCAATCTACAACTTCTACTTATCTCACCTCTATGGTCAACAGTGGTGTCTTAAAGTCCACCAGAGAAGGACAATGGACATATTACAAGCGTAATGAAGAAAAGATCCAGGAATTAGCAGATTACATAAAGAGTCAACTATGATTTATGGGCTATTGCTGCTATGCTTGTTTTAAGGGAACTAACTAACTCTTAATGAAGACCATAATAGACATCTAAATAGAGACAAATATTTTTTTAGCTAATAATATCTAAAATTCTAAATATCTAAAATTTTAAAAACAATATAAATTATCATAATATGGAAACATCTAATTTTAAAGACCACCTTGCTTTTAATCGCTTGTACTCACCAAATAAACTAACGATAGGAATATTTCTCCCTCTCCGTATTTATTCAGGAAATTTAAATGATTTTGCAGCTCATATAAGCCTTATTCAACAAATGGATGAAAAAGGATTCGGAGCTATTTGGGTACGCGATATTCCACTGTTTGATCCTCATTTTGGTGATGTAGGACAAGTCTATGATCCGTTCACATATTTGTCATATATCGCTGGCGTAACAAAAAATATAATACTAGGGACTGGTAGTATTATTTTACCATTTTGGCACCCAATTTCTTTGGCCAAAGTTAGTTCTTCAATAGATCAACTGTCTGGTAACAGGCTAGTTCTTGGAGTTGGATCGGGAGATCGAGCAATAGAATTTCCTGCATTTGGAATACCTTTCGAAAGCAGAGGTGAGCGATTTAGACAAGTTTTAGAAGAGTTCCGTCAATTAAGTCAAACGACTTTTCCAAAAATAGATTCCAGCTTAACATCAATGAACGGAGTTGATCTGTTACCTAAGCCTGTAACTAAACAGATTCCAACATTAATTACAGGAGCAAGTCAGCAACCGTTAGAATGGATTGCTAAAAATGGAGATGGCTGGATGACTTATCCCGGATCGACAACAACTAAAAATGACACATTAAAACTTGCTGATAAAATAACTGCATGGAGAAATCTTATTCCTAACAAACACTTTAAACCGCACATGACGAATGAATGGATAGAATTATCTGAAGATCCCTATTTTCCAAGGACGCCGTTAAATGGCGGTTTTGTATTAAAGACCGGAAGGTTAGGACTTATTGAATTACTGAATGAATGGCAACATGCAGGTGTAAATCATGCTGCTTTAGGCATTCAATTCAGTAAGCGTCCTTTACAAGATGTTGTAGAAGAACTGGCAGAAGAAGTTTTACCATATTTTCCAACACTTTTGAAGTAAAATATAGAAGGTGAAGTATTATCTGTAAACAAAAACAAACTAAATTATTGGAAACGATATTTAATATTAATTTGGGTAATTATTATCATACTTTTATAAATTGAAATATCTAAAAGGTACCCAAACTAACTTCATTGGTGGTCTAGGGGAAACTTTAGCTAAAAAATGGTTGAGCAAAACTGAAATCGGAAGACTACATTTTTAATAAAAAAATCTTAAATGATGTCCAGAGAAAAGAGATTAGTACTTCTATCCTTGCTGACGGGTCTTGTGCTGATGCTGATAAAGTTTACCGCTTATCTAATTACAGATTCGAATGCAATATTTACAGATGCTGCAGAAAGTATCGTGAATGTGGTCGCATCGGGCTTTGCATTTTACAGTATCTATCTGTCTGCAAGGCCCAGAGACGAAAACCATCCTTACGGACATGGAAAAGTAGAGTTCTTCTCTGTCTTTGTTGAAGGCGGACTCATCTTTATTGCGGGGCTCATTATTCTTGTTAAAGCTGTTTATAATCTTTTCTTTCCCAATGAATTGCTCAATCTTTCGGAAGGTATAGGATTGATAGCAGTAACGGGCCTTGTCAATTTTATTGTAGGTGTTTACCTTGTTAAAAGAGGACGATTGCTCAAATCCCTGACTATCGAAGCGGACGGAAAGCACCTGCAGGTCGATGCATACAGCACATTTGGTCTCCTTATTGGTCTTCTGCTTATCACCTGGACTCACCTGACCTGGTTAGACAGTGTCATCTCTTTATTATTAGGTGGTTTTATTTTATTTAACGGTTATCGGTTGTTACGAAAGTCAATAGGCGGCTTGATGGATGAATCGGATCTTGAACTGGTCAATGAGGTCGTAGATACATTGAATTCCGTCAGGCGTACAGAATGGATAGATATTCACAACCTGAGGGTACAGCGTTATGGAAATGAGCTGCATGTAGACTGTCACCTGACACTGCCCCGATATTATAAACTGGATAGGGTACACGACGAGATTTCAGCTCTGGACACCATCGTAAATGCTAAATTATCTACCCGGACAGAATTTTTTGTACATGCAGATCCTTGTCTTCCTGAATGTTGCAGCTATTGCTCAATAGCAGATTGCCCTGTACGATCAGTTGCATTTGCCCATGATATACAATGGGATATTCAAAATGTAACCCGAAATAAAAAGCATTTTGAGAGCATAACCCCTTCGTAAAAATCACTTGTAGGGCGGGTAAAAGCAGGCTATTGTAAAAAAATCTTATTATACACGATCTTTTGGGGGCTAAATATGCTGTGAAAAAAGTATCTTTGCTGTTTAAAAAGCGATTTTAAAATCTTATATGAAGCATATTCGTAATTTCTGTATTATTGCCCACATTGACCATGGTAAGAGTACATTGGCAGATCGATTACTGGAGTTTACAAACACCATTAGTCAACGTGAGGCGCAAGCACAATTGCTTGATAATATGGATCTTGAGCGTGAGCGTGGGATTACCATCAAGAGTCATGCGATTCAGATGAATTATAAAAAAGACGGTGAGGAGTATATTCTAAACTTAATTGATACTCCCGGACACGTCGATTTTTCCTATGAAGTTTCCCGATCGATAGCAGCCTGCGAAGGTGCATTACTGATCGTAGATGCTTCTCAGGGTATTCAGGCACAGACCATTTCCAATCTTTACCTGGCATTGGAACATGATCTGGAAATCATTCCTATCTTAAATAAAATGGACTTACCGGGTGCTATGCCTGAGGAAGTTAAAGACCAGATCATTGATCTGATCGGAGGAAACAGAGAGGATATTATTCCTGCATCCGGAAAAACCGGATTGGGAGTTCCTGATATTTTAGAAGCTATCGTAAAACGTGTACCTGCTCCGGTTGGAGATCCGGACGGACCTTTACAGGCATTGATCTTTGACTCGGTATTCAACTCTTTCCGCGGTATCATGGCCTACTTTAAAGTAGAAAACGGAGAGATCCGTAAGGGTGACCGTGTTAAGTTTATCGCTACCGGCAAAGAATATTTTGCGGATGAAATCGGGACATTAAAATTGAATCAGGTTCCTAAGGATGTCATCAAAACAGGTGATGTAGGCTATATTATTTCAGGTATCAAGGAAGCCCGTGAGGTGAAGGTGGGGGATACGATCACACACAGAGATCGTCCGAGTCCGAATGCCATTCAGGGATTTGAAGAGGTTAAGCCAATGGTTTTTGCCGGTATTTACCCTGTAGATACAGAAGACTACGAAGAGTTACGCGAATCTATGCACCGTTTGCAGTTAAATGATGCTTCTCTGGTATTTGAACCGGAATCTTCTGCAGCACTTGGTTTTGGTTTCCGTTGTGGTTTCCTCGGAATGCTGCATATGGAGATTATACAGGAACGTCTGGAACGCGAATTCGATATGACTGTTATCACGACAGTACCAAACGTATCGTATAAAGCCTATCTGACTAAAGATAACGAAGAAGTACTCGTTCATAACCCTTCAGATCTGCCTGATCCAAGTAAACTGGATGCTATTGAAGAGCCTTATATCAAAGCTAACATCATTACAAAGGCAGAGTTTGTCGGACCCATTATGTCACTTTGTATTCAAAAAAGAGGTGTCATTGTAAATCAGTCTTACCTGACATCGGATCGTGTCGAATTAATATTTGAGATGCCGATGGGAGAGATTGTATTTGATTTTTACGATAAACTGAAGACTATTTCCAAAGGATACGCTTCATTTGATTATACCCAAATCGGGTACCGTACTTCGGATCTGGTCAAGTTGGATATCCGTCTGAATGATGAGCCGGTGGATGCTCTTTCTTCATTGATTCACAGATCAAACGCATACGATTTCGGTAAGAAAATCTGTGAGAAACTGAAAGAATTGTTGCCACGTCAGCAATTTGAAATTCGAATTCAGGCTTCTATCGGAGCAAAAATTATTGCACGTGAGACCATCAGTGCCTTACGTAAAGACGTTACTGCCAAATGTTACGGAGGGGATATTTCCCGTAAACGTAAACTTTTGGAGAAACAGAAAAAAGGTAAGAAACGCATGCGTCAGGTAGGGAATGTCGAAATTCCGCAATCTGCATTTATGGCGGTGTTGAAATTAGATTAATAGCATCATAAAATCCTATTCCTATTATAACATGAATATTTTAGACGGAAAACTCGTTTCTGCAAAAATTAAAGAAGATATTAAAGCCGATGCTGCAGCTTTTACAGCTCAGGCGGGGCGTAAACCTCACCTGGTCGCTATTCTCGTTGGTAATGACGGCGGTAGTGAAACCTATGTGGCAAGTAAAATGCGCAATTGTGAACTTGTTGGTTTTGATTCGACGAATATCCGATACGATGTCGATATTACAGAAGCTGAACTGATTGCCAAAATTCAGGAGATCAATTCGGATGATACCATTGACGGACTGATTGTTCAATTACCTTTGCCAAAGCATATTGATCCGGACAAAATCACTGAAGCTATAGATTATCGTAAAGATGTGGATGGTTTCCACCCCATCAATCTGGGACGTATGCAGCGTAATTTACCTTGTTTTATTCCTGCTACTCCGTATGGTATTATGCTGATGCTCGATTATTATAAAATCGAAACAGCGGGTAAACATGCTGTAGTTGTAGGACGCAGTAATATTGTCGGTTCTCCGATGAGTATCTTACTTGCTCGCAATGCTAATCCGGGAAATTGTACGGTAACATTGACACATAGCCGTACCAAAGATCTTAAAGCTGAGGTGCTTCGTGCTGATATTATCGTTGCGGCTATCGGGAAGAAGAATTTTGTGACAGCCGATATGGTTAAAGAAGGAGCTGTAGTGATAGATGTAGGTATTAACCGTGAAGATTCTACTGAGACAAAATCTGGTTTTAAACTGTTTGGTGATGTGGATTTTGAACATGTAGCACCTAAATCTTCCTGGATCACTCCGGTACCGGGTGGAGTAGGGTTGATGACTATTGTCGGATTACTGAAAAATACATTAGAGGCTGCAAAGGGTAATATCTACCAAAAGTAAAATTTTTGGTACAGAAATTGTTGAATTTAGTCTTTAAACTAAATTAAATTGAATATGAAAAAAATTGCACTTTTAGCAGTAGTTGCTACAGCCTTGACTATGGCATCTTGTAATAATTCATCAAATCAGCATGCGGGACATGATCACGCAGATCACGATTCCATAACTGCAGGAGACCATGTAGATGCTGCAATTGCAGATTTGCAAAAAGCTGAAGCTGATGCAAAAGCAAAAGCTGAGCAAGCTAAAAAGGATTTAGATGATGCTATTGCCCGCGGAGACAAAAAAGCTGAAGAAGCTGCTCGTAAAGCATCTGAAGAAGCAAATACGGCTTGGGAAAAAACTAAAACAGCACTGAAAGATGCTGGTCAGGATATTAAAGAAGGATTAGACAAAGCAGCAGATGCTACAGGAAAAGCAACAAGTAATGCTGTTGAAGCTACTAAAGATGGTGCTAATAAAGCAATAGCCGAAACAAAAGAAGCTGCTGAAAAAGTTGGAGATGCAACTAAAAAAGCAGCCAGCGATGTAGAAAACAAAGCTAAAAAAGTAGGTGAAGCCTTAAAAAACTAAAATCAGTATAGATCATATTGATTATTAATTTTAATTGGAGCGTTTGATCGAAAGATCAAACGCTTTTTTATGGAAGTAAATCCCGACTGTATCTTGTTTTAATGGACATTTTTTTAATATTTTCATAGAATAATATACATATATGCTACAACTATATAACAGAACTAATGCACATATTTTTGAAATTTGCAGTGTTCAAGTCGTAAAGATTAATATACATGACAGCAGATACTAAAACTCCGATTTATATTCCACTTGCAGATGTGGAAAGTGACCATGGCGCACTTATCATAGATAAGGAACTCGATAAAATCTCCGGTGTACATACGCACAAGGTAGAATTAAATAATCAACGGGCTGTAATTACAGCAAATGATCCCGATATTATAAATAAGTCTGTTTCGGCTATCCGGAATCTCGGATATGAGGTAATTACTACACGTAAAACATATCCTGTACTGGAAATGAGTTGCGCATCATGTGCCTCCAGTGTGGAAAGTTTATTGAAATACCTGCCCGGTATAGTCCATGCAGATGTAAATTTTGCGACCACTTCTGTGGTGGTTGAGTATTTTCCCAATATGACTAACCCCGAACAAATACAAAAAACTGTTCAGGCAGGAGGATATGATCTTTTGATAGAAGAGGAGGACAATCAGGCAGAAACGCTTGAGGAGATTCACCAGGAAAAGTTTAAAAAATTAAAAAGGAAAACTATAGGAGCAGCTATTATAACTCTGCCGGTGGTCATTATCGGTATGTTTTATATGGATATGCCTTACGCTAATCCGGTTATGTGGCTTCTTTCTACTCCGGTCGTCCTGTGGTATGGCAAAGATTTTTTCATTAATGCCTGGAAACAAGCGAAACATCGTTCCGCCAATATGGATACTCTGGTTGCCCTGGGATCAGGAATTGCTTACATTTTCAGTGTATTTAATACTGTATTCCCATCCTTTTGGACAGATAGAGGCATTCATGGTCATGTCTATTTTGAAGCGGCAGCCGTCATTGTGACTTTTATTCTGCTGGGAAGATTACTGGAAGAGAAAGCTAAGGGTAATACCTCGTCCGCTATTAAGAAGCTAATGGGTTTGCAACCTAAGACCGTCACTATAATCCGGGAAAACGGAGAGCAACAAATCACTCCTATCGCCAATGTGCAGGTAGGGAATATTCTGCTCGTCAAACCGGGTGAACAGGTTGCTGTAGACGGACTGGTGATCAGCGGAAAGTCTTATGTAGATGAAAGCATGCTGAGCGGAGAGCCAGTTCCTGTAAATAAACAGGAAAATGAACCTGTATTTGCCGGAACAATTAACCAGAAAGGTAGCTTTCAGTTTAAAGCAGAGAAAGTTGGTTCGGAAACGATGCTGGCGCAGATCATCCGTATGGTACAGGAAGCACAGGGTAGCAAAGCTCCGGTACAAAAACTGGTGGATAAGATCGCCGGTATCTTTGTCCCGATTGTAATTACGATCGCTATTATTGCGTTCATCACCTGGATTCTTGTCGGTGGAGATAATGGTTTTTCACAGGGACTAATCGCCTTAGCTACGGTGTTGGTGATTGCATGTCCTTGTGCACTGGGTTTAGCGACACCTACAGCTATTATGGTGGGAATAGGCAAGGGCGCCGAAAAAGGGATATTGATTAAGGATGCTGTAAGCCTTGAACTGGCTAAAAAAGTAACCGCTGTGGTGTTGGATAAAACGGGTACAATCACTGAGGGTAAACCTGTAGTCACTGACAGTCTTTGGTATACCGAAGATCAGCATAGCAGACAAGTGTTGCTTAGCATAGAAAAACAATCTGAACATCCGCTGGCAGATGCTGTCGTCAAACATCTTGCAGATACGACCATGTTGACCATCTCGGATTTCGACAGTATAACCGGGAAAGGAGCTAAAGCGAGCTACCAGCGTATGGCTTACTATGTAGGTAATCGTAAACTGATGCTGGAGAAAGGAATCCTTATCCCGGAAGATATTGCTGAAACTGCAGATAAATGGAGTAAGGAATGGAAAACTGTGATTTGGTTTTCGGATGAGCAGCGTATCCTGGGACTCTTTGCAATCGCAGATCAGATCAAGGAAACATCCATTCAAGCTATTCAGGAGTTGAAACAGGCTGGTATAGCCGTGTATATGCTCACCGGAGACAACGAGGCCACAGCTAAGGCTATTGCAGCAGCTACAGCTATTACTTCATATAAAGCGGAGGTACTTCCGCATGAAAAAGCTGAATTTGTAAAGCAGCTTCAGCAACAGGGTAAGGTCGTCGCTATGGTGGGTGACGGAATCAATGACAGTACAGCGCTCGCTCAGGCAGATGTCAGTATAGCGATGGGTAAAGGAAGTGATATCGCAATGGATGTGGCTAAGATGACCATTATCTCTTCAGATCTTACCAAGATTCCGGAAGCGATCCGTCTTTCCAGACAAACGGTGGCTACAATCCGTCAGAATTTGTTTTGGGCATTTATCTATAACGTTATCGGTATTCCATTGGCGGCAGGCGTGTTGTATCCTGTAAACGGCTTTTTACTCAACCCGATGATTGCAGGGGCTGCAATGGCACTCAGCAGTGTGAGTGTGGTAAGTAACAGTCTTTTGCTGAAAATGAAAAAATAATATTATACATCATTACCATAATGATGTACATCAGAATACATAAATAGTTGCGAAATTTGTAGTACAAGAATAAATTATAATACTCATGAACGATACATTAAAATTCAAAACCAATATTAAATGTAGCAGCTGTGTTGCTAAGGTAACTCCATTTTTAGATGCAGAGGAAGGTATAAAGCAGTGGGAGGTGGATACTTCTACAGCAGACAAGATACTTACAGTAGAAACAAATGGTATGACTGAAAGTGAAATAAAAAACGCAGTAGAAAAGTCGGGTTATAAAATTGAGTCCGTCTCCTAAAAAAATTCCGGTGGTTTGTTGAATCGTATGGAGGTGTTTAAAAAAAAACATTCTCCATACTTTTGTTATAAGGCTTTTGTCTGTTTAATGTGGAACGGCTGTACAAAGTTCAATCAGGAAACCATCAGGATCTCTCAGATACACCACCTGTTGTCCCCATGGTTTGGATGTAAGGGGAGAGACCACAGTAGCACCGGCAGTGATTGCCTTCTCAAGTACTTCTTCAATTTCGTCCGTAACAAACCCTACTTCTATACCAAAAGGTTTCGCTTGCAGATTTGCTTCGATAAACCCTTCAGGAAGATTGGAGTCCGCTAATTCTCTGGAAGCGAAAGAAAGAGTCGTTTCTCCTGTAATCAGTTCTGCATAATCATGCTGAGGAGTAATGAATTTTCGCTCCAGTCCAAAAGCTTTTTCATAAAACTGAATTGATTTTGTAACGTCAGATACGTAAAGTATTGTATAACCTAATTTTACCATATGGAATTACTCAAAATAAATGAACTTTAAAATTAGATAATAAAATCTAAAACTACCGGAACATTGTGTGAAACTGCAGAAAGAGATTATCTCTTTAACTGGCTTGGGGCAATTCCGAATCTTCGTTTGAATGCAACTGTAAAGTGTTGAGGGTTTTTGTAGCCGACAGCGTCAGCAACTTCACCGATGTTCATATGCTGATCCCGGATCATTTTACGTGCCTCTTCCATCTTGGTATCATTCCAAAAGCCAAAAACTGTCGTGCCGAATAATTCCTTAAATCCTTTTTTTAATAAAAAATCATTTGTACCTACTATCCTTGCCAGGTCTGTGAGACTGTAGGTCTGATCCATGTGTTGCAGAATAAATTCTCTAACAGCATATATTTTTTCAATATCTGACTTTTTGAGTGAGGAATGTGAAGAATTGCCTGAATTCATCTGTTCCAGCTGTAAAAGCAGGAGTTCGATGACTTTTGCCTCGAGAAACATTCGCTTAAAAATTCCTTTGCGGTCACAGTTGATGATTTCCTGAATGATCTGTAACATCTCCAGATTGATGAGGTTATTATGTTTATGGAGAAATGTAGAACGCCCGGTTGCAATGGCATTATGAAAGTAATTGAACAGGGAGCCTTCTTCAGGTAAGTAACGTTTGAAAAAGGAAGGATGAAGGTTGACTTCAAATACCTTTAAATTCTGTTGTTCCCATTGAATCTGACCGGATATATTATTGGCGTAAATAATATTATGCTGATTGCTGCTGAAATTAAGATGATGCTGAATATCTTCTGAAGAAGTGATACTGTCACCACTTAATGTAAAGTGCATCTCGACTGTTTCAAAATCACTTTCAAAATGGATTCTGGTTTTTTTTGCGAACGCAATATCTCCGTATCCGATATGAATACCATCAAAATACACTTCTTTATAAAAACCTTTTCCAAAAAGATTATCAATATACAGACACTCTTCTTTCATATGTGGGTCTGAGGCGTGATGTGCATTGGGATAGTCCTTGTGTAGTACAAGATCCGGAATGTCATCTGCATAGAGGTTTAGGACCATATTGTTTGTATAAAAAATGTACTAATCGGCAAATTAATCCGTCATACGGCATTTTTACTCCCTGATGCGTAATGAACAGGATAGCCTGATATAATACCTTTGCAAAGGTATGAAATTATTTAGAATCTATCTAAATAAACTAAAGCAGATTAGTTATATAAAAATTAAATCAAACATGGATACAGCTGCAAAAGCGAAAAAAAAGGGAATTGTCCGGTTGCTGGAGATAGCGGGCAAAGAAAAGAAGCTATTGATTATTTCGGGTCTGTTGGCCATTTTACATGCACTATTGAGTCTGGTGCCCTATGTGCTTGTTTTTTATATTGTGCGGGAACTTACAAAAGATACAGTAGATTTTGGGTCTTCTGGTCAGTATATACGTTATGCTATTCTTACAGCTGTGCTGAGTATGGCCGTTCTATATATTTCCGTTATCATCTCTCATCTTGCGGCCTTTAATATTCTTTTTGAATTAAGAAAATTCATAATTGCTAAGATTGGAAAACTTCCGATTGGTTATCTTTTTAACCGAAGTTCGGGTGCTTTACGTAAAATACTGGCTGATGATGTGGAACGTATAGAGACATTTATAGCACATCAGATCCCTGATTTTGTAAAAGGGGTAACCTTACCGGTTGTTACTATTTTCTTCTTGTTTACGCAGGACTGGAGATTGGCTCTCGTTAGCTTTATTCCGCTAATTATACTGGCAATATGGATTCCCCGAGCATATGGCGGTCAGAACAAAGAACTTATCCGCAATTATCATCAATCGTTGGAAGATATGAATGCGGGTATAGTTGAGTATGTAGGTGCTATTCCGGTGATGAAGATATTCGGAACATCTGCAGAGACTTTTGAGAAATACGGGAATACGGTTCGTCGCTTTAATGTTTTTGTTGGTGAATGGATTAAAAGCAGTACACCGGCTTTTGCTGTTTTTATAAGTTTTGTGAGTAATGCGATGTTGCCCGTCCTGATTGCAGGACTGTATCTCTATTTCAATCATGGGGTTACTTTAGCGACTCTTTTGCTTTTTTTGATACTGGGTACCGGATATATCAAGCCATTGTTTGTCTTGAATAATATGGGAATGCAATTGTCTGTTATTAACCGTGGGGTAGAGCAGCTGGATGAATTGCTGGACGAAGACGGACTTCCTGAAAATGATGTTAAACAAAGCCCGCAAACATTTGAACTGGAATTTGAGCATGTTTCCTTTGCATATGATAATAAGATTCCGGTATTAAAAGATATCAGTTTTAAAATTCCTGAAAATGCTGTTGTAGCTCTCGTTGGACCCTCAGGTGCAGGTAAGAGTACAGTAGGACAGCTTATAGCCCGGTTTTGGGATATCCATAGTGGCAGTATCCGTATCGGAGGAATAAATATCAAGGAATATCCTACAACACAGTTAATGGAGTTAGTCTCTTTTGTTTTTCAGGATAGTTTTATGTTTCAGCAGTCTATGTATGAAAATATTCGTATGGGGATGGATAAGACTCGTGAAGAAGTTATGCAGGCTGCAAAGGCAGCCCAGATTCATGAAGAAATATTGTCCCTTCCTGAAGGTTATGATACCTTATTCGGGCAGGATGGGGTACACCTTAGCGGAGGTGAACAGCAACGGATACAACTGGCACGGGCTATTCTTAAAAATGCACCGGTTCTGATTCTGGATGAGGCAACAGCTTTTGCAGATCCCGAAAGTGAGTATAAGATACAACAGGCTTTCAGTGAACTGATTAAAGATAAAACGGTTTTGATAATCGCACACCGGCTCAGTACAATTACGGATGTGGATTCGATACTGGTATTTGATAAAGGCAACCTGACAGCAGAGGGTACTCATGAAGTATTGCTGCAGGAAAGTGAGCTTTATCAGCGTATGTGGAGTGCACATACCCGGGCCAGAGAATTTGTAATGTAATCGATAGCATGTTCTATTTCAGGACATGCTTGTCAGGTCTTTTAATTCCATAATACATAGAATATAAGTATAAATAATATGATACAACATTTGAGATATGTGACTGCTCTGAATCCTGTAGGAACGCGCAAAATGATTTTTTGGGAGATTGTGCACAGCATTTTTGTAGCTGCACCTTCGGGTGTTTTGCTGATCGTTATCTGGGAGCTGTTCTCTGAGCAACCGGATATGACCAGAGTAATAGGTGCTGTCACCCTGATGAGTGTAATGCTGATCACCCAGTTTTTTATTGCTTCGAAGACGATGGTAGGTTCTAATCTGCTGGTATACGGACTTGCCAATCAATTGCGTATCAGGCTTGGTAATCGTCTTCAGAAGTTTTCTTTGGGATTTTTTAAACAGAAAGACCCGGGAGAAATAGCCGGTATTGTTTTACAGGATGTTGCTAATTTTGAAGGAATTTTCGGACACAGTGTCGGCAATCTGGCATCCGCAGTTTTCGGAACAACAGTTTTATCTGTCTTTCTGTTTGCCTACGACTGGCGTCTGGCACTTTGCCTGCTTGCTGTATTGCCCCTGATTTACCCTGTATTACTGATTTCCAATCGTCTTGTTTCTTCCTTAGGAAAAAAACAGATTGCGGCACGGAATAGTGTCGGGGCTAAATTTCTGGAATATGTACAGGGAATTCTTCATCTCAAATCTTATGGTTTGGTAGGAGATAAGAATAAGAATCTTGAAAATGCTTTTGATGAACTTAGAAAAAGAAGCATACGGCTGGAAGCTGTTCCCGGACCTTTCCTTGTTACCGCTTCCGTATTTTTTGAGGTGGGATTTGTCGTTATGTTAGGTTTGGGATTGTATTATCTTTCGCAGGGCAGCATTAGTATTCCTGTGTTAATCACTTTTCTGATTATGGGCTATAATCTGTATAATCCTTTGAAGGTATTAATGGTGGATTACCTCACTTTGCGGTATATGAATGAGAGTCTCGGCCGTATTATCAATGTATTGGAAGAACCTACTATGGAAACGGACAGGGATGAGTTTCCGACGAGTTTTGATATCGAATTTGATCAGGTAAGTTTCGGTTATCAGGATCGTATGACCGTACGTGATCTCACATTTGATGTTCCGGAGCAGTCTATGCTTGCATTGGTCGGTCATTCGGGGTCCGGTAAGACGACTGTAGCCTCATTGATCGCACGGTTCTGGGATGTCAATAGCGGATCAATAAAAATAGGAGGTGTAGATATCCGACATATTAATCAGGATAGATTTTATTCACTGATCAGTGAGGTGTTTCAGGAGGTTTATCTGTTTGATGATACGATTTATAATAATATAAAGATAGGAAAGCCGCATGCCAGTTCAGAAGAGATTATTGAGGCTGCTGAAAAAGCAATGGTGCTGGATTTTGCATGGGAACTTCCAAATGGTATGTATACGCGTGTCGGAGAGAAAGGCTGTATGCTGTCCGGTGGACAAAAACAACGTATCAGTATTGCAAGAGCTTTGCTGAAAGATGCACCTATCGTACTGCTGGACGAAGCTACGGCAAGTCTGGATCCTGAAAATGAAATCTATATTCAGCAGGCTATTCAGGAACTTGTCAAATCCAGGACCGTTATTGTCATTGCGCACAAGCTGGCCACTATTCAGAAAGCGCAACAGATACTTGTACTCGAGAATGCGACTATACTGGAAAGAGGAACACATGAAGAGCTTATCTGTAAGAAAGGAAAATATGAGAAGCTATGGAATATTCAGCAACAATCAGGAGGCTGGAAAGTAAAGAACAGTGTCCCTGTCTGATAAATATTATGAAGATGGACTGTGATAAGCCATTTTCTGTATTTTGTGAATTTTAATATATAAGGCCAGATCAGCATATGATCTGGCTTTTACTATTTGGTAGTCGGGGATAATATCGGAAAATTAAAAAATCATTTCTATCTTTATATCAGCCGCATAGCTGTATTCGAATGTTTGCAAAGTGCAATGTTAATATACGCTTTACATTGCGGTAAAATGATAAACCTATTTTTAGCCACAGTTCACACGTTAATATTTAGTTATGTCGGCTGATTTTACTGATCAGACCTCTGATTTTACCACTTTTGAATCGCTTTACAAAGCATGGAATACCCGTGTGTATGCCTATGTGCTCAAAAAAACGGGCTCAACTTTTGTAGCAGAAGAGGTTGTTCAACTTGTATTTATCAAAATATGGAAGAACAGCCAATACGATCTGAAACATATCAAGTGGGAAGCTCAATTATTCTGTATTACCCGTTCGGTAATGATTGATTATATGCGGCAATCTGCCCGGTACAGCCGTAATGATAGTTTGTGGGAAGGATCTCCGGATTATCACTATCAGACGGAAGTCGAAGACCGCGAGAATATGGAACGATTAAGACAGGAAGTAGATCGTATGCCTCCTATACGTCAGACTGTATTCCGGTTGAGTCGTTTTGAACATCAGAGTTATGCTCAAATCGCAGAACGTCTGCAAATCTCTGTTCGTACCGTAGAGAATCATATTGCTTCTGCATTGAAGGTGCTCAAAAAGACTTTATTCTTTCTGCTATTCTTTTTTTAATTTTTTTTATCTGTAGACTAGGGGGTATGCGTACTGGCATCGTATACCTATCAGATGAACATCAGTAAAGAACTAATCAATAAATTTTTAAAAGGCCAGTGTACGCCTGAAGAGCATGCTTTTGTACAAACGTATCTGGCAGAGCATAGTGATGAAGCCTCAGCGTTTTTTCCGGAAGAAGAGTGGGAAGAATGGTCAGAAGATAAATCGTATGATGAGTCACGGCAGGAAGATCTCTTTCAACTGATTGTTCAGCAGTTACAGGAGGAAGAGACGCAACCACGTCTGTATTTGTCATTTTTGTACAGGGTGGCTGCTGCTGCCGTATTGCTTCTTATTTGTGCACTGGGAGAACGTGCTACCCGGCATGATCAGTCTCCTCTTATAACCGGAATTCAGAGAGAAGTTCCTACCCTGTATCGTATAAATGCGAGTAATGAACCCATGAATATAGTGATGAGTGACAGCAGTTCGGTATTACTTTATCCGAATGCAGAGCTGCGCTATGCCGAAAATTTTAAATGGAAAAACAAACGGGAGGTATGGCTGATCGGAAAAGCAAAATTTTCTGTTCATAAAGATAAAACAAAGCCATTTATGGTGTATTCGGATCGGCTTGTTACTACAGCACTCGGAACACAGTTTATCGTAGATGCTCCACGGCAAGGTAAGCAGGTGGCTATACGATTGATAGAAGGCTCTATTCGTGTGGAAGATTATGAGGAAAATAAAAATGGTCAATATATAAGTCAGATACTCAAACCTGGAGAAGAAGTAAATATTCGGCTGTCTACGCTTTCTCTGTTGGCTGAAGCACCTACGAAAGCTCCCGTGCAGGATAAAAATGGGACTCGTATGGAAGCAAAACCAGAGCAACTTGCCTTTAAGAATAAGAAGCTGACGGAAGTATTCAGGGAAATAGACAGAGCCTATGGTACCGATACACGCTGGACAATAGCAGGTATAGAAAAACTCCATTTTTCAGGAAAGTATGACCGGAATTCGGACAATTACCGGATCATTCTGAATGATATTGCTGTTTTACATCATCTGAGTCTGAAGATAGATGATAATGGGAAGGGAGCACAGTTGAAACAAGAAATAAATAAATCCGAATAAGAGAACATTCATGTATAAGCGATAACATTTACAGTAACAACTTTATTGATTCAGATTATGAAAAAAAACAGACTTTTTATGCCTGGGATGGGGCTTACCTTTCACTTATGGATAAAGCGGCCATCCTTAAATCCAAAGCTGTCTTGTGCTTTGGCCATGTCTATGCTGATCGGAGTATCGATGGCGGAAGCACAGACGAATGCATCCGTATCCGGTCTGGTGCGTGATGAGCAGGGTATGAAAATATCCGGTGCTACTATTACGATAGAAAACAAGTTGACGGCTTTTCGTAGAAGCAGTACAACAGATGCTGAAGGGGTATTTGTATTTGAAGGAATTCCTGCAGGTGAAGGGTACACTTTTGTAATCAGTTCATTGGGTTACAGTAGAAAAGAGCTTACAGGCTATGCCATCAAAAGTAATGACAAACTTGCAATCAGTGTTACACTGGAATCAAGGAATGATGTGCTGGAGGAGGTCGTGGTAACAGCTTTGGGTATCAAACGGGAGAAAAAAGCTTTGGGATATACTGTGGCCGAATTAAAAGGAAATGAACTGACACAGGGGAAAGAGGCTAATGTGGCTAATGCGTTGTCGGGTAAAGTCGCAGGTGTACAGGTGAGCCGTGCAGCATCAGGAGCAGGTGGTTCATCCAAAGTAATTATCCGTGGTAATAATTCATTGATCGGCAATAGTCAGCCTTTGTATGTCGTGGATGGTGTACCGATTGATAATCAGAATTACGGTGCCGCAGGGAGTTCCGGAGGTACAGATTACGGCGATGGTATCAGTAACATTAATCCGGAGGATATCGAAACAATATCGGTTCTGAAAGGTCCTAATGCGGCTGCATTATATGGACAGCGGGGTTCAAATGGTGTTATTCTTATCACAACTAAAACAGGAAAAGCAGGCAGAGGCTTAAATATCAATTTCAACAGTGATTTTTCTATAGGTACGGCTCTTGTACTCCCGGATTTTCAGAATGTGTACGGGCAGGGTTTAAATGGTAATTTTACGCATTTCAGAAAGACCGATGGTACGATTGTGACAATGGCCGATGCTATTGCCAACAATTACACGGGTATGCCCAAAATGAGTGCTGGCCGGGACAGACTGATGAGGTCTTCATGGGGAGCGAAAATGGAGGGACAGCAGTATGAGGACCAGTTTGGAAATGTTTTAAGTTTTACTCCAAAACCGAATACCTATGACGACTTTTTTGACACAGAAAAGCAATTTGTAAACGATCTGAGTGTAGACGGTGGTAATGAAAAGATCAACTACCGTTTCTCATATGCCAATACAAATATCAAAGGATATGTGCCGACTAATACTATAAACAGAAATAGTCTGAACCTACGCACACAAGCCAATATCACGGATAAATTCAGTATAGATGTGAAAGCGAATTATATTATGCAGGAAGGCGTTAACCGGCCTACATTATCTGATGCATCGGACAATCCGGCTTATCTGCTGATTTCTCAGCCAAGAAGTATGGGAATGGATGTACTGGCCGATTATAAATGGACGAAACATGATATTGATAATCAGCTTGGATTTTCCAACTTATTTGAGGGACTGGAGAAAACCTATGCAACGAATAGTTCTACAGCCAATCCATACTGGACGATACATGAAAACAGAAATACAGACAGACGTGATCGTTTGATAGGTTTGTTAAGACTGTCGTATGAGTTTGCACCCTGGTTACGACTGACAGCTACCGGAGGTACGGATTTGTATACGGATCAGCGTTTCCGTTACCGTCCGATCGGAACATATCAGAGTTTGAATCGTAAAGGCGATATCCGGGAGGAAATTATCCGGTCCAGAGAAAATAACCTGGATGCATTATTAAGTTCCAGTTTTAGTGCGACGGAAGATATCAAGATCTCACTGAATGCCGGAGCCAGTCATCTCAGCCGGTTTATGAGAAATACCGGAAACACAGGTAATCAGTTTATTGTTCCGGATCTGTACGTGATCAATAATACCACTACAAATTCATATATCTTCAATCTTATTGAGTCAGAGATTAATTCAGTTTACGGATCGGGACAGATCAGCTATAAAGATTATGCTTTTCTGGATTTTTCAGCACGTAACGATTGGTCTTCTACTTTGTCGAAGAATAACAATTCCTTTTTCTATCCTTCCGTCAGTGGTAGTTTGATTCTGTCGGATATATGGAAATTCAATACAAAAGCACTTTCATTTCTGAAAGTCAGAGCTTCATGGGCACAAGCCGGTAGTTCAGGTAACCCTTATCAGCTTACAGGAGCTTATAGTCTGAATCAGTATACACACGGCGGTATTCCGCTGGCTACTTTTACAGAAGTAATTCCTGATCCTGACCTGAAAAATGAACTGACCACTTCTGTCGAATTTGGTGCTGACATGCGGTTTCTGAATAACCGTATGAATTTTTCATTTACCTATTACAATGCCAATACGAAGAATCAGATCTTAGATATTCCGATTGCGCCTTCAAGTATGTTTAAGGTAAATCGTATCAATGCCGGAGAAATCTCAAATAAAGGGATAGAATTTGTATTGGGTGGTACTCCGGTAAAAACAGCAGGAGGGTTTCAGTGGGAAACATCTTTCAACTTCAACCGCAACCGCAATATGGTTAAATCACTGGCTCCCGGCGTAGATATTTTTCTGCTGGGATCGGACAGGGGGATCAATGTTGTAGCTGAAGTAGGTAAACCTTTCGGACAGCTTATAGGTACTCAGTTTGCCTGGATCAAAGATGAAAACGGAAACAGACTGATTGATCCTAATACAGGTCTGCCACTTCGTACAGCAGGGCGTGTTACTACTGATCTGGGTAATGCGCAACCCAAATGGCTGGGCGGATTCTCCAATACATTCCGATACAAAGGTATAGCCTTATATGCACTGGTGGATATTCGTCAGGGAGGCCTGATCTTCTCTCAATCTAACCGGGAGCAAATTATCTACGGTGTATCTAATAAGACAGTCGAAGGCCGTGATGGTACCTATGTAGCATCGGGATATCTTGGTACTTTACAGCCGGATAATACCTGGAAAAACTCAGGTGTACAGAATACGATGCAGGTACGTGCTCAGGATTACTGGAATGTAGTGGCCGGAGAAAAGGAAGTTATGGTATCCGAAGAAATGCTTAATGACGGAAGTTATATTGCTATGCGCGAAATCAGTTTGTCCTACAGTCTGCCAAAAGGTATACTGCCGCCGAAATATATACAAGGCGCTAAAGTCGGAGTATATGGACGCAATCTATTCTATTTTCAGCGTAAAACAGATGGATTTTCTCCTGAATCAGCTTCATTCAATACCAATAACTCTTCGATCGGTATAGAGTCTACATCTTTACCGATGATGCGTAATATTGGAATCAATTTATCAGTAAACTTTTAATATTCGGAAAAATGAAACGTAGTAACATATATAAAATAAGTTTGGGACTATTTATCGGTTCTGTCCTATTAAACAGCTGTACAAAAGATTTTGAACAGATCAATAAACCGCCGACCTCTGTCACAACAATAGATCCGGCTCTTCTGTTGTCGCGTTCCCTTCGGGATGGCAGTTTTTATGAGTCCGGTGAATTGCCAAATAATAAGTTTGGATCATGGGTACAGCATTGGGCCGGAGGTCCGATTGTACCTACATCAAGATATATTGAAGCTCCTGAGAATGCAATCTGGTCACAGCACTATGATTTGCTGAAAAATCTGATGCAGATCCGTCAGGAATTAAAAGGTAAAGAAGATTTGCCGGAAGGACGTAGTAAACTGGCGATAGCGCGAATCTATGAAACCTATATCTGGCAACGTATGACAGATTTATTCGGAGATATACCTTTTTCTGCAGTGACTCAGGATGCTGGAGCGATACAGCGAACTCCGGCATTTGACAAACAGGAGGATATCTATCCGGCGCTTATTCAGCAACTGGATGCAGCTCTTGCCAGATTAAATGCCGCAGATAATTCTTACGGAACGGCTGATTTTTTCTACGGAGGTAATGTGGCGAAATGGGCAAAGTTTGGGAACTCTCTTAAACTGAAACTGGGTATGCGTATACGGTATGCCAATGCCCAACTGGCACAGAAGACGGTTACGGAAGCTATTGCATCTCCCTATGGGTTGTTGACTTCAAATGCGGATAATGCTGCGGTTCCGACTTTTAATAATGCACAGGCCGAAAACTACAATCCAATGTTGCGTCAGTTTATTACCGGTAGTTCGGATATTCGTTATCTGGCTAATACCCTGGTTACCACACTTAAAAATTACAATGATCCCCGATTACCTTTGATAGCAGCCCCTACAGCCAGCTCTGCCGGTACCGGGACAGATAAGTATGAAGGAATAGGGGTTGCTCTTACAGATAACCAGTTAGCACAGATAATTCGTGCTAATTATTCTACCGCTTCTACAAAAACCTGGTTTAGCATCTCTTTTGCGCCGATTCCGAGTTATGCTCTTACTTATTCTGAAGTTGCTTTTTTCAGAGCAGAAGCAGCTTTATTAGGTTGGGATCAGGTAGATGCAGAAAAAACATTTCAGGATGCTGTGAAGGCGGCTTTTGCTGTGTCCCCCTACAATATGGTTACTGTTCCGCAAACTTATATCGATCAGGTTTTATCTTTTAACGGTTTATCTACAGATCAGCGGTTAGAAAAAATCCAGACCCAAAAATGGATACACTTGTTTGGTCGTAATTTTGAAGCTTTTGCAGAATGGAGAAGAACAGGTTATCCTGTATTGACTCCAGGACCTATGCAAGGCTCTACAAATGGTAAGATTCCGCGTAGAGCGATATATTCTTCAGAAGAGGCTCAGCTTAATGAAGCAAATTATAAAGCTGCAGTGGAGCGGATGTCTAACGGAGATTCATTCCTGTCCAAAGTATGGTGGGATAAGAAATAGGATAAAATAGTAGATTGAGGGGCTTTGTTAAAAGCCCCTTTTTTATGTTTTATTTTACAGAATAAAGAAAAGTTAGGGATAATTGGTAAATCAGTGTTAAATAATTATTTTTATAGCTTGGGGTATCTGTTGAAGATATAATAATAGAGAAGAAGCTAAGAAATGAACGAAATACTGTTAGTAGAGGATGAACAAAATGTCGCTGAACTGGTTATTCAGGGATTAGAAGAGGACGGATATAAAGTCATTCATGCGATGGATGGTCTTAAGGCATTAGAAATAGTGCGCACAAAGGCTGTTGATCTGGTTATTCTGGATATTTTATTACCTCAGATGAACGGGCTCGATGTGTGTAAAGCTATCCGTGATTCGGGATATACGGATCTTCCCGTGCTGATGCTGACTGCTCTTGGAAGTCCCGAAAATGTAGTGCTTGGATTGGATAATGGTGCAGATGATTATATGTCAAAACCTTTTAAACTTATCGAGTTAAAGGCAAGAATAAGAACGCTGCTGCGCCGTAAGTCCGAGATTTCAAAATCTGTGCAAAGCCAGATGAAAAATGAAGTATATCGTTATAGTGTATTAAAACTTGATGATTATCAAAAAGTAGCTTACTGTAATGACGAGGAACTCAATCTAACTTCTACTGAATATCGTCTTTTACAGCTTTTTATGCGATCACCAAAAAAAGTCTTTATGCGAAGCGAATTGCTGGATGAAGTATGGGGAATTAATTTTGATATAGGCTCAAATGTTGTTGATGTATATGTCAACTACCTGCGCCGTAAAATAGAAAAACACAGCCCCATGAAACTGATCCATACGGTAATCGGTATGGGATATGTCCTCAAAGGAGATGAATAAATAAATTTATGCGCAGTTACAACAAGACACTTTACTTTTCTATTGGCATCCTGATTGTTTATACCGTTCTGTTTGTCACATTCATATTTTATTCTATTTCTAATTTTGCATTCAGTGATTTCTATAAACGGCTGGAGCTCCGGCGCAAACTTGCTGCCGAACGCTTGTTAAATACGGATCACAGCGGAGATCAGCAGCATCTTCAGACAGAATACATTGAGAATCTGTTTAATCAAAAAGAGTTCATGGCTGAGATTGATAAGCAGGGTTACTTTCGTTCTATTGTAGAGTTTCCGACCGATCTGTCCGGCCAGATCAGCAAAAATGGCCCTAGCAATTTTAAAGACGGCAAAATCTTTTATTCTACTAATATTTACCAAAAGGACGGTCGTAATTATCTGATCGGCGTATCTGCTGAAAATTATTTCTATACGCACCATTTGGCTTACCTTCGTAATTTGTTGTTTATCAGTCTTCTTTTTGCCTGTTTGCTTATCATCGTTATTTCAATGATTGTGAAACGTTCTTTTCTGAAACCTATTCATAAGATCATCAAGGAAGTAGAGATTATAGGCTCAGAGAATCTTTATCTCCGACTGAATGAATCAAAGGACAAGAGTGTACTTAATAAACTGGCGGCCACATTCAACAGTATGCTCAACAGGATAGAAACTTCTTTCGAAACCCAGAAGAATTTTATAAGTAATGCTTCGCATGAATTAAATACACCACTTACGTCTATCATCGTAACAGCTGATCTCGCGCTTTCCAAGCAGAGAACAGATGAGGAATACAGAACGGCACTTACACGAATAATGGATGCGGCCGGACATCTGGAGAAAAAAACACATGCTCTGTTGTTACTGGCACGTACGGGCTATGAAGGAAATAAAATCAATTTCAAACCAACGCGTGTCGATCAGGCCGTAATGGATGCTGAATTAATGGTCAAGCAAATAAACAATAAGTTCAGGATTAAAACAGATTTCAGTTTGCTGCCGGAAGATTCCATGCGTCTGAAAGTAAATGGTGTGCTTCCCTTGTTGCATCTGGCCTTTTCTAATATTATCTCCAATGCCTGCAAGTATTCTGCAGACCAGACTGCATATATCGCTTTGGGAGCTTCAAAGGATAAGGTTGTTATTGTCATCAAAGACAATGGGATCGGTATTCCTGAAAAAGAGTTAAAACATATCTATGATCCATATTTCAGAGCCTCAAATACGCTCAATTATTCTGGCTACGGAATAGGTTTACCACTTGCCCGTAACATTATACATATGCACAACGGTCAGCTGCGGGTGAGCTCGGTAGAAGGGCAGGGAACTACTGTTACGATCGAATTGCCTTCTCTTTTTGTCTGATTTTAATCCGGTTTTAATCTGTTTTAAGCATTTTAATCTCATTTTAATTTCTTCCTTAAAAGTCTAATGAACTTCTAATGTGCGGTTAATGCTGCTGCAATAATGCTGTAATACTTTTGTAAGTATTATGGCAAAGGCAAAAAGAATATTGATACCGACGGATTTCAGCATCCATTCTTTACAGTTTCTGATTACCGTATTAGAAGAGCAGCAAGCTACTCCGGTAGAAGTTGTACTCGCATATGGGATGCGTTCCAGTTCACTTATGACAGAACTGTTTATTTTCTCGAAAGAAGAGTATCTGCAAAAGGTACAATCTGAAGAGTTTATAAAAGGATGTCAGATGATAGAAAATCGTTTCGGCGAGAAGGTGAGCGGCTTGTATGCAGATGTGCTTACTTCCGATAATCCAAACTATATCCGAAACTACCTCAAAGGAAATCATATTCACGAAGTCATATTACACGAAGAGCATTACAGTACTTGTACGCATAAACATTATCTGGACCTTCATCGTCCTTTGATGAAATCTGCGCCATTTTTATCCGTACTGTCTGACTCTTCACTTTCAGAGAAGCAGCATGCTGAACAGAATGAAATTGCTGATTTATTTTTTAGAAGTCAATATGATGTTACGTATTAGTAAATCTACATTAACGAAGGTCAATTATGTATTGATTATTTCCTTGTTGATGATTGCATTGACAGGAGTTTTGTTTTCCAGAAGCCCTGAAAAACTTATTCAGGGGGAATGGGAAGAAGTGGGATGGTATTTTGAAAAGTCCGATTACAATAATAAAACCAGTAGTCAAAGCGGTTATATCAATGAACAGATGAAATTGGAAATCTTTGATCAGGTGGTGCCGTATCATATGAATGTATGGCATTTTGCAGAGGATGGAAATATTCTATCCGAACAGGATGCAGATAGCCTGCAATGGTATATCAAAGGTCGGGGTCATATTCTCGAACTCCGCAAGGACGGAAGAAAAATTGAGAGTTTTCAGATTCAAAATCTGACAAGAGATAAAATGGAGTTACATTTTAATCTGGATCTGCAAGTAAAAGGAGTTGTAAAAATAGTTTTAAAAAGAAAAGAATTAGAAAATAATTATGCTAAGAAAGTATAGTAATCACAGAACACAACAGGACAACATGTGGCTGGGTGGCTTGACAGCCTTCTCAGCGGGCATGACTAATGTCGTGTCGGTGATTGTCTTTTTCTCCTTTACCTCTAATATTACGGGGTATTATGCTGTTTTTTCACAGGAAGTATCCAAGGGTAATTGGTATCAGGGTGCGGTTGTACTATTATGGATCTTACTTTTCTTTATCGGAAGTCTGGTTTCCAATAGTCTGATTATTCACGGAAAAGGAAGGTGGAGCCAATACGTATCGCATGCCGTGCCCATCATGCTGGAGATTATCAGTATACTGGGCGTAGGAATCTATCTGGAATTTTTCTATCAGGAGACTTTACAGGAAACAGAATTTTTAGTAGGTGCGTTGTTGTTTGCTATGGGACTTCAAAATGGTCTTACAGCAAGTATTTCCAACTCTGTAATCAAGACGACACACCTTACGGGTCTGTCTACGGATCTCGCTATTCTGGTTTCGATGTTTGCTAAAAGAGAAAATCGTCGAAATAAGGCATTAGTACAAAAATTTCACCTATTGCTCACGATATTATTCGCCTATATTATTGGTGGATTGACCAGTGGACTGGTTTACAACTATATCGGAAATAAGGCCTTTTATGTGGTCTGTTTTGTATTGCTGGTTATTGCTTTTTACGATTACTATAAATTGAAAATGATCAGGTACCATTACGAAAGAAGACATCGTAAGAGAGAGAAAATGGAAGCAAAAAATATGATGCCTGAACAGATGGAGGTATAATTCAGGAACAGAACAAAAAAATGTCGATCACTCTGAAAGGAGTGTGCTATAAAAATCGTCTAAAATATTCATAATTGAGTTTTTAGTTTTTCAGGGTAATCCGGTGCTTATAAGTTGGCTGATTTCATTTGCAAATCAGTCAACTTTTGCTTTATATATAGATATTTCCTTACCGATCAGTGATTTTGGTATATAATTCCGTAATCTGTATACAAGGATCAGAATCTGTAAACATGATCTTTGAATAGGTTAAAATTACAGAACATATGAAAAATCAGGATAGAAGAAATTTTCTAAAAACAGGTGCAGCGTTGGGCACATCTCTGTTTGCGACTTCGGCTTTCAGTATGGGCAATACTGCAAATAATTTAAATCCGCGTCCTGCAGCAATTCCCTCATCTCTTATTAAACAGAGGGTGCTGGGTTCAGGCGCACATAGTCTTAAAGTATCTTCCATAGGACTGGGCTGTATGGGAATGAATTATCACCGCAGCTTTGTGCCTGACCGAAAGGCTATGATTTCTTTGCTTCGTAAAGCTGTAGAATCGGGTATTACCTTATTTGATACCGCTGAGGTCTACGGACCTTATATCAACGAAGAACTTGTAGGTGAAGCGTTGGCGCCGTTGCGTAATGATGTTCTTATTTGCAGCAAATTTGGTTTTAATATAGAGAATGGTACCATGGCAGGACTGAATAGTAAACCTGCTCATATCCGCAAGGTTGTTGAAGAATCCTTAAAAAGGCTGAGAACAGATCATATAGATCTGCTGTATCAGCATAGAGTCGATCCGCAGGTGCCAATAGAAGAAGTTGCCGGTACTGTCAAAGACCTTATCAGGGAAGGAAAAGTCAAACATTTTGGTCTGAGTGAAGCGAGTGTATCTAATCTTCGTAAAGCACATGCCATACAGCCTGTGACAGCTTTACAAAGTGAATATTCGCTCATGTGGAGAAATCCTGAAGAAGATATTCTGGCAGTATGTGAAGAACTGGGTATTGGGTTTGTACCGTATAGTCCGTTGTGTAGAGGATATCTTTCGGGTTTTATCAATGAGAGAACGAAATTTATTGCAAGCAATGATAACAGAGCGACTTTACCTCGGTATAGTCCCGAAGCAATCAAAGCGAACTGGACTATGATAGACTTACTGACAACATTTGGAAATCAAAGAGGATTGACTGCTTCTCAGGTAGCTTTGGGATGGTTGCTGGCACAGAAACCCTTTATTGTTCCTATACCCGGAACAACTAAATCAGCACATTTACAGGAAAATATTGGTGCTGTAGAAATTCTCTTTACACCCGATGAACTTAACAGATTTTCGAAGGCCGCATCTGAAATCCGGATTGTCGGAGAGCGTTACACAGGACAAGCTGCAACACAGGTAAGTAATTAGGGCCAGGATTAGAAACAAACTGATAATATAGACTTTGCGTATTGGCTATGGAATGCAGAAGTGCTGCATTCCTTTTTCATTGCTGCGCACTAAATCGTCATTTTACTGGTCAGCCAAGATGGTAGTATAAGTATCAAAACTTTTATATACCCTTGTTTCTTTTAGTTTTCCGTTTCTGTAAATTTCTACTTTCTGGATATTTCCTGATTTTTTATCTCTGTACAAGATTTCTTTTAATCTTTTATTACCATCAAAAGATTCTGTTTTGACATCCCTGCCATCTTCCCTGTAATGTATTGCCTTCAGGTCTCCGTTCGTTTTGTAAGAATAAGTTTTCGAATTATAAAAGTTTCCTTCTTTTACTGTACTACCCTCTACAGTGAATTCAAAAGTATACTTTCCTTCCATTAGTAATTGCTGGTGATCGTCGTAAATATAATAGTAAGCACCATTTACCGGGGTTCTCAATTCAAATCGCTCTTCTAATTCCGGGTTGCTGCAGGGACGATGTGTCATAATCTCTTCTCTTCTGAAAACAGCTGTATCCTGCTGTGATACCCATAGTGTATCCGCTTCCGAAGAACCACTCTTATATTTTATTTTTGAAATAATGCTGCTCTGCTTATGTTCTGCATTATCAAAGGAACAGCTCATACAACAAATACTTAAAACAAAGAGAAACAGTTTATATCCTGATGTCATATATACCGATACATATTGCTTTGGTGACATATCTTATGTTTTAAATAACTCTTAATCGTTCTTCTTCCAGATCGATCTGATACAGTTGCTGACGGATGATCTCTTCATTTACTGCCGGATCTTTATTTAATTCCGTAAGAAACTGACGCTGACTTTCGAGCAGTTCGTAGAAAATGGCTTTTGTCCTTTCATTCATCCAGCTGTCGTCAGCGGCTTTCGTCTTTTCTTCCCAATGTTTCATAATGAGATCCATACCTGCATGCCCTTTCAATTCATTATCATATTTGTGCTTTAGAAACTGATAGGTATGTTGTTTAAGATCCTGCTTCATTTTTTGCCTGGCTGAAATTTCTTTTTCCTCATTTATAAATCCTCCGAATGCCCCGGTTCTTTCTATAAAGTACGGAAGAGTAAGTCCTTGAACGACAAGAGTAAGCAATATAACTACGAACGTAATAAATAAGATCAGATTACGATAGGGGAATGCTTCACCGTTGTCAAAAGCAACAGGTATGGACAATGCAGCTGCCAGGGAAACTACACCACGCATTCCTGTCCATCCTAATAATAACGGCATCAGTAACTGCCTTTTTCTGGAAGATGCACGGGGAACGACATTGCGGCGAAATATATAAGTTGCCATCATAGCTGCATAAGCACTAATGATGCGTGCGGCAACAAGTACAAGCGTTACCAATACTCCATATCCGATAGCTGTACTTAAAGGGATTCCTTTGGAGCGTAAACCTTCTACGATCTCAGGAAGTTCAAGCCCTATGATAAAGAACACAATACCATTGAGGATGAACACAAAGCTTTCCCATACGCTGTAACCTCTGATACGGCTGGTGCTGTTGAGGAATATCAACCTTCTGGCAGACATATACAATCCGCCACATACGACAGCCATCACTCCCGAACTGTGTACCTGCTCAGCTATCCAATACATTATATAAGGCTCTATGAGGGTAAGAGTGATGTCAGATGCGGCGTCAGTTGGAAGGAGTTTGTGCGCCTTTACAAATAGCCAGCCCAGTAAGAGTCCTATACCTGCACCGCCAACTACCATCCATAGAAAACTAAGCGTTGCTTGCTGCCATATAAATTGTCCGGTACCTACTGTAACTAATGCAAAGCGGAATATAATTAATGAAGAAGCATCATTCAGCAGACTTTCTCCTTCCAATACTGCGGATGTTGATTTGGGAATCTTTACAAATTTTGTGATGGCTCCTGTACTCACAGCATCGGGAGGTGATACGATACCACCTAACAGAAATCCAAGCGCAATCGTGAAGCCGGGAATAAAGTAATTAGCAGCTAAAGCTACAGACAGTGCAGTGAAAAAGACAACAAGAAAAGCAAAGCTGCCAATGATGCGCCACCATTTTTTCATTTCTTTAAATGATATAGACCACGAGGCTTCAAACAGGAGCGGGGGGAGGAATATAAAGAAAATAAGATCGGGATTAATTCTTACTACCGGTAATCCCGGTATAAAACTGATCAGTAGTCCGCCAATAACCAGAAGTATGGGGTAAGCAATTTTAAGTCTGGTAGCCCACATATTCAGTAATACAATGATGGCTATCATAGCCAAAATAAGAGGGAAGAAAGTATGCATCGGATTCGTTGGCTTCTTTTTTAAGTTGAAATATTTTTACATCAGTACATCATTGATGGGCTGTATAGGTTTTGGAATATCCATTTCTCCGAGCATCTGCAACATATCAATTTCTATAGTTCTGCAGATAGAAAGCATGGGGATATCCGTACCTAAACCTTCAAAGGGATTTTCGGAATAGTCCCCAATCAATTCCATCAGCACATAGATCCAGCCTACAATTGTTCCGAAAGGTATCATCAACCAGACTCCTGCATCTCCCAGTTTTGAAAATTCTGCTACGATCCCCAAGGGCAGGAGCAATATAAAAATACAGTTGAAAATAAAGCTCAGATTGGCATATTGTCTGGGTATCGGAAATTTTTTAATCCGTTCAGCTCTTCCCTGATGATCGTAAAAGTCAGCAAGCACTTTCTGCAGATCCAGTTGTTTACGCATATGCAAGACCGACTGTTCTTCCAATACTGCCAGTTGCTGCGATTGCAGGTTGATAAGCTGGGTTGCTTTGTTTGCGGCAATATGGAGTTCCTGATCATCAAAAAAATAATTTTGTTTCTGTGTTTCGTTCAGATAATCCTTGTACAAACCAACTCCGCCACTTTCCTGACGTTTCCGGGCTATTTTACCAAAATGTCCCCGAAGGCTTACATGTTCCCATTGGGTTGGAACAAGTAATTGCTCCCGAAGAGTATACAGCCATGCAATATGGCGATAGATAAGCTGTTTTTTTAGCTGACTGATCTCATTCGGTGTAAACTGTGCATCTGTACTGTTGCATACAAAAGCATTTACCATCGTTCCCCAGCTTCTGCTGCTGTTGACGATTGCACCCCATATTTTTCGCGCTTCCCACACCCGGTCGTAAGACTGGTTGTTTTTGAAGCCTATATAAAAGGCCAATGCGGTACCGACTAATGATACAGGCAGCCAGGGAATAGAAATCCAGTGCCATCCGGCTACTTTATAAAGAATGGATATCAGAACCATATAACTCACCAGCCACCAGAGGTGATGACCTGCGAATTTGAAAATAGCGGTAAGACTAAGCGTTTTTCTTACAATCATGAATTTAAGTGTGATTTATACCCAAATATAAAATATTTCATGAATTATTTGTGTAAACTGGAGGTTAAGATATAAAGGAAGAATGTAAGGATATATTTTATTTTATCGATCTTCTTAACTAAAATATGGTTAGAAGTACGAAAAATGATATTGAATAGGCGTAAACTTATAAATTGTTATATGAATTTCTGATTGGTTGATAACAGCTACAGATAAGTATAATTCATGCAGAAGAAAAAAGAGATTTTTGTGAATTATTGATGTGAAAGAGGCTCTTTAAAGAAGATCTTTGACAGTTCCTGTGTTAGAAAATCTCCTTTCAGATCTTTTGCAATGACGGTTCCGTCAGGAGCAATCAGAAAATTTGCAGGGATGGAAGTTATACCGTATTTCTGATACACTTCGCTATTATTTCCGTTTAAATCCGATACCTGCGTCCATAGAAGTTTATCTTTAGTAATTGCTTCTGTCCATTTTTGTTTGTCTGTATCAATGGATACACTTAGAATAGTAAAATTGCGAGTTTTATAGTGTTCATAAATGCGGAGAAGACTAGGATGCTCATCTCTGCAAGGTCCGCACCAAGAAGCCCAAAAATCTAAAAGAACATATTTTCCCTTGAATTCTGATAACGTGATTGTATTACCATTTACGTCTTTCATGGAAAAATCAAAGGCTTTCATTCCAGGTACTAATTTCTTTTTTGCCTTAATCCGTTCTCGAATTATTGCAGCATATTCTGTCTGTTTTAAGCTGTCTATCAGTATATTATAGGCTTCTTCTACTTTAAAAATGTAGGTGTTAATTCGCGATAAGTCATAAAGCATGTCAAGGCTTACGTATGAGTTCGGATTCATTTTAGCAAATTCCAGTTTATTATCTGCCTCTTCGTAATATAATTTTTCAAGTTCTCTTTTGTTGTAATTGACCAATGCAGTATCTTTTTTCTCTGACTCGGTAAATTGATCCGGATCCTTTATGAGTCTCTTTTTTTGTTTCAGTTGTGCTTGTTGATTTTGAAATTGTTGTAATGTTTCGTTTAATGTTGTTCCGCTGACTACAGCTCCTGTGAGGGTATCCGGACTATTTATTTCAATCTTCCCCGGCTCTAAAAATAAATGTATGCTTTCCGTGATAAAATAAGCATAAGCAGGATTTTGATTTCGGGAAATGTATGCTTTTGTCGGATATTTAACAGAGCCTGTAAACGTGAATTTGTGACGCGATGCAGTTGTACTCTTCTGTATAAATTTGCCATTTTCCTTGTACGAGAGAAACAGGGAGTCGCCTTCTCTTATTTTTTGACCGTAACCCGTAATTGTAAATGTTCCTTGTCCGTAAACCGATATATAGCAAACAATAAATAAGAAGATAGTCAATAATTTATATAATTGTTTCATATCAGTATTGTTTGAAAATGGTAGTTATATTTAAGTTTTAGTAGCCTGTATAGTTTTTTGCTAAGCAGGTTATAATTTATATTGATTGCATGAATTTTTAGACAATATAATATACGTATTTTATTATCCATAGTATTAGATAAAGTAAATAAAAGAACTTTTTTGTCGGAATCTACCCCTCATGTTGTCGTTTTTACATACTATAGCATTTGAAAATGTTTCCCAATTTTGTATTGTTACTAAATAGTAAGACTAAACTTGAAAAGGTTATGATAAATTTACTTTACGAAAGAAACCTTATTGTAATATACCTAATCACAATCATTATGACTATGGCATCTTCATCACACGGACAACAAATTAAACCAACAGACAGTGGTTATGCCGCTGCCAACGGAACTAAAGTATATTATGAAATATATGGCGAGGGCAGACCTGTAATTTTGCTTCATGGCGCCTATATGACTATTGATTTGAATTGGGGTCAATTAATTCCGGAGCTTTCCAGGACAAGAAAAGTCATTGCTCTTGAATTGCAGGGACATGGTCATACCCCGTTTTCAGATAGAATTTTATCCCGTGCTGCATTAGCAAGCGATGTGGAAGGAATATTGGATTACCTTAAGATTGAAAGTGCGGATGTCGTAGGTTACAGTTTTGGGGGTTCAGTAGCTTATCAGTTTGCCATACAAAGCCCGAAACGACTTAAAAAATTAGTAATTATCTCTTCCACTTATAAAAGCAGTGGCTGGATGCCGGAAGTGACTAATGCATTTAAAGGTTTGAAACCCGAATTATTTACTAATTCGCCTTTGCAAACTGCATATGAAGCAGTAGCACCCGACAAAACAAAATGGACAAAATTTCTGGAACAGATGATGGCTTCAGCCCGAGAACCTTACGATTTGGGCGACGATAATATAGCGAGAATAACTTCTCCCGTCTTACTGATCGCGGGTGACAATGATGGACTGGATAAGATTGAATTGGTAAAAACTTATCAACTGCTGGGCGGAGCTGTCTGTGCTGATTTTGGAGAATTACCCCCATCACAATTGGCGATTGTACCTTCGCAGGGGCACAGAAGCCTGATGATGCAAACACAAACAATATTAAGCTATTTGAATAGTTTTTTACAGTAGGGAACGCTTCAGATTGGAGTCTGTAATTGCTTTCTATATTTTTGGGATCAAAAATAGGAAGGATACTGCATAAAAAAACCTTCATCGAAAGATGAAGGTTTTTGCGGAGAGTGAGGGATTCGAACCCCCGGACCTGTGACAGTCAACAGTTTTCAAGACTGCCGCATTCGACCACTCTGCCAACTCTCCGCGACAAAAGTAGAAATATTCATTTGTTCTGCAAAACTTATTTTTTATACCCTTGAAAATGAGCTTAATATTTTATTTAAGTGCCTTTAAAGGGGCTTAAGGATGTAAAATTTCATGTGAATGCTTCTTAATATTGGCTGCTAGCTTCTCCAGGGGCAAGTCGTCTGAATCAATTCCGAATGGATCTTCAATAGATTCAGCAATCAATTCCAGCGAAGCCAGTACGTAGAATACAAAAGGAACCGCTGCAATAACAAAATAACCTATAGAAAACACATAGCCTACAGGGAGCGTAAATACATAGAATACGATAAACTTCTTGATAAATGAGCTATATGATTGGGGAATAGGCGTATTTTTAATCCGTTCACATGCCCCACAGATATTCGTCAGCGATTGCAGTTCGTCATTCAGGATAATAAATTGTTCACCTGATAGGATGCCTGATTTATAGAGATTAGTTACTTTTTTGAAAATCAATGCAGCCAGTTGATTTGGTGCATGTTTTTTCAGGTCCAGATTTCCCAGTTCCGGATGTTCCTTATCATCCAGCATATATGTTGTGTAATCTGATCGCAGGAAAGATTGTGTCAGTTCAGCGTAGAGAGGGATTGCTTTTCTGAAGAATGAGCGGTTTATATGGTCATCTTCCGGCAGGAATGCGTTCATTTTATAGGCCAGCGTACGGCTTATATTTGTTAATGTGCCCCATTGTTTACGGGCTTCCCACCATCTGTCGTAAGCCGTATTCGTGCGGAACACGAGAAGCAACGATAATGCAAAACCCAATAAACTGTGTACAATCGTAATATTTTTGATCCAGCTCTTATCCGACAACCTGAGATATTCAAGTTCCAGATAAGCAATACCTCCTGAAAAAACAGCAGCTAAAAGCAGGTAGGGCAGGAGTTTGCGGACGGTGTCCGACTTGTGGAGGTAAAAGGTGGCTTTGAACCATTCTTTAGGATTATACACTTGCATTGGACAAATATAATTTGTTCAAATTTAATTTGAAAGTATCCGTGTAATGCATTAATTTCAGGGCATGGCGAAAATGGCTGTGAAGAGGGTAGCACCATCCAAAAAGGTGGTAAAGGATGACAGAAAAGTATATCTTATATGGAGTATCGTCATTCCTGTTATCATTGTGTTGCTTGCTGTAAGTTGGCATTATCGTTCAGGAATCCGTTATTATATCAGGGAAGTTGTTTCTGGTAAGGAGCAGAATGGATGGAAAGATGCGAAATACGACATTCGTAATGTCGAACTCATGAGTAAGCATGATGATAAGATATTTGGGATAGATATCAGTCAATATCAGGGTGATATAGATTGGGTACAAGTCAATACAATCAATGACAAATTTCCAGTAGATTTTATTTTTATCCGGGCGACTATGGGAGAATCCGGGGTGGATTCTAAATTTAAAACAAACTGGAAAAGAGCAAATTCCAGAGCCAAGATCAGAGGAGCTTATCATTATTTCAGACCAAATGAAAATTCATTAAAACAAGCCCGGAATTTTGTGAAGACAGTTCACCTGAAAGCAGGAGATCTGCCGCCGGTGCTGGATATTGAGGAGATGCCTGTCAATCAGTCTATGGACAGTCTGCGTACAGGATTGAAGCGCTGGCTTGGATTTGTAGAAGCTCATTACGGAATCAAGCCTATTCTGTATTCAGGAGATAAGTTTTTTACAGACTTTCTGGAGAAGGAATTTTCAGATCATGTCATCTGGATTGCAAATTATAACTTCTGGATAGATGATCTGAAGGATCACTGGGATTTTTGGCAATTTTCTGAAAAGGGATCCGTTCGGGGCATAAAAGGTAATGTAGATTTAAATATCTATAATGGCGATATCGAAAACCTGGAAGCACTGGCTATACCGTACCGCAACTGATATCTCCATAACTAAAACCATACTATCTGGTTTTAAAATTTTCAAACAATAAGAGCATCTTGGTTTTTAAACTTCACTTACCAATGAAAAAAATAACACTCATATTCATGTTTCTGATGTCCGTATTCAGCCATAGCAGTATAGCAGATGCTGCTCAGCAGGACAGTATGGCATTATCTGTTGAGCAATTTGCGAGAGCAGCGGATCAACATCTGATCATCGATACCCGGAAGGCGGATGATTTTCTGAAGGGCTTTGTTTCTAAAAGTATTAATATTGGTTGGGAAGGGCCATTCGATAGCTGGATGACTAAAGTTGTAGCCAATAAGGATACAAAGCTTCTTCTTGTTATAGAGTTGGGACAGGAGAAACTGATTGTAGATAAACTACATGCCCTTGGATATACGAATGTCATAGGCTATCTTAAAGGAGGATTAGAATCATGGACAGAAGCGCATAAACCGGTTGAACGGATTGGCAGTGTGACCGCTACTCAGGCGCTGGAGCATATGCAGAAAACAGAGTATGTATATATAGATGTACGGACAGCTCCTGAATATGCGAAAGGCCATGTAGAAACGTCACTTCATATTCCTTTAAATACATCGGATTTTCACGTGGATACAGATCCGCAAAAAACCTATCTGCTACAATGTCAGTCCGGCTACAGAAGTAGTCTGGCGGCATCATTATTGTACGCTAAGGGTATACATAATGTTCTCAATGTAGAAGGCGGTTACAGAGCTGTTTCTGCAGTGAAAGATACGGAACAGAAATAAGATTTAGGTATATGGCAACATTTAATGAAATATTACAAAAGCACAGGCTGGCGCTGATCGATTTTTCAGCGACCTGGTGCGGTCCTTGTCAGCAATTGGCTCCTATTTTGGAAGACGTCAAAAAACATTATGGGGAAGATCTTTCCATAATCAAAATTGATGTGGATAAAAATCAGTCACTTGCCTCGAATTATAAAGTGCAGGGAGTTCCCACACTTATACTTTTTAAAGACGGAGAGCAGGTGTGGAGACAATCCGGACTACTCATGAAAAACAATCTCGTGCAAGTCATTGATCAATATCGTTAAAAGTACAAATTGACAGGATTTTTCGGAAATATCCGGGAAGCGAAGCATTAAAAAAGGATCAGATTTGATTGAATATAATTTTCAAATCTGATCCTTTTTGTCTAAAGTATAAATGACTTTAATATTAAAGATCGGTTTAGGACTTTCAGACATTTTTAATCTTCATAATCCTGATCGGAAGACAAAGGAAGTCTGGTGACAAGAAGTTTGTCTATCCGGTTACCGTCCATATCCAGTACTTCAAATTCAAGATTTTTATAAACGACCTTATCACCTTCTTCGGGTACACGATCCAGTAAAAAGAATACCAGACCTGCAACAGTAGTGATATTGCGGATTTCTTCTTCATCTTTTTCGGATAGTCCCACTTCCAGACTTTCCATGAAATCGTCCAGCTGATAGCGTCCGTCAATAAGGAATGAACCATCTTCACGTTTGCGGATTTTGCTGTTTTCAATATTATTCAAATCCTCAAAATCTCCTACAAGACCCGTTAAGATGTCTTTTAAAGTGATAATTCCCTGAGGAATACCATATTCGTCAATCACGATGGCCTGAGCTGCTTTTGAATTTCTAAACGATTCAAGCACAGAGAGTGCACCGCTATTTTCATTGATATATGGAATAGGAGTGATAAGAGCAGATAGGTCAGTTTCTTCATTATTAAGATACTGCTGAAGTAATGTTTTGACATGCACTACACCTTTTATCTGGTCAAAATTACCATCACAGACAGGATATACAGTATGTTGAGTAGCAGTAATTACTTTCTTGTTCTCTTCAAAAGAATCCTGAAGATCCAGGTAATCGATCTTACTTCGGTGAACCATCAGGTTGATTGCTTTTTTATCACCGATGGCAAGAAGGCGGTCTACGATATCATGTTCTATATTGTCGATAATACCACTATCGACACCCTCATCTACCAATGCTTTTATTTCTTCCTCAGTAACGGCATTTTTGCTGACTTTAATGTTCAGTAATCTGACCAGGAAATCTGTAGAAATACTTAAAAACCATACGAAAGGCTTCATGATCTTACTCAGAAAGTGCATAGGGAAAGCGATCAGCGTCGCATAGCGCTCCGGTATGGCCATTCCGATCCGTTTAGGAACCAGTTCACCAATGACCAATGAAAGATAAGTGATAATGATAACGACGACTATAACAGACAGTTGCTGGCTATAAGGTGCAAAAAACGGGATCAGTTGAAGTTTGGTGTCTATAAATGTAGAAATCGTTCCTCCACTGAAAAAACCTGTCAGAATACCGATAAGAGTAATACCGATCTGTACAGTAGAAAGAAATTGATTAGGGTGTTCTTTGAGGTCTAGCGCGATTTTTGCAGCCGGGTTTTTCTTGTCACTCTCCGCTTGTAGGCGAGCTTTTCTGCTCGATACAATAGCTATTTCGGAAGCCGATAAAATACCGTTTAGAAGGATCAGGATAAGTATTACTATAATTTCTGTTAGCATAGAAGATTTGAAAATTACTCCAATTTACTGAAAATATCAGATTTGAGGAAGAACGAAGTGATAAAAAGAAAAAAGGAGTTGATTACAACTCCTTTCTTAATCTTGCGACAGGTATATTTAATGCTTCCCTGTACTTGGCTACTGTACGGCGGGCGATAGAATAACCTTTTTCTTTTAGAATATCAGTCAGTTTTTCATCTGCTAAAGGTTTTCGTTTATCTTCATTCGAGATACATTCTTCCAGAATTTTCTTGACTTCTTTATTGGAAACCTCTTCACCTGAATCGGTTTGTATAGCTTCAGAGAAAAACGATTTAAGTAAGAAAGTGCCGAATTCTGTCTGTACATATTTGGAATTAGCCACACGCGAAACAGTTGAAATATCCATTTCTATACGATCTGCTATGTCTTTAAGGATCATAGGTTTAAGCATGCGGTCATCGCCCGTCAGGAAATATTCGTATTGATATTCCATAATCGCATTCATTGTTTTTAACAATGTCTGCTGACGCTGTTTAATGGCATCGATAAACCACTTTGCCGAATCCAGTTTTTGTTTCACAAATTGTACTGCTTCCTTCATCTTCTTATCCGTTTTTTCGACTTTCTCATAATGTTCAAACATCTCCTGATAAGATCTGGAAACCCGTAATTCCGGTGCATTCCGGCCGTTTAAGGTCAGGTGAAGAACACCATCATTATTGCTGATATGAAAGTCGGGGATAATGTGAAGCTGTTTTCCGGCTGCAGCTCCTGAATCTCCCGGTTTAGGATTTAATTTAAGGATCTCCTGAATGATATTTTTAAGCTCTTCTGAGTTAAGACCCAATGCTTTTTCAAGCTTATCATAGTGTTTCTTTGTGAACTCTTCCAGGTAATTCTGAACAACAAGAATAGCTTTTTTAACAGCTTCATTATCGTTGTTTTTCTTTTTTAATTGTATAAGAAGGCACTCCTGAAGATCTCTCGCTCCAATGCCGGCAGGTTCAAAATCCTGTACGATTTTCAGCATTTCGAGTACTTCCTCTTCTTCAGCAATCACATTCTGCGAAAAGGCAAGATCATCGATAAGCGATAGAATAGGTCTGCGAAGATATCCGTCGTCATCAAGACTGCCAATAATCTGCTGACCAATCAGAAAATTCTTATCATCTAAAGCCAGTAAGTCCAGTTGGTTCTGAAGACTTTCAAAGAATGAACTTTGAATAGCAATAGGCATTTCTTTGCGATCTTCTTCGTCGTCTCCTCCGTAAGAATTACCATAATCATTGAAATCATCATCCTGAATATATTCGTCCACACTGAACTCTTCATCGAACGAATTATCTTCACCTTCATACTGTTCATCAGGGTCTTTATCCGGATATTCCTGTACAGGTTCGTTCATGTTGATCAAACTCCCGTCTTCTAATGCCGGGTTTTCTTCAAGTTCTTCTTTGATACGGGCATCTAATGAAACAGTAGGTACCTGCAACAGCTTAATAAACTGAATCTGCTGTGGCGAAAGTTTTTGTAAAAGTTTCTGTTGTAAAGTTTGCTTCAACATGTTTTCTGGTCACTAAATTGACTGTAAAAGTAGAGAATAAATATTTAAATGTTAACATTATTCTGCTAAATATCATCTTTAGGTATACTTTTTGAGGAGAAAAAAACTCCAATCTTCTTGATTCAAAAGCTACCTGGTATAAATGTTAAAATTCGTTAATTTTTTAAGCACTATTACTAATTAATTGCGTCTGACTACAGTTTTACCAAAACTATTCTTCATATTTACATCATGTTTAGAGGTATCAAAAATAAATTTTTGCGTTACTTTATTATCGCTGCCTATTCTATTGTACTGATTGTTTGTGCCGTACAGATTAACTTTCTTTGGCTATTTGGCTATTCCCCGACAAAAAAGGATATTGTCATGCCATCCCTTAATATTTCTACAGAGCTTTATACTGCCGATTCTGTTCTTATCGGACGATATTTTGAAGAAGACCGTGATCCGGTGCCTCATGATAGTATTTCACCCAATGTTCTGAATGCCCTGGTGGCTACAGAAGATATCCGTTTTTATAAGCATAATGGGATAGATTTTCTTGGACTTGCTTCCGGTATAGTGTCTACACTTACGGGTGACAAGCGCGGAGCCAGTACCATTACTCAGCAGCTGGCCAAAAATCTCTACCGTACCCGTTACAATACCTCAGCCGGTATTTTAGGTAAGGTACCCGGAGTAGGGCTGATCGTTAATAAATTTAAAGAATGGATGACGGCTTATAAACTGGAGAGTAAATATGGTAAGGAGGAAATTATTACGATGTATCTTAATACCGTCTCCTTTAGTAATAATGCTTACGGGATTAAGTCGGCCTCTCTGCGATATTTTAATAAAATGCCAAGTCAGTTAAGCGTTAACGAATCAGCTATGCTGATCGGAATGCTGAAAGGAACGACTTTATATAACCCATTGCGAAATCCTAAGAATGCGCTTCAGCGACGAAATGTAGTACTTGCTCAAATGCAAAAAGCAGGCTATCTGACCAAACAACAGGTAGATACCTATTCTGTGCAGGATCTGAATCTCAATACAAACAATGTCGATCGTCAGGATGCCAATGATTCTTATCTGAGAGCCGCCGTGCAACGCTGGCTGGAAGACTGGAGCAAGGAAAATGATATTGATATCTATAAAGACGGATTGAAAATCTATACCACTATTGACTCCCGCATGCAAAAGATTGCAGAAGAAATGGTGGGTAAACAGATGAAATTTTTGCAGCAGCGATTGAAGAATGCCTGGGGAAGTGAAGATCCCTGGAGAGATAAAGAAGGAAATGTAATCCCGAATTTTATTGAGAATCTCGCTAAGAAAACCCCTTATTACGCTGCGCTGGTTAAAAAATATCCGAATAACATGGATAGCGTGAATTACTATCTCAATAAACCAAAAGAGATGGAGATCTTTACGTGGAATGGTAATCAGAAGAAAGAGCTGTCTACGATGGATTCTATCAGACATTATGTCGTAATGCTAAATGCCGGAATGATGTCTATGGAGCCAAAAACAGGAGAAATCAAAGTTTGGGTAGGGGGTATCAACCACAAGTATTATAAATTTGACCATGTCAATCAATCCAAACGGCAGGCAGGTTCTACCTTCAAGCCTTTTGCTTATCTGGCAGCGCTGGAGTCCGGAAAATCACCTTGTGATAAGTATACAGACAAGCCTGTACGGATTTACGCCGGTCTTAAGGACGGAGTAGAAGAGTATTGGGAACCAAAAAATGCAGACTGGAATTTTAGCTACAGAGAAATGTCTCTGCGTTGGGCTATGGCACGTTCAGTCAATTCTATCACTGCTCAGATTACGGAAGAAGTAGGCTGGGATAAAGTTGTAGAAGCCGCACACAGGTGTGGTATAGACAGCCATCTGAAATCTGTGCCTTCAGTCAGTCTGGGATCCAATGATGTATCTGTGTTTGAAATGGTAAGAGCATATGCTACATTTATGAATGAAGGGAAGCGACTGGATCCGATCCTGGTATCCAAGATTGTTGATTTTGACGGAAATGTAATTGCTGAATTCAAAAAGAAAGAAAAAGAAGCCCTAACGAAAGAAAATGCCTGGTTGATGACCTATATGCTCCGTGGAGGTATGGAGGAACCGGGAGGAACTTCTCAGGCTCTTTGGGACTGGGATCTCTTTAAAAAAGAAAATCAGATTGGTGGAAAGACCGGTACATCTTCGGATTATGTAGATGGTTGGTATATGGGTGTGACAAAAGATCTGGTGACAGGTGTATGGGTCGGTTGTGATGAGCAAAGCATCCATTTCAAAAACTCTCACACCGGAGAAGGTTCTAAGACTGCATTACCAATTTTCGGTATGTTTCTGGAAGAATTATACAAACGTCCGGAGCTCGGATATACATTTGGTAAATTCCCTGATCCTACAGTCGAGATAACCAAAAAATATAAATGTGAAAGTCCAAGATTACCTGAGCGGACAGAAAGTGCTGATAGTACAGCGGTAGATCTTCCGGAAGGGGAAATTTTAGAAGGTGAAGGAGGAGAGCAAAACGGTGAACAGCCGGTAACCACACCTCAGCCACCTGCTTTGGATACAGACTCGACCCCAAATTAATACGTAGTCAGGGTATCTGTTTTTTTATTAATTTAACTTCATGAAAAGTACGTTATGTAGTCAATTGTCGAACAGTGCCAGGCTACTGTTCGCTTTAATTGCATTTTGTTTTATGTTGCCCAACATAAGTCAGGCTCAATATTTTGGTCAGAACAAAATGCGCTACAAAAAGCTGAATTTTAAGGTTTATGAAACTCCGCATTTTGATCTCTATTACTATCTGAAAAATGACAGTATGGTCAGGTGGCTGGCTAAAGAAAGCGAAGTTTGGTACGAATTACATCAGCAGGTATTCCAGGATACTTTCTTACGGAAGAATCCTGTTATTGTATACAGTAATCATCCCGAATTCCAACAAACTACAGCTATTCAGGGAGAGATCAGTGTCGGTACCGGCGGGGTAACAGAAGCATTCAAGCAGAGAGTGGTGATGCCGGTCATGCAGATCAATCAGCAAACACGTCACGTACTGGGGCATGAGCTGGTGCATGCCTTTCAATATCGGGTACTTATTGATGGTGGCGATTCTACCCGTCTGGAGAATATTATGAATCTGCCTCTATGGATGGTAGAAGGGATGGCCGAATATTTTTCTATAGGGAAAAAGGATGCCTTTACCTCCATGTGGATGCGTGATGCTTATCTGAATAAAGATATTCCGTCGCTTAAGCAGATGACAGAACAGTCTTACAAATACTTTCCTTACCGATACGGTCAGGCATTCTGGTCTTATGTCGGGTCTACCTACGGGGATACTGTGATTATGCCATTATTTATCGAAACGGCTAAATATGGTTATGAGGTTGCTATGAAGCGGGTATTCGGCTATGATGCACAGACCATGTCCAATCTGTGGAAAAACAGTATGGAGAATATGTATAAGAATTCCGGTAAAGATACAGTTTCAAGACCGGTCGGTACAGCGATACTCCATACCGGCAACTCCGGTCGGATGAATGTCTCACCTGCAATTTCTCCGGACGGCAAATATGTCGCATTTCTATCTGAAAAAGATATGTTCAGCATCGACCTCTTCCTTGCAGATGCCCACACGGGCAAAGTCATACGGAAGCTTGGGAGCCGGCTCACTAATAAAGATATAGACGAGTTTAGTTTTTTGGAATCTGCGGGTACTTTCTCTCCTGACAGCCGCAAGTTTGCTTTTTCAGTATTTAGTGCAGGTAAAAATAAATTAATGACAGTAGATGTGTTGACCGGTAAAACACTTTCAGTAGAGGCAATGGGAGATATTACAGAGTTTACAAATATTACCTGGGCCGCAGATGGAGATCATGTTGCTTTTTCCGGTCTGAAAAACGGACATAGTGATATTTACATTTATAATCTGAAGACCAAAAAACTGAATCAGCTGACAAATGATGTATATTCTGACTTTCAACCCAGTTTCTCCAGAGACGGAAAATTTATTGTATTCAGTACCGATCGGGTAGCGCTGGCTTCAGATAGCAGGTCGGTAGACATTCCTATGAATCTGGCTGTAGTAGACATCCGGACGAAAAATATTCAAAACCTGGACATTTTTCCGGGAGCAAATAATCTCAATCCACACTTTTCCTCTAACGGAGAGCAAATCTATTTTCTGTCCAACGGGGATGGATATCGTAATATGTACCGCTACACCGTCGCATCTGCTCAGGTGGAGAAATTGACAGATTATTTTACAGGTATCAGTGGTATCACAGAGTACTCTCCTGCGATGAGTATCTCGGCTACAGATGAGATCGTCTATTCGTATTTTAAAAATAATGCTTACAGTGTATATTATGCAAAGAGTTCAGATTTTACAGGGACTGTAGTAGATGCAGGGGCTGTTAATTTTGATGCAGCTATGCTTCCTCCTCCGGTAAGCCGCGGTGTGAATGTTGTCAATACCAATCTGCGTAATTTCAACGCTTTTGAGCGTATTGGAGATGATCAGATTAATACGATTGCTTATAAACCTAAGTTTAAACTCGATTATCTCGCCAACAGTGGAGTTGGAGTTTCTGTTGGAAGTCGTTACGGAGCCGGAATATCCAGTGGTATTCAGGGGATGTTCTCGGATATTCTTGGTTATAATCAGATTTTTGCGGCCTTAAATGTGAATGGTGAAATTCAGGACTTCGGAGGGCAGATCGCTTATATTAATCAGAAGGGACGCTTCAATTGGGGAGCCTCGTTGTCACATATTCCATATATTTCGGGATACAACACAAATGAATTTGAGGATTTTGGATATGGAGATGAGTTGTCATACAATACCTATTTAGTACGTACTTTTCAGCAACAGGCTGATGTTTTTGTTGCCTATCCGTTTAACAGGCACCACAGAGTGGAGCTCGGAGCAGCTGTTGTAAGATATAATTACCGGGTGGACAAATGGCGCCAGAGTTACTATTCCGGATATGGTGATCGCCGTAAGCTAAGTAATGAAGAGGCTTCACAATTAGGATTTGGCAATCTGAAACCTTTTGTAGTACAACAGGTCAATACTGCTTTGGTAGGAGATAATTCTGTATTCGGTATTGCAGCTCCTCTACAGGGGTATCGTTATCGTCTGGGAGTAGAGCAGTATTTTGGTGATTACACTTTTTCTGCAGTCAATATTGACCTGAGAAAGTATAACCGCTACAAGCCTGTCACTATAGCCGCGAGACTGTATTCTTATTCGCGTTTTGGCAGTAATGAAAATGCACTTTATCCTTTTTATATCGGATATCCGTATCTGATCCGCGGATATGAAAGTGGTGATTTTGACAGAAATGGCAAAGTAAGAATATCAGATCTTATGGGATCCCGTACTGCGGTATTTAATTTTGAAGTAAGGTTGCCGTTTACAGGGCCGGAAAAACTGGCTGCTGTAAAATCCGGATTCTTGTTCTCGGACTTAAATCTGTTTTTTGATGCAGGACTGGCCTGGTCAAAAGGAAACAAGGTGGTGTGGTCTTCGGATGACAGACCTATTGTACCATTAAAGGATGGTAAGGGAAATGTAATTGTGAATCCGGATACAAATCTTCCGGAGATGGGATATGATCCTAATTATAAGATTCCGGTTATGAGTGCCGGGGTTTCACTACGGATCAATTTGTTCGGAGCTATGATTCTGGAGCCATACTATGCTTTTCCTTTCGTAAAGACAAATTCTAAATCCGGGACGTTCGGAGTGAATTTCACTCCGGGTTGGTAGCGTGTTTTAATCAAAAGGGAGCCGTTGCATTATCTATGAGAGATAAGCAACGGCTTTTTTGTTATGTAGGATAGTTAAGGGCATATGCAGGGAACAAAGATTTTTCCAGTTTGGATTTTGTTTTCTGACCATTCTTTCTTTCACAATGCGGGGGAGAGAGGTAAGTTCTTTTCTGCGTTTCTCTGCCTGCTCGAAAGTGTCGACATATTCAAGATAAACAATACTGCTTAATTTGATAACCTGATTAAATAAAGAAGCGTGAACAGTTCTCATTTCCTGATATGTCGACTGTACATCTTGTGTCAGATTGACTTCAAGATGATGACGATTGCTGTCTGAGGCGATGTAAATGCAGTATTTTTTCATGTTTTCTTCTTGTTTTGGCTAATAAATTTGGTTTTTCTAAATCTATTTGCTAATTTTGATAGTACAATTATACTAACAATTTTAGTATTTACAAATTTTATTTAAAAAATTATTATGTCTAACATCGCCTCCAATCTGAAATACATCAGAAAGAAAAAAGGATTGACACAACAGCAATTTGCTGATTTAATGGAAATTAAGCGCGCTTCGGTGGGGGCGTATGAAGAGGATAGAGCAGAGCCTAAATACGAGTTGCTAAAAAAAATAGCTGAATATTTTGATCTGACGATGGATGAACTGGCAAACGATATTATAGATGATAAGTGGAAGCCTACTCCACGGAGTAATGCTTCCAATCTGCGTGTTCTTAGTGTAACGGTAGATCAAAAGGATCGTGAAAATATTGAATTGGTACCTGTCAAGGCGAGTGCAGGATATCTGAATGGATATGGTGATCCGGAATATGTAGCCGAATTGCCTAAATTTTCACTTCCAATGTTTAATCAGGGTACATACCGTGCTTTTGAAATAAAGGGAGATTCTATGTTGCCCTTGCCATCTGGCTCTGTTATAATAGGGGAGTATGTAGAAAACTGGCATGACATCAAGCCCGGACAGACTTATATAATTGTCTCTAAAGAAGAAGGTGTCGTGTATAAGCGTATTGCCTTTAAATATAAAGAAGAAAAAGGATTGAAGCTGGTATCCGATAACAAGACATATGAAGCATACTGGGTTGGTTCAGATGATATTCTGGAAGTCTGGAAAGCAAAGGCGTTTATAAGTACTGAACTGCCGGAGCCAAGTCCCGAACCTACTATGGAAACACTGACCTCGATGATGGCACAAATGCAAAAAACCATCAGTGCAGTAGTCGATAATAATAAGGCATAAAAAAGATGTTTTGGATTTTTAAAAATATTTTGTACTTTTGTACTATCTGAAAGGAAGGGGGCATCATATGCCCCCTTTTTTAATTCTTTATTGATTTAAAATAACAGTAATAGATGAAGACAAAGGTAGAACAGCGGGTTGAAGAGTTAGTGCTGGAAAAAATAGGAGACCGTGAGGATTTGTTTATTGTCAGTATAAAAATGCAAGGCAATGGCGTACTTGAAATTCTTGTTGACGGGGACTCCGGGATTGCGATTGATGATTGTGTAAAGATAAGCCGTCATGTTGGTTTTCATCTGGAAGAAGAGAATGTAATAGAAACTGCTTACCGTCTTGAAGTGTCTTCTCCGGGTATTGACAGTCCTCTGGTACTGAATCGTCAGTATGAGAAGAATATAGGACGTAATGTCCGGGTCAAGAATCACGAGGGAGAGAAGAGAGAAGGAAAGCTTCTGAATGTGACAGAAAACGACATTACAATCGAGGAAAGTAAAAAAGAAAAAGGGAAGAAAGCCGTTCCGGTTGAGTCGGTGATTCCATTTGAACAAATAAAGGAAACTAAGGTGTTAATTTCATTTAAGTAAAAATGAGCAGCAATATCAATTTGATTGACTCTTTTCAGGAGTTTAAAGAGTTTAAAAACATTGACCGTCCTACGGTAATCTCTGTGTTGGAAGAAGTATTCCGTAGCATGATCCGCAAACGGTTTGGTACAGATGAAAATGTAGACGTAATTGTCAACCCTGATAATGGTGACTTAGAGATCTGGAGAACACGTGTAGTCGTGGAAGATGAATTTTCAGAAGATGATGATCTGGAGATCGAGTTGGCAGAAGCAGTTAAGCATGATGCAGATCTTGAAGTAGGTGATGATTATATTGAGCAGATCACATTGGAAAGCTTCGGACGCAGAGCTATTCTGGCTGCACGTCAGACATTGGTTTCTAAAATTCTGGAACTTGAGAAAGACGAAGTTTTCAAAAAATATAAAGATCGTGAAGGAGAGTTAGTGATCGGTGAGGTGTATCAGATCTGGAAAAAAGAAATTCTGGTCCTTGATGATGACGGTAATGAATTGATTCTGCCTAAGACAGAACAGATTCCTGCGGATTATTTCAAAAAAGGAGATAGCATCCGTGCGGTAGTACATAAGGTAGATATGATGAACAACAATCCTAAGATCATTATCTCTCGTACAGCACCTGCATTTTTACAGCGTTTGTTTGAACTGGAAGTACCGGAGATCTTTGACGGATTGATTACTATCAAGAAGATTGTCCGGGAACCGGGAGAGCGTGCTAAGGTGGCCGTAGAATCTTATGATGACCGTATCGATCCGGTAGGAGCTTGTGTTGGTATGAAAGGATCGCGTATCCACGGTATTGTTCGTGAGTTGAGAAATGAAAACATTGATGTTATCAACTTTACAACAAACCATTCCTTATATATCACCCGTGCACTTAGCCCGGCGCGTATCAGCTCTATCAAAATTGATGAAGACAACAAGACGGCAGCTGTGTATCTGAAATCAGATCAGGTATCTCTGGCGATTGGCCGTGGAGGACACAATATTAAACTGGCAGGTAAACTGACAGGTTACGAGATCGATGTGTATCGTGAGAATGACGAATTTGATGAGGATGTGGACATCGAAGAATTCAGCGACGAAATCGAAGGATGGGTTATTGACGAATTGAAACGTGTAGGTCTGGATACCGCTAAATCTGTTCTTTCACTTACGGAAGAAGAGTTGGTAAGACGTACAGATCTTGAAGAAGATACCATTCAGGAAATTGTTCGCGTTTTACAGTCCGAGTTTGAATAGAACCCGGTCTAACAATTTATTATCTCAGCAATTTCGAATAAATTGTTAGTAACATGTAAAAAAAACATATTTTTGTATATACTTTATAATTACAGGACACAATAAATGACAGAAGGTAAAAGCATAAACTTACTAAAAGCAGCAAAAGAACTAAATATTGGTATAGCTACCGCTGTGGATTATTTAGTAAAAAAGGGATTTGATGTTGAATCTAAACCTAATACTAAATTATCGGGCGAGATGTACAATGTTCTTTTGAGCGAATTTCAGGGAGACAAAATTGTTAAGGACGAGGCAAAGCAAATCGTAATTGGTAAAATTCGTCGTGATGAGTCGCCTGCTGGAAGTAGCAATGCTGCGCCTAAAGAATCTGTCTCGGAGAATGAAGATACAGCAGAGGTAAAGGAGATCCTGATAAAGAATGCTCCAGCAGAACCAACTCCGGTAAAGGCTGATGTGCCAGAAGAGAAGAAACCTGCTGAGGATCATCCTCATCTTTCAGGTATGAAGATCGTCGGGAAGATTGATCTGGACAGCATAGGCAAAGGAAAGCCTAAAAAAGAAGAAAAGAGCGAAGTTGCTCCTAAAATAGAAGAACCTGTGAAGGTAGAGGTAAAAGTGGAAACTCCAAAGATCGTGGAAAAACCCGTAGAGCCTGTTCAGCCTGTTGTTGCTGAAAAAGTAGAAGCTCCAAAAGAAACTGTTGTTCCCCAGGCGGAGAAGCCAGTGGAACCTGCTAAACCAAAGGTGGAAGAAGTGAAACCGGAAGTTCAGGCTGTCAAAAAAGAAGAGGTTAAACCTGCAGAGCCCGCTAAACCGGCAGCACCTCAGGATGATGTCATCCGTGCGCGTGCTGAAAGCTTAAGCGGACCGAAAGTTATCGGTAAGATCGAATTGCCTACGGCAAGACCGTCACACCGTGACAGACCGGTAGCATCTTCTTCCAATGCAACAGGTAATGCGAACGATCAGAAACGTAAGCGTAAGCGTACTAATAACGGTCCGAATACCGGTGGAAACAACCAGGATCAGAATAGAGGCGGAAACCAGCAAGGTGGAAACCAACAAGGCGGTCAGGGTGGTAACAACCAAGGTAACAGAGGACCAGGTAATAACCAAAACCGTCCCGGTAATAATCAGGGGAACAGAGGTCCGGGTAACAACCAGGGCAACAGAGGTCCAGGAAATTATCAGGGTAACAGAGGTCCGGGTGGTAACAGACCTGATTTCAAGGGTAGAAATAAGCCTGTAGAAAACAAGGAAGAACCATCGGAAAAAGAAATCCAGGATCAAATCAAAGCTACACTTGCCCGTTTAAGTGGAGCTGGTAAGTCTGGTAAGTTTGCTCAACGTGCGAAATTACGTCGTCAGAAACGTGACGAAGTCGCTCACCATGCTGAAGAAGCTGCATTGGAACAGGAAATGATGGCCAATGTATTAAAAGTAACAGAGTTTGTTACTGCAAATGAGTTGGCAAACCTGATGAACGTATCCGTAACGCAAATTATCGCTACGTGTATGAGTCTGGGATTGTTCGTGTCTATCAACCAACGTCTGGATGCAGAGACATTAGCAATTGTAGCAGATGAATTTGGATACCAGATTGAATTCATCAAACCGGAAGATGAAGAAGTTGCAGAATTAGAGGAAGTCGATAATCCGGATAATCTGATTATGCGTGCTCCTATCGTAACGGTAATGGGTCACGTCGATCACGGTAAAACATCCCTTCTGGATTACATTCGTAAAGCGAATGTAACAGGTGGTGAAGCCGGAGGTATTACGCAGCACATCGGTGCATATGCCGTAAAACTGGAAGACGGAAGAAAAATAACATTCTTAGATACACCGGGTCACGAAGCCTTTACAGCAATGCGTGCCCGTGGTGCTAAAATCACAGATATTGCGATCATCGTAATCGCAGCAGACGATAGTGTGATGCCGCAGACCAAAGAGGCTATCAACCACGCACAGGCTGCAGGAGTACCGATTGTATTTGCATTCACCAAGGTAGATAAGCCGGGAGCAAACTCTGATCGTATCCGTGAACAATTATCAGCAATGAATATCCTTGTTGAAGATTGGGGAGGAAAATACCAATGTCAGGAAATTTCAGGTAAGACAGGTCTGAATGTAGATTTATTACTGGAAAAAGTATTGCTGGAAGCAGAAATGCTGGATCTTAAAGCCGATCCTAAAAAACGTGCTGTAGGATCTGTTATTGAAGCTGCTCTGGATAAAGGACGTGGTATTGTTACTACAGTATTGATACAGGGAGGTACACTTCGTGTCGGAGATCCAATCCTGGCCGGATCACATAGTGGTAAAGTAAAAGCATTGACCAATGAACGCGGAGAACGCGTGAAAGAGGTTGGTCCTTCTACACCGGTACAGATATTAGGTATGGCAGGAGCGCCTACAGCGGGTGACAAATTCTATGTATTGGAAAGTGAGTCAGAAGCACGTCAGGTGGCTAACAAACGTCTGCAGTTACAGCGTGAGCAAGGTATGCGTGCTCAGAAACATATTACGTTAGCAGAGATCGGTCGCCGTTTGGCAATCGGAAACTTCAAAGAGCTGAATGTAATTGTGAAAGGTGACGTAGATGGTTCTATAGAAGCATTATCAGATTCATTATTAAACTTATCTACAGATGAGATTCAGGTAAATGTAATCCACAAATCAGTAGGTCAGATTTCCGAATCAGACGTATTGCTGGCTTCTGCATCAGATGCGATCATCATCGGTTTCCAGGTAAGACCTTCTCAAAATGCACGTAAGATTGCAGAGCAGGAGCAGATTGACATCCGCCTTTACTCTATCATCTACGATGCTATTGAAGAACTTAAATCTGCGATGGAGGGTATGTTGGCTCCGAAACTGGAAGAGAAGATCGTGGCGAATGTCGAGATCAGAGAGACTTTCAAAATTTCGAAAGTGGGTACTATTGCCGGATGTATGGTATTAGACGGTAAGATCAACCGAAACAGTGATATCCGTATCGTACGTGACGGTGTGGTTGTATTCACCGGAAAGCTTGCCTCACTGAAACGTTTCAAAGACGATGTGAAAGAAGTATCTCAAGGTTACGAATGTGGTCTTAATATTCAGGGATACAATGATATTCATGTCGGAGATATCGTGGAAGCCTTCGAACAAGTCGAAGTTAAACGTAAGTTGTAAAAGACTGAAAAGAATAACAAGTATAAAGAATCCCCTTTCATTGCAAAATGAAAGGGGATTCCTTTTATAATCGAATCCGAAAACAGCTATTTCGGTTAAATCTGTAATACAACGTGAGAGGGTATAGAATCTAAATGAATTTATACCAAAACAGACTTTTTGAACCTATAATCCTATTTATTACTTGCTTGGATTTCAAAAGCATCTTATCTTTGAAACATGCATAAACTTCGGATTTCCGCATTAACTCCAGAGGCGAATAATAACATTTCTATAGATTTTGAACCGGTATCGGGGCCTTATCCTGTGTATAAAGCCGGGCAGTTTCTAACCCTGATTTTCACTTTCGGAGACCGCGAAGTCCGTCGCTCTTATTCCTTTAAAAGTTCACCAGATGTAGACGAACCTTTAAGTATTGCTGTGAAAAGAGTAGATAACGGTGAGATTTCTCGTTTTTTACATCATAAGATTACAGTCGGAGAAGAGATTGAAGTACTGGATCCTCAGGGTTTATTTATATATGAACCTGTACCTGATACGACAAGGACTGTGTTTTTGTTTGCTGCAGGTATTGGCATTACTCCGTTATTTTCCATTCTGAAGACAGCTTTAATAAGAGAACGGAAATCCAAAATCGTATTAGTGTACAGCAACAGTTCTCCGGAACAGACGCCTTTTCTGGAAGAACTTGACAGTTGGCAGAAAAACTATCCGGACCGTTTTCATATCATATGGATTTTTTCAAACAGCAAAAACCTGATGAAAGCCCGTCTGAACAGAGATTTTATCTATGATATTTTGAAACAATATGTAGAAGAACTCAAAACGGATACCCTTTTCTACACTTTCGGACCTGTTATTTATATGGATCTTTGCCGTTTTACTTTATTGGGTATGGGCTATGCAGACAGTCAAATCAAAAGAGAGACATTTCTGTTGCCGGAAAATGAAGAAGATGACGATGATGAAACAGAAAAGGAAGTAGATAAAACAACTTATTCCATTACGCTTAACTTTCTCGGCCAACGTCACCAACTGTCTGTACCTTATAACAAAACAATTCTTGATGTAGGGTTAGAGAATAAAATCAAACTGCCTTATTCCTGTAAATCGGGTATGTGCAGTACCTGTATTTCACAATGTTCATCCGGAAATGTGCGAATGGATTATAACGAAGTATTGACAGACAGGGAAGTCGCTAACGGACGTATTTTATTATGTACCGGGCATCCGACCGAAGATGGAACTGTAATTGATGTCGTATAGGTAAAAACTTTGTACTGGCGTTACTTTTCATTACATTTGGGACATAACCAAGTGTAATATATTTATGAGTGAGCTGATCTGGACACCTTCTGCTGATTATCAGAAAAATTCTGCATTATTCGATTTTAAAACCTTTGTTGAAGAGCGTTATCAGCTTTCTTTTAGAGATTATGAAACGTTGTGGAAATGGTCTGTTTCTGAACCTGAAGATTTTTGGCATTCTGTATTTCAGTATTTCGATCTTAAATCCCATTCTCCGTTTGATGCTGTTATTACATACTCCAGACAGGGATTTATCGGTACAGAATGGTTTCGGGGTGCGACACTCAATTATGCTGAACATGTCTTTCGCAATGAGACAGATAAACGTCCGGCTATTCTCTATCAGGCTGAACAGACGCCTGTTAAAGAAGTATCCTGGTCTCAGTTGAAAGATCAGGTACGTGCTATACAACAGTTTTTGATCAGAAAGGGTATTAAAGAAGGAGATCGGGTAGCGGGTATACTCAATAATACAACAGAAACCATTGCTATATTCTTGGCGGTGAATGCTATTGGAGCTATATGGTCCTGTTGTTCAACTGATTTCGGAAGTGCAAGTATTGTCGAACGCTTTACTTTGATTGAACCCAGGATTCTTTTTGCAGATTCGGGTTATGATTATAACGGAAAGAAATATGATAAGCAGGAAACTGCGGTAACCATTAAAGAACAGATTCCTTCCATTACCGATCTTGTCATGGTAAATGGGGCAGATTGGGATTTAATAATACAGGAGGCTGATCCTGCACAGCCTCTCACATTTCGGCCAGTTCCATTTGATCATCCTATCTGGATACTGTATTCTTCAGGTACAACCGGAAAACCTAAGGCAATCACACATAGTTCAGGCGGTAATTTGATTGAACATTATAAAGCGCTGGCTTTACACCAAAATGTACAGGAGGGAGATCGCTTTATGTGGTATACGACTACGGGTTGGATGATGTGGAATTATGCTATTTCATCTCTTCTGGTTGGAGCTACTTTGTGTATCTATGATGGCTCTCCTATCTTTCCGGAGCGGAAATCTATCTGGAATTTTGTTGCTGATCAGCATGTAGATCATCTTGGTGCCGGGGCAGCCTACTTTACATCCTGTCAGGATCTGTCATTATCAGAACTTAATATTAAACTCAAAACCATTGGTTCCACAGGTTCTCCTTTGCCTCCGGATACTTTCCAATGGTTGCAAGGACAGCTGAAGGATGTACAAATTGTTTCTTTAAGTGGTGGTACGGATGTCTGCAGTGCTTTTCTTTCGGGTAGTACATTATTGCCTGTCTTTGCCGGTGAAATCCAGTGCCGTACGTTAGGTTCAAAAATAGAAGCCTATAATGAAGATGGTGTCGCGGTATACGATGAAGTGGGAGAACTGGTAATCGAAGTACCTATGCCTTCTATGCCGCTTTACTTTTGGAAGGATAAGGATAATGCTAAATATCTGGAAAGTTATTTTGATAAATATCCTGGCGTCTGGTGTCATGGAGACTGGATCAAAATAACCCGAAATAATAACGGTATCATTATGTATGGCAGATCTGATGCCACTTTAAACAGGGGAGGAGTACGTATAGGTACCGCAGAGGTATATAATGTGCTGAATACGTTTGAAGATGTGGAAGACAGTCTTGTGATCTGTATTGATTTGGATAACGGGGATTCTGTTATGCCATTGTATGTCAAGATGAAAGCGGGAGTGGAACTTACGGATGAACTTCGGACGGAGATCAAAAAACAACTACGAAGTACTTATAGTCCCAGACACGTACCCGATGAAATCCTGGCAGTACCGGATATCCCTTATACAATGAGTGGAAAGAAGCTGGAGATTCCTGTTAAGAAACTAATGATGGGCGTACCCATAGACCGGGCTGTTAGTATCGATGTGGTGAAAAATCCCGATTCTCTCAATTATTGGATAGATCTCTGTAAAAAAGTATAATTAATATATAGCAAGACGGATAAAGTGTAGTAGATATTGCTGGTGAGGACACTCAGCAAACGCCATGGCTCATTTCCTATCTGTTATCCTGAATGCGTCATTAGTTGATATTCTTACTAAGACTGATATGGTAGATATTGCTAATGAGGACACCTAGCAAACGTCAGAGATAATTACCTAGCTGTTATTCTGAATGTGTTATCAGTGGATCTTCTTGCTAAGAACGATAAAGTGTAGTAGATATTGCCGGTGAGGAAAACGCAATGGGGGGGAGTGCTGTATCTTTAATTCTTGAATGAGTCGTCAGAAGGTATTCTTGTTAACTCTTAAACGCGTCAGTTGGCGTCCCCGCCAACTGCTTACGTTTATATATTTTCCGCACAGAGGTTATGTTATACAACCCCCTGTGCAATCATTGCTTTAGCTACTTTTAGAAACCCGCCTATATTAGCACCTTTCAGGTAATTAATATAGTTGTCCTCATGACCGTATTTCACACAGGTTCTATGGATATTTTCCATAATACCATGTAATTTTTTGTCTACTTTCTCTTTAGTCCATTGCTCTCTGATCGAATTTTGAGACATCTCTAATCCCGATACAGCTACACCTCCGGCGTTGGCTGCCTTACCCGGAGCAAAGATAAGCCGTGCTTTGTGAAAGAGTTTGATGGCTTCAGCGGTGGAAGGCATATTTGCTCCTTCAGCTACACAGGTACAACCGTTAGCTATTAGTTTTTGAGCATCTTCTCCATCCAGTTCATTTTGGGTAGCACAAGGTAATGCAATGTCACACTTGAATTCCCATGGTTTTTTACCTTCATAATATTTTGCATCCGGATATTTTGAAATATATTTATCCAGATCACGACCTATAGTGGCAACGAAAGCCAGTTTCTCTGCAGTAATTCCCTGTTCGTCATACAATACGCCCTGACTATTGGATAATGTAATTACTTTAGCTCCCAGTTGTATCGCTTTTTCTGCAGCATAGAAAGCTACATTGCCTGCTCCTGAAATGGCTACAATCTTATCTTTCAGTTCTTCATTGCGGTAATCATAGATACAGGATACAAAATATAGCAATCCATATCCTGTAGCTTCCGGTCTGATATAAGAGCCACCCCAGTTGGCGCCTTTACCTGTAAGTACCCCTGTAAAGTTGTTTTGAAGACGCTTGTATTGTCCGAACATATAGCCGATTTCGCGTTCTCCTACACCTATATCTCCGGCAGGAACATCAGTTTCTGCTCCGATATGACGGTAAAGTTCGGAAATAAAGCTTTGACAAAATTTCATAATCTCCGTGTCCGATTTACCTTTCGGATTGAAATCAGAACCTCCTTTACCACCTCCGATAGGAAGACTGGTCAGACTGTTTTTAAAGACCTGTTCGAAAGCCAGAAACTTAAGTATACTCAGATTGACATTTGGTGCAAACCGTAATCCTCCTTTGTAAGGACCTATCGCACTGTTCATTTGTACACGGTAACCCCGGTTCACCTCAATTTCGTTTTTATCGTTTAACCAGGTTACACGGAAAGAGATCACACGCTCAGGTTCAGCTAAGCGTTCCAGAACTTTCATCTTTAACAGTTGAGGTTGATGTTGTTCAATATAAGGGATCAGATCTTCCGCAACCTCCGTCACAGCTTGTAAGAATTCGGGTTCGTTAGGGTTGCGCTTTTCGATGTAATCAATAAATGTATTATATACTTTAGACATAAGGTATTAGGAAGTTTATTAAATATAGTTGCTAATATATAAAAAAAATGCTGCAATTGTTAATATTTTCACAATTGCAGCAGCGTTAATTTGTTATTTTTTAATATATAGCAGGCTTATTCTTACCAGCCTTTTACCGCATTTCCTTTAAATATTTTATGGGCCACTTCTTCCACTTCCGGAGACTGATAAGCCTGTACAAATTTCTTTATGCGTTCATCATCTTTATTATCTGTACGGGTTACGATCAGGTTGACATAAGGAGATTCCTTATCTTCAGCAAATAATCCGTCTTTTTCCGGATCAAGTCCGGCCTGAGATGCAAATGTGTTGTTGATAATAGCGACATAGACTTCTTTATCATCCAATACTCTTGGTAGCTGAGGTGCTTCAAGCTCCAGGAATTTGATTTGTTTCGGATTTTCAAGAATATCTGTGACCTTAGGCAGAATACCTGTATTCTCTTTTAATTTGATAAGACCTTGCTTTTGAAGAAGCAGTAAAGATCTGCCTCCGTTGGTAGGATCGTTAGGGATAACGATAGTCTGTCCCGGAAGCAGTTCACTGATATTTTTGATCTTTTTGGAATAGGCTACGATAGGATATACAAATGTCTTGGCTACCGGAACAAGCTTATATCCCCTCTGCTTAGACTGTTCGTCCAGATAGGGCTGATGCTGAAAAGCATTTGCATCTAAATCTCCCTGATTCAGGGCTTCGTTTGGCACAACATAGTCGTTGAACGTCACCAGCTCCACATCCAGATTGTACTTTTCTTTGGCGACCTTTGCAGCTGTCTCTGCGATTTCCTTCTCGGGACCAGCCACAATGCCGATTTTCAATGTCTGGCTGTCTTTTTTATTTCCGTTACACGCACTGAGTGTCAGTACTGCTGCAACAAGAATACATATGTGTTTTGTGCGTATGTTCATATCTTAATATTTGTATTATCTGTGATTTGTTTTCTTTGCGATAAAATCTCCGGTAAACTGCAGTATAAATACGATCAGTATCAGGAGGATCAATACTGCATTCATAATAAAAGCATCATATCCTATATAGCCATACTGATAACCTATTTGCCCTAATCCTCCGGCGCCTACTGCTCCGCCCATGGCTGAATATCCTACTAAAGTGATCAGCGTTATGGTTGCATTATTGACCATAGAGGGTAAGCTTTCCGGCAACAATACTTTTAGTATTATTTGTTTATGAGTCGCTCCCATTGCTCTGGCAGCTTCAATAAGTCCGGCAGGAATTTCCAACAGACTGTTTTCTACAAGACGGGCAACAAAAGGAGCTGCCCCAATGCTCAGCGGAACTAATGCTGCTGATACACCAATAGATGTACCTACCAATTCTCTGGTAAAGGGAATCATCCAGACGATCAGAATAATAAAAGGAATGGATCTGAAAATATTGACTATTACAGAAGTTACCTGGTGTATAACTCTATTTTCCATTATCTGTCCTTTGCGTGTGACAAAGAGAAGAATTCCCGTAGGAAGTCCTAATAAAAAACCAAAGAAACCGGAGGCAAATGTCATGACCAGTGTTTGCCAGGTCCCCTCTAATAATAGTTTAACTATGGTATCAGACATATCCTATAATTTCAAAAGATGAATAATTAGTTTTCAGATAAGTCAGGCTTTCTTGTATAGCCTGAGATTCTCCTCCAAGTTCCAGAAACATCAGCCCAAAATTGGACTGACCAATGTATTCGATTTGTGCACTTATCAGTTTGGCATCTGTATGATACAATCGTTGCAGATCAGAAATCAGCAGAGACTGTTGTTCGTTACCTGTAATAAATAATTTAACAACCGGGTTTCCTGTCTCTTTCAATTTATGCTGAATTGCTTGCGGAAGTTCGGCATTAAAAGATGAAGCGATGAATTGTTTTGTAACCTCCTCTTTGGGAGTGGTGAATATCTGTTCTACTGTTCCCTGTTCTATGAGTCTGCCATGATCTAAGACCGCCACACGATCGCAAATTGTCTTTATCACTTCCATTTCGTGTGTGATCAGCAATATTGTCAGATTCAATTTTTTATTGATTGATCTTAATAATTGCAGGATAGACTTAGTCGTATGCGGATCAAGTGCACTTGTAGCCTCATCACACAACAGAATGGAAGGGTTATTGGCCAGTGCACGTGCGATGGCTACACGTTGTTTTTGTCCTCCGGACAAGTTTGCCGGGTAATCGTTTGCTTTGGATTCCAGACCAACAAGTTGTAATAATTCGTTTACCCGTTCCTTGATCCATATTTTGGGCTTACTTGTCAATTCCAGCGGAAAAGCTATATTTTCAGATACGGTACGGGAAGAGAATAAATTAAAATGCTGGAAGATCATACCTATTTCTCTTCTTTTGACGGTAAGTTGCTGTTGTGGAAGAACCATAATATTTTGACCGTTAATCACTATTGCGCCTTTATCCGGTCGCTCCAGTAGATTGACACAGCGTATCAGTGTACTTTTTCCTGCTCCGGAGCTTCCAATAACTCCATAAATTTCTCCTTCGCTGATCTTTATCGAAACATCTGCCAGTGCATTTGTAGAAATGCCTTTACTCTTAAATGTTTTTGAAATATTGACTAACTCTACCATTTAACTATATTAATAACATTTCGTACAAAAAAACCTTTCATTACATACTGAAAGGCTTATACTTAATAGGTGTTATATGCGCCAAAGGTATCAAATCTTTCTTTTTTTTCAAAGCAAATTCGATGTCTGGTCTGTGAGAATAGCTGCAATAGGGATCAACATTCTTATTTGTACCGGAATGTCTCAAAAGTGCTCCTTTTATAGGTATTTGGAATTGTCAGATTTTGGCAATATAAAAGACTATTAGTTTTGTCGAGAATAGTGTATAATAACGACCTGTAATAATGGATATTTCTTTTGTTATCAATGAATTATTAAATGTGATTTTTGAGGGAAGGAAAAAAATAAAAATTTGACTTTTTTATTTTTTTGGTAAAACTGTCAAATATTATATTTGTATAAATAAAATATTACCTAAAATGCTTAACTTGCCTAAAGTTTAGTTACAATGTTATCAATATTACAAACAAAACAATAGATTATTAAATAATATGGAAAATCAGGTTAAAGAGGCCAACGGTAAGTTGGGGATTTTAATTCCGGGCCTGGGGGCTGTTGCTACTACTTTGATTGCCGGTGTAGCCGCTATTAACAAAGGATTATCGTTGCCTATTGGTTCAGTTTCTCAATTGAGTCGTATTCGTCTGGGCAAACGTACAGAAGACAGAAATCCATTAATCAAAGATTTCGTTCCATTGGCAAAATTGGAAGATATCGTTTTTGGTGGCTGGGATGTTTACGAAGACAATGTGTATGTTGCTGCTTCTAAAGCGAAAGTATTGGAGCAAGGTCAGTTGGATCAGGTAAAAGAGGTGTTGGAAAATATTAAACCTATGAAAGCTGTTTTTGACAAAAACTTTGTCAAAAACCTGGATGGGACACATATTAAAACTGAAACTACCCGTCGTGAACTGGCGGATGCTGCACGTAAGGATATCCGTGATTTCAAAGAGCAGAATGGCCTTGACCGCGTTGTGATCGTATGGTGTGGTTCTACAGAAAGATATATCGAAACTAATGATGCATTTTCTACTGTTGCAAAACTGGAAGAAGCATTGGATAATGACGACAAGCGCATCCCGCCAAGTATGATTTATTGTTATGCGGCATTGATGGAAGGAGTACCTTATGTAAATGGTGCACCAAACCTGACTTGTGATGTACCTGCTATTGAAGAGCTGGCGCAGACAAATGGTGTTGCTATTGCCGGTAAAGATTTTAAAACAGGACAAACGTTGATGAAAACAATCGTTGCCCCTGGTTTGCAGGCTAGAGCATTAGGTGTAGAAGGTTGGTTCTCAACAAATATTCTGGGTAACCGTGACGGTCTGGTACTGGATGATCCTGAAAACTTTAAAACGAAAGAAGTTTCTAAATTATCGGTATTGGAAGAGATTCTTGATGCTAAGAAAAACCCTGAATTATATGGTGATCTTTACCATAAAGTAAGAATCAATTACTATCCTCCGCATGGTGACAACAAAGAGTCATGGGATAATATCGATATCTTCGGATGGATGGGTTACAAAATGCAGATCAAAATTAACTTCCTGTGTAGAGACTCGATTCTTGCAGCACCAGTTGCATTAGATCTTGCTTTATTCATTGATCTTGCTCAGCGTGCGGGTATGTCCGGTATTCAGGAATGGTTGTCATTCTACCTGAAATCACCTCAGACAGCACCTGGATTACCTCCGGAACATGATATCTTCAAACAACTTATGAAATTGCAGAATACATTGCGTCATATGATGGGGGAAGATTTGATTACTCATTTGGGATTGGATTATTACCAGGAGTTGGTAGACAGTATCCAATAATGATTTTGACAATATAATTTTTCAAAGGGAGGCGATTTGTCTCCCTTTCTTACCATTACTTTTCCGGTGATGGTAATTTTTAATAATGAAGATGATACACTTTGCTATTATAGCTGCCGGAGAAGGATCCCGTCTTAAAGAGGAGGGGGTCGATCTTCCAAAACCATTATTGACACTTAACGGTGTTCCTATGATCGCAAGATTAATCCGTATTTTTGCTGATCAGGGTGCTCCGGTCGTTCACATTATTATCAATAATCATTCTCCTGAGCTTAAAGCTTACCTTACGGAAGAAAGCTTTGATGTGCCCATTAGCCTGATTATAAAAGATACACCCAGCTCTCTTCATAGTTTTCATGCGCTTATTGAGGCAAATCCGGATTGGGAAGCCTGCTGCCTGACGACTACTGATACTATTTTTAAAGAAGAAGACTTTGCATCTTATTTGAATGGATTCCGTGCAGCAGCACATGCAGATGCTTATATGGGAATCACTCCATTTATAGATGATGAAAGTCCGTTATATGTAAAAACTGATCAGCAGCAGAATATCCTGAGCTTTCAGGATCAGCATACGGAAGATATTCAATATGTATCCGGTGGTATTTACGGGTTGAGAAAGAATGCTATTGAGTTAGTGAAACGCTCTGTTGAGGAAGGGAATACACGGATGCGTAATTATCAAAGAGATTTATTGCTTAATCATTTAAATGTGAAAGGGCATATTTTTGGGAAGGTCGTAGATGTCGATCATCTCAAAGACAAGGAAATGGCTGAAGCATTCCTTTTAGAAAAAACACATTTAGTTAGTGCGAAAAATGGCTGAAAAGATTAAGATTTTGGGAGTGACGAGAAAGAGCCGTTTCTCGCCAAATCATATAGGTAATGATGCTGCCATATTTAATGAAGTATGTGAAAAGCTGACTTTAACAGGTGCCGATATAGAGATTTGTAATGAAGATGAATTCATGGAAAAAGAATCTGTATCGCAGGATTTTATTGTCACAATGGCTCGTACCAAAACCTTGGTAAAAAGGTTACAAAAATTAGAAAAAGAAGGAAAGACAGTTATCAATTCCGGATGGGGAATAGAAAACTGTTTTCGCAAAAATATGACCAATGTATTGCTGGAAGGAGGGATTCCTTATCCGGCGAGCCATGTGGTCTCTACAACTTCTGATATTACAGAAGTTTTTAACTCTTTAAAGGGGAAAGGTGTCTGGATAAAAAGGGGAGATTTTCATGCCATTCATAAAGAAGACGTGACATTTGCGTCCTCTGCTGAAGAGGCAAAATATATTCTCAATGAATACGCACTGAGAGGGATTAAAGAAGCGGTGATCTCTGAGCATCTGGTAGGCGATCTGCTGAAATTCTATGCTGTAAAAGACACTGGATTCTTTCACTATTTCTATCCGTATGAACATAATCACCACAAGTATGCTGTATATGAGCAGATTAATGGGGAGACGGTTCATTATCCTTTTGATGAAGAAAAATTAAAACTAATCGCTGACCGTGCGGCCACGATTCTGGGTGTTCATGTCTATGGTGGAGATATTATCATCGGACCGGATGGCAATTTTCACATTATTGACCTGAATGACTGGCCAAGTTTTGCCCCATGCAGGGCTGAGGCTGCAGATGCTATCTGTAGTCTACTCGTTAACGTCTTTACAACTCAACAACATGCAAAGAGAGACATCGGTATACAACAATCCTAATACTCCCGAAGAACAAGAAACGGCATTTGAACAATCTCTCAAATCCAATGATACAGAAGAACGAATTGACATCTGGTTTTACAGACCGATCGGATTCAAAATAGCACAGGTCTGTGCAAAGATCGGAATCACTCCCAATGCGGTTACTATTATCAGTATTTTCTTTGGTGTAGGAGCCGGTATTTTATTTTATTATCCATCACTTTGGATTAATGTGATTGGGATGTTATTACTGGTGTTTGCCAATTCACTGGATTCGGCAGATGGCCAGTTGGCCAGGATGACAGACAATAAAAGTCGTTTTGGACGTATTTTAGATGGATTTGCGGGTGATTTTTGGTTTGCTTCCATTCATATTGCACTATGTCTGCGACTGATGAATGAAGGATGGTCTGCATGGGTATGGGTTCCGGGCGTATTAGCCGGGGTATCGCATGTTTTCCAATCTGCAATGGCTGACTATTACCGTAATGTACACTTATATTTTATCAAAGGAAAAGCAGGTAGCGAACTGGATAACAGTCGCGATCTGCAGGCAGAATTTGATCAGATGAGCTGGAGTAAACAAGCATTCAGCAAATTTGTATTGAATGGTTACCTTGGGTATACACGTATGCAGGAACGTTTATCTCCCAACCTTCAGCAACTTTTGGGCTTAATCAAAGCGAAGTATGTTGACAGTTTACCGCAGGCATTGGTGACAGAGTTCAGAACCATGAACAAACCACTAATGAAGTATACCAATATTGTTCAATTCAATACCCGTGTTATCTTTTTATTTTTATGGCTTTTCATAGGAGAGGTGTGGTTATACTTTTTCTTTGATATGTTTGTATTAAATCCTATTCTGATCTATATGATCAACAGACAGGAAAAGGTAAGCGGATACTTTGTAAATAAACTCAAAAGTTAGACTCGAATGGCGAGTAAAATCTATAAAATTATTTTCTTTATTCTGGGTCTTGGTACTTTGGGCTATATGGTCTATTCCCTTGGTCCGGAAGTAATATGGGAAAATATACAAAAGACAGGGTGGTGGTTTGTACCGGTTCTGCTGAGCTGGCTGGTCATCTACCTGATGAATGCTATGGCTCTGAGAGATATTCTTCTGGAAAAGGATAACCCTAAGACACGACTGCCATTTGGTAAAATCTTTCAATTGATTGTTACCGGTTTTTCTATCAATTATATCACACCTTTTGTGGCACTAGGAGGAGAACCATACCGTATTATGGAACTGAAGCCCTATGTAGGGAGTTCTAAAGCCGGATCCTCTATTTTGCTGTACACGATGATGCATATCCTTTCTCATCTTGTATTCTGGGTAGCATCGGTAGGCCTTATTCTCTGGTTTGTACCTGCAAGTAAAATTGTCGTAATCGCGTGTGTGACTATTATTCTGATGGCTGTGCTGGGGGTGTGGTGGTTTTCAAAAGGATACAAAAAGGGAATTACAGTGAGTCTGATGAAGTCTCTTAGTAAGCTGCCTTTTGTAGGAAAGAAAATAGCGCTGTATGAGCAGGAGCATCACGAACTTTTGACAGATGTAGATAATCAGGTGAGGTCGTTATATGTAGATCGTAAGAGAAATTTCTACACCTCTTTATGCTGGGAGTTTTTTGCCCGTGTAGTTGGATGTGCTGAAATTTATTTTATAGCCCACGCATTGGGACTTCCGATGACTTATATCGAATGTCTGATTGTAAGTTCCGGATCATCTCTGTTTGCCAATCTGATTTTCTTTTTCCCTATGCAATTAGGCACGCGGGAAGGGGGGATGGCTATGGCTGTCGCCAGTGTAGGATATCAGGCTTCAGTAGGTGTGTTTATCGGTATTGCAACCCGTATCCGTGAGCTGGTATGGATTGCTATAGGTCTTCTTATGATGAGCTTTGCCAAGAGGAGCAAAACCAAGAGAGAAGCACAGTTAAATGAATCAGGAAATTAAATGAACCGGAAGAACTGATATGGAGACCCATATGAATTAGAAATCCGGTACATAAAACAATACTAAATACATGAAAAAAATAGAAGGGTTAATATTTGACTACGGAGGGACATTAGATTCTAACGGACAGCACTGGGCTGCCGTGCTTTGGTCATCCTATCAGAAATATGAAGCCGGAATTTCAAGGGAACAGTTTGATCAGGCTTATGTATATGCGGAGCGTAAAATGGCCACTCATCCTATTATCACGGAAGATTTTAATTTTCTTCAGGTACTTCAGGCTAAATTAAATGTACAATTTGAGTATCTGGCTTCTCAGGATATCAGACTTGATAATCAACTGGCTGATCTTATTGCAAATGATGGATATGAACTGGCTAAAGATAATGTGCTACGTGTTACGGAGAGCCTGAATCGTCTGCATGAAAAGTATCCTGTGGTGATGGTTTCAAATTTTTATGGTAATCTCACATCTGTATTACGGGATTTTGGAATTTACAATTGTTTTGACAAGATTATAGAATCCTCAGTAGTAGGTGTGCGTAAGCCAGACCCTGCAATTTATGCTTTAGGGGTGGATGTGATCGGACTGCCAGCGGCAGACTGTCTGGTGATAGGAGATTCTTACAGTAAAGATATGGTACCTGCAAAGGCCTGCGGTTGTCAGACGCTTTGGCTGAAAGGCGAAGGCTGGAAGGGGGATGATGAAGAGGAAACGAAAGATGCAGATTATACTTTTTATGATATAGGAGATCTGGAACGTATTATTACAAACTGGGAATCCTTATAAAACATTCCAAAGAAAGGCTTATAAAGTATGCCTTTCAATACTACTGAAAATGCCCCGCTAAGCGGGGCATTTTTACTTTATTTCTTTGTAAACATTCCGGCAATATCGTCCAGAAAATTTCCGTCTTTATTCTTATCAAAGAATCCGCTGACCAGATCTGCAAGACCACCACCTGATGACTGCTGTTGTTGACTGTTAGCCGATGTATTATCATTTCCTCCCCCGTTTAGCAATCCACCCAGCAAGTCTCCGATTCCGCCCGAATTACTTTGGGCTGCTTTTTCTTTACCTACATAAGCCATCACAATAGGAGCGAGAGTTGAAAGTACTGTACCAACTGTTTCTGAACTTATTCCGGTCTTGGAAGCAATTTCATTTTTTACCTGATCGGAGTTTTTACCAAACATATGATTGATAATTTTGTCATCATCCTCGCTGGGGCCATCTTCTACAATCTGATCTACACGATCCAATGCATCTCCTGTATGTTTGTTATCCAATGCATTGTTCAGGCTTTCTGCTTGTTCCGATTTTTTGCTGGAATTGTATTTTAGTGCTGCAATCATCAAGGGTACTGCAATCGCAACCATCCACTTAGCTTTGGTCTCGCTGATACCCAGTTTTCCAGCCAGTGCAGTAATGACTTTTGTGCCAATGCCGCCCGTAATTAAATCAATCATTCCCATAATTTTATAGTATTAGTGTTTTTATATGATTTTTGCAAAATCTATTCCAAAGATTCTGATGTTTGTTAAATGTTGGTTTTTAAATTAAACAATTTCTGCAACTGCTTTGTTTGATTAATAATGAGAAGTTTAACGTTTATATTTTTAGCTATTACAATGAATTCACTAACGCCTGCTCGGGGCCAGGGTACACTTCCGGAAGATGACCGCCTAGAGGTTGTGGCAGCCTTCGGACAATCTCAGCCGATCGGTGTATCGGTATCATCTGATAATCGTGTTTTTGTTTCTTTTCCTAAGCGGGAGCCTTATGAAATGGGATTGGCAGAAGTAAAGAATGGAAAGCGGACAGCTTATCCAAATGTAGAATGGAACCGCAAAGAAGGAAATGAGGACGAAGTATTTGTCAATGTGCAGGATATATATGTAGATGGCAACGATCATCTGTGGGTACTGGACTCTAAACCTGCACCTCAGAATTCGGTATTCGGAAATGACGGATCCGGTGAGAAGAAAAACGGACAATTTAAACTGTTGCAAATCGATTTGCATACCGATTCGGTTCTCCATGTCTTTAATTTTGATGATTTGGATAAGGGCAAATCCGGTCTGAATGATGTGCGTGTGGATACGGATAAAAAACTGGCCTACCTTTCGGATCCGGGGCAAGCTGCCATCGTGATTCTTGACCTTATAAGTGGAAAGAGCCGGGTTGTTTTGCAGCATCATTTTTCGACTTTGGCAGATTCCGGTATGGTGCTAACTTATGAGGGTAAAAAAATGGAGGACAAGTCCGGAAATATGTTCAGGTCCAATGTAAATGGAATAGCACTTACCAAAGATTTAAGATACTTTTATTACAGACCTATTAATGGTCTTCATTTATATCGTATAGAAACTAAATATCTGGCAGATGATAAGCTTTCTCAACAGCAACTTAGTTCTTATGTGGAGGATATGGGAGAGACTGCTGTATGCCACGGTATGGAAGCGGATGCAGCCGGCAATATTTATATCACTTCCTCTCTGGATTACAGTATTAAATATTTCACACCCGCCGGCAAACTGATCACGCTTGTGCAGGATCCACGGTTGATCTGGCCGGATTCCTTAGGTATAGGTACAGACGGATACCTGTATTTCTCCTGTGCTCAGGTCAACAGATTACCGCAATGGAACGGAGGTACAGATAAAACTTCTTTTCCGTACCGTATTTATCGTGTTAAATTACCGCCAACTTCTTAAAACCGTCGAATATCAAATAAAAAAATCCAGACGAATGTAATATATCGTCTGGATTTTTTTATGTTTCCTGTACGTAGGTTATGGAAGCATAGTATGAAGTTCTTTAGTAATCGTATCAATATCTTGCTGTTCGATTTCCAAATCACCCGCTCTTGCATTGCTTATAGTCTGTGATGCATTGCGTGCCCCTGCCAGTGCAATAGTGATACCGGGCTGAGCCACTGTCCAGCCTAATACCAGTTGTCCGAGGGTCACATCGTATTTATCTGCAATAGGTTCTATCGTTTTCAGAAATGCATTTGTTCTGGCAATACTGTCATCTGTAAAAAACGGAAGATTAGCACGATGGTCTCCCGCTCCGAATTGTTGTCCGGGTTTCATTTTTCCGGTAAGGAGACCTCTTTCCATAGGACTATAAGCAAGTATTCCGATATCGTTAGCAATACAGTAGGGAACGGTTTCCTTTTCTATGCCTCTGTTGACCATAGAGTAAGGAATCTGATCGGAAATAATTGGACATACAGAAGCAGCTCTTGCCACCTGATCTTTATCATAATTACAGACTCCTGCATATCTTATTTTACCTTGTTCTATAAGTCTGGCTACGGCTTCAAAAGTTTCTTCAATTGCTGTAGTTTTGTCATTCCAGTGAATCTGGTAAAGATCAATATAATCTGTTCCCAGTCTTTTTAGCGACTGCTCACATTCGTATATCACGCTGTCTTTACCTGCATATTTATAGATTGTAATATCCTGTCCCTGATTGTTTTTACTGGGTCCTACAAGATCACCCTGATCTGTATCCCAGCGCATTCCGAACTTAGTCAGAATCTGAATCTTGTCGCGCGACAATCCTTTAATAGCTTCACCAACGATTTCTTCACTTGTGCCCTGCCCATAGATAGGTGCTGTATCTATAGATGTCATCCCTTCTTCCAAGCCAGCTTGTATCGCTTTTATAGCCTCATTACGATCTGTACTTCCCCACATCCATCCTCCGGCAGCCCAGGCGCCAAAAGTAATAGTCGATAGTTGAAGATCGCTTTTTCCAATTTTCCGATATTTCATAGCGTTCGTTTTTTTACTTTCCTAAAAGTAAGAGTCCTTTTCTCAAATTAAAAGTCTGTCTTGTTATTATGAGCTTAATTTGACTATATTTAGCCAAACTATGATTTTGAAATGATGAACCGAATTATTTTGATGCTTCCTGTTTTGTTTGGGCTATTTTCCTGCCAATCAACTGAAAATAAGAATAATGCTGCTCAGGATTCTGTGAAAAGTATTCAGCTGGATGCGCAGCAGGCACAGCGCATTCTGGATCTTCCTCTCCACTGTCTGACTACAGAGTATCCGAATAAACTCGGACAGGTGATAGGTAGTGAGCAGGATCTCAAAACACCTAAGCAATTAAGACCTGTCTTCTATGGCTGTTTTGACTGGCATTCTTCTGTACACGGATATTGGTCTGTTATCAAAATTTTAAAAACACATCCTGATCTGGATAAAGATGGTCATAATCGTCAGTTACTGAAGCAACATATCACTCCTGAAAATGTACAGGTAGAGCTGGCTTTTTTTCAGGATAAAAATAACCTCGGTTTTGAGCGTACATATGGCTGGGCCTGGTTATTCAAATTGCAGGAAGAGCTGCTAAGCTGGAATGATACGGATGCCAAGCAGTGGGCGCAGAATCTACAGCCCTTAGTAGATATATTGGTAGACCGATACCAAACCTATCTGCCTAAATTAGTCTATCCTATCCGTTCCGGACAGCATGATAATTCTGCATTTGGTTTCTCGCTTTCACTGGACTATGCAAGAGCTGTAGGCAATAAAGAGTTTGAAAATATACTGGCAGAGCATGCAAAACGCTTATATACTCAGGACAAGAATTGTGATCTGGCCTATGAGCCAAGTGGCTCTGATTTTCTGTCTCCCTGTCTGGAAGAGGCGCTTGTCATGAGTAAAATATTGCCACAGGCAGCGTATAAAACCTGGTTAAAGACTTTTATGCCACAATTGTTTGAAGCCGATTTTTCATTAAAGCCGGCTGTCGTAAAAGATCGCACAGACGGCAAGCTGGTTCATCTGGATGGTTTGAATTTCAGCCGTGCCACTTGTCTTAATGGTATTGCAAAGGCCTTGCCTGAGTTGCACCATCTCAAAAAGGTAGGACATGAGCATCTTGCTTTCTCGCTACCTAATATCTCAAATGATGATTATATGGGCAGTCATTGGCTAGGTACATTTGCTCTCTATGCACTAGCGCATCAGGATTAGGTAAATTTGCTGAACAATCTGGCTTCTTTCTGTTATATTTATTCTTAATATATTACAGTGAGGAAAGTTTATTGTTCAGCTATTGCTCTTATACATTCTTCTCTGATATACCAGATGTCCTCTATAGAATAAGGAATGTTATTTTGTGCTAACCATTCAGTAAGATATCTGCGATGAAAGTCTGTCTTATAATCGGTGATCTGATCGGCTGAAATATCAACTTCCATTAACAGATCCAACTCAAATTTTGTTTCATTAACTCCAATCCCTGTTGCGTCAACGATATAGTTATGAATTCGGAGATAATTATGTGCCTCCGGGATATATTCAAGACTATATTTATTTAATATAGTTGCAACAGCAGGAGTATTTTTCTTATCCATCATAAAGATACCTAACATTAGTCTGATTTGGTTATGACCATTTTCATCAGCTAATCGTTTAAGCAGGGCGTGCTTTGTACTACAGGTTCCTGCAAATTCTTGAAATAGAATTACAGAATCTGATTTATCTGTATTTCTTTTGTAGGGAAGCTGAATTACCCATTTGACAGCAGATTCAAAATCAGCTATTCCCTTACTTAAAAACAAATCTGAAACCTTGCTGTTGCCTCTGATTTCAAAATTGAAAGGTTTGAAATATAATCTTCTGGAAAACAGGTTTGTTCTTTCATTATTCAATAAAGCATGTCCGCTTTTTTTATTGGTAAAGTAATTTAAAGATTTAATCAGATTCCGGACATGGAAATTGGTTCCGAAATCGTCATTTTTACGACATTCATTATAGATGTCTAATGCTGTGCGAGTATTATCAAAATAGTCGTTATTTAGTAAATGGAGTATAAAATCCTTTACTCTATCTAATGTGGACAAAAATTTAGTAGTATGAAGGGCACAGAGTTTCTCTTCTTCTATGAGCGTAAATGGATTTGATTTGCTTAACTGTTCATTCCGGATTAGAATCTGAAAGGAGGTTTTCCTGTTTTCAGTCTGACTGACAGTTATCTTTAATTGGTAATTATCATGCTTTGTCACATCAGGGGTAAATTTTTCTATACTTTCTCCAAATATAGATGCCAGATAATTGCTGTCAACAGGATCTATATGTGTAGTTTTCAGAGGATTTTCAGCATCTCTTATAAAAAAATCATGTTTTCCCAGTAGAAATGAACATTCATACGCGGAATAGCCGATCTCTATCCGATAGGTATGAAACATGAAAATTTTTCGAAAAAGTATAGCAGGAAATACCTGATCATGAGTTTGCTTAGTTTTGGGCATGTCTTTAATCCGATAAATCTAATATTATAAATTATTGATGTCTACGGTAAATTGATTCTGTTTCACTTTTTCGCTCTAATTTATTCTTCTCAGTTGCTGTTTTGATAACAGCAGTAAAATCGTTGTTAGTCCAGTTTTTCCCGGAGTAAGCGCTACAATGAGCTGCTATTTGAGCTACTGTATGCCAGTCGTTAAAAAATGGATCTTGTTTTTCTTCCAACAATATAAATATGGTTGAGGTTTGCGTAAGTTCTTTGGGTCTTTGAACTACCTGTTTTTCTACCATCAATTCTTCTATAGGTTGTTCCGGATAAAATGTAAACAGTGAAAATTCTTCGATTATCCCCATTTCATGTGCGGTCTTTGTAAACAATTGCGCTATCTTATTTAAGTGTTTGTCTGTATATTTTTCAGTTCGAAAATTGTTTTCAATTATCCCTAAGGTGTTGCTGTCTGATCCAGGGCTGATTTCCGAACTTACTTCCCTTTGTGTAAGTCCAAGTGTCAATCTCCACGATCTGACCATATTGATTGTAAAAAGAGCAACTGAAGAGATATATACCGGTTTTTTCATTTACCGAAAATCACTCGTTGTTTATTAATATTTTGGATGTAAATAAATTTGTATTTTATTAAAATATTGTCTATCATTGTTTTGTAGATTTATTTTTTATTTAATCACGCTAATATTGTTTATCTAAGGCAATTTTATAAACTGCTTTATTTCTTTAGAAAGTCTGCTTTCTGTTTTTATTAATCTTTTTTATCACTCTATATTATTTCCATAGTTATGAGAAATCAATTAAAACAGCTTTACAGGAAAATTATTAAGCATCCGGAATAATACAAGTGTTGACTTTATTTTTTACTGACTAAAATCCGGGACATTGGAGATGTTTTATTGCCTAATGTATTCTTATTACTCTTAACAAGGGAAACAGGACCGGTAAAGTTTAGGCCAATTATTTTAATCCGATGAAAATTTGGAGTATGCGACTTTATACAAAAAAGATTGCACGGATCCCTTTTGCCTGTTCCCGAGGTTTGCATTGATTTTAAAATTCATTGGTCAAAAAGTTCAGTTATTCAATTTTAGGGTATGTCTTTCCGGGAAGATAATCCGGTTAGATTTTAATGATCAGATTTTCGAATTATTAACAATGTAAAAATATGAAATATCCGAGTAGTACATAAATCTTTACAGCGATAACAGAGGGTATAAATTATAGAACAAACTTGTTTTGCTTGATTCGGATATTTCATGTGGTCACTCCATAATTAAATTACATATGAAACAAAAGTTATTCAATCTTTTAGTCTGTATCGTTTTTTTTAATTCACTTGCATTTGGACAGGAAAAAAACGTCACAGGCCGGGTCACATCATCTAAAGATGAAAATCTTCCTGATGTCACAGTAGCCGTATCGGGTACATCGAGAGGAGCACGAACAAATGGTAGCGGAATATATAGTATTCAGGTTTCACCGGGTGAGACTTTAATTTTTAAGTATATAGGGTTTTCAGATAAATATATTGTTGTTGGTTCTTCGGATATCTACAACGTTACTTTGGTGCCATCTGAATCCGTTTTAGATGAGGTTGTAGTAGTTGGATATGGAGCCGGCAGGAGCCGTTCATCTGTTGTCGGATCTTATGTTCAGGTGACAACTAACGATATAAAGGGTAAACCGTCTGCTAATGCATTGGAAACCCTACAGGGAAAAGTTCCCGGTTTGCAAGTCTTTACATCTTCGGGAGAACCTTCCGTAACACAATCTGTACGATTACAGGGTGTGGGATCTTTGGGGGCAAGTTCAACACCACTCTATGTATTAGACGGAATTCCGATAAATACAGGTTCTATAGTCTCGATGAATCCGGAAGATTTTGAAAGTATAACAGTGCTGAAAGATGCTTCTGCAACTTCTATCTATGGATCACGGGCTGCTAACGGTGTTATTTATTTTACCAGTAAGAAGGGAAAAGCTGCTGACCGGGCTACGGTAACAGCAAGAGCTCAATACGGCTGGACGGATCTCGCATCGCGTAAAATGCAGAATACATTAATGACGTCTTCAGAGTTGCAGGAATTTTGGTTAGAAACTAAATACAAAACGCAGCAAGAGATCGATGAAATCAGGAAAAACTGGCCGAATGATTTTAAATGGGATACTTATTATTTTCAGAAAAATGTACCCCTAAAACAGATGGACCTGAATATTTCCGGAGGATCCGCCAGGACACAATACTATATTTCGGCAGGATATATGGATGCGAAAGGAGTCATGTACCGATCTGGCTTTGACAGAATCACGCTCAGAAGCAATGTGACATCTCATATCAATGACTGGATACAACTTGGTGCTAATCTAGCTGGTGGGTATGACCGTAGAGAAACCAATGGATGGACATTAAATAGTACGAACGGAGGTCTGGCTCTTTTAGCTTTACCCTGGTACACACCTTACGATAAGAATGGTAAGGAATATTATGAAGAACAGATCCCTGGTTGGGGAAGATATTCACCAAAATATCTGGCAGATAAAAATCCGAGTAGAGGACGTAATCAACAATTCAATCCGAATGTGTTCGTTCAGGCTATACCGATCAAGAATCTGATACTACGTTCTCAGGCTGGTATAGATTACTTTAATTACAGAGGTTCATCCAGACGAATGCCATCTTATGCAGCTTCACCCCGACAAGGTACAGGTAATGAAAGCTGGACACAAGGAGTAGCGCGTACGCTGACCAATACAATAGAATATAAGCTGGTTTTAAAAGATAAACACAAACTGGGTATCCTGGGAGGGCATGAATTCTCGGATTATGATGAGCAGAATTTTTCTGCATCCGTTGAGGGATTGACAGATGATGCCTTAATACTGTTATCTGCGGGGTCAAAAAACAAGAATGTTGGACAGACTAAAACACAATATGCTTATAACTCATATTTTGGAAGGTTGAGTTATGGATATAATGATACCTATTATATCGATGGTACACTCCGGCAGGATGAATCTTCCCGGTTTGGCCGGGAGAATAGGAAAGCTACTTTCTGGTCAGTCGGAGGTATGTGGAATATGAAAAAAGAAAAATTCTTATCAGATGTTGACTGGATTAATACATTACAGATTAGAGCAAGTGCAGGAACTTCTGGAAATTCTGCGATAGGTAACTATAATTCCCTTAACACTGTTTCTGCAAATATCTATGACGGACAGACTTCGTGGGGAATAGCTCAACCTGGTAATCCTAATCTGGCCTGGGAAGAACAGATCAAAACCAATTTTGGTTTCGGAGTACGGCTATTTGACAGGCTAAATCTGGACATAGAATTTTTTAACAGAGTGACTAAAAATATGCTGGTTGATGTACCATATCCATATACTTCTGGATTTTCTGCTATTACTGAAAACGTAGGTTCGCTCAGAAACAGAGGGATGGATATCAGTTTTAGTGTAGATATTGTCAGATCTTCCGATTATTATTTTAGTCCCTATGTCAATCTGGGGCTAGTACAACAGAAAGTAACGGAATTATTTCAGGGGAAAAATTATTGGATTATCCCTAATACAGGGGTGAGCTGGGCTGTCGGGAAGCCTATCGAGTTTTTCTATCCGATTCAGTCTGGTGTAAATCCTCAAACTGGTCTGATGGAATGGTTTATGCCGGGAGATGATATTTCTCAGACAACAAAAGATCCCGGCCGGATTACTTCTGTGTTTAGCTCCTCTGCTTTGCAGCAGAGTACGGGTATAAAAAGATATCCGCCGTTTAATGGAGGTTTTGGTTTTCAATCCGGCTATAAAGGTATTTATCTGAATGCAGATTTAATTTTTTCATCCGGAAAATACCTGATTAACAACGATCGGTATTTCTTTGAGAATGCTTCAAATTTTGCAGGCTTCAATCAATCCCGTAACGTTCGCGATTACTGGAAAGCTCCAGGCGATCAGACCCGGTTTCCAAAATATGGACAGGTGAATCAATTTGATTCCGGACTCATAGAAAATGCTTCTTTTATAAGACTCAAGGGGCTGACAATTGGGTATAATCTGCCCAAGTCACTATTTCAGAATATGAAATTTTTCAAAGGAACAAGGGTCTATTATACAGGAAGAAATTTACTGCTCTTTACAAAATATCAAGGGCCGGATCCTGAAATTGATACCAATGTCACATATGGAGCAAACCCCAATACGAAGCAGTCAGTTTTGGGAATTGAATTACAATTTTAATAAATAAGAAAATGAAACAAATGATAAAGCTCAAATCTATTATTACATATCTGACTATTACGTTTGGTTTGATTTCATGTAATGTGGAGAGATTACCTGAAGATCAAATAGATCTATCCCGCGCATTTGAATCAGTAACCGATGCCGGAAACTGGGATAATCTATTTTACCGTCAATTGAGGGGTAACGTGTATGGTGTATATAGTTTTACTACTGAAGTACAAGCTGATATGTTGAACGCAACAGCTGGCTACGGTAACCGTAACGGAGCTCCACACAGATGGACCGACTTTCTTTCCGGAGACGGTAATATAAGTACTATATATAGTAATTATTATTCAGCTATAAATAATATTAATATTGCCATCAGGGGATTCAAAAAAATCAGTCCTGCTAATGAGGCAGAACAGAAAAGTCTTAATCAGTATACAGGAGATGCACATCTTGCACGGGCATATTACTATCTTAATCTTGTCTTGCGATTTTCGAAGGCTTACGATCCATCAACTTCAAAGGCAGATCTGGGTGTTGCACTGATATTAGAACCTGATGTAAATTTAAAGCCTAAAAGATCTACTGTAAGTGAGATATATACACAGATATTATCGGATATAGGTATAGCAAAAACAAATCTTCAGAATGTACAGGGGACTAAGGGAGCGACCAGATTTACAATTGATGCCGTATGGGCATTAGAGGCCAGAGTGAAGCTGTATATGCAAGATTGGGAAGGAGCTAAGGCAGCTGCAGAAGAACTCATAAAAGGCGGAAAGTATACGCTTTATAATTCAGCTGAAGGTGTTTTGAAAATGTGGTCAGAAGATACTAAAGATGAAATTATCTTTGAACCTGCTGTAAGGTCTCCTGACGAAAGGCCAAATACAATGAGTATATTCTATGGTTATAATACCGGAGGAAGAAATTACAGACCTGATTTCCTGCCTTCACAATGGGTTATTGATAAATTTAGTAATACGGACTACCGTAAGGCAGCTTATTTTAAAGTAGTACCTATATTTATTCAGGGAAGTAGATATGAAGGGTTTCGGATTGTAAACAAGTGGCCAGGGAACCGTTCTTTAATGACTGATCTTAATACCAATTATAACTCACAGAAAGTTTTCAGAATAGCAGAATACTACCTGATCTCAGCAGAAGCATCCTATATGATTGATCAGCAGGAAGATGCCATGAAGCGCACAAATGAGCTGCGTAAAGCAAGGGGGCTGACTCCAATAAACCTTACGGGTCAAATGCTGTTAAATGAAATCAAAGATGAACGTTTTCGGGAATTAGCTTTTGAAGGTTTTAGATTAGACGATTTAAAAAGATGGAAAGAAGGGTTTGAAAGGAAAAATCCACAATCTATGGATATGATTATGAAAGGAGTTGATTTTGAAAGTAAGCGTGTGACTGCAGGTGATAATAAATTTGTTTGGGGTATTCCGGAGAGAGATGTTACCGTCAATCTCAATCTGACTCAAAATCCCGGCTGGTAAAGCATCAGATTTATAGTCTTGACTTTTCAGAGAACAGTATCAATCTGCCTGAGACCGCTGTAAAAATGATGGCTCAGGCAGATTGTTTATTAGACTGTGTAAGAGTATTTAGATAAATAACACACGATCAAACTAACTGTAGCATACGCTAAGCTGCATTAAGGATCTTTTGCTTTGCTCAATGTTAGTATGAAATACAGATTCAGTCGCTATACTCTTTAATTTATAGGTATAAGGACATTATCCTCCAACCGTAGTGCTGAAATAGTGATAGAAGTAAATCCATCTTCTTTAGAAACTATTCTGGAAAGATCCAATCCCCTTAACGAAAATGCGTGTAATAATGCCGTACGGAAAGCTCCGCTGGAACCCGGCCGGCCATGTGCCTGTATATCCTGATTGTTGACTTCTATTAATTCCTGTACGCTGTACTTTTGAAAGATTTCCAAAAAATCCTGATAAAGTTGAATCGGTGTTGACATACCATTTAAAATTAAAAACGTTTAACCATAAATCGTATTCAGAACCTGGGCTTAAAATAAGTCGTGACTGACGTTTATTTTGGCGGACACCCGTATTATTTTACCACCGTGGTGACTCCACTCGGTTGGTATTGTTTCGAACAATTCTGAATACTCTACCAAAATTATAGACTTTATTTTAGTAATCCAAATTTTTATTCATAAATATTTTTCAGACTTGTCGGGGAAACTGATTTTTTAATTCTTTTTCAGTAAAACAAGATACTGAACAGGAGTAGCTTATAATGAATCAATCCAATAGAAAAAAGGCCTTTTTGATATTAAAAATCAATTATTCTAAACAAAAATGAGGTTTTGTTGTTTACTGTATATCTGGCATACGCCTAAACTTCTCACCTATGTATCTGCTCAAAATCGTATTTGAGCTTCAAAAAAATAAAAAATAAAATGAGTAAAACTATCATAGTTTCTAACAGACTTCCTATAAAAATAGAACGTACCGATCAAGGACTTAATTTCATGCCCAGCGAAGGAGGATTGGCCACGGGTTTAGGGTCTATCTACAATACTGGTGGAAATATCTGGATAGGATGGCCGGGTATCGTTCCTGAAAATGAAACAGAAGAAGAGGAGATCAGGGAAAAGTTACGGACACTGAATCTTGTACCTGTATTTCTTGATCAGGAGGAGCTGGAAGGTTTTTATGAAGGTTTTTCAAATGAGGTTTTATGGCCAATTTGTCATTATCGCCCGAGTTACGCAGTATATGATGAAGCGAATTGGCAAACTTATCTGAATGTAAATGTTAAATTTTCAAATATTATCAAAAGCTATATTCAGGAGAATGATGAAGTCTGGATTCATGATTATCAGCTTATGTTGCTCCCAAGTCAGATAAGAGCTTTTAAGAATGAGATTTCCATTGCTTACTTTCAACATATTCCTTTTCCTTCCCATGAGCTTTTCCGTTTGATTCCCTGGCGAAATGAACTGCTGAATGGTTTACTGGGAGCGGATCTGATCGGATTTCATACGTTTAATGATTCGCAGTATTTTATTGATGCCTGTTCGCACATTCTGGGAACTAAAAATAAGGACAACAGTTTGCAACACGGCGGCAGGACAGTGTTTGTAGAAGCTTATCCTATGGGTATAGATAACAGTAAGTTTGAAAAACTGGCCAGGGAAAATAGTATCCGGGAACGGGCCGAGACAATCAGAGATAATTTCAGACACCGCAAAATTATTCTGTCCGTAGATCGTCTGGATTACAGTAAGGGTATATTGGAACGTATTCACGCTTTTGAAAATCTGCTTAAGGAATATCCGGCTTATATGAAAGAGGTTGTCTACTATATGCTTGTCGTTCCATCCAGAGATCAGGTGCCACAGTATAAGATGCTGAAGGATGAAGTGGACCGTTCTGTAGGTAGAGTGAATGCGATGTATGGTACAGAAGACTGGATACCAATTGCATACTTTTACAATTCCTATCCGATGGAAGAGTTATCCGCATTGTATGTTTCAGCAGATGTATGTCTGGTAACTCCTATACGGGATGGTATGAATCTGGTCTGTAAGGAATATATTGCCAGTCATCCGGAGCAACATGGGGTATTGGTATTAAGTGAGATGGCAGGTGCCGCGCGGGAGCTGCCGGATGCGCTGATTGTGAATCCGAATGATGCCTATGGTGTCGCTCAAAGCCTGATGCAGGCATTGGAAATGACCAAAGAAGAACAGTCTGAGCGGATGGAATCTATGCTGGAAAATGTACGTAAGTTTAATATTCATCATTGGGTAAATCAGTTTCTGGAGAGACTCCGTGAGATTAAAGATTTGCAGGTTAAGGAATTGTCCCGAAAAGTAGGTGACAAAATCAAAGAACAGATGTGTGAAAATTACCGAAGTGCAGATAAACGTCTTATTTTATTAGACTATGACGGTACGCTGGTCGGATTTAATAAAGAGGCTGAAAAGGCAACCCCAACAAGCGAACTATATCAGATTCTCGAACAAATCAGTGAAGATCCGAAAAATCTGGTCGTTATTATCAGTGGCCGTAAACATCAGACTCTGCAAAAATGGTTTCTGGACAGGGATATGATTCTGGTGGGCGAACATGGGGCCTGGTCTAATTATCCGGACGGGGAATGGAAAGCTAAAAAAGGCTTGTCTACTGTTTGGAAGGATATTATAAAAACAACAATGGTGAAGTATGCCGATCGTACACCCGGTGCATTTGTAGAGGAGAAGAATTATTCTTTAGCCTGGCATTACCGTAAGGTGCAGAAAGGACTTGGAAGGCTACGGGCTCAGGAGTTGATGGACAGGCTGCGGTATATTGTCCCTAACTATGGCGTGCAGTTATTGGATGGGGATGATGTGATAGAAGTGAAAAATTCGGAGGTCAATAAGGGACGTGCTGCACTGGAAATCTATAAGGATTTTGAGCCCGGATTTGTTCTGGCCATTGGTGATGATATGACCGATGAAGATATGTTTTATGCGCTTCCGGAAGAGACATTTACGATTAAGGTAGGCAATAAAGCTTCAGCCGCACGTTATTATATAGAGGGACAACCGGAGGTATTACCCTTACTGAATGATATCATGAACTGCAAAAATAGATAAAGAATGAATCAGAACAGACATGTTTACAATACAGGAATTATAGGTAATTGTGCTTTTATTGCACATATTAATAAGGATACAAATATAGACTGGCTATGTTGGCCTTCTTTTGAAAATTCGTTTGTTTTTGGAAGATTATTAGATCGCGAAAAAGGAGGGGAGTTCTCGATTACGCCTGCTGCGGGATCATTTGAAAGTGTACAGACTTATATTGAAAACACTAATATTTTACAGACCGTCATCACGACAGACGAAGGTACTTATCAGGTCACGGATTTTGCTCCCCGTTATGAGCAATACAACAGGTATTACAAACCGTTGATGCTGATCCGGAAGGTGGAGGTTATATCGGGGCGTCCCCGTGTGCGAATCAACTGCCAGCCGGTATATGATTATGGTAAAGGAATGTTTGAACGCCACAGAGGAAGCAATCATGTAGAATTTACCAATGATCAGGAAAAAATAAGACTGACTACTAATGTACCCATCAGTCATTTTTTTTCGGATCTGCCTTTGCCGCTCAATGAAACAAAATATCTGGTACTCACGTATGGCAGTTCTCTGGAAGCACCATTGATCAAGACTTCTGAGGATTTCTTTCATAATACCAAACGCTACTGGCGCAATTGGATTAAGAAGGCTTCTATTCCTCATTTCTATCAGAAAGAAGTAATACGCTCTGCTTTGGCACTGAAAATACACCAGTATGAAGATACGGGGGCTATTATTGCTTCAAGTACTACCAGTCTGCCTGAACATCCGGGCAGTGGACGTAATTGGGATTACAGATATTGCTGGCTTCGCGATAGTTATTATGTACTGAATGCGCTGGAGTATATCGGACATTTTGAAGAAATGGAAAAATATGCTTCCTATATTACGGGCATCACACAGTCTGATCAGGGGCGACTTCAGCCGTTATATGGTATTTTAGGTCAGCATACACTGACGGAACATACGCTTGATTATTTATCCGGATATCAGGGTAATCAGCCGGTAAGGATCGGCAACCAGGCTTATGAACATATCCAGAATGATGTATATGGCCAGGCAATCATTGCTTTACTTCCCTTATTTACAGATCACCGATTTACCTATAAAGAGCGGGCAGGAGTAGGATACTGGTTGGATTATTTTCTGCAACGCATTGAAAAGACAATTGATGAAAAAGATGCGGGTATCTGGGAATTTAGAAATTTTGAAAATCATCATTGCTACAGTAACCTTTTTCAGTGGGCCGGCAGTGCTGCGGCATTGAAGATTGCCAAACAGATCGGTGATCAGGATATTATGGCAAGAGCGCAAAAGATGATGGCAAAAGCTGCTGAATATATTGAGAGCTGTTATGATGAGGAGCGTATGGTATATACCAGTGCGAGGGGAAGTTCAAATCTGGATGCCAGTACATTGCAGCTTATTATGATGCACTATCTGCATCCGGACAGTGAACGTGCAAAAAAACATTTGGAGGGACTGGAAAAGGAACTAAAAACGGAAGAGGGATTATTTTACCGCTATCTGCATAAGGATGATTTTGGAAAGCCTAAATCTACATTTCTGATCTGTGCCTTCTGGTATGTGGAGGCGTTGGCTTGTGTGGGACGCATTGAGGAGGCTCAGGAGATTTTCGAAAATCTGATGAAATACGGTAATCATTTGATGCTGTTCAGTGAAGATATTGATGAAGAAGACGGTAGTCAGTGGGGTAACTTTCCGCAGGCTTACAGTCATGTAGGATTAATGAATGCAGCCTACAGGATAGCGATCAAACTGGATGAACCTTTGTTCCTTAAATAGTATTTCTGGATATTTTGTCATTAGAGACTGTCAACATGTCTTGTGGAAGTCAAAAAACTGCTTTTGGAATATTCCTTGATGTTGCTTTCCTGTAAATTGATAAAATAAAAATAAGTATATATGAATACAGAAAAAGGAAGCATTTCGATACACACGGAAAATATTTTCCCTGTCATTAAGAAGTTTTTATATTCAGATAATGAGATCTTTCTGCGTGAACTGGTGTCCAATGCCGTAGACGCATCTCAAAAGATCAAAAGATTGGCTTCCCTTGGACAGTATCAGAGTGAGATAGGTGATCTGACGGTGGATGTCAAATTTGACGAGACTGCAAAGACAATCACGATCTCCGATAAAGGTATCGGGATGACTGCCGAGGAAGTAAAGAAATACATTAACCAGATTGCTTTTTCAGGAGCAACGGAGTTTATGGAAAAATTCAAAGAAGCTAATGATGCAAATGAAATCATTGGTCGGTTTGGATTAGGATTCTACTCTGCATTTATGGTTGCGGATACGGTAGAAATACAGACACTGTCGTTTCAGGATGGAGCTGAGCCCGCTAAATGGGTCTGTGACGGAAGTACTTCCTATGAGATCTCTGAGGGTACTCGCACAGAAAGAGGAACAGATATTATCCTGCATGTCAATGATGAATCTGCCGAGTTTTTGAACAAAGCTCGTCTGCAGGAGATTCTGGATAAATACTGCCGATTCTTACCGGTTCCTATCCGTTTCGGTACCAAGACTTCTTCTGAAGCTGATGGAGAGGACGAAGAAGGTAAACCTAAATACAAATCTGTAGAGGTTGACAATATCATCAATAATACACATCCGGCATGGACAAAAGCACCTTCGGAATTAAAAGATGAAGATTACCTTGCTTTTTACCGTGAATTGTATCCGTATTCTATGGATGAACCCTTATTCTGGATTCACCTGAATGTAGATTATCCGTTCAATCTGACTGGTATTTTGTATTTCCCGAAAATCAAAAATGAACTGGAGATTCAGCGTAACAAAATCAAATTGTATTCCCGTCAGGTCTTTATTACAGACGAGGTAAAAGATATTGTACCGGAGTTTTTGATGTTACTGCATGGCGTGATTGACTCTCCTGATATTCCGTTGAACGTTTCGCGCTCTTTCTTGCAGGCAGATGGTAATGTGAAGAAAATCAATAATTACATTACAAAAAAGGTTGCGGATAAGTTGCAGGAAATATTCAAGTCAGACCGCAAAGGTTTTGAAGAAAAATGGAACGACATCGGTCTGTTTATCAAATATGGTATGCTGAGTGATGAGAAATTTGCAGAAAAAGCTGCTGATTTCTGCCTGTTGAAAAATACAGACAACGATCACTTTACCATCAAGGAATATTACGAAAAAGTAAAAGATATACAAGTAGACAAAGATGGTAACATCGTCTATCTGTATACGCATGACAAAGCACAGCAGGACAGTTTTATTTCTGCTGCAAAACAGAAGGGTTATGATGTCCTTGTGATGGATGGTCCTTTGGATACGCACTTTGTTTCTTATCTGGAACAAAAAGGTGGTGAAAAAGTACAATTGAAACGTGTAGATGCGGATGTAATTGACAAGCTGATTCAGAAAGATGAAAAACAGGAATTGGCTTTGTCTGAAGAAGAAGCTAAACAGGCGACAGGATTATTTGAAAAGGCGATCAGCCGTCAGGATATGAAAGTTGAAGTGGAAGCTATGTCTGCTGATGAAGCTCCTGTGTCTGTCACACTGGATGAATTTATGCGTCGTATGAAAGATATGGCAAAGACTGGTGGAGGTATGGGATTCTACGGAACGCTGCCGGATAACTATAAAGTAACGGTAAATGGTAATCATCCTTTGATCAAACGTATTCTTACTTCTCCTGAAGCAGAAGGTGAGCAATTGGCTAAACAAGCCTTCGATCTGGCATTATTGTCAAGAGGATTGCTGACAGGAGCTGATCTGACCGCCTTTGTGAAAAGAAGCGTAGAATTGATATAATATTTATTTAAAAATAATTGCTTAATCCTCATTATGATAGAAAATAATGAGGATTTTTTTTGTCAAAACATTTGGAGAGTATCGCTATTTATTCTACTTTTGTGACATCAAATCAGACGGTGGTTTTAGCTCAGTCGGTTAGAGCGCCTGATTGTGGTTCAGGAGGTCGTGGGTTCGAGCCCCATATTCCACCCAAAGGCAGAGATCAATTCTCTGCCTTTTTTGTTATATGCAGTTTTTACTTTTCTGAGCTGCTCCCGCTGAACTCTTGTCTTTTTGTATATGAAGCCGATAATGACGAGTTGCTGGATATCTTTCTGCTGAAGAAATAGCGGATAAATCACTTTCCTATAAACCTTTTTAAACTTTAAGAGGTTGCAATTAGGGTGTCACTCAGGTACTTCTAATAGCAAAATATCCTTCGGTATAAACAATATAAGTAAAACTGCGTTTACTTATTATTACATACTGTTTATCAGGAGAGTCTTCTATAGCCTCTGATAGTAAACCTGTTTTTCCGTCAAAATTTTTATATTTACTACTTAAACAACGCATATACTATGAAAACTAAACTTCCATTAGCTTATTTACTTTCGGGGATAGCTTTATTCTCATCCTGTAATTCGAATGCGAAAAACGGGGAGGAAGTATCCGGTACAGATACGACTTCTTATCCTTCTGTAGAAAAGAACCCTGCAAATACAGACTATAAACCTGCTTTTGTAGGTCAAACCCGTATCAAAGGAGTAAAGACAGCTACAGCATATGAAGTCAAGATTTTAAGCCGTGATCTCAAATCTCCATGGGGTCTTGTTTCCTTGCCTGACGGACGTTTGTTGATTACAGAAAAAGAAGGAACATTACGTATTGCGACGGCGGACGGAAAACTAAGCGAGCCGATCACCGGACTTCCTCCGGTAGATGCAAAAGGACAGGGGGGACTTTTGGGGATTGCTTTAGATCCGTCTTTTTCTTCCAATCGGATGGTGTACTGGACTTTCTCACATAAAGTCGATGGTAAGAATCTGACTGCTGTGGGTAAAGGTAAGCTGGCGGATGATGAAAAAAGTATTCAAAATGCACAGATTATATATCAGGCAACTCCTGCATATAATGGTACTTTGCACTACGGATCACGTATTTTATTTGACAAAACGGGAAATATTATTTTCAGTACCGGAGAGCGTTCTGATTTGGAGACCCGTCCTCAGGCACAGGATCTGCAATCGGCACTGGGTAAGATTATCCGTATCACTCCGGAGGGTAAGCCTGCCCCGGGCAATCCATTTGAAGGGAATGCGAATGCACGTCCTGAAATTTATTCGTACGGACATCGTAATGTACAGGGGCTGGCGCTGCATCCTGAAACCGGCGATCTTTGGGAAACAGAATTCGGACCGAAGGGTGGAGATGAGGTAAATATTGTGAAGCCGGGTAAAAACTATGGCTGGCCGACTATTACCTACGGACTGGAGTATAGCGGAGCTAAAATAGGAGAGGCTATTCAACAAAAAGACGGTCTTGAACAACCGGTATATTATTATGATCCGGTGATCTCACCAAGTGGAATCACCTTCTATAGCAGCAATACAATTCCGGAATGGAAGAATAATCTCTTTATCGCTGCATTAAGTGGTACACATATCGCCAGATTAGTGATCAAAGATAATAAAGTAGTCGGTGAAGAACGTTTGCTGGCTGATCAGGGCCAACGTTTCCGTGCTGTAATTGAAGGTAAAAACGGAGAACTTTTTGCTGTAACAGATGCCGGATGGCTGGTAAAAGTTGCTAAAAAATAAGCTGATACTTATCTGAAATAACAAAGCCACGATATTTGTCGTGGCTTTACTGTTTATACGCTTATACTTTAGGCTTTGATGCTATTAGAGAGTAGACCATTGGAATTTTATTTTCCATTCCTCTCACCTGAAATTGCTGAGGAGCTATTTCTACCAGATTGTTAAAACAGCTATATGGAGAATATTTGTATTCCTTAAATGATGTAACAGTAAGTTGCTGCCCTATTAAGCTGCCGAATACTTCTTCTAACGCATGATTCCAGGATACTGTTTCGTGCGTAATATCAGCTTCACGGTCAGCATATGTGCCCGTTATACTTTCTATAATAGCTCCATCTTTAAAATAAGAATATTGGACATGCTTAAAATCGTCATCCCAGACCCACATAAACGGATGGAATTCGACAAAAACAAATTTTCCATCAGGTTTCAGGAATTTTGAAATGACAGAAGCCCATTTGTCCAGATCCGGAAGCCAGCCGATAGTGCCATAGCTGGTATACACGATATCGAACTCTTCATCTAATACTTCAGGAAGGGCATATACATCACTGCAGATAAAGCGTGCTGTCAGCTCTAATTCGGTGGCTAATTCCTGAGCCACCTGTATCGCATTATCTGACAGGTCGACGCCTGTGACCTCTGCACCCATACGCGCAAGTGAAAGTGTGTCCTGTCCGAAATGACACTGTAAATGCAGTATTTTCTTACCTTTTATATCGCCGAGCAATTCCAGTTCAATATCATTTAAAGATGATTTGCCCTTCTTAAAATTTTCAACGTCATAAAAGTCTGAGTTGATATGTACAGTCGTTTTAGTATTCCACGAGGATTTGTTTATTTCTATATAGTTGTTTTCTTTATTCATGTTGTAGAGAATCATTAGATTTTTTTTCCTAAGATTTTAAGACTTCGTTCTATTCCATCAAGTTCGGCAATATCCGGAAGCATGGCCCATTCTTCAAAGCCGAAGTGCTCGAATAGGCGGAGACTTGCTGTATTATGTGCGAATATAAATCCGAGAAGTGTTTTGATGCCATAAGCGGGCGCCTGTTGTATAGCGTAATCAATTGCCAGTTTTCCAAGCCCCTGACCACGGTAAGCTTCATCCAGATAGATGCTGATTTCTACAGTCGCCTGATAAGCCGGACGTCCGTAAAAAGACTGAAAACTGATCCATCCGATGATAAAACCTTCTTCATTTTCAAGAACCCACAGCGGTCTTTTTTCAGGATCATGTTTTTCAAACCACGGGATTCTGCTATTGGTGCTTACCGGTTCGGTATCGGCAGTGACGACACGTGATGCTACAGTAGAGTTATAAATTTCAACGATCCTGATCAGATCGGATAAAATGGCATGTTTGAATTGCATAACAGATTAATTTGTGGCTTTAGTAATCATGGGCAGATCGTTTCTGGACCATTCGCTCCACGAGCCTACATAGAGCTTAGGTATTTCCAGTCCTGCTGCTGCAAATGCCAGAAGGCTGTGACAAGCCGTGACCCCTGAGCCGCAATGAATGATAAGTTGAGATGCTCCTTTGGATTCCAGTAAAGGCTGATATTGAGCTGTCAGTTGCTCCGGTGTACGAAATATCCCTGTACTATCCAGATTGGAGTGAAACGGAATGTTGATCGCGTTAGGGATGTGTCCGGCAATCAGGTCTATAGGTTCTGTAATACCATCATAGCGTACCTGATCCCGTACATCTATAATAGTATAGCTGTCATCGGTGGAAGCCTGTTGTACTTCAGTGAAAGAAGCTATAGGTAACAACCAGTCTCTTGCAGGATATATGGATGCCGGTAGCGGAGTTGGTAAGCTGTTGGTAAGTGCAATGCCATAATTTTTTGCCGCCTGCAATCCTCCGTCCAATAGCTGTACCTGTTCATGTCCGATTGCTTTGAGCATCCACCATAGTCTGGCAGCAGCATTGGCTCCGTTTTTATCATCATATACCACAATACGATGTGAAGGAAGTATACCTGATTCTGATAGTATATTTGCAAAGATCTTCGGTTCTGGCAGAGGATGTCGCCCTCCGTCAGCTGCATTCTGAGGTACTGCTGCAAGTTGTGTCTCCAGATCCATAAATAGTGCTCCCTGTAGGTGTCCGGTCCGGTATTGATCTAAGGCCTGAGTACCTGCAGAAGCATCTATCAGTACAAAATCTTTTTTATCCTGATACAGCTGGTTTAATTCTTCAACACGGATTAAAGGAAAGGGAACTTTCATGATGCTTTTGTTTGATACGCTAAATTAGTATTATTCTTTAATAATAAGTGAGTTTTAAAGGGATATGTTCGGATTTCAAAAAGTGATTTTTTTCATTAGCTTTATGACCTTAACTTCATCCTTCAAAATAATATTCAAAGGACTTTTTAAGTTATAATCCGGATAAAAAAAAGGAGCTTAAAAATGCCTGAAATGAATAAAGAAAGCTCATTAAAAAAAAGATGGTTCCGGATAAAGTAATTCAGCAGGTAGACCGTCTTCCTTTTAGATGACAGATTACAATATAGAAGGACACAGATAATTAAAACTAATGAACACTAACACTATATCAGCTTAAATACAGGACTTGCTGGTTTTTAATCCCTTTCATGAAAAGAACAATTAAAATTATTAAAAAGACAATGACTATTTTTATTATAATCGTGGCTCTGGTATCGGCTGCCGTTTATTTTTATATGCAAAAAGCTGTTTTCGGACAGGTGCCTTCCGGTGTACGCCTTGAGGCAGTAACAAAATCCACACATTATAAAGAAGGTGCCTTTCAAAATGTACATTATACCCCTACACTGACTGAAGGCTACAGTATGTTTGGCGTAATGAGTGACCAGCTCTTTAAGAACTTTCCAAGAAGACGTCCTGTGGACAGCCTTCCTTCTGTTAAGACAGATCTACATGCCCTGGCTCCTGATAGCAATGTATTAGTCTGGTTTGGTCATTCTTCCTATTTTATCCAGCTGGATGGAAAACGTTTTCTGATAGATCCTGTATTCAGTGGTAATGCTTCGCCTATTCCGGGTACAAACACGGCCTTTAAAGGAGCAGATATCTATAAACCGGAAGATATGCCGGCAATCGATTATTTACTCATCACACATGACCATTATGATCATCTGGACTATGAAACGATACTTGCATTGAAAGGTAAGGTGGATACGGTGATCTGTGGATTGGGAGTCGGCGCTCATTTTGAAAAATGGGGATACGCTGTGGATCACATTATAGAAAAGGATTGGTATGAACATATTTCTTTAGCCCCTGGTTTTTCTCTGGATACAGCGCCAACCCGACATTTTTCAGGCCGTGGATTCAAACGTAATAATACGCTTTGGCTTTCTTTTATATTGAAGACACCAAGTCTGACCCTTTATCTTGGTGGAGACAGTGGCTATGATACACATTTTAAAGAAATCGGTGATAAATTTGGCCAGATAGACTTGGCGTTGCTGGACAACGGTCAATATAACAAAGCATGGCAGGCTATTCATATGTTGCCGGAAGAAGTAATAAAAGCATCAGCAGATCTACATACCAAGCGATTGTTTCCTGTCCATTCATCCAAATTTATGCTGGCACAGCACCCCTGGGATGAACCTTTGTCCCGTACGTCCAAATTAGCAGCTGAAAAGGGGATATCTCTGGTAACACCGATGATAGGCGAAGTGGTGAGACTTACCGATCCGGATCAGGGATTTAAAAAATGGTGGGAGGGAGTAGAATAATACACTGCCTGACAGAGAAGAATACGGTCTGAAGCTTGAAAAATATCATTTTGCCGAGAACAAAAAGGCCGTAATCCTTATTTTATAAGTAAAACAATATACTTATGAAGCAGGGAATGATTCTTTTTTGGCTACTGTACATGTTATTTTTCTGTATTCCTTTTCCTATAGGTCTGCATCTTGCTATTTACGATGATTCCCAGTTGCCCAGTAATTCGGTGTTGTGGAGTTCTGTTTTTCTGGCCTTTTCGGTAGTTATATGGATATATCTGCTTTCTTTTTATATCAATCAGTTTTTAATCAAAAATGTAAGGACGAAACAGGAGATTTCCAGAATCTTTCAGTCCGGGATCAGGAGAAGAGCTGTAGTTACGGAAAGTACTGTTGTCAAGTACGATGATAAAAGGGAATCAAATCTGATGCGCATAAAACTACAGTTTGAAAACAGGAATGGAGTATCTATATCGGATGAACAGATGTTTTGGGATACCAAACCTTATGAATACCGGTTTGAAAAAGGAAAAGAAGTTAAAGTTCTTTTAAATGATGAGCCTGATAAAGAGCCTTATTTTATTATGGAAGAGCAGCGCACCCAATATAATACAAGTGGAATACTGATCAGGGTGGCGATATTGATACTTTTCATTGCCTATATAGCAGGTTTATATATCTATTTCTACCATCGTGAATCTAAAGGTTACGGCTGGCATTTTGTTTCTTTCACCCATCCCGTTGTTATGACAGGATTCTCGATGCTTGTGCTGGTATTTCTTTATAAAAGACTGGTGAAAAAATTTATATTCGGAAAAAAAGGAGATCGGAATTTGTTGTATTCAGGAGCACAGGCTATAGCCCGTATTAATCAGGTCAGGCAAACAGGACTGATGATCAACGATCAGCCTGAAGTACGCTTCGAGGTTTCTTTCACAGATACCAAAGGTCAGTTGCGGTATGCTGCATACAAGAAGATTATTAGTCTTATTGATTTACCTCTTATTCCGCGTAGCGGGGAGATCAATATTCTCTATGATGCAGGTAAACCGGAAAATATTATTATTCCGGATCTATTGGCTGAAAGATAGTTTACTGTTGATATTAAACTTTGGATTTCAGTCTGCTTAGTGTTTCCTGCGAGATACCAAGGTAAGAGGCAACGATTTTATTAGGTAATCGGCGCACAATTACCGGGCTTTGGATCAGTAGATTACGGTAGCGGTCTAAAGCGTCCATGGATATAAAAGACTGTAACCGGCGGGTATTGTTGACATACCCAAACTCCAGGTATTTGCGGTAGAATTTTTCCCACTGAGGGATAATGTCCAGCAGGTGATAGAAGTCATTGTGATTAATATAAAGAAGCTCAGTATGCTCTATCGCCTGTATAAATTCATCAGAAGGATCACCTGTAATAAAACTGGTCAGTGCTGTTGCAAACTGATCTTCAAAGGCAAAGTAGCGCGTAGATTCCTGGCCGTCTTCATTAATAAAGTAGATCCTTAAGCAACCTTTGCCAACGAAAAATGTCCGTTGGCTGGTCTCACCCTGAAGAAGCAACAACTCATTCCTTTTGGGTTTTAAGGGTTTAAAATAAGACAATATAGTCTGAAGTTCGTCTGTATTTACACTAATGGTATTTTGGATGTATCTGCTAAGTTGTTCTCTCATTTATCTGTATAATCACAGACAAAACTACGGTAAAAAATAATATCTTCTATTGATAAGACCGTTAATCCGTGAGTGATTGCAAAACGGATGATTTGCGGGAGTCTGGCCATGCTACCATCATCGTTCATAAGTTCACAGAGGACAGCCTGCGGTTCTAATCCAGCCAATAGCATAAGATCAATACTCCCTTCGGTATGTCCGTTACGTTCCAGTACTCCACCTTTTCTTGCTCTTAACGGAAAAATATGCCCTGGCCTTGCCAGATCTTCCGGTTTTGCATTTCTGGCTGAAGCGGCCTTTATGGTTTGAACACGATCTGCTGCGGAAAGTCCTGTCGTGACTCCTTTTCTGGCCTCTATGCTGATGGTAAAAGGAGTCTGAAAAAGGCTGTTATTCTCCGCAACCATATAAGGAAGATTAAGTTCGTCTGCTTTATGATCTGTCAGACACAGACAAACGACTCCGCTGCAATGGCGGATCATCAGAGCCATGTCTTCCTGTTGTATGTGCTGAGCTGAATAGATAAGGTCTCCTTCATTTTCTCTGTCTTCATTATCAATAAGCAGCACACCTTTTCCTTTTTGAAGATCGGTAAGTGCCTGCTCTACCCGTTGCTGACTGCTATTTCCAAAACCGGTAAGTGTTCTTTGCTCCATTATTCTTTAATAAGTAGTTTTTCAGCAATTTTTCGCGCATTAGGAATAATAATAAAGGCAGCCATGTAGGCAACCGGAAGCATAGTTGTCCACGATTTTAGAAATTTGAAAAACCATTCTTCTCCAAAACCATACGTTCGCATCAGGCCTACAATAGCCATAATAAGGGTCATTGGAATGACAACAAATAAAGTGTTGACATATTTAAAATACTTCTGTTTCATTCTGTTAATTATTTAATATTGAATGGCACAAAAGTGCAGTGCTCTGTATTCATAAGCATTGACAAATGTCAATAAATGAAAAGAAGCTATAAAAAAACTCCCGGAGGTCTTCCGGGAGTTGATCACATTATTTTTTAAGATACTTTTCTAAGAATTGGTCCTGTTCCCACAAGAGGTGAAGGATGTTTTCTTTGGCGGCGTATCCGTGTGATTCTTTCGGAAGCAGCAACATACGCACAGGAGCACCCAGATTTTTTAATGCCTGGAAGTATCGCTCTGTTTGAAGGGTGAAAGTCCCCGGATTGTTATCCGCTTCACCATGTACCAATAACATTGGGGTTTTCATTTTATTTGCATTCATAAACGGAGACATCTCGTTGTATACCTGAGGTACGTCCCAGTAATTGCGTTGCTCATTCTGGAATCCGAATGGTGTCAATGTTCTGTTGTATGCACCACTGCGTGCTATTCCTACTGCAAACAGATTGGAATGAGTCAGTAGGTTGGCCGTCATAAATGCTCCGTAAGAGTGTCCGCCTACGCCCACACGACTACGATCTATATAACCGAGTTGGTCCACTGCATCGATAGCTGCCTCTGCATTGGCGACTAACTGCGGAATAAAAGTATCATTGGGTTCTTCCGTTCCTTCTCCTATAATCGGGAATGCTGCATCATCCAAAACAGCATAACCTTTGGTTACCCAATATACAAATGATCCATAGTAAGGGAATGTAAATTCATTAGGGTTGGCAGTACTCATACCTGCTGTATTTTTATCTTTATATTCAGCAGGGTATGCCCAGATCAGTAAAGGCAGTTTCTCCTTTTTTGTTCTGTCGTAGCCAGCCGGCAGATAAAGAGTACCTGAAAGATCGACTCCGTCTTTACGTTTATAGCTGATTACTTCCTTATGCACATCTTTAATACTTGCAAAAGGATTGGCAAACTGTGTCAGTGCTGATACTTTATTGTTTTTAATATTTTTGATGAAGTAATTCGGATAGTCATTTTTAGACTGGAGCATGACCAGTATTTCGCCTTTTTTTGAATCCAGAATATCGTTGATATCTTCCTTCTGATCTTTCAAGTTGGACGTATATAAACGTTTTGTTGCGAAGTTTGTAAGATCCATTTCGTTTATAAACGGAAACTGACCTTCTTTTGTAAATCCGTCGCCTATCCAGTAGGTTTTACCATCTTTGATCTGAAGTACATTTCTGTCATATTGATTTCGTTCTGTCTGTACTTTTCCCGGATCATTATACACATCCTGAAAATTGCGATCGTTAAATAGTTTCGTTTCTCCGGTTTGCGGATTCAGCAGATGCGTCTTTCGGTTGCGGGTATCATACCAGCTTTCATACAGAAAAGCACGTGTAGCATCTCCCCATAGGATACCGGCATATCTGTCTTTTGTTTTAGCCAACGCTTTAGGCTCAGAAGTAAAAGGGGCATCCCAGGTAAATACCTGATCACGATATTCTACTTTCTTAGCCTGATCTCCTTCATCCAGCGCCTGTGCAAAGTATAATGTTGAGGGTAGATCATCTCTCCAGCCCATTGCACGTTTACCGGTGCGGACAGAAGAAAACCCTTTAGGCATGATCTCTGTCAGAGGTACATCGTTTACTTTTTTGATTTCCTCACCGTTCATATCATACACGATACTCTCCATAGGAAAGCGATTTAACGGCACAATATAGGAGTAAGGTCTTTTGATTGTTGTCAGCATAATGTATTTGCCATCCGGAGAAAAAGAAGCGGAAGTGTAGATAGCAGCATTTTTAAATTTGGTTGTCGTGCCATTCAGGTCTACTTTAAAAAGTTCTGATGAAGCCAGTGTTTCAAAATTAGTTTCATCTTTAGGGTTTTTCAGCAAATCCTGATAGGTTCTGTTTTGAGAAACTTTACCGTCACTTGTGGATACGGTAGGTCCTGCCGGAAGATCTTTTTTCTCATCCAGTAATGCAGGTCTGTTAGCCGGAAGTACATTTACTAGCAGCGATTTTGAATCCCTGTACCAGGAGTAAGGACTTCCGAGATTAGCATTGAGATTATCCGAAGTCAGTTTTTTAGCCTGAGCTGTTGCCAGTTCGATGATCCACAGTTCCACACCTTTGGCAGTGGTGTTTGTAAAGGCTAGGGTCTTTCTGTCCGGAGAGAATGATAAATTGGTGATTTTTGCCTGTTGAGGAAGTCCCTGTACCTGTGTTTCCGTTGCGTCTTTTATTCTTTTGATCTTCAGGTTGTATTGATACACAGCTGTACTCGAGATATTGGTAATAGGATTCACTCGCAGGCCGGCCAGTTTCATTTCTTCCTGACTGAGATCTTCAAGGGTTTTATAGGTAGGGCGGTAGGAGAGGATCATCCACTCTTTTTTGCTATCCATAGAGACAGAAGGTGGTCTGTCATATTCAGCAAGCTGTAATATTTCAGCGGATGGTTTCTGGTAAGTAATGCTCTCCTGAGCAAAACTAAAAGTCGCCAGGCCTATAAAAAGTAAAGTAAGACGTTTTTTCATATGTATACAAGTTGTTTTTCAAATGGTTATCCGCCAACCGGCAGATATGAATCGTATCTGTTCTTATTTCAAAAATTCCCGGTGAAAGGGTTATTTCAAAAGTTTAAGAGTTATCTTAATCTTCGAAAATACTGATTTGATTCGACTTATAAAAGTAACATTGTTGCAAAATAAAGAAATAATAGAATTACCGGCAGATCATGATCTGTAGAAGAATCAGGGAAATAGTTTACGTCAGAGCATACAAAAAAAAGAGGATACCCGAATGGATACCCTCTTATATTTCAATTAAATATAGTAATCTGCTTACTCGAAGTATTCTTTGATACGCTCAAAGAATGATTTTTCACTTCTTCCGGGCTGCGGTTTGAAGTTCGGCGATTCTCTTAGTTTTTCCAAAAGAGCTTTTTCTTCTGAAGAGACTGCCTTTGGAGTCCATACATTGACGTAGATCAGCTGATCTCCTTTGTGGTAAGAATTTACTTCAGGAATACCTTTGCCTTTCAGACGCAGGATTTTACCACCCTGTGTTCCAGGGTCGATTTTGATCTTTGCTTTTCCATCTATAGTTGGAATTTCTACAGATGTACCCAGCGCTGCATCTGCAAAGTTGATATACAGATCATAGATCACGTTTATTCCGTCACGCTTCAGTTGCTCATGAGGTACTTCTTCTACCAGAATGATCAGATCACCCGGTATACCGCCTCTCGGAGCTGCATTACCTTTACCACTCATGGAAAGCTGCATACCTTCACTTACACCTGCAGGAATATTGATAGAGATTGTTTCTTCACCTCTTGTCAGTCCTTCACCTTTACAGGTTGTACATTTTGCAGTGATTTCTACACCTTCACCATTACAGGTCGGACAGGTACTTGTTGTCTGCATCTGACCCAATATTGTATTGGTGACACGTCTTACAGAACCTGATCCTCCACAGGTATTACAGGTGTGATAAGAAGATTTATCTTTAGCTCCCGTACCATTACATGTAGTACAGCTTACCTGTTTGTTTACTTTTACTTTTTTCTCTACTCCTTTGGCAATTTCATCCAATGTGAGTTTTACTTTGATGCGCAGATTAGTACCTTTCTGTACACGTCTGCCACCGCCACCGCGTGAACCACCTCCAAAGAAACTTTCAAAAGGATTGCCGCCTCCGAAAATATCACCAAACTGGCTGAATATGTCATCCATATTCATACCTCCGCCACCATATCCGGAAGCCGAATTACCGGCATGACCGAATTGGTCGTAACGTTGGCGTTTTTCGGGATTACTTAATATTTCGTAAGCCTCAGCAGCCTCTTTAAATTTTTCTTCCGCCTCTTTATTATCCGGGTTTTTATCCGGGTGATATTTGATGGCCAGTTTACGGTATGCAGACTTGATCTCCGAAGCATCTGCTCCGCGTGCCACGCCTAATACATCATAATAATCTCTTTTTGACATCGTCTTCCTTATTATTTTCCTACTACCACTTTTGCATAACGGATTACTTTGTCGTTGAGATAGTAACCTTTCTCAATTACATCCACGACTTTATCTTTGAGATCTGCAGAAGGAGCAGGGATTGATGTGATAGCTTCCTGAAGATCTGCATCAAAAGGTTGTCCGATGACATCCATCTCTTTTAATCCTTCCTGTTCCAGTGTTTTTCTGAATTTATTATTGACCAGCTCAATACCTTCCTTTACAGATTGTACATCCTGAGCTGTTTCCATGGATTTCAGTGCACGGTCAAAATCGTCCAGTACAGATAGTAATTTAGCGATAACATCTTTACCTGCTGATTGGATCAGTTCTACACGCTCTCTTGAAGTACGTTTTTTGTAGTTGTCAAATTCAGCAAACAGACGAGTGTATTTATCCTGTGCATTTGCTAACTGTTGTTCCAATGTTACCTCATTTGCTGTGTTTTCTGCCTGTTCACCAGAAGTGTTTTCAATGGGTTGATTTTCTTCTTGCGGAGCTTCCTGCTCACCATTTATATGTTCTTTTTCACTCATGATCGCTATAGAATATAATAATACTTTAAGTTGTTAAAATACCTGCTGATGCTGGCTCAAAGTTGTTGCCAAACGAAAAAAATCCGACAGCTTGTCAGTTTAAATTAAAATGAACTAACAAACTGTCGGATTACAGTCTTTTTATGTCATGTCGTCAGTGCGACTATATTTCCACATTGTCATGCAGTGCGCCATCCGAAGTCTTAAGGATGCGGGCAGGCATATTGCGTATAATCTGGTAATCATGTGTAGCCATCAGTACCGCCGTACCTGAAGAGGCGATGTCACGTAATAAGAGCACAATCTCTTCTGATGTAGCAGGGTCAAGGTTTCCGGTAGGCTCATCTGCGAGAATAATTTCAGGATTGTTTAGCAGTGCTCTTGCAATAACAACACGCTGCTGCTCACCACCTGATAACTCATGCGGCATTTTCTTTAATTTAGAACGAAGACCTACTTTTTCCAGTACATCCAGCATTCTGCCCTGAATCAATCCTTTGTCTGTCCAGCCGGTCGCTTTAAGTGCAAATTCCAGATTTTTTTCGATAGTACGATCGTTAAGAAGGTGAAAATCCTGAAAGACAATGCCTAATTTACGTCTGAGGTAGGGTACATCATTGTCATGTAGCTTTCTCAGGTCGAATCCTGCTACCATTCCTTCTCCGTTGCCAATGTAAAGATCTCCGTAGATAATCTTCAGCAAACTACTTTTACCACTACCGGACTGACCGATAAGGTAAAGGAATTCCCCCTGATCTATTTTGAGATTGACATTGGACAGAACTAAATGTTTTTGTTGGTAGATATCAACGTTTTTGAGCGTAATTACGGTATTTCCTATCATCTTATGCTTATAATTCTAATTTCTTAATCTGACCAAAGGGAAGCTCCTGCACAATCTGCATAATATATGCTGCCTTATCCCCAAGGCCAATTTTTTCTAAAGATTTGTCGGGTCTATCGACTCTAAAGTAAGCCAGCAGCGTAAACTCATCGTCTCTGAGCTGTACGTAATCCGGTATTTTAGCGACTCCTTTTACTTTAACGATATACATATCTATACAAAGTTAGAATTTTTTGATAAACCTGACTTATGAATGCTAAAATAAAGCTATACTTAAGCGTTTGCAAATAAAAACTCCAGCGTATTGACTCCATCAGCGTAATCATTCAAAGCAGGACACTGACTACCACCTAGCCGGAATAAGGGTATATTGATCTGAAGATCAAGTGACGATGTGACACATTGAATCTGCTCAGCATGCTGATTCAGATAATTCTCTGCATCTGTTATATTGTCATATTCTTCATAGAAAACAACTGCAAGAGGAGAAGCCGTACGTGAGTCCTCCTTCAACAAAACAAATCCGTTGTCATAATGTTTATCCCTGTTGATGAGATATAATGATTTGTTGTAATCATAGTTGTTTACATATTTATAATGATGCTGTATAGCTTCAAATGATGCTATTCCTTCAAATAAATGTGCTACATCATAATCTTTCGGAATCAATATCTTAGATACGGATCGGCATCCTAATCCGAAATAATCAAAGATATCATGTCCCAGACCTTCCAGCTGCTCTTTCGTCTCCGATCCCGAAATTACGGCTACTGAGTTTCTGTTTTTGCGGATAATATGTGGTTTTTTACCAAAATAATATTCAAAATAGCGGGAACTGTTATCACTTCCTGTAGCGATGACCAGATCGAAGTCTGTAAGCTGGTCTGCAATATGTACAGTTTCGGAGAAACGGGGCTCGATTGCAGTCAGCAGTTGTAATACTGCAGCAGTGAGTCCGGCATCATCGGAAGACACCTTTATCTGAGCTCTGAATCCGGCAATAAGTACACACAGAATGTCATGGAAACCTACTAAAGGTATATTCCCGGCCAATACCATACCCACCGTTTTGTCAGAAGTAATATCCGGGTAAGGAGCGAGCCAGTTGTTAAGTTGTTCTGTTGTCAGATTATTTGCCAGGGCTGTCACCGCATTCTGAACATTTGAGACTGTATACCATGGGTTTCTGGTCTCAGCTCTTGTCATTATCTCTGTAAATTCTGAAGATGGATGCAGGAGCTGCTTTCCCAGCTCCGCAAATGCATGAATGCGTTGTTCTTTTGTCAAAATCTTTAATTCTTATATGTTAAAAACATCAAATTGTCATATCTTTGTCGCAGCAAAGGATTCACTTACTGAATATTACTTTAATTCTATACGATTAAAAATCTAATGTATTATCTTTGCAATGCAAAAATAGTTTATTTATCATAATTGAGAGGTTATAAATGGCAATTAAAATTACAGACGAATGTATTAATTGTGGTGCTTGTGAACCGGAGTGCCCGAATAATGCAATATATGATGCAGGAGTAAGCTGGAAATTTTCGGAAGGAACTTCTTTGGACGGAGTTATCGATTTTGGAGATGGTGTTACATTGGATGCTAACGAAACACAGGATGCCATGTCTAATGAGGTATATTATATCGTCTCTGATAAGTGTACAGAATGTGTAGGTTTCCACGATGAGCCACAGTGTGCAGCAGTGTGTCCGGTAGACTGTTGTGTGGATGATGAAGACATCAGAGAGACAGAAGAAGAATTACTGGCTAAGAAAGCCTGGCTTCACGGCGAATAATAAAGATTTTATCTAATTTGTATATAAAAGGCTTGTTTCTAACGGAATAAGCCTTTTTTATTTAGTCCTGTTTTTATCGACTTGCGATAAAACAATGTGCGGTAAAAAGGATAATCCGCGAATAAAATTTGTCGGTACTACCATATTTTTTATTTTTGTTCATTAAATAACCTTAATAAATACTGAATGTTTAAATCAAAAATGGGTCTTTTGACCTTTGCAGTTCTTTCAATAGCCACTATATTAACAGTTCTTTACGAGTTTAATTGGGTGAGTATTTCTCCTGATGTAATGATGGTAGTTCGGTGGGTTGTTGGGGTTGTTTTAGTTATTAATGCTTTTCAACGTAAGAATCTCACTTCATGGATTCTTACCTGTATGATTCTCGGGATTTTTGTGGGAATAGATTTTCCTAATTTTGCAATTGCTTTACAGCCTTTGAGCAAAGGGTTTATCAAATTGGTGAAAACAATTGTAGGTCCTATTCTGTTCGCTACTTTAGTCTACGGTATTGCGGGACACTCTGATTTGAAGCAGGTAGGTCGTATGGCCTGGAAATCTATGCTTTATTTCTTTTGTGCTACTACCTGTGCTATTTTTATAGGATTGGCCGCCATCAATATTACACATGCAGGTGTAGGTATAGATATACAGCATATGCCACATGAAGAACTTCCCGTCAAGAAGGAAAATCCGGACCAGAACTCTCTGGATCATTTGCCGGAAAATGTACATGGTGTATTTAAGTTTACCGCATTTTTCAGAGACCTGTTTCCGGAAAATATTGTAAAGTCAGTGTATGAAAATCAGGTTTTACAGATTGTTGTTTTCTCGGTGCTGTTTGGAATAGGTCTGGCACTGGTTGAAGAAAAGAAACGAAAGCCGCTGGTCAATTTTACGGAAAGTCTTTCCGAAGCGATGTTTAAGTTTACCAATATCATCATGTATTTTGCTCCTATTGGAGTGGGGGCAGCGATGGCTTATACTGTCGGGCATCTTGGAGTCGATATACTCAAGAATCTGTTTATGTTGCTGGCAACACTGTATTTGGCGCTCATATTCTTCCTGCTTTTGGTATTACTTCCAGTGGCATTATATCTCAAAATACCTATTCTTAAGTTTGTTAATGCGATCAAGGAACCTGTATCTATTGCGTTTGCGACGACCAGTTCAGATGCTGCATTGCCTAAAGCAATGAGTGCGATGGAGCGTTTTGGGGTTCCCCGCCGTATTGTTTCCTTTGTCATTCCTACAGGATATAGTTTTAATCTGGATGGTACTTCACTTTACCTGTCCTTGGCAGCTATTTTCGTAGCACAGGCAGCAGGTATGCACCTATCATTCGGACAACAGTTGATGATTGCGTTTACCCTGATGATTACTTCCAAAGGAGTAGCAGCAGTACCTCGTGCATCACTGATTATCCTGATTGCTACAGCAGATCAGTTTGGTCTTCCGGTATTTGTCATTGCTGCCATATTAGGTATTGATGAGTTGATGGATATGGCGCGTACATCTGTCAATGTGATTGGTAACTGTCTGGCTACCGTAGTGGTTGCAAAGTGGGAAGGGGAATTTGATGAAGAAGCACCTTATCGTACAGATGATCCGGATGCGCTTTAGACGTCATTCTGATGATAATATAGAAGGACTCGTACACAACGAGTCCTTTTTTTATGGATATATTTTAAATAAATGACCTGTCAGCAATGTAACAAATGCTACACGATAACGTTTTCGGAAATTATGCAAACGTTTGTGTGAAGCGAACTCAAGGACATAATTGATATATTTAAAGAATGTTAAACCTGATTATAAATTCTAATTGTGAGTACCTATGCGTAAATATTTGATTCTTAGCTTTCTTTTATGCTTTACATGCATATGTGCTGCACAGGTAAAGAACAGTATACGGATTATACCGCAACCACAATCCGTGGAGATCGGAGACGGTGTTTTGAAGTTACAGCAGTCTGCACATATCTGGTCGGCAAGTACACAATTTACAGGCGCAGTGCAGTACCTTCAGCTGGAGGTACTGAAAAATAAATCTGCCACCTGGTTTGCAGGTGAAGATTCCAATAAAGCACTTATTCATTTTGTGTCCGATACGAAAGTATCTGAAGAAGGTTATGTAATCAGAATTGTTAAGGATAAAGTAGAAATTCGTGCATCTACAGGTAAAGGTGCATTATATGGAGCAGTTAGTTTACTTCAGATGATCCTTACCAATTCTGCAAAGACAATGGAATTGCCTTATTGTGAAATTAAGGATCAGCCTGCTTATGGCTGGCGTGGATTTATGCTGGATGAGTCCCGGCATTTCTTTGGAAAGCAAAAGGTTAAATCCTTACTCGATTGGATGGCTTTTTACAAATTGAATAAATTTCACTGGCACCTGACAGATGAACCTGCATGGCGACTGGAAATATTGCGTTACCCTTTACTTACCCTTGTCGGGGGAGTAGGGTCGTTTACAAATGCTACTGTTGCTGCTCAGTATTATCAACAGTCTGATATAGAAGAGATTGTCCGCTATGCGGCAGATCGTAATATTGAAGTAATACCGGAGATAGATATGCCAGGCCATGCCACAGCGGCTAACCGTGCTTATCCGCAATATAGCGGAGGTGGTAATGATAAACATCCAGATTTTACATTCCATCCTGGTAAGGAGGGTACATACGCATATCTGACGCATATACTCAAAGAAGCAAATGTGCTTTTTCCTGCCCGGATGTTGCATCTGGGAGGAGATGAGGTCTCTTTTGGTAGTGAAGCCTGGAATAATGATTTGCAAATTAAGGAGTTGAAAACTAAATATCAGCTGACAGATAATAAACAGGTAGAAACCTATTTTATGCGCCGTATGGCAGATAGCGTTTATAATATGGGAGCAAAGGTAATAGCATGGGATGAGATGGCTGATGCCGGATTACCCAAAGATAAGACTATCCTGATGTGGTGGCGACATGACAAGCCGGACCAGTTGAAAACAGTCCTTCAAAACGGATATCCTACCATATTGTGTCCGCGTCTTCCGCTTTATTTTGATTTTGTACAGGATGAGAATCACCGTTATGGACGTAAATGGGGAAAAGGTTTCAATGCTCTTGCAGATGTATATCATTTTCGTCCGTCAAAATACGATTCATTGACAGTACGCAAGGATCAGATACTGGGAATACAGGCGAATCTCTGGACGGAAACTGTAACCAATACGAATAGACTGGATTATTTGATTTTTCCAAGACTTGCAGCTATGGCTGAAGTAGCGTGGAGTACAGATAAAGTGAAGAATTTTGAACGCTTTTGCGATTACCTTCCCGCTCATCTCCGGCTGTACAGAGCTGCAGATCTGTATTATTTTGATCCGTTTAATAAGACCAATCCGGAGCCTGTTGTTTACAAAACACAGCGCGCCTATATCGATAACCCTGAATAATAATGAATATGAAAAACAAATTATATACGGCCTTACTGGCTGGTGCAGGTTTGCTCAGTACGCTTTCCGCACATGCACAATGGACCGGGCCTAAACAAAAGCCAAAAGAAAGAATCGAAGTCAAATACGGACCACTAACACCTGCTCATCGTACAGATGAGGATATGGAGCGTTTTCGTCAGTATGGTCTGGGACAGTTTATCCATTGGGGGCTATATGCTATTCCCGGAAATGAATGGGAAGGAGTAAGTGCACGAGGTGGCGCTGCTGCATCTGAATGGATACGTACATGGAGCGGAACTACTGCACCTAAAGATTGGAGAAATACATATGATAATCTTTACAAACAGTTTAATCCGAAAGACTTTGATGCCAGACAATGGGCAAAGCAGGCGAAAGATATGGGTGCCCGATATGTAATATTCACTACCAAACATCATGACGGATTTGCCTTATGGCCTACAAAATATACGGATTACAACATTACAAAATCACCTTATAAAAAAGATATTGTAAAGCAGGTAGTGGATGCTTACACCGCAGAGGGTATTGATGTGTATCTGTATTTTTCTATTCTGGAATGGAATAACCCTGATTATATGGGTAAAGAACCTAAAACAGAAGAGGAAAAGGCAAAATATACGAAGTTCCTGACCTACACTAAAAATCAATTGCTCGAATTATTGAAAAACTATCCGCAGATAAAGGGATTCTGGTTTGATGGTACATGGGATCAGTCCTGGATCAAAAGCTATGATTTTACTTATAAACTGGAAAAAGAATTGCGTGAAAAACATCCCGGACTTATTATCGGAAGCCGTTTTCGGAATGATGAATTCGGAAAACGTCATTTTGACTCCAACGGAGATATGTTAGGTGATTATGAACAGGGATGGGAGCGGAAACTGCCTGAAGAATACAGTTGGCTGGAAGGAAGGGACTGGGATTGTGTCATGACCATTCCTCCAAATGGGTGGGGGTATATGAAAGACTGGACAGGATTATATACCAAGACTTCAGATGATCTTATTGATATGCTCATGCATTCTGTATCCATGGGCGGTAATTTTGTGCTAAACTTTGGTCCTGACGGCAATGGTAAAATGCATCCCGGAGAAGATAAATTAGCGAAAGAACTGGGAGATTGGATGAAAATTAATGCTGAAGCGGTGTATGGTGTCAAATATGCAGGACTTGCACCATCTAAATATGGATACTTTACACGTAAAAATGACCAGGTATACCTGACTGTGTTTAACAGACCTGTTAATAATATAGTGCGCATAGCGATTGATAAGAAAGCTACGGAAATACCTGAAAGTGCTTCTTTATTAATTAATGGACAATCTTTAACATTGAAACGCAGTGATATCGGTTTGGATCTGGATAAGAGTACGTATTTCGATGTTATTCTGCCTAAAGATTTCCAATCCGAGAAGCCTTTTGTTATTAAGATTGCTACTAAAAAGGGCGATGTAAAAACAGACAAGCTAATGGATGCGAAAATGTAACTGGCCGTTTTACCAGACTCTTGAATAGTGATAGCCAGATTTGAATATGTTCAAATCTGGCTCTTTTGTTTAAAATTTTCTATGGAAATAAGACGGTTTCTCTTGCGTGCAGTTATAGCACATTAGGGTCTTACTAGCTTTTTCTGGCGCAAGCATATTGCTTGTGCCTTCTTCAATAATAACAAACTGTTTTTATGCGTCAGTTGGTGTCCCCACCAACTGTATAGCACATACGGTCTTATTCGTTTTTTCTGGCGCAAGCATATTGCTTGTGCTTCTGTAGGCTGCCGGTTAGAACACTGACAAACGCGTTTCGTTGATTCGTTTTTATCTTACAGGCTTCAACCTCTCTGCCCTTAGGGCATCTCTCCTTGAAAAGGAGAGAAGAGTAGTCCGGTGAAATCTCTATATTATCTCCGTTTCTGGCGCAAGTCATGTTGCTTGTGCCTCTGTAGATTGCCGGTGAGGAAACCGGCAAACGCTTTCGTTGGTTCGTTTTATCTTATTAAGTTTCAAACCTCTCTGCCCTGCGGGCATCTCTCCTTAGAAAGGAGAGAAGAGTAGTCCGGTCAAACTTGGCAAGTTTTATTGTAGAGATATAACAGCGTCATGAAGTATGGATATACTCTCTTCCATTTCTGTTGTAGTAAAATGCCCGAACCCTAATCGGGCGGCTGTAAGTGATGCATTTTGGTATAGTAAAGTGCGCGGGATAAAAAGATTGTTTCTGGCACAGGAACGGCTTAATTGCAGTAGATTGATCGGTTGTTTCCAGGTTGCCCATACCGCAAGTCCTCCTGAAGGTTTTCTGAAATCCAGATATTCATGCAGCCGTTCTTCCAGAAGAGAGGTGAAATAATCTCTGCGTTCCTGATATATTTTAAGTGACTTTTTGAGGTAGCGATGAATATCTCCTTCTTCTATCATTTCACCAAGTACCTGCTCCATCATAATATCCCCTTGCCGGTCAATAATGCCCAGATGTTTTCGCATTTCAGTCATCAGATTTTCCGGAGCAACGATAAAACCTGTCCGGAATCCCGGTGCCAGAGATTTACCAAAAGAACCGATATAGACTACCATGCCATTAGTATCAGCACTCGCTAAGGGAAGTACCGGAGCTTTATCGTAGTGAAAGTCATAGTCATAATCGTCTTCCAGTATAATAAATCCAAATTGGGAGGCTAAATGCAGCAATTGGATACGACGCTCTGCACTTAGGGTGACTGTCGTTGGATAGTGGTGGTGCGGCGTGATATATAGCATACGCACCTGTTGTCGTTCACATATTTCCCTGACAGCATCCACATCTATACCTTCTTCGTCTATAGGGACAGACATAATATGTGCTCCGGATTTCTGAAAGATCATATTGACCGAAAAATAACTCATCTCACCCACTAATACGATTTCTCCAACGGATAACAGGATTTCAGAAGCAATGTACACACTCATTTCTGTGCTGCGAGTGATCAGGATATTATCTTTTGAAATATGCAGACCACGAGACAGATTGAGGTAATTGGATAAATTCTTTTTGAAGTATTCGCTTCCGTCATGGTTGTAATACCCTAATTTTTTACGGTTGCTCTTACGTTTCAGGTTGGCACTGTATAAACTGGAAAGATGATCTATCTGTGTTAGCCGTATATCGGGTATGCCGTCATTAAAGACATATTCACAGGCTGAATGTTCGAACGGGTTATCCAGCAACATCGATTTCCGGAATGAATATCCTGTAGAAGAAGGATATACGGCAAGTTGATTTTGTTGGGCAGACCGGATTTTCTGAGGTTTATCATCGGACTTAGCCAGGACAAATGTACCTTGATTAGGACGCATTTCTACCCAGCCTTGTGCATGTAATTCGTCATAAGCTGCTACTATGGTGTTCCTGTGTATGTGTAGTAACATGCCTAAAGTCCTTGTGCCGGGTAGTTTAGTTCCCGCTGTCAGAAAACCTCTTTGTATAGCATTTATCAGCTGATTGCTGATCTGTAAGTATACAGAAGTCTCTAAATTTCGATCAATTTCAATAAAACTTTGGTATGGAACACTAACCGGACTAGCCATAATATAAAAACTGGTACATATTTAATGTCCGGCAAGATACTACATTTGACCCAAATTAAAGAGATCGATATGTACAATCTACTTCAACACATTGTGGATAATGATATGCTTCATGCTAAATGGCTGAATACGCTTTCCTTTATGGAAAATGCAGGAGCGCGAAAAATATCTGCCTGTGAACATACAACAGATGTAAATCTGATACAACTAAAACATGCCGCTGAAGAGCATCGGCATGCCTATTACCTCAAAAAACAAATTGCGAAGACCAATGTTGATACCTGTAATACATACAGGACTGATGAGCTTATTGCTTCAGCCTGTACACGTCATTATTTGCAGCAATTGGATATACATGCCTGTCGCTATCTTAAAAATACATTTGATTTAAGGGATAATGAACTCAAGTATGCGGCTTATTTGTTTGTAACCTATGCTATTGAAGTACGTGCAGATGACTTATATCCTATCTATCAACAGGTATTGGATGCATCGAAGAGTAAGGTCATGGTCAAATCTATTATTCTGGAAGAAGAGGGGCATCTGGAAGAGATGATCCATCAGCTCGAAGTCTTTGCGTCCGACTGGGAAGTACATGCAAAGAAGATACAGGATATGGAACAGCAATTATTCGAAGAATGGGTAACAGCGATAGCGCTGGAAGTAAAGCATGATAAATAATCTTTCGCAACTTCTGAACGATAAGCTGGAGTTAAGAGCAGATAAGGGTAATCTAAGGAGTTTAAAGATTCCAGAGCAGGGAATTGATTTTTTTTCCAATGATTATCTGGGTTTGGCTCGGAATCCTGCATTTCATAAACAACTGTCAGAAGAGATACATGCTGATCCGTCAATTCTCGGAGGCGCTACAGGATCCAGGCTGATCAGCGGTAATTCTGTTGAGAAAATGCGTGCAGAACAGGAAATTGCTGTATTTCACGGATATCCGGCAAGTCTGTTGTTTGCCTCCGGTTATATGGCCAATCTGGCGCTACTGTCTGCTTTACCTGGTCGGGGAGATACCATTATTATGGACGAACTGATTCATAGATCCGTGCATGACGGAGCGGCTTTATCTGCAGCCCAAAAATGGAAATTCAGACATAACGATCTGAATAGCCTGGAGGATAAGCTGCGGAGAGCCAGCGGTCAGATTTACGTCGTGGTGGAGAGTTTATACTCCATGGATGGTGATTTTGCTTCTTTGAATGAGCTTGTTGTGTTGACCCGACGATACAATGCTGCGCTTATTGTAGACGAGGCACACGCATTTGGTGTCTTTGGATATGGTCTGGTACACCATTATGGTTTACAGAAGCACGTATTTGCAACGGTGATTACCTATGGAAAGGCTTTAGGAGCACATGGTGCAGCTGTATTAGGGGAGGAGTTGCTCAAATCTTACCTTGTCAATTTTGCATCTGCCTTTATCTATAGTACTGCATGTCCGGATCTGTTTGCTCGTCATATACGATTGGGGTATGCGTTTTTGAATGAACATTCTGAACTTTCAGCTCAATTGAAAAGACGTATAGCTTATTTCAGGCAGAAGAAGATTTCTTCCGCTTCAGATCCGCTGAGTCCTGTTCAGGCTGTTATCATTCCGCAGCATGAAGTCTTGATCCATCTGCAGCAACAGCTCCAGAAGAACGGACTACAGGTCTATGCTATTTATAGTCCTACCGTAAGGGAAGGGCAGGAGCGTCTGCGTATCTGTCTGCATCAGTATAATACGGAAGAAGAGATAGATGCGCTGACCGCAGAAATTAATAGTGTACTATAAGATAATACTGAGCAATTTAAATAAAAGAGCATTTTCAGAATGAAGCAACAGATTTTTATTAGTGGAATCGGAACAGGTATAGGTAAGACTATTTGCTCAGCTGTATTGGTTAGATTATGGGGTGCCGATTATTGGAAACCTATACAATCCGGTGATCTCCATCATTCAGACAGCATGCTCGTAAGTGAACTGACTGGTCGCGATACTGTTATTCACCCCGAGCGTTTTAAGCTAAAATTAGCTGTTTCTCCTCATGAATCAGCTGCTGCTGAAAATTTACAGATAACATTAGAAGATTTCAAACTTCCGGTTACTCCCCGGTCATTGGTGATAGAAGGTGCAGGCGGGTTGTTTGTTCCGGTCAATGAGGAAGCGTTTATCATTGATCTGATTTCAAAATTATCCATTCCGGCTGCACTTGTTGTCAGGGATTACCTCGGTTGTATCAATCACAGTTTGCTTTCTATCGCAGCACTCCGGCAGCGTCATATTCCACTTCGTTATCTTATACTCAACGGGTCATTCAATTCGCATAGCGAAAGGATTATCCATAAAGCAGTAGATTCATCAACAGCCATTTTACGTATACCGGACCTCCAATCTTTAAGTTCTCAGGAACTGGACAGCGTGTGTCGGGATCTGGTTGAACAGATCACATAGTTATAAGGTACAATAGATATACCGTACCACCGAAATATTAAAAAATACAAATTTATGAGAAGAATTATGAATACAGCAATCAGAACCAACTGGACGAAAGAAGAGATTCAGGAAATTTACGATCAGCCGTTGCTGGAATTGGTCTATCGTGCAGCTACCGTACACAGAGAATGGCACCGTGCATCAGAAGTACAGGTATGTACCTTATTATCTGTCAAAACCGGAGGCTGTCCTGAAGATTGTTCCTATTGCGGACAGGCTGCCCGATATCATACGGACATCAAGGTGCAAGCTTTGTTGCCGACGGAGACCGTTATTGCCCATGCACAGAAAGCCAAAGATTCGGGTTCTACCCGCTTTTGTATGGCTGCTGCGTGGAGAGAGGTTCGTGACAACCGTGATTTTGACCGGGTTATCGATATGGTAAAGGGTGTAAATGACCTGGGGCTTGAGGTCTGTTGTACACTGGGTATGTTGACTGAAGAGCAGGCTGTCCGGTTAAGGGACGCAGGTTTGCATGCTTACAATCATAATCTGGATACTTCAGAGCAGTATTATGAGGAGATTATCTCGACACGTAAGTTTGATAACCGTATCAATACAATCAACCATGTGCGTAAAGCAGGTATTACTGTTTGTTCGGGGGGGATTATAGGCCTTGGAGAAACCCATAAAGATCGTATTTCTATGTTACTGACATTGGCTACTATGCCAAAGCATCCTGAATCTGTTCCGGTCAATGCATTGGCAAGGGTTAAAGGAACACCATTAGAACATAATCCTAAAGTTGATATATGGGATATGGTACGTATGATAGCTACAGCCCGTATTGTAATGCCGGCATCCGTTGTGCGTCTTAGTGCCGGACGTATCGAGATGACAGAGACGGAGCAAGCCTGGTGTTTTATGGCGGGTGCCAATTCTATTTTTACAGGAGAACACGAAACCTTGCTTGTAACGCCCAATCCGGGAGTATCCGAGGATATGCAGATGTTCCGGAACCTGGGACTGAAACCTATGGAAAACAAAAAAAGCGAAAGCTCATGTCAGGTACATTAAAAGAGCGTGACAGAAAGGTTAACTGGCATCCGTATACGCAGATGAAAGGTGCAGAAGACGCTATACCCATTGTCCGTGGAAACGGAGCATATCTTTACGACGATAAAGGCAATCGTTATATTGATGCCGTTTCTTCCTGGTGGGTGACTTTGCACGGGCATGCTCATCCTTATATTGCTGAGCGTGTCTCTGAGCAGTTACTTACACTAGAGCAAGTGATATTTGCCGGATTTACGCATGAACCAGCGATCAGACTTTCTGAAAATCTGCTCAGGCTGCTTCCGTCCACTCAGCAGAAAGTGTTTTATACGGATAATGGCTCTACTGCAATAGAAGTTGCACTCAAAATATGTATACAGTATCACTATAACCAAGATCGGAAACGATCTAAAATACTGGCTTTTAAGAATTCATATCATGGAGATACATTTGGAGCTATGTCTATTAGCGGAAGGGGGGTATGGACAGCTCCCTTTGCAGATATGCTCTTTGAGGTTATCTTTATTGATGTTCCCACTCAAGCAAATATAAACGTACTGTTTGGCATTATAGACCGGTATGCAGATGAGCTGGCTTGTTTTGTTTATGAACCGCTTGTGCAGGGAGCTGCAGGAATGTTAATGCATAGACCGGAGGATTTGAGTATGCTGATGGATTATTGCCGTAGCAAAGGTATATTGCTGATACAGGATGAAATATTTGTAGGTTTTGGTCGTACAGGACGTCTGTTTGCTGCGGATTATTTGTCTGCATATCCCGATGTTATGTGTTTCTCTAAAGGGCTGACCGGAGGGACTATGCCTTTAGGGGTGACGACCTGTTCAGATGCGATATATGAAGCATTTTATTCTGATGATAAGAAAAAGGCACTTTTTCATGGTCATTCTTTTACAGCCAGTCCTCTGGCCTGTACTGCGGCTTTAGCAAGTATGGAACTTCTGTTGCAAGCGCATACGCTGGAGAATATTCAACGGATAGTATTGCAGCATGAACGCTTTGCTATGGAGTTAAAATCGCATCCTCAGGTGGTAGTTGTCAGACAGCAGGGAACTATTCTGGCGTTAGAATGGAGAACAGGAGAAGAAACTTCCTATTTCAGCGATATGCACGAAAAACTGTATCCTTATTTTCTAAACAAAGGGATTCTGCTTCGCCCTTTGGGGAATATTATTTATCTGGTTCCTCCATATTGCATAGCAGATGAAGATCTGGCTTATATCTATGAAACGATATTGGAGGCCTTAGACTCTTTATAAGAGATAAGTATTTATGAAAGTGTGGCTGTGATATTCAGGATTATACCAGGTATTCTTTCTGAATATCGCGTCTAATATTTGTTTGGATATCAACTTTATTGGTCTATATTAAGAATAATGCCGAAATTTGATGTTGAAAAAAATCAAGTATGGATATTCTTATTATTGAAGATGATCTCAGAGTAGCACAGCTGATTGAGCGTGCTGTCCAGGAACAGGGATTTCAGACGATGATTGCTTATGATGGAATGTCTGGCAGGAAATTAGCCTTGCAGCATGATTTTAGCCTTATTATCACGGATATTGTATTGCCAAAGATGGATGGATTGGACGTGTGTAAAGAGGTGCGTCAGTTGAAACCGGATCTTCCTGTTATTATGCTGACAGCATTGGGTACTACTGATAATAAAGTTGAAGGATTTGATGCCGGAGCAGATGATTATCTGGTCAAGCCTTTTGAAACGAGGGAGTTGATCGCTCGTGTACGTGCTTTGTTGAAACGTAAGGATCAGTCTGCGAGTGTGGCATCTTTCGTGTTGAGATATCATGATCTTGAAATGAATCTCAATACCAAAATGGTAAAGAGGGGTGGTCTGGAAATCGAACTTACACCCAAAGAATTTAACCTGCTTCAGTATTTTTTAAGTCATCCTGAAAAAGTGCTCTCCCGATCAGATATAGCTGAACATGTATGGGAAACGCATTTTGATACAGGTACCAATTTTATAGATGTATATATTAATTACCTCCGTAAGAAAATAGATAGGGATTTTGATCATAAACTGATTCATACTAAACCCGGAATGGGATTTATCTTAAGAAAGGCCTGATGGTAGCAAGAGCAAGATTAACCCTGTTATTTACGTGTATCACGGCTGCAATATTACTGATTTTTGGGGCTGTCTTGTATTTTTCTGCCAAACAAAACCGTCAAAAAGAATTTTATGATCTGTTAAAAAAAGAAGCTGTTACAAAGGCTAATTTATTTTTTGAAGCAGGAGTAGATGCTAAAGTTTTACAAAATATTTATCATAATAACCGTAAGATAATCAATGAGGTAGAAGTTGCTATCTATAAACATGATTTCCATCTTTTATATCATGATGCGGTAGATATAGACGTCGTGAAAGAAGACTTTTCAATGATTGACCGGATTTATCATAAAGGTGAAGAACGATTTTATCTTAATGACTGGCAGGTAATAGGTATCAGACATACATACAAAGGACAAACTTATATAATTACGGCTGCAGCCTATGACCAGTATGGTTATAATAAACTGGCTAATATGTTATGGGTTAGTATTACTGTTTTTGTGATCTCTATCCTTTTTATTTATGGTGCGGGTCGGTTCTTTTCACGGAGAGCATTTGCTCCTGTACAGGAAATGACAGAAAGGGCTCGTCAAATATCAACAACCAGTCTGCATATGAGATTAGATACTGGGCATTCCAAAGATGAACTAACACAACTGGCGGAGACATTTAATGATCTGTTGAACAGACTTGAAAATTCATTTGATGCGCAAAAACAGTTTGTATCAAATGTTGCTCATGAACTTCGTACCCCACTTGCTGCGATAACTGCAGAACTGGAGTTGTCTACCTCCCGTGAAAGAAGTGTGGCTGAATATCAGGAAGTTATCCGTAATACTTTGAACGATGCAAAAAAACTAGGTCGATTGGCTACCAGCCTTCTGGATTTTGCAAAAGCTACTTATGATCCTGTAGAAATATCTTTTAAACCCGTACGTGTGGATGAAATTTTGCTGGATGCACAGCTGCAGGTGCAAAAGGTAAATAAGAATTATAGACTATCTATTCACTTTGAACAGGAGTTTGAAAATGATAAACAAATATCTGTCAAAGGCAATAGTTACCTGCTGACGGTTGCATTTGCCAATTTGTTTGAAAATGGTTGTAAGTTTTCAGATGATAAACAGTGCCGGCTGACTGTTTCCTTTACAAAAACTATCATGACATTACGTTTTTCTGATCAGGGTATTGGTATCCCGGAAGAGGACCTGCAGCATATTTTTACCCCATTTTTTAGAGGGCAGAATAAAATGTTTGCTGATGGTAACGGAATAGGACTCCCGCTTACCAAGAAAATTATTTCACTTCACAAAGGAGATATTACTGTCATTTCTTCACCGCATACCGGAACAGTATTTACAGTTACATTGCCCGTACTGGATTAATCAACCTCTCTGCCCTTCGGGCATCTCTCCTTTGGAAGGAGAGGGAAGTTATAACAAACAGTTGGCGGGGACGCCAACTGGCGCAAATCTGATAATCTTAAAAACGAATTCCTATCCTTTTTAAGGAGCGAAGAATATGTGTTAAAAAATGTCTGGTTTACTTAGATACTCCTTTTTTTGCAAATAGCAATTGTCCGTTTTTTGTCCGCTTAAATACATTATAGAATCATTTTCATTTGCAGAAATTAGGTAATGATTTTAGTCTAAAATTACCTGATATCAAGAAATACTATAATGAATAAAACACTCTTGTGTCTTATGAAGAGACAATTACTTTTTTCACTGTTCCTTATTATCACCCGCCTGAGTTTTGGCCAATGTCCGCAAATGGACCAGCCACAAAATAAGCAGGTCTGTAATGGAACGACCACTGCTCCGGTTAATTTTACCAGCAGTACGGCTAATGTGGTATACAGTTGGACAAATTCCAATCCGGCAATAGGCCTTGCCGCTAATGGAAGAGGTAATATCCCCGCTTTTAACGCGGTAAACACCGGAACAGGACTGCTAACGGCGAATATAACAGTTACACCAAAGTTGGAAACCGTTCAAACTTTTAGTTATACCGGGGCGGTGCAAACATTTGTGGTGCCAGCGGGGGTAACCAATATTAAAATAGACGCAAGAGGTGCGCAAGGCGCAAGTGCCATCTATAACCAGCCAGGTACGAAGCCTGATGATTTGGGAGGCAAAGGTGGAAGAGTTACAGCTGACTATCCGGTTACACCTGGCCAAACAATTTACGTAATGGTTGGTGGTAGCAACGGTTATAATGGTGGTGGAAGCGGTGGTGGCAGTATTGCACAACCTAATGGTGGCGGTGCTTCAGATATTCGTATAGGAGGAACGGCATTAACAAATAGAATTATCGTTGCTGGCGGTGGTGGTGGTGCTGGTAATAATTGTAGCAATACTGCCGAACCTGGCGGAGCTGGTGGCGAACTAACGGGTGGAACAGGGAATCAATGCGGGAGCCTAACAGGTATATCGGTAGGACAAGGGGGGACTCAAACACAAGGCGGTGAGCCAGGAACTGGCCAAAGTACTCAAGTAGGCAACGTTGCTGCAACTGCAGGTCAACTGGGACTTGGTGGTAATGCAGGAATCTTATTCGGTACTGCTGCCGGCGGTGGTGGGGGCGGTTACTATGGCGGGGGTGGTGCAGCTTATGGTAGTGGCGGTGGTGGCAGTAGTTATACCAATCCGCAGGCTATTTCGGTACAACATACACAAGGTTTTCAGGATGGCGATGGTCAAATCATCATTACTTATGATATGTCTTGTGCCAGTCCGGCAACCCAAGCCTTTACTTATACCGTTAGCCCAACGCCAGTTGTTGCACAACCGAAAGACCAAAGCGTATTTACGGGTACCAATACTGCAGCTGTAAACTTCAGCAGTCCTACTACCGGAGGGTATGTAAGCTACGATTGGATCAATAATACCCCAGCTATAGGCCTTGCAGCCAATGGAACAGGCAATATCCCCGCCTTTACAACAGTAAATGCCACTAATGAACCGATAACGGCAACGCTTACCGTTACGCCAAAATTAACAGAAGGTATACTCGATATTGACCAATCGATAGCAAGTAATTGTACTGCAAATATTTCACAATCCAACCTGGCCCAATCTTTTAAGCCTGTAACCAATTCGCTTATGGGAGCGAGTATTTTTTTGAATGCAACTGGAGGTAATGGAAGTATAACCATTTCCTTATGGGATAAATTGCCTAATGCCGGTGGCGTGCAGCTGGCCACCGGTACGGCAGCTTCTTCTCCAAGTTCTTGGGTTAATGTTTTTTGGTCTCCGGTTTCTGTTACTCCCGGCAACACTTATTACCTGGTGTTTACAGGTACGAATAACCTCAACTGTATTGCAGGTTCCACTTCCAATCCCTATCCTGATGGACAAGTATATGCCAATGCTGGCTATCAGTCGTTTCCAAGTTATGATTATGCTTTCCGAACCTATAGTCCGGGTGCAACAAGTTGCGCAGGTACTTCTCAACAGTTTCAGATTACTGTTAAAGTGCTCAAACCAGATGCAAATGGCATACTCTATGTCAAAAAAGGAAGTAACGGCCTTGGCGGTAGCTGGGCAAATGCCGTCTCAGAACTGGCCGATGCATTGGTGATGGCCAAAACCTTAAATGCGGTTACGCCTGGTAAGGTAAAGCAGATCTGGGTAGCTGGTGGGAAATACCTACCCTTATACAGCCCTGAAGACGGGGCAAACTTTGGTACGGATAAAACCCGGGATAATACCTTTCTATTGGTGAAAGATGTACAACTATATGGTGGCTTTGCAGGTATCGAAACTACATTACAGCAAAGAGATCTGTCCATTGCAGCTAATCAGAGTATTTTAAGTGGTGATTTTAATAATGACGATGTGGTTACAGGCGCAGGAGCAACGCTCAGCTTTTCAGGCAATGGCGAAAACACATATCATGTATTGCTTTCCGCAGGTGATGTAGGTACCGCCGAGCTAAATGGTTTTGTAGTGAGAGGCGGCAGTGGTAGTAGTGGCATTTTGACAGTAAACACTTTAAACATATTCAAAACCCAAGGTGGAGGCATGAACATTACCGCATCAAGCCCTACAATTACCAATTGTGTTTTTGAAAACAACCATGTGCAAACTGGTTTGGGAGGGGCTATCTATATAAACACGCCTAATGGAGCCATCATAGCGGCACCAACCATTTCTAAAAGCAAGTTCTTAAATAATAAAAGCGCTAACATTGCAGGTCAGGGCTGGGGCGATGAAGGGGCAGGAGCGATGTACAACGTCAATTCAAATCCAATAATTACCGATTGTAGTTTTGTGGGAAATTTGGTAACAGGTGGCAGGTTTGGTGGTGCCATTGTTAATGTTTCTTCGGAAGTACAATTTACCGATGTCACCATTAGTAATAATGCTTCAAAAGGCTTATTTGGCGGAGGCGGTGGTTTAGCCATTTTTGGTAATAAAACAGCCACATTAAATAATGTCATCTTTACAGGAAACAGTACTGATGTAAACGGAGGTGCTATATTTAACGGCTCAGGAGCAGTTGCTGTCCTCAATAATGTATTGTTCAGCGGTAACTTGGCTAATTATGGTGCCGCCATTTATAACAACAACTCGTCGCCAGTTTTAACCAATGTTACCATTAGTGGAAATCAGGCCAATGTGAATGGCGCAATTTATAATACAAACACTTCGTTGCCACAACTGCAAAACACGGTGGTCTTTGGTAATAACTCAGGCGTTGTAAACAGCTCGGGGGCTGATGTGCCAGTTTACCGAAATAGCTTAGTACAGGGTGCCAATGGTGCAGGGCTAATTACGTTTAACGGAACTGCTGCAGACCTATTTGTAGCTCCGCTCTCACCTGCTTTATCTATTGGTGGAGATTACAGGCCTAAAATAGGAAGCGATTTGGCCAATGCAGGCGACCAAACATTATTTGTGGGTTTAAATGCCAATACCAAAGATTTAGATGGTAATGCTCGCTTAATGGGTAGTAATATCGACTTAGGTGCTTATGAACTGCAAACCCAGCCACAAACCATTACAGCCGCTAATGTTTCAAAAACCTATGGCGATGCTGATTTTGAACCCGGAGCCACAGCAAGTTCTGGTTTAACGGTAAGTTATGTCTCAGCAGATAACAGTATTGCCGAAGCTTTTCAGGATGCAGCAGATGCCAATAAGTGGAAACTGAATATCAAAAAAGCAGGCACGGTAAATATTACCGCAAGTCAGCCGGGAAATGGTGCTTTTAGCCCTGCTCCAGATGTAATATTCAGCTTAACTATTAGCCAAAAACCGGTTACGGTTAGTTTCAAGCCTAGTGCCGTGTTTACCAAAGTGTACGATGCGGGTACGGCTGGAACGGTGCAGGCTATAGACCTGATGCTGGCCAATGGCGATGTGGTCAATAGCGATGATGTACAATTGAGCCTAAGCTCGGCTACAGTTCAATACAATACCAAAGATGTTGGAACGGCAAAAACGATTACTCTCCCAATAGGAAATGTAATTTTAACAGGAGCACAAGCCGGGAATTATAAAGTATCAAATATTAGCGATCTCTCAAATGTCACTGCTGCCATTACGCCAAAAGCACTAACAGTTACCGCCAACAATTTCAGTAAAGTGTACGATGGTGCTGCTTATTATGGTGGTAATGGAATAAGCTTCAGTGCTTTTGCGCTGGGCGAAGACCAAACAGTACTTGTCGGCAAACTGGCTTACACGGGTACCGGACAGGGAGCTGTCAATACAGGTAATTATACCATTGTACCTGGCGGATTGACCTCTGCCAACTATGCACTTAATTTTGTAAGCGGACAATTAACCATCTCGCTAAATAGTGTAAATACATTAACATTCAATGCTCAAACAGCAGGCAGTATCTTAAATAAAACTTATGGAGATGCTGATCTGAATGCTTCGGCCAATGCCAGTAGCGGCTTGCCGGCCGGCTACCAAAGCAGCAATACTGCTGTAGCTACGGTGAGTGCTACCGGTCAGGTGAGTATTTTGGGTACAGGAACGGCAATCATTACAGCAAATCAGGAGGGTGATAACAATTATGGTGTAGCAACACCTGTCAGTTTTACCTTACAGGTGGCAAAGAAAAGGCTCTCAGTGACGGCAAACGATTTCAGTAAAACCTATGATGGCATTGCCTATGTTGGTGGAAACGGAGTTAGTTTTAATGGTTTTGTAAATGACGATTCACCGGCAGCATTAGGGGGCAACTTAGCCTACGGCGGTACTGCTCAGGCTGCAGTTAATACAGGTACTTATTCGATTACGCCGGGTGGACTATCCTCTGGAAATTACGATTTCGACTATAAAAATGGTACGCTGAGCATTGTACAGTCCGGGGCAAATGTTATTACGTTCAACAGTCAGGTACCAGGCGCTAATTTGCAATTAACCTATGGCAGTGCAGACGTTAATGCTTCGGCAATTTCTTCTTCGGGGCTAATCGTCAGCTATGTGAGCAGTAATCCGGCAGTTGCTGCTGTAAATGCCTCGGGGGAGGTACAAATTTTGTCAGCTGGTGCAGCAACCATTACAGCCAGTCAACCGGGTGATGTCAACCACGCCGCGGCATCCCCGGTAAGTTTTAATATAAATGTTGTACAAAAAGCATTAACCATTACTGCCAACAATTTTAATAAAATGTACGACGCGCAAAGTTATTCAACTGGTAATGGTGTAAGCTATAATGGTTTTGTAAATGGAGAAAATGAACAAAATTTGCAGGGCGCATTAAGTTATACCGGTACGGCAATTGGGGCCAAAAATGTGGGTAGCTATTTCATCACACCGGGAGGATATACTTCCGCAAATTACGCCATTACCTATCTGGATGGCAGTCTTACAATCACTAAAGCCAACTTAACGGTTATGGCTGATGCGAAGACTAAAGTATTTGGAACGGCAGATCCTGCTCTGACTTATAAAGTCACAGGTATGGTCAATAATGATGCGGCTACTGTAGTAACAGGAACATTGAAACGTGCAGCAGGAGAGAATGTAGGAACGTATGCGATCAGCAATAACGATCTGACCGCTTCTAACTATACGATCACCTATACAGGAGCCAATCTTACCATTACGAAGGCAACTGTTACAGGTATCACGTTAAGCGATGCCAGTTTCACTTACGATGGAAGTTCTAAATCTATTCTTGTAACTGGTACTCTTCCTTCAGGTACAACCGTGAGTTACACCGGTAATAATCAGACAGCTGCCGGCAGCTATCCGGTTACGGCTAATATAGACGGAGGTATCAATTATAATAACCTCTCTCTGCAGGCTACATTGAAGATCAATAAAGCCAAACAGGTGATTAGCTTCAAAGAAATCCCTGCGGTGTACCGCGATGCAGGTCAATTGACACTTGATATTACCAGCAACAGCCCGCTGCCGATCCGTATCTACAGTGATAATACCTTAGTTGCTGAAGTTACAGGTAATCAGGAGGTGACCGTGAGAGGAGTAGGTTTAGCCCTTATCCGTGCAGAGCAGGCAGGAGATGCAAACTATATCGCAGCTGATGCGGTGACCCGTGAACTTCGTGTCCGCAATGAAGACGGAGCTAAATTACCGGTACGTGTACATCCTGCAGTTTCACCAAACGGAGATGGTATCAACGATTACCTTCGTATCGAGGGCATAGATGAATATCCGGAGAACAAAATCGGAATCTTTGATGCCAACGGTAACCTGGTTCAGGAACTCAAAGGGTACGATAACCATAGCAACCGATTTGACGGTTACAAGGAAAGTCGTGCAGTCCCTGCCGGTACATACTTCTATATGCTTGAAGTAAAGATCAACGGTAAATGGGTTTATGACAAAGGCTTCTTCGTTGTCAGATATTAATCAGAGGAAATCTGTGTTGCAGCTCCAGGATGAGCTGTAACACCGGATTTCTTTAGTAGAGTAACAGTATAAAAAAACAGAAATAACAAGGGCTATGAACTTGAAAAAGATAATATCAGGCACGTTATCGTTACTATGTGTCAGCCTGGCCTTGGGTCAGCAATATATCGATCCGGCGCTTTCCGGTTCGTTTGGGAAGATGCTGAATCCGAGTTACAATGCATTGCTGAAAGGAGGCGAAGGAGATGCAGCGCTTCTTTACCGTTACCAATGGGCCGGAGTTGACGGAGCTCCCAAGAGTATCTGGTTCAACGGTAATATAGCTGTTGGTAATCGCGGCATTGCTTTAGGTGTAAATTTCAAACAGTTTAAGATCGGTGTTGAACGCAGTACAGAAGCCTCGGCGAATTTTACCAAAACACTTCAGATCTCAGATGAGGAATACATTGGTCTGGGAGTGAACCTGGGCTACACGCAGCAGCGTGGAGATTACAGCTCCCTTGATCCGGGTGATCCTGCCTTTCAGACGGAACAATACGGAACATTGTTGTACGGATTGTCAGCGTCATTAGTGAGACCTGATCGATATTATGTAGGCGTGTCTATGCCACGTTCTATTTTCGGATCAAAGGAATCCAACTATGTGCGTCAGTTTGGTCGTGACAATACGTTTTACGTATCCTCGGGAGTGATCTTTGATCTGGACAATCAGATGTACATCCGTCCGAGTTTACTGGCGAGCTACCGTCCTGTTACAGGGGTTCAGTTTGATGGTACAGTGATGTTATTCTTTCATGAGAAATTTGGTATCGGAGGAGGTTACAGACAGCGTGGAGATCTGATGGGAATGGCTGAATTCAATCTGGGCAGACTTCGGGTCGCTTACAGTTATCAGCAGAACCTGAAGAACAGTGATTTGAACCGTTACATCGCTAACAGTACCCATGAACTGGGACTGTCTGTGCGATTCGGAAATCAAAGCAGATCAAGATTGTAATTATAACATATCCTATATTAAATAGGAAGGGTTCTGAAATTAATTTCAGAACCCTTTTTTATTTCTCCTAACCCGTAATTGCAACAAAAGTGAAACTTATAAACTTTATTAACCTCTTAAACCTTATAAAATCCCTTGTCAACCTTTTATGTATCTGCAAAAACAATTCCCTCTCCTTTTTAAGGAGAGGGTTAGGGTGAGGTTCTGAAATTGTAATATCAACCTCTGCTTTTTGGAGTTGCCTTCTAATGAAATTCTAATATTTTTCTAAAAGATCTCTAACAGCTCCCTGACAGTAGCTGTTTTACTTTTGCAACGTCAAAAAATAAAACAACATGGATTCAGGTCCCTATTATCTTATTCACAAGCTGACAGCTTAATCCGTACTGTTCTTGAGGGAGCGTACCTAAGCTCCTGTTTGTATTATACAAAAGAACAATGAACACACTCGATTTTACTATTCGTCTGGCACTATCCCTGTTATTGGGAGCTTCTATTGGTTTTGAGCGTCAATGGAGACAGAAGAGTGCCGGTCTGCGTACCAATACACTAGTTTCCCTTGGATCAACTGCTTTTATCCTCTTATCAGTCAGTATCGGTGGAGACGCTACCGGAAGAGTCGCTTCCTATATTATCAGTGGTATAGGTTTTCTCGGTGCGGGAGTAATTATGAAAGACGGGATGAGTGTGCAGGGGCTTAATACTGCTGCTACTATATGGTGTTCTGCTGCCATAGGCTCACTTGTAGGAGTGGGACTATATAGGGAGGCCATTATTCTCAGTTTTTTTGTAGTACTGATTCATTTGCTTATGCGTCCGTTAGGTCAGCGCATCGGACAATCTCATTTTATCAAATCGTCCCTGATTCAGACAGACTATCGTTTTTCGATTATCTGCAGGGCCGAAGTGGAAAACCATATCCGTATTCTTTTGCTCCAGCAACTGGGCAATCATGAAAAGCTACTGCTCAAATCATTGAGCAGTGACGATTATGAAGATCCTCAGAAAGCTATAATTACAGCAGAGATACATGCAGCATCACAGCAGGACAGCATTATGGAACGTGTAGCCAGTTTGTTAACTATAGAAGAAAAAGTAACAAAGGTAAGTTGGGAAATTATTGGCACACAAAGCGATTTATAATTTTCTATATGTTAAAGTGATAATGTATTTAATAGTATGTATGTGTAATATAATTAGCTGCATAAGATTATTTTTTAAGTATAATTCCGGTTCGTAATAAAAGATTGAAAAATGAAAAACAAGAATATAATTGTACCAAAAAAAGCGAATGAAACATTCAGCAGATCAGGAATGAATGAAGGAACAGCAATTAAACTTCATAATATCGCCAGGCAGGAAGACCAGTTTATTTATGCTATGATGGAGAGTTCTGCCGAAGGTATTACATCTGCTACAGCAAAGGACAGAACACAAAGATTCGGGAAAAATGTCGTACAGCATGATCGTGCACCTTCATGGTTGAAACAACTTATACAAGCTTTTGCTAATCCGTTTATATTGATTTTACTTGTGATTGCACTTATATCTTTTGTATTGGATATATGGATGGCTTTACCGGAAGAACGTGATTACAAGACGGTGATAGTGGTATTCACGATGATGATGATAAGTGTACTGATGCGTTTTGTGCAGGAGTACAGAAGCAACAGAGCTGCCGAACAACTAAAAAGTATGGTTAAGACCACAGCTACTGTTTTGCGTAAATATAGTGGTAAGCACGAACGTCTTATTGAAGAATTGGTGCCGGGTGATGTTATTTTCCTGTCAGCCGGAGATATGATACCAGCCGATTGCAGGATATTGCATTGTAAAGATCTTTTTGTGAGTGAAGCCATGCTTACCGGAGAAGCTCTTCCAGTTGAGAAGAACTGGCTGCCAGTACAACATGCCGACAAGTGTTCGCCAATAGAGATTTCCAATATCTGTTTTATGGGAACTAATGTAATCAGTGGCTCTGCGTCTGCGATAGTAGTGGCAACTGGAGGTTCAACTTATTTCGGAACGATCAGCAAAACAATTGTGGGTGAACGTCCGGAAACCGCCTTTGATAAGGGAGTTAATAAGGTTAGTTTTCTGCTTATCCGATTTATGTTGGTCATGGTTCCCGTTATTTTTCTCATCAATGGAGTGTTGAAAGGTGACTGGATGAATGCCTTACTGTTTGCTGTGGCAGTGGCTGTAGGGCTTACACCCGAAATGTTGCCGATGATCGTAACAGCTAATCTGGCAAAGGGAGCCCTGAATATGAGTAAACGTAAGGTAATTGTCAAAAGACTCAATGCTATACAGAATATAGGTGCAATGGACATCCTGTGTACAGATAAGACGGGTACACTTACGATGGACAAAATTGTATTAGAAAAACATCTCAATGTATACGGAGCCGAAGATGATGAAGTGTTGAAATGGGCTTATCTGAACAGTTTCCATCAGATGGGTTTAAAAAATCTGCTGGATAAAGCGGTATTAGAGCATGTGGAATTACATGATTATCTGAAGGTGGAAGAGCATTATGTTAAGATTGATGAAATTCCGTTTGATTTTCAGCGACGCAGAATGTCCGTTGTTCTTAAAAATGCAAATGGCAGTCACTTATTAATCTGTAAAGGAGCGGTAGAGGAGATGCTTAGTCTTTGTACACATACTTTCGATCCTGGCGAGGATCGCAGTATTCATAGAGAGCAGGATAATGTTGTGGCTATGAATGATACTATGCGGAAACAGGTGTTGCGTACGGCCCGTGAACTCAATGAAGACGGATTGAGGGTGCTGCTGGTTGCGATACGTGAATTTGATGGCAATCACCCGCTTACTTACGCTGTTGAAGATGAAAACAAACTTATTCTGACAGGTTTTATTGGTTTTCTGGATCCGCCAAAGCCTTCAGCAGCTCCCAGCATAAAAGCTTTACAGGAATTAGGTATAGCTATAAAAGTGCTGACCGGAGATAACGATATCGTAACCCGAAAAATATGTCGGGAAGTCGGCATTCCGATCCGAAATATTATGCTTGGTGATGAACTTGATCTGCTGTCTGCTGAAGAACTGAAAATACAGGTAGATGATATCTCCGTATTTGCCAAACTAAGTCCCATGCAGAAAGTAAGAGTTGTACAGGTGCTCCGGGAGAAAGGACATACTGTAGGTTTTATGGGTGACGGTATCAATGATGCTGCCGCTCTCAAAGAATCTGACGTGGGTATCAGTGTGGATACTGCTGTAGATATAGCCAAAGAAAGCGCTGATATTATTTTATTGGAAAAAGACCTTACCATACTGAGAAAGGGAGTGATTTACGGCAGAAGAACGTTTGGTAATATTGTCAAGTATATCAAAATGACTGCAAGTAGTAATTTCGGTAACATGTTTAGCATGTTGGGAGCCAGCGCATTTCTGCCTTTTCTGCCCATGTTGCCTGTCCAACTTCTGGTTCAGAATCTGTTATATGATGTTTCGCAGGTTACCATTCCCTGGGATAGTATGGATAAAGATTTTCTGGCCAAACCTAAAAAATGGGATGCCCGTGGCTTACAGCGTTTTATGTTATACATAGGTCCTATCAGTTCTGTATTTGATTTTATAACGTTTGCAGTTCTTTTTTATGTGTTTAAAGCCAATAGTCCAGCACATCAGTCTTTGTTTCAGAGTGGTTGGTTTGTGGAAGGGCTACTGTCGCAAACATTAATTATTCATATGATTCGTACACGCAAGATTCCCTTTATACAAAGCTGGGCTACTGCTCCTGTAGTGGCAATGACGTCATTGGTTATAGCGTTAGGAATGCTTATCCCATTTTTACCGATAGCATCTGCATTAGGAATGCAACCTTTGCCATGGACCTATTTCCCCTGGCTTATCGGTATTCTGTTTAGTTACTGCCTGCTGACACAAGTTGTCAAGAACTGGTATATCCGCAGATTTAAGGAATGGTTGTAAGGCTGGTGATTACATCCCAAGATTCTATCCCTATACACTTTTCCGGTCTGATGATCGGAAGAGTGTATAGGGATTGGACTATTAGAGCAAATGCTTTTAGATAAAATAATTTCATAAAGAATATAATTACATTTGTTTAAATGAGTTATGATTCTTTATGAAAGAAAACAGCATCAATATTAACTTATCACAAAGGAGAGCGGACAAGGGGCTGACTCAGCAAAAGCTGGCAGAATTGTCAGGTCTGACGACACGTACAATCCAACGTATAGAAAGGGGAGACGTAATTCCTCAAGGATATACTTTACAACGGATAGCCGAAGCGCTGGGTATAAACATAGAAGAGCTGAATGCTGAAATCAGGCAAAACGATTACAACAAGCAGTACACCCGTGAGATCGCCTCACTCTTTCATTTCTTACCACTCACAGGGCTTATATTTCCATTTGGTAATATCTTATTTCCTCTATTTCTATGGATATTCTATAAACAAAAAAGTTCACAGTATGATTTTCATGGCCGTATCTCCTTAAACTTTCAATTGACAGTCACCATATTTATGCTATTTGCTATAATATTACTGGTTTTATATTTTCCTGCAGGATTTTTTCTATTAGTTGTGACAACTGTTAGTGCTGTTGTACTCTGTGTTTTCAATGGTATCCGTAGCTTTAAAAATCTAAAACCAATCTATTACTGTTACTTCCCTTTTCTTAAACGTATTCCGGAAAACTCGCCGGAATAACAGCATTTGTTATCTTTTTTTATGCAGATATTCTTATTTGTCGTCAACATGTCGTCGTTCTGTCGTTGACAGCATCAGGATGATCCGGGAACTTTGAATAAAAAAAGAAAATGAAGCGATTTGTTGTAACCCCGTTTTACTCCAGGCTCTCCGCAGAACTGTCGTTCTGCCGGAGTCTGTTTTTGAAAGTTTGTATAAAGACATCTGTCCTGTTACTTGTATTCATATGCTGCATAAAGCTTTCCCATGCGCAGCAAGAATACATTACCCGGTTAGATCAAACTAAACTATCCATATCCGAAATTGACAATAAGGTGCGTGCGGTGATGGACAGTGCGGGTATACCCGGACTTAATATTGCCATTCTCAATGATTATAAACCAGTATTCATTAAATCATATGGCTTCCGTGACAAATTGCAAAATGAATTAATGGACACCACTTCTCTTGTCTATGCAGCTTCCTTTAGTAAAGCAGTCTTCGGATATCTTTGTATGCTGCTCGTGCAGGAAAAGAAACTCGATCTGGACAGACCGCTTTACCAGTATTTGAGCAAACCTGTCCCTGATTATCCTTATTTTTCAGATTTAAAGAATGATGACAGATGGAAAATGATGACAGCACGTATGTGCCTGAGTCATACTACCGGATTACCTAATGTCAGATGGTTTGATCCACGGGATGCCAATGCTGTATTTGATTCTGTAGGTGTAATTCGTATATATTTTCAGCCCGGAACAAAATATGCGTATTCCGGAGAAGGATTTAAGCTGTTGCAATTAGCTGTAGAGGAAATCACCGGTAAAAGTCTGGATGTACTGGCTACAGAAAAGGTTTTCAGACCTATAGGTATGACCCGATCAGGTTATGTATGGCATGATAATTTTGGAGATAAGCTCGTTATAGGACATAATGAAAAAGGATGGCAGAATATAAAGAAAAAGCGAACCGTAGCAGTTGCAGGGGGATCTATGGTCACAACTCTTGCAGATTATACACGGTTTATAGCGTATGTCACACAAGGCAGCGGATTGAAGAAGAAATATTTTGAAGAAATGATTTCTCCACAGATAGACATTCATTCTAAGACTCAGTTTCCTCCGATTACTATGGAAACCACTACAGCCAACAGAGCTATTCATCTGGCTTACGGACTGGGGTGGGGAATAATGAAAACGAAATATGGAAGAGCATTTTTCAAGGAAGGAGGAGATGATGCGTGGAAAAACTATAATATTAATTTTATAGATAAGGGAATTTCTATCATCATAATGACCAACAGTGTCAACGGTTCAAAGGTTTTCAAAGAGCTCCTTGAAACGCTGATTGCTGATACATTCACACCCTGGAAATGGGAAGAATACTATCCGTATAACTACAGGTAGATAACAGATATTTGGACTGATCTTTGCAAATAATTTATCTTTGTCATGTACAAATAGAATTATTTAAAACCCTCCGGATATGTTTTCATCAGAACTGTTAAAGCAAATAGATTTTATTAAAGAGATTGATAAACTCAAGTATATTCAACGTAAAACAAAGCTATTCAATAGCGACCGGAATGAAAATGATGCAGAGCATAGCTGGCATCTTGCATTAATGGCAATGGTTTTGGTACAGCATGCTAATGAAAAGATTGATTTATTGAAAGTCATGAAGATGGTGCTTATTCATGATATTGTAGAGATAGATGCCGGTGATACATTTATCTACGATATGCAGAAAAATCATAGTAATACAGAGGAAGAAAGATTGGCTGCCAATCGTATTTTCGGACTGCTTCCTGAAGATCAGGGAAAGGAATTTATTGCCGTGTGGGAAGAATTTGAAGCTGGTGAGACAGCAGAAGCTAAATTTGCAAGAGCAATGGACAGGCTGGAGCCTCTTCTGCAAAATAGTTCCAATAATGGAGGGACATGGAATGAGCCCGGGGTAAATTACAGCAAAGTGTATGCAAAGAAAAGTGTGATAAAAGAAGGTGCGGAAAAGATATGGGAATACGCCGAAACACTGATTAACGAAGGTGTTAAAAAGGGAATATTGAAGGATGAATAAGAGTTGCCTGCATTTAGAAAATTCAAAGTCTTATTAAGTGGATGAAGAGTTTTTGAATGCAAAAACTAATTCAATTGACGATAAAAACCGGATAATTTATTACCTTAATAAAACCAAATTATAAACAGATGAAAGTAATTATTACAGGTGCAACAGGGATGGTAGGCGAAGGCGTACTATTTGAATGTTTAGATAACAGCGCTGTAGAGGAAATATTGGTAATCGGAAGAAAAAACTACCAGTTATCGCATCCAAAGCTGAAGGAGTTGATTTTACGTGATTTTTCGGAAATAGGAGATCATTCGGATTTGTTAAAGGATTACGATGGCTGCTTTTTCTGTGCTGGCGTAAGTTCGGTAGGCGAAAATGAAGAAAGCTTTACTAAAAAGACTTACGATTTTGTGATTCCATTTGCAAGAACACTGGCTGTAATTAATCCTGAAATGACTTTCATCTACGTATCCGGTAACCGGACAGACAGTACGGAAAAAGGGACGGTGATGTGGGCAAGAGTAAAGGGGCGGACTGAAAATGAACTGATGAGATTGCCATTTAAAGGCCAGTATAATTTTCGTCCGGCCATAATGAAAGCTACAAAAGGACAAGTCAACGTAAAATTAATATACAAAATAATGGGGCCGCTTATTGCCCCGTTTATTTCAACAAAGACTTTGAAACTGGCAGATGTAGGAAGAGCCATGATTCATGCTGTATCTAAAGGGTATCCAAAACAAATATTAGAGGTAGACGATATTATACAATTAGCTAAATAAAGTGTGTCGGGATGAAGTCAGATTGATTTATAGTGAAGTATAAATATAAGTTTCAAGTGCCATTATATAAATAGATATGTCCCAGTCATTGTCAAAAATGTATGTACACATTATTTTTCATACAAAATACAATCAGCCACTTATCCAGCCAGAGGTTGAAAAGGAACTGTATGCATATATCGGTGGGATTATTAAAGAAAATGATTCTGTACCTGTAAAAATCAATGGTACACAAGATCATATCCATATTCTTGCAATAATGTCAAAAAATATAGCGCTGGCAAAATTTGTAGAACACATAAAACGAAACAGTAGCCGCTGGATAAAATCTAAAGGTGCAAACTATCAGCAGTTCGCCTGGCAAGGAGGTTATGCAGGTTATTCAGTAAGTCAATCGGTAGTAGGACGGGTGAAAAAGTATATTGAAAACCAAAAGGAACACCATAAAACAAAATCATTTCAGGATGAATATATAGCGTTTTTAAAAGAATACGGAATTGATTTCGATGAAGACTATTTATGGACATAGGTATGCTGCCCTTTCAGGGCGCAACTAAAATTTGATCATTAGTTCCCCAAGGTAAACCTTGGGTTGGTATAAGAAAGGCTTTCAGCCTTTTATTTGAAAGTGTGACAAGCCTGCAGGGCTTTTTATATTTAGCCCTATGCATCGCATTGGGGTGTTATAAGGATAAAATATCAAGAAGGACAAGCCTGTAAGGCTTTTCAATATTTAGCCCCATGCATCGCATTGGGGTGTTATAAGGACAAAATATCAAGAGGAAAAAGCCTGCAAGGCTTTTATATATTTAACCCTATGTATCGCATTGGGGTGTTATAAGGATAAAATATTAAGAAAGAGAAGCCTGCAAGGCTTTTCTATATTTAGCCCCATGCCTCGCATTGGGGTGTTATAAGGATAAAATATTAAGAAAGAGAAGCCTGCAAGCTTTTCTATATTTAGCCTATGCATCGCATTGGGGTATTATATGGATAAAATATCAAGAAAGAGAAACCTGCAAGGCTTTTCTATATTTAGCCCCATGCCTCGCATTGGGGTATTATAAAGATAAAATATTAAGAAAGAGAAGCCTGTAAGGCTTTTCTATATTTAACCCTATGCATCGCATAGGGAATAAAAGCTATTGGGAACCAAATCTTAAAAATGGAGCGTAATAAGAAATCAGAGTATAAAGATATGCCATCACCACTTGGAGTAATCAGACTTGTGGCCACGGATGCGGGACTTGCAGCCATTTTATGGGAAGGAGAAGACTATTCACGAGCAAAACTATCCACTCCGGAAAGAAACGATCAAAATCCTATACTCTTAAAAACAGAACAGCAACTGAAAGAATACTTCGCAAAAGCAAGAACAACTTTTGATATTCCGCTTGATTTTTCAGGTACTGAATTTCAGAAAAAAGTATGGAACGCTTTGTTGAATGTGCCTTTCGGTAAGACGAAGACTTATGGTGAGTTAGCCAGGGTATTAGGCGATATCAAAGCGGTAAGAGCAGTAGGCGGTGCATTAAATAAAAATCCGATCGCAATAATTGTTCCTTGTCACAGAATCGTGGGGGCATCCGGGAAAATGATTGGTTTTGCAGGAGGTATCGCCAATAAAACTATTTTGCTCCATCTGGAAAACAAATATAAAATGCCTTCTCTTTTTGATGATTAAAAGATGAATGAATATGCGGCAAATATCTACAGTAAGATTGGGTGCAGAGTTATTTATTTAATAAAATCGGCATACCAGTGTCCGGAGGACTTGACAATACGTTGTTGAGTCAGGAAATCTACATACACTAATCCAAAGCGGGGGTGATATCCTTCGGCCCATTCAAAATTATCCAGAAAAGTCCATACAAAGTAACCTTTGACATTTACACCTTCCTCTTTAGCACGTAGTACCTGCTGCAGTATATCCTGCATGTATTGTTTCCTTTTATGATCGTGCACAAGTTCATTTTCCTGCAGATCAGGAAAAGCAGCTCCGTTTTCTGTGATTATTAAAGGAGGGATATTCTCGTAAGCCTGAAATTTTTTCAACATTTGATACATGGATTCCGGATAAACTTCCCAGTTCATCGCGGTCAATTCTACCTTACGCTCTTTAGCAGGAACTATTTTGGCCTGTAAAAATGGAACGAAGAAAGAATGACGTATGATTTCCCTTGTATAATTCTGAATACCGATGAAATCCATATCGAACTTCAGGTTATTTTCATCTGTTGGTTTGATATATTTCTCAATCCTTCTCAATATTTTGATTTCTTTCGTAGGATAGCCCATCCCCAGCAAAGGTTCAATAAATAACCTGTTCAGCAATACGTCTGCTTTTTTAGCAGCGATTATATCTTTTTCTTTGTTTGTGAAGGGCTCAACATGAGAACATGAAAATGTAGTACCAACAACACTATCCGGTTGCAACGCTTTGATAATTCTTGCTCCATGTGCCTGAGCCAAAGCCGCGTGATGAGCTGCCGCCAGAAAACAATCTATACCTTTTCTGCCGGGAGCGTGTACACCAAAGAAGTAACCTGCAGCAGTGAATACAGTAGGTTCATTCAGCACCATCCAGTGTTTGACACGGTCACCGAATTGCCTTACACAGATGGCAACATATTCACCAAACCAATCCTTTATATCCCGGTTCACCCATCCGCCTTTTTTTTCGAGTTCATGAGGAAGATCCCAATGATATAAGGTAACCCATGGTGTAATCTCAAGCTCCAGACACAGATCAATAAGCCGGCTGTAAAAATCCAGACCTGCCTGGTTGATTTCGCCGCACCCTTCCGGTTGAATACGACTCCAGGAAATAGAAAATCTATAGTTACGGATATTCAGGCTATGCATCAGACGCAGATCATCCATGTATCGGTTATAGTGATCACATGCAATTTCCCCGTGGTGGTTCTGAAATATCTTGTTTTTTTTCTGGACAAACTTATCCCAGATAGAAATTCCCTTTCCATCCAGATTATGTGCACCTTCTATTTGATATGCAGCAGTAGATACTCCCCAGATAAAATCTTTGCCAAAGGCTTCCTTCGTCAAATGCATTTACACTGAAGATAAGTTAATAACACAAACATTTTTCGAATATACCGTTTAGTTTTTATGAAACCTAAGCGGAGAATAGAAGGAGCTGAATTGTGTTAGAAATAGACGGAAGACCATCTTTTGAAAAAAATAAGCGATCGTTTTCATAATGCTGATATTTTAAATTACAGTATTACATATACTTACAATATAAAGTTACGCTGTTTTTGTATACCTTATATTAAGAGAGTATTAAGTTTTTAGCTAATTCTGCAGACTTCCTGATCACACAATTTTCATGATTTGTTAATACAGAAACAAAGTGTTAATTATTCTATAAACCAGACCCAACACTCGCTTAACACGAGAGAATTAGATTTGCCTCAAATCTATTTTAAGTTGAAAAAATAAAAACATGTACTTTAAATCAACCAAACTATTATGGCTTCTACTGCCATTAACCACAGTTTCATTAACCACTGAAGCAAGTAACCTGAAGGTCGAACTGTTGAAAATAGAGCTAAAGAATCAACAGCAGATTTCGGGAAAAGTAGTAGATATCGACGGCAAACCTGTTGCCGGAGCTACAATTACGAATATCCGTACACAGCAACGTTTTCAGACAGACGAAAAGGGAAATTTCACACTTGCCGGTACAGTCGGAGACAGCATTTCTATCCGGTATATAGGGTACAAGGAGGTTCGTCAGTCTGTTTCTTCCCTTCAGGGATTAACGATTACGTTGGAAGCAGAGGGTCAGCAGCTAGATGAAGTGCTCGTGTCCATCGGGTATCAGAAAGTTCGCAAAGCAGATGTAACCGGAGCGATAGCCAGTGTAAAGGCTGAAGAACTGAATCTGACTTCACCCAAACTTTCACAGGCACTGGTCGGTAAAGTAGCTGGTGTGCAGGTGATGCAGACCAGTGGTGCACCTTATGACGGTACTAAAATAAGAGTTCGGGGAATGGGATCTATCAATGCCGGTTCGGATCCGCTGTATGTTATCGATGGATATCCTGCAGGAAACAATCTCAATATTAACCCCAATGATATAGAGACAATTGACGTCCTGAAAGATGCGGCTTCAGCAGCGATTTACGGTTCAAGAGCAGCCGGAGGTGTAGTTTTGATTACTACTAAGCGCGGTAAAGAGGGGCGTAGTAATATAGATTATGAAGTACTTGGAGGTTTTGGGCAGTTATCCAGGAAAATAGATGTATTGAATGCTGCAGAATTTATCGACTTGCTTATTGATGGCAGAAATAATACCTACAGAGATTTGCTTGCCACGAAGGGTGTGACCTGGACTGATCAGAGACGACTGGACAATAACAAGGCCAGAGTAGATGCAGTAGGAAATGCAGGTTCAGTCACCATTCCTGAAGAATATTATGATTTTGCGACAGGTACAGCCAAAGCATCTAAATATGATACAGACTGGCAGGATGCCTTATACAGAAATGCACCTTTCCAACGTCACAATTTATCCGCATATGGCGGAAATGATAAAAGCCGCTATTTCCTGAGCGGATCTTATCAGAATCAGGAAGGAATCATGCTGGGAACAGACCAGAAGGTGTTTAACTTCCGTGCCAATATGGATTCTAAAGTAAGTAAACGACTCACCGTAGGAGCCAATGTGTCATTTACCTATAATGATAATAACGAGGTGACTACAGGGAGATACGACCGGAGTCCTTCCATGGCAGCTTTGATTTATCTGCCTACCTTGCCTGTATATAATGAAGATGGTAGTTATGCCAAATACTTAATGGCTAATCTGTCAGCTAACAACTATGGAATACAGAACCCTGAAAATCCGCTGGCTTATGTCACGGAAATCAAAAACAATAAAAGAGGAAAAAGAGGATTGTATAATGCGTTTGCAGATTTCTCTATTATTGAAGGGTTAAATCTGAAGATCAACGGGGGACTTTCTACTTACGATGAAAAATACGATTACTATCGTCCAACCAGTATTTCGGATGGTAACAACGCGCCTTACTCTGATCTTGCAAAAACAGCTGCTTATGCCGATGCGCGTACCAGAAGCGAAATTGATAAACTTGTCGAAGCTACTCTTAATTACAGCAAGACATTTCAGGAAAAACATCAGTTAAATGTATTGTTGGGTTATTCTGCACAGCGGACAGATATTGACCAGATGACCGTTCGCGCTAATGGATTCCAGAATGATGCGATCGGAGAGATCACCAATAAAGGAGCAGATCCTTCCAATTTCAGATTGTTAAAGGACAACGGAGAAACATTCAAACGTATCACGACCTTACAGTCATATTTTAGTCGTGTCAACTACAGTTACGATTCCAAATATTTCTTATCAGCCTCTTTCCGTACAGATGGTTCTTCCAGGTTTGGGCCTAATAGTAAGTGGGGAACTTTCCCGTCTGTTTCTGCCGGTTGGACAGTATCAAATGAAGGGTTCTACGACAATTGGTTAGGTGAAGGATCTACAATGAAGTTTAGAGCAAGTTGGGGTAAAAGCGGAAACAACAACATTCCGGACTATAAGGCGATAACTGCTTACAATTCACCGGGCGGAGTTATCATTGCTGATAAGGTTGCTACAGCATTATGGCCGGACGATCTGCGGGATCCTAATCTGGGTTGGGAGTCTACATCACAATACAATGCAGGACTTGACCTGGGCTTGCTGCGCGGGCGTCTGAATGTAATGACTAATTTTTATCTGAGCCGTTCCTTTAATCTTTTATTTAATCAACCTATTACAGCCATTTCGGGGGCAACAACAATTTTTACCAATCTGCCAGATAGTAAGGTTCAGAATAAAGGTTTTGATGTACAAATCGATGCCACCCTTATTCGTAAGAATGATTTCGAACTTGGGTTTAGCGGAAATATCAATGTGAACCGTAATAAAGTGCTGGATCTGGGAGGAGCTTCTACTATTATGACTAACGGAGCCGAACGTTCTTATATCACCCATATCACGCAGGAGGGAAGTCCGATCGGTATGTTTTACGGATTTAAAGTATTGGGAATAGCTACAGAAGAAAATTATAAGACAGTAGCACCTTCAGCAGCTTCTACAAATCCCCTTCAGCCGGGAGACCTCTATTTTGAAGATGTAGACGGTAATGGTGTTGTTAATGATCAGGATAAGCGTATTATCGGAAATCCTCACCCTGACTTTACTTATGGATTTGCGTTAAATGCCAGCTATAAGAATTTTGATCTGAGAGCTTCTTTTAATGGTTCACAAGGAAACAAGGTACTGGATGGTTATGACTATTATCTGTATAACATGGAAGGGTCCGGCAATCAGTATGCCGACGTAGCACAACGCTGGAGATCATCTGCCAATCCGGGCAACGGTAGTGTCTACCGGGCAGCCAGAGGTGGTACACAGAGTAACAGTACACGTCTTTCTTCCTTTTACCTGCAGGACGGATCTTTTCTGCGTATGACCAATATTATTCTGGGCTACAGCCTGCCAAAAGAAACAGCACAAAAACTTATGCTGTCCGGCGTCCGCATTTATGCGAGTGTAGATAATCCGTTTACAATCACAAAATATAAAGGATATAATCCAGAACCGGATTATGACCAGCGAGGTAACCTCACTCCGGGAGTAGACTATGGTTTGTATCCTCTGGTCAGATCATACAATCTGGGATTAAAAGTGACATTCTAATAAAGATATAACAAATGAGTACAGGAATCTTTAATACCTGATTTCTTTATTCAAATAAAAAAGTATATACTAATGAAAAAGAGATATTTATTACCTTTTATTCTTTTGGGAATTACTTCCTGTAAAAAAGATTTTTTAAATCAGCAAGATCCGAATGCAGTATCTGTGGGATCCTATTTCAAAACAGAGAATGATGTCTTGTTGGCCGTTAACGGACTCTATCAGGCACTGCGTTCAGGAAGCAGTATAGGCGAATCCAGCACTCTGTATAGTGAAGAACGTTCGGATAATACTGGTCGTGATGACAATCAGTCTAATGCTGGAGAACCTTTTCAGTTCAATGATTTTTCTATACTGGCCAGCAATTCTTATCTCAAGACGCACTGGTCTACCATGTACGACGGGATTGCACGCTGTAATACATTATTGTCCAACATTGATAAAGTAACGTTTGGTGATGCGGCAGTGAAACAACGCTATATTGCAGAAGCAAAATTCGTCCGTGCTTTATTGTACTTTCATATGGTTCGCAAATTTGGAGATATTCCTTTGTCTACGGTAGAGATTACAACTAAAGAACAGGCCAATGAACTTGCTTTTCGTCAGAAAGAAAGCGTCGTTTATCAGCAGATAGTAACAGACCTGTCCGATGCACTGACCAGTAATCTGCCGGATCAGCAAGGGCAATATGCCGTAGGTCGCACCTCTAAGGCTGCTATCAATGCACTATTGGGTCAGGTCTATCTGACAATGGGAGCTACCTTAGCAGGCAGTACCAATGAAAATTTTCTGAAAGCAGAACAACATCTGACTGCAGCATACGGTATGCGTACCTTTGGTAAACTGAATGAAATCCCCTATGCAGATGTATTTGATGTAACCAAAAAGAATACCTGTAAGGAATTGATCTTTCAGGTTCAATATCTGCAAGGTGATCAGAACTACAGTTCCAGTATTGCGCGTAATAATCAGGCCAGAGGAGAAACAATCAATTCGCAGTTTGCATCTACAGGGATAGGAGGAAATGTCAAAAGAGATCTGGTAAAAGACTATGAGGATAACGATATCCGTAAAGCTTTTTCTATCAAATTTGCAGCAAGTACTCAGGTCAATGACTGGTTTATTACGAAATTCAGAGATAACAGTAATAATGCCGGTAAACAGGGTTTTGGTGGAAATGACTGGATATTGATCCGCTACGCCGATGTCATGCTGTTATTAGCGGAAACTAAGATGCGCCTTGGTAAAGATGCTGAAGCTATCGTATTACTGGATGAAGTGAGAGAACGTGCAGGATTACCTTCCTATGCAACTTCAAAAGCTAATGCCGTCTATAATACGAAATATCCGACCCTGAAAGATGCTATTCTGCATGAGCGCAGAGTAGAGCTCGCTTTTGAAAATCACCGTTGGTTTGATCTGATCCGTAATTACAATGCTCAGGAACTGGTCACGTACTTCAAGAAGAAAGAACAGGCTGATTACGGCAACGCCAAAATATCTAATATCTCGACCAAAGACCGCTACTATCCGATTCCTTTTGATGAACACAAACTGAATCCGGAGAAAATGTATCAGAATCAAGGATATTAAGTTCTTCTGAATCATGAAAACTATTTTGAAATTAATAATGCTGACACTGGGGACATGCTTTAGTCATGTCTCCGGAGCTCAGGATTTTTCTGCATATCAGACACCTCAGGATTGGGTAATTGCCAAGAATTATTATGCCACATTTCTGCTGGCGCAGGATTCCGGGCTTACCCATACTATTTTGTCCGATCAGGATATATACAGTATGTTGGAAAAAAGACATGCGCGATATATCGAATCTGCTAATTGCAAAGATGTAGCCTGTTTTCTCCGGGCATTCAGATGGGAAGAACAGGAAGTGGAAAAGATTATCTCTGTTTTTAGCAGGAAGTTTCAAACAAATAAAGAGTTAAAAGCTTTTGTCGCGAATAAAATAATTCCATCACGCACATATGGTATGGATGTGTCTGCAGGAGAGCGTGCTTATCTGGAAAAGGCACTTCGTCAGGATCTGAATGCTATGAATTATGTTATCGATGTATATGCGGGAGGAAAGAAACCCAACTATCCTAAGATTGATTCTATTTCTTTTGATGTCACAAAAAAAGCATATCTGTATCTGCTCAAAGATGTAGCGCAGGATATTCTTAAAGATGTGCGTAACCCTGAAGAAGCTTTTTATGAGTCCCTGTGGACAGCTGTTCGGCTATTAGAAGTCAATGAACGTTGGGATGCCGCACAATTGGAACCGTTGATACAGCTGGAAAACAAGAAAGCTTATGATGCGATCCGACAAACAGACTTTGAACGCTATCCTTATAGTCTGCTTCTGACATTAGGAGCCGGACCGGAGGTGTATGATCAGCCTATAAGTCCTGGTGGTATGCTGCGTTGCCGGATGGCTGCCCGGAGTTATTTTCAGGGACTTGCACCTTTCATTGTGGTTTCCGGCGGACGTGTACATCCTTACAAAACTCCCTACATAGAAGCGATAGAGATGAAAAAGTATCTGATGCAGGCATTGAATGTCCCGGAAGAAGCTATTCTTATTGATCCGCATGCCAGACATACAACCACTAATATGCGCAATACAGCTCGCATCTTACTACATTATGGATTTCCGGCAGACAAATACGCAATCGTTAACAGCAGCATACCTCATATCGATGCGGTGGAGAAGATGGCTGACCGTTGCGTAAGAGAACTGGGATATGTACCCTATGTATTAGGTAAGCGAATCAGTGAAGTCATTATTGAATTCAAACCACGTGAAGAGGCCTTGACTATTGATCCGGATGAACCTATGGATCCCTGAAAGTTATGCAGCATGATGTAGCAGTTTTTTACCAAAGAAGCTATTAACTATTAAAAATTAAAAGTATTTTGCAGGTCTTGATCGACCTGCTTTTAGTATCTATGAAAAATTTTATTCGCCTGTTTTCCATTTGTATGTTGCTGATGCTAAGTTCGCAGCCATTTGTACACGCTCAATCCAAAGCATCGCTTATAAATGTGTTTTTGGGCTCTTCCGGAGACCACGGACAAATGTCACCTGCAGCATCAGCTGCTTTTCATCAGATGAGTATTGCTCCACAGACCTATCCGACCTTGCATATGGGGTATGAGTATCTTGCAAAAGAGATACTGGGGTTCACACATAACAGATTTGAAGGAGTAGGCTGTAAGGGAAGTGGCGGGCTGATTCTGGTCAAACCTTTTCTTGGGGAGCAGGATGATCATCAACCGTTGTTAAAAGTGACTGAGCAGGCCGGCCCCGGATTTTATGAAATCGGATTAAGTAATACTATCAAAGCAACTTTTGCTGTTGATAATAACTTTGGCATTCATGAGTATAGTTTTCCAAAAGGGAAGAAGGGATTCCGTTTAGATCTTGCTCATGCTTTCAATAATGCTTTTGTGTCCAACACCTATCAAATCGGTTCGGACGGAATACTCCAGGGTTCGGTCAGAGCACGTACAACATGTGGAGTAGGGATTTATACGATCCATTATGCTATTAAAGTTTCTTCAGCCGGTACCTGGCAGGGGAAAGGGGATCAGTTAACCCTTCATCTGGAAGAAAACAGCGAAAAAATAACCCTTCAGATTGCTTTTTCTGCAGTCAGTGTACAAAAAGCATCCGAGACGCTTAAACGTAATACAGGCCGTTCATACAGTGATGTCAGGAATGCCTCTTTTCAACAGTGGGATACCTATCTCTCCGGTATCGAAGTAAAAGGTAATCCTGAAAGAGAAAAACTATTTTATTCCTTGTTTTATCGTACCCTGCAGTCTCCTTATCAAATCTCTGAGGCAGACGGACAGTATTCCGGTACCGATGGAAAGATTCACTTGGCTAAAGGAAAACGTTATCATGGCTGGGCTATATGGGATAATTATAAAACACAACTGCCTTTATTAGAACTGCTTTATCCACAATTGTATCAGGATGTGGTCTCATCCATTTCTGACCTGTACCGATACGGTAAATTTGACTTTGCCGGCCCAAATGAACCTGCCAATTCAGTTCGTACCGAACATGCAGCAGTAGTGCTGCTGGATGCCAGAAATAAAGGATACGATATCCATTTTGATGCTATAAAAGATTCATTGGTGAGCGATACAGCCCGGTTTGATTTCTCAAAACCGGATAAAGCTTTAGAAGCAGCTTACGATATGTGGGCTATGGCACAGCTTTTTGATAAAAAGGGGATACATTATGCACAGAGAGCCAGTAGTTATAAAACTGTCTGGCAGAAAGAATTCAAAGATTTATCCCGAAACGATGTAGATCGTATGTCTGCAAGAAATATGTATCAGGGAACGATCAGACAGTACCGTTGGAATGTACCTTTTGATATTGGGGGACTGGTAGATCTGGCCGGAGGAAAAAAGGCATTTACAAATCAACTGGATGAATTCTATGATCGGCATTATTTTAACAGAGCCAATGAACCGGATATGCAGTCTCCTACGTTGTATTATGCCAGTGAAAAACCCTGGAAATATCAGTCTCTGGTTCATCAGCTAGCCGTAGATACAGTTATCCAATATTACTTCAACGACAACAGCAGAGGAATAGATCCTTTTATAGACCGGATTTATAAAAATGAACCCAAAGCCTATATCCGGACAATGGACGATGATGCCGGTGCTATGTCGGGATGGTTTGTGCTCACAGCCATAGGACTGCATCAACCTGTGATCGGCCATCCGTTATACTATCTCAATGTACCTTTATTTCCGGAAATCAATCTTCACAGAGCAGAGCATACCTTGCAGATTAGGGTACATAATTTTGGCGATGAAAATAAATATATTGCAAGGGTAAGACTCAACGGTAAGGATATTAAACGCTTATGGTTATCGCACGAAGAGATTAGCGGGGGAGGTCTTTTAGAAATTGACGCCAGTTCCGAACCTTCCGGGTACGGCAGTGAGAATATCTGGATCTCCGGAAAAAATATCCTTCCTTAATCTTGACACAGACACGACATGCCAGTCGTGTCTGTGTTCTTTTTTATATTCAGAATCCTATATTACTTCTTATAACTAAGCCTAATCCTCCGGGGATACATTAATGTATCCTTAAAATTATTTTCATAAAAATTTGCGTAGTCAAATGGCTACATTTATATTTGTAGTCAAATGGCTTCATATTGAAGTCCTGAGCTTTTACATCGACATTTATATAACTGATAAAATGAACTTAAGAAGAGATGTTTTCCAGGCCGTTGCAGATCCGACAAGAAGAGCCATACTTCTTTTAGTGGCAACGCAATCTATGACGGCAGGAGCTATTGCTTCCAACTTTGATACCGCCAGGCCTACAGTTTCCAGACACCTGCAGATTCTGACGGAATGCGAACTATTGACATCTGAACAAAGCGGAAGAGAGATTACCTACAAGTTGAATCCTTACAAAATGAAGGAGATAGCTGATTTTATTGAACCATTCCGTCAGATGTGGGACGAACGTTTTAATAAACTGGAAGCCATTATGAAACAATATAAAACCAAATAAAATGGAACATAAAACAAAAGTGAGTGCTGAAGATAACAAGCAGGAAATTAGTATCACAAGAACATTTGATCTCCCTGTAGATCTGCTTTTCAAAGCGTATGAAGAGGCGCATATTGTTGAACAATGGATGGGGACAAAAGTGTTGAAACTGGAAAGTAAGCCGCATGGCTCATATGCTTTCGAAACCTCTCATAATGGCAATGTGGTCTTTCGTGCAAACGGAACAATTCATGAATTTGTCCCCAATCAACGAATTACACGAACTTTTGAGATGGAAAACAGTCCTTTTCCTGTTCAGCTTGAATACCTTTCATTTGAAAAAATAACAGAAGAGAGTAGCCGGCTTACCATGCAGATTGTTTTTAAATCGGTAGCATACCGGAATCAGTTGCTGCAGATGCCTTTTGCTCAGGGGATTAGTCTTGCACATGACAGGTTGCAAAGTGTATGTAATAAACTTATATAATACGATTATGACAGGAGAAATAAACATTGCAAAATCTTCAGTATTGCAAAAGGTGACATACTGGACAGCTACAGGATTACTGGCCGCAGGAATGCTATCAGGAGGTCTGGCACAATTATCCGGAGCACAAAAAAGTGCCGAAGGAATAATACATCTGGGTTATCCTGTATACCTGATGTACATTCTGGGTATCTGGAAAATAGCAGGTGTCATCGCTATTTTAATTCCTAAATTTAAGTTACTTAAAGAATGGGCCTATGCCGGCTTCTTTTTTGCTATGTCCGGAGCAACGCTTTCGCATATTGCTGCGGGAGATAGTTTTTCAGAAGCTATTGCGTCCTTTACCTTTATACTACTTATCCTTATATCCTGGTATTTCAGACCTTCTGAAAGAAAAATTATGTCAGACAAAATATAAATTGATACTTATGAATACAGCTGCCGAACACTTTTTTGAGCGTAACCAAAAATGGAGTACAGAATTTCATTTACTGCGCGAAATCATCTCTGAAAATACAGACCTTCTGGAAGATTTTAAATGGATGCATCCATGTTATACCTTTAATGGAAAGAATATTGTCCTTATTCATGGGTTCAAAGAATATTGTGCATTATTATTTCATAAAGGTGCTCTGATGACAGATCCTGAACATGTTTTAATCCAACAGACAGCAAATGTACAGGCTGCAAGACAAATCAGATTCACAAACAGCGAACAGATCACGGAACTGAGAACTGTTATAGCCGATTATATTCGGGAAGCAGTAGAAATTGAACAATCAGGAAAAAAAGTGGAAATGAAAAAAACAGCTGATTATCCTGTGGCAGCTGAATTTCAACAGGCAATGGATGACGATGCAGCACTGGAAAAAGCTTTTCATAATCTGACCCCCGGACGGCAAAAGGGATATTTATTTTATTTTAATCAGGCGAAGCAAGCCTCAACAAGAGAGTCAAGGATAGAAAAATACTACCAGCATATTCTGGATGGTAAAGGACTGGATGATGAGTGATCGCATCGTAATCGGGGCTGATCATCATCAGATCTCGCTGGTTACCTTTGCAAATTTATTTCTATACTCTATCGGTGTCAGCCCCGTTATCTTTTTAAAAATATCCCGGAAGGCTTTTGTATCGCTGTATCCCACATCATACATCACTTCTGATACATTCTTTCGCGAAGCTTCGAAAAATTTTTTAGCAGCTTCTATTCTGACCCGTTGGATGTATTCGACTGGCGTATTGTTGGTTGCCTCTTTAAACCGTCTTTCAAAGGTCCTGCGCCCCATACTACTAAGGTTTGCGAGATCATCAATCGTGATCTTATCTTCATAGTGCTTTTCTACATAATCCTGTACTTTCTGGATATCGGTATCTTCATGATTACGTTGTCCCCTGAAAATAGCAAACTGAGACTGGCTGTCTCTGCTGATATCCAAAGCAAAATATTTTGCTATTAACACTGCAGTCTCCCTGTCAGAATATTTCTCAACGAGATAGAGAATCAGATTCCACAGACTACTCGCACCACCACTGCTATAGATATTATCATGTGCTGTTATTACCGCACCGTCTTCGATTTCAACATCCGGATATTTTTCTTTAAACTCATTGATATATGCCCAGTGTGTAGAGCACTTCTTGCCGGAAAGCAATCCAGTTTCTGCCAGTAAAAATGCACCTACACAAAGACTTGCGAGACTGGTTCCCTGTGCATGGAGTCTGGTAAAGTAAGGAATAGCCTCTGCATTAGCGGCAATACCTGCTTCTATACTGCCAAAAACAGGTGGGATAATCAGCAAATCTGTACGTGTTACATCCCGCAGTAAGCGATTAGTCCTGATACTGTATTCTCCGCTATTAGCCGGTACATATTCCTGTAATCCTACATATTCTACTTCAAATACAGGTTTTTTACCAAATACACTAAGAAATTCATTAGCTGTATGAAAGGTTCTGAATGCCGGGGTGATACCTTCTATTGTACCGTATTGAGGGACGAAAACGGAAATTTGCATGGTTTATTAATTTAGTCAGATAAAGATACATATAGTTTTTGTCGTAATCTACCCCTAAAGTTGACGTTTTTACAATGTCAGGAATTCCAGAAACTGTCGCAACTTTGTAATAACAATATAAACGATAAATTGAAAGCAATGAAAACACAACCACAAATCACAGTAGAAACAACAGTCAATGCTCCCGTAGAAATCGTCTGGAAAGCCTGGAATACACCTGAAGATATTATGCAATGGAATGCTGCAGATCCAAGTTGGCACTGCCCGTCCAGCCAAAATGATCTTCGTGTGAATGGTAAGTTTAGTAACAGGATGGAAGCCAGAGACGGAAGCTTTGGCTTCGATTTCGAAGGAACTTATCAACAGGTCGACTTGCATGAAAAGATCAGTTATACCATGTCGGACGGGCGTGAAGTCAGTACATTATTCAGCGGTATGGGAGATACAACAACAATCACAACAACCTTTGATGCAGAAACGGAGAACGATCCCGAGTTTCAGAAACAGGGCTGGCAGGCTATAATAAGCAATTTCACGAAATATGTAGAATCCACTTATTAGATTTACAGATGGAATCTCAACTCGCACAAACAACAGTAATGAATACAGTTGCCATTTAAGCATTAAAAACCAAATTATATACTTATGAAAAAGAACAAAATAATATTCTGGATAACTACCGCCATTCTCATTCTTTGGGAAGGTCTAATGCCACTGGGTACCCTGCTTTTTGCACCACAATATGTCAATGCCGGAACAAAGCCATTAGGCTATCCGGATTACTTTGCCTATGCACTTATTATTTGTAAAGTACTGGGTGTGATAGCGATCTCTCTTCCGGCTATTCCGGTAAAGGTAAAAGAATGGGCATATGCAGGACTTACATTCAGCCTGATTTTTGCATTTATCAGTCATGCATATGTTGATCAGGTAGTTGCATATATGCTCATGCCATTGGCTGTATTAGCTTTACTCATTCTTTCTTACTGTTATAATCCGAAGATTATTCATAGCAGAACTGCAAAATAAGATAGTAATGTAAAATAGCGTTATCAGCTATAATAATTGAATATTTATACTTAAAATCTCAATCAAGATGAAAACTAACACTGTTTCCCTTCATAGGGTAATTAAAGCAAGTCCTGAAAAAGTATTTCGTGCTTTCGCAGATCCGGTTGCACACGCCACCTGGATACCACCTTATGGTTTTCTATGTACTGTCCAGGAAATGGAATTCAAAGTCGGAGGAAAATTCCGTATGACATTTATTAATTTCAGCACTGGTCACGGGCATTCGTTTGGTGGTACATATCAGGAAATTATCTCCAATCAGTTTATCAAATACAGCGATAAGTTTGATGATCCCAATCTGCCGGGAGAAATGACAACTACGGTTTCATTACGTCAGGTTTCCTGTGGTACAGAGCTTCATATCGAACAGAGTGGTATTCCCGATATGATACCAGTAGAGATGTGCTATCTGGGTTGGCAGGAATCGCTGGATAAAATGATCAGACTTGTAGAACCACAAATACCGGATGCATAATTTAACGGCAGATGTTACATCAATCACATAATATCTTTCAAAGTGGGGTATTTATTTCCTTTGCCGGCAACTGTAAAGAAGCGCTGACTTACTATCAATCTTGTTTTGGCGGGCAGTTGAAATTCCAGATGATGGAACAGCATCTGGAGGGATTTGAAAAAGTTCCGGTTATCAGTGGTTCATTGATTTCAGATAGTGTTTCTATTTACGGCTCGGATTTAATACCGGATGAAGGCCGGCAGACAGGTAATTACCTTGCAGTTTTTCTGTTGTGTAATAATGCTCAATCCCGGACACTGCTTCTGGAAAAGTTGATGCCAGCTTTCACAAGTTCATGGACAAAAGATGAGGAAACAAAATCGTTGATTGAAGTAACGGATCGATATGATGTGAGATGGTTGCTGGCAGTTTAGTCCGGCTGTGAATAAGGTATACACAAAATACTTTCACTAACTAAAAATTCCTTAGCTGGTTCTGATCCTACTTCCGAACCAGCTATTTTTTCATTCTAAGCCGTTTTTCATACATTTGATCATCGTAAGAATCTGATTTTTTGAAACCCAATACCGCTAAATCGTAGTATGATCAAAATATATCATAATAATATGTGCAGTAAAAGTCGGGCTGCCCTGGAGTTGCTGAAAGAATATACACCGGAAGTAGAAATAAAGGAGTATATAAAGGATGTTCCTGGTAAAGAGGAACTCATCGGGCTTTTAGATATGCTTCAACTCAAACCTCTGGAGCTGATCAGACGCAATGAAGCTGTATTTGAGGACAAGTTTAAAGATGCTCTGCATTCAGACGAAGAATGGATTGATATTATACTGCAATATCCTGTTCTTATAGAACGTCCTATAGTTGTCAGAAATGGTAAGGCCGTGATTGGTCGTCCCACAGAACGGATAATTGATCTGCTGACAGATGGGCGAGAACGAGACCTAACCTAAAAAAATAAAGAGGGCAATTCTTACTCTCTGTTTCCGGTCTTAACAGATAATCGGTTGTACCAGTTCACAAATACACCTAACAAGGCAATGGAAACTCCGCAGGTAAAGACCGATTTTAATAATACGGCTTTGATAAGCTCTGCATCAGTGTAGGTAGACCAGCAGGCGTGCCTGTGCGTAAATTCGACTTTATTTATCCATATCCAAAAAAACAGTACAGCTGCCAAAAGAAAGTAATCCATTGTTTTCTGATTCAGCAGGCTCAGTAAGAATACACCTGTAAACTGGATTGGCATATAGAATAAAATCCCATCCAGTAAGGAGCTTGTACCATCAATACAGGATACACCATCCGGCAGGAAAAAGGCCATTTGTATGGAACCGATGATAACAGATACAAGACTGATGAAAAAGGCTCTTCTGGCTTTCATAGGTATTTAGACGCTTTATTTTATAAAATCTGTTTAATGGCCAAATATATTATAAACAAATGGAAAAAACAGCTGGATGACACTGACTTATTGTTTGAAGTCTGATTTTTTAGAATAAAAATTATAAGCTATTTATAAATGGGTAGATAGATTATTATTTATGCTTTTTTTGTGAAAACTTTCGCATATTTATGGAGTGTTCACCATATTATGAAAACTCTTGAAGATAAAATATTAAGCTTTAATGACTGGTCAAAACCCTGGACATTCCACGCATTTGTTTTAATGGACAATGCGTTAAGAGAGGATGAAGTAAATCTGTTCAACAAAATATGGACAGAGGCAGGGGATGGCGAACTATGGAAGAACCAGGATCTGATTTCAGGATGTAAAGCCAGTCAAACATACATTAAAAAACATTATAATTTAGCTGATATGGCTGTTGCAAATATAGTCAGAGCACTTTCTTATGAATGGAAATAAAAATGTTTGAAGTATGTAAAAAAGTATAGATGGAGATGTATAATATCATTTTTTTACCTAAGTAAGAGTATGCTTGTATAGTTCATATGAAATAAAGAGAATAATGATTCAGTTAATAAAAGGAGATATTACTAAAATTAAAGTAGATGCCATAGTCAATGCTGCAAATACTTCACTGCTTGGAGGCGGTGGTGTAGACGGAGCTATACATAAGGCGGGTGGTAGTGAAATTCTCTACGAATGCCAAAAAATCAGAAATAAACAAGGTGGCTGTAAAGTAGGAGAGGCCGTTATTACTACTGCAGGTAATCTACCCGCTAATTTTGTAATCCATACTGTCGGGCCTGTATGGAATGGCGGCAAGCATAATGAAGAATCATTGCTTATTTCAGCATATAGAAATAGTCTGGTATTGGCAGAAGAAAATAAAGTTCAATCCATTTCATTTCCAAATATAAGTACAGGTATTTATAAATTTCCGAAGAATCTTGCAGCTACAATTGCGATACAAACCGTGTCTGAATTTTTAAATAATGCAACTCAAATTGAGGAGGTTATTTTTGTGTGTTATGATCAGGAAAACTATGACTTGTACAAAGAGATACTTCATAAAAGATAAGATCCCGGAATTTATTTATGAATAACTTGAAACTGGCAGTGTTTTAAGCAGTACACTGCCTATTATTAACCCACTAATGAGTCCGCCTACATGAGCTGCATTGTCAATTCCTCCGATCATTCCCCATAATAAGTTTATTCCTACATAGATAATAGCAAAAAACAGCATTCCATAACTTGGCTTTTTACTCTTAACAACATCCCAGATAAGCAGAGCTAGAATGGCACCATACAAACCAAAAATAGCTCCTGAAGCCCCAATACTTGCAGTATTAGAGTACCAGTATATACTTGTAAGACTGGCGCAAATACCTGTCAATATGTATAGCATAAAATATTTTTTCCATCCCAAAAGTGGCTCTAACATAATACTTGCCAATATAAGACCAAACATGTTAAGTATGAGATGGCGAAGGCCTCCGTGTATAAATACACACGTCAATAAACGCCAATATTCACCATGCGTGGTTTCATAACGTCTGTTAGCTCCCCATTTCATGAGTTCATTTGTATCCGGAGACATCATATCTACTCCAAAGAAAATCATTGCAAGAAAAACAATAATATTGAGATCTAATATAATACTGGTTCCGAAATGATCTCCTTTGGGTATCAGATAGCGTAATGCAAGTATAAAATCATCTTTTTTATGAGTCGTTGTGCTTTTTAATCTCCTGCTTTCCAGTTCACTAAAACCAGGTTTTAATAGACCAATTAGTAAAATAAGCAGACCTATACCAAAAGATCCGAAGATCCAAATAAATTTATTGCCATTCCGATTCTCATATTTTCCCTGTTGAGGTTCTAAAATAATAAAGGAATCATCTATTGGAACACGAATAATTGATGCAATAGCTTTTTGAAAATTTTCTTTAGTATCGGATTTTGGAGTTTTCTCGAAATGATTAAGATTATGAAAATTGTAGGTTTTGATATTATTGACAGATTTTTTGAAAAAATCAGCGTATAGTTTTTCTTTTTTATCCATACTAAGGCTATTGCTGATTTTTTTAGAGTATTGTATTGCATACCAATGTTTGGGAATTGCGGATAAATCAGCATTGGTATAATCCATTATAGGTACAACAAAATAAGCAGTAAAATTCAGGTCCTGATCATACTTTCCTCCTATGTCTGTTTCTACATAAACTCCTGTAAAAGTGGTGTCTATATTGAAATTACCTAATTGATAGTAACGTATATTGTCTGTAGCTGTTATTTCGTTTACACTTGTCGGCCTTTTAATTTTTCCGGTTGATGTTGTGAAATAATTCTGAGTAATAGCTGAAACTGCTGTCATGGTTAACCAGCACAGCATAATCAAAAATATTTTTCCATCATCTTTATTTCTCTTGTAAATAAGTGGACGGAAGCGCTGTCTTAACCAGAATATAATGGGTATTGCCGGGAGAGTTATTGGGATCCAAAACTCCCATATGCTTTCCTTAATATTAAGCAGTGGAAATTTTATAGTAAAAATCCATCTTCCAAGCAGTAAAATTAAAGTACATGCTATTACGGATATCAGAAATATGGGGATAATATGTTTGAGTTTTTTAATGTAGGAATCCATTCCTGATATAAGGTTGCTTTTCTTAGTTGTTGTTTTTAGTATGTGTATTCCTTTTTATAGAGATTTTGTCATAGAAATTGAGCCACAATAGGATGTTTAATGTTCATAAACTAAAAGGTTTAATTAGGTTTGGTTGTAAAATAATGGTTTTACTAATTTACTATTACGTCTTGAATATTGCAAACAAATCCTTTTCGGCTATGTATATACCTATAAACTTTCGTCTTTATTTGGTTTTAGCTGTTTCTTCAGAGAAAGGGTTTACAACCCTAATGTCTTGATAAGTTCTCTGGCAGCAGCTCCTCCCGCCCGGTTTGCACCGATTGTAGAGGCGGAGGGACCGTAACCTACCAGATGAATCCGGGGTTCTTTTGCAACCTGGGTTGCCAGTCTTCCATCCATCAGGATTCCACCACCGTCCTCTCCTGGAACTACCGGATTCAAGTGCTCAAGCGATCCTTTGAAGCCCGTATTCCAAAGTATAACGTCTGCATTTTGTTCTCTCCCGTCTTCCCATTTTACACCGGAAGCCGTTATCTCACTAAACATCGGGAACCGATTCAGTACGCCACGCTTTTCCATGTCCCGAACAGCTTCAGAATAGGGCAATCCGGTTACAGATACCACGGACAGCGGTATCAATCCCTGCCTCACCCGTTCGTCCACCATAGCTACAGCTTCATGTCCGGCAACATCATCGAACGGGCCTTCTCTGAATACCGGAGGGCGGCGTGTAACCCATGTAGTCGAAGTGACTTTAGAGATTTCATCCAGTAGCTGAATGGCAGAAATACCACCACCAACAATAACAACATGCTTGCCCCGGAAGTAATCCGCATTCCTGAAATCTTTGGTATGTAACTGCTCTCCCTTAAATAAATTTTGTCCCGGGTATTCCGGGATATAAGGATTTTCCCAGGTTCCTGTGGCATTTATAATACCCAGGGCAGAAAAAAGCGTGTCAGTTGTATCTATATAAAATCTATTTTCATGCTTATAGACGGTTTCGACCTTTAAAGGGCGATATACCTGCAACCCGAATTCTTTTTCATAGGCATCAAAATAATGCGGAACAGCGACATTAGCCTGTACTTCCTTTTCATCAGTATCCAGCGTTTCTTCAAAAGACATTCCCGGCAGGTCGTGAATCTTATTGACTGTACTCAGTGTAAGTGAGGACCACCTAAATTGCCATGCACCACCCGGATTCGGAGCTTCGTCGAGAATAATAAAATCCCGGCCAATTTCCAGACCCATTTTTTTGAGATGATAAGCTGATGAAAGACCAGCCTGACCGGCACCAATAACAACAATCTTAGTTTTAAAGCGGAGATTTTTTACCATACATATATCGAGATTACCGCCATCCCAGGCCAGGAGCTACATGTTCCAAAAAAGAAGAGAGTACATGTACATTATACTCTACTCCCAATGTATTGGGGATAGTAAGCAAGAGTGTGTCTGCCTCTTGTATGGCCTCATCCTGTGCCAGTTCACGGATAAGCTGATCCGGTTCTGCAGCATAACTTCTGCCGAAAATGGCCCGTTTATCTGCTTCAATCATTCCGATCTTATCGTCTCTTTCAGCTTCATGGCCAAAATAATAACGATCCTGATCATTGACCAGTGCAAATATAGATCTGCTCACCGATACACGTGGTTCGCGCGTATGTCCCGCTTCTTTCCAGGCTTCTTTATATAACCTGATCTGCTCTGCCTGCTGTACATGAAAAGGCTTACCACTTTCATCGTATTTAAGAGTGGAGCTTTGAAGAAGCATTCCGTTCTGTGCCGCCCACACTGCTGTGGCATTTGATGCAGCACCCCACCAGATACGATCTCTGAGGCCTTCCGAATGAGGTTCTAAACGTAACAAACCCGGTGGATTTGGAAACATAGGATAGGGGTTGGGCTCAGCAAAACCTTTTCCCTGAAGTCCTTCCAGAAATTCCAACGCTTTCCTTCGTCCCATATCTGCGTCTGTTTCACCCTCAGAAAGTGCATAGCCGAAATAACGCCAGCCATCGATAACCTGCTCGGGAGAACCTCTGCTGATACCTAACTGTAACCGCCCGCCCGATATCAGATCGGCTGCTCCGGCATCTTCCACCATATACAACGGATTCTCATAGCGCATATCGATCACTCCGGTGCCAATCTCAATTTTGCTGGTTCTCGCTCCGATAGCTGAAAGCAAAGGAAAAGGAGAAGCCAGCTGCTTTGCAAAATGATGTACCCTGAAGTAAGCCCCATCTATACCGAGCTCTTCTGCTGCTACTGCCAGATCTATAGACTGTAGAAGGGTATCACTTGCTGTCTGTGTGCTATACGCAGGATGATTGGCCCAGTGACCAAAGGATAAAAAACCTATTTTTTTCATGATTCCACTATGAAAGTTGATAAACTATATGTCAAATTTAACAAATGTTATTGTTTTGCAGGTTCTGCCGATTGTCCGTTACATGTAAATAAAAAACAGCGTTTTCTAAAGTGGTCATAAAGATCTGTTAAAAGCTGTTTTTAAACATATTTAAATTTTGGATAGATATTTGTACTGTAGCTGCTATTAAAAAATACAGGATAACAGATTGTTTTTTCAACATTATGATTCTCCTTTCTATCTTTGCAGTTGAAAAAATCAGACTTACTGCAGATAGCATCTGGGGTTACAGTATTTGAATAATTTGAGTATGGCCTGATTTTATACAAAATAATGCATATTAATAAGGGGGAGACAAAGCCTGTTTGTAAACCCGAAAAAAAGAACACTTACTATTAGAAACAATACAAAATGAACAAAAGGGGATTATTCATACTCTTAGGGAGTATTTATTTAGGGCTTTGTGCAATATCCTGTGAAAAATCGGTAGATAATAAAGAAGCTGAGCCAACCGAAGATCAGACACAGACTGATAAAAATAAATCTGAAATTAAAACAAATTTAGATAATACACTTATCCTGCAGCTGGTCAATAAGGTTAGAGTAGGAGGCTGTGAATGTACAGACAAAGATACTAAGCAGGTGGACAGAATGCCTGCGGTACCGGCACTCATCTGGAATGAAAAACTGGCCGGCACAGCTGTTAAGCATGCGCAGGATATGGAAACAAGAAATTACTTTTCTCACACAAGTCCCGAAGGAGAAACCTTTGGCCAACGGTTGAAAAATAACGGATACAATTACCGTCTGGCGGCAGAGAATATTGCCAGAGGACAGCGTACAGAAGCGGAAGTGGTAGAAGCCTGGTTAAACAGTTATGGTCACTGTAAGAACATTATGCTGGCAGATGTCAAAGAAATGGGAGCAGCCCGTTCACCCGGAGCTGGTTTTTATTGGGTACAATTGTTTGGAACTCAATTACAATAAGAAGAAATCGTACATAGAGATTTCCTGCATAAAGCAGAGAATGTTTAGGATATAATGAACGCGCTAACCTTAAGTAGCGCGTTTTTTATGTTTTATACAAATCGGTTAAAGCTTCTTTACAAACGAATAATAAAAGAAGCACAACGAATTTTGATTGAGCTAAACAACTTTATATAAGAAGTTGTTATTTGCAGTATAAAACTTAAAAAAATATGAAGAATACATTATTTTCAGCAATTATTGCTTTATTAGTATTGACCTCATGTGGCGGTAAATACGATTATGGATATAACGAAAAAATGTCCAGCCTGTTTCTGAATTGTATGGAAAAAGTGGATGAGAGCCACGAAAAGCTCATGAATGGAGAATACAATATCAGCAAAGCAAATAACGAAATCTCTTATGATATGGCATTAAATAGTGTGAAAGGCCTTAGTAGATATACTAACCAAATTAAGGCAGAAGCACAGGAACTGACACATAGTGAGATCGCCAATGAATTTCACGATGCGTCAATCGCTTATATGACAGAAATCGGAGACGGATACGCTCCCTTGCTGGTCAAGTATATAGAAGAGCAGGATTCGGTGTCAAGAGATGCCATCCGTAAGGAATTGATTCTCAAAAAAGAAAGTATCGATAAAGCTGCAGACAAATCTAAAGAGGTGCAGATCGAATTTCTTAATAAAGCCGGAATCAAAATAAATACAGAAGGGTAAGCGTATCCGATAATTTTCAATGTAAGATGCAGAGATTATTCGCTCAATATGTTTCATGTGCCTGTATAATTTTCATATATACAAGTTGCAAAGATACTCCTGCACAATCAGTCGTTAAAGCTGTACATACAATAGATATGCTGTCTTATCATGTGCCAGACAGTATACGCCCGGTATGGCTGGCAGAAACGTATCATCATGTGATCCCTGTAGAGCAGAAGCATATAGCAAAGTTATCAGGCAATTATCTGCTGGATATTCCTTTGTCGGAAAAGTCTGATGCTACTTATGTATTCTATATGCATGAAAAGATACCTATATCTCTATTCCGCAATCCCTTGAGCTTTTATCCTTCTATCCGGCAATTTATCCTGATTATACCTGAAAACAGATATGATCAGGACATTTTTGGGACTTTTGGAACTAGCATATATACAGAACCGCCAACAGCACATTATTATTACCGGATTATACGAAATGCAGATAAGATACAAATAGACAGTGCCTATCTGACCAGTGGTGCAGAACCAAAGATAACGTATACAAAACCTCTAGTTCCTGCTGAGATGACGGCTGTATACAGACGTGAAAGCTATGGATCCAGGTGTTGTCCGAAAGATCCGATGTGGGATATAATCGGGGAATATCCTGTATTTATAGAACAGTTTGAAAAAAAGTATAAAGTAAAAATTACAGGAACCTACTCACAGATGGAAGGCCTGGAAGGAGAACATACTAACCTGTACACACTTCCTGATCTGACTACAGAACAGCGTCTGCGTTTTATAGTAGAGAAACGGGCGCAGTGGATTGACAAAAGAGAGGAAGTAAAGCTTAAGTTTGAACCACAAATCTTTACACCGGAACTGATCGCAATACAAAGAAAATAAAACTAAACGCTAAAACATACACGGATAATGGAACTAAAAGTATATGATGAAGATGGCATCTTTGCAATAGTAAATAATGATACTTACAGGTCTTTTGTACATGAAGACTGGTCACTGGAACAATTACAGTCACACTTTGTCCGGGAAATGAACAATCTACATTGTATTGTATGGAAGGTGAGTGACGAAGGAGGGGATTGGCTTTTGCAAATAATGACTGAACCTTCTTCTCAGAAAAGCTATAAAGAATTCAAAAGAGAAATAGAAGTGACAAACGGAAGGATCTATTTCGTTAACTATACAGATCTCACTATGGCTGCTCAGTTTGATGATGAAACCTTACCTCTCAAAAAACAGGCTGATTGGTATATGAATCTGGATAACGGTTATTATGAAATCGAAGTAAGGCAAATGTTTGATCCGGAAGAATACGCAGATGATCAGGTGATAGAAATAATTCCAACAAGGAAAACAGAAGCCAGTTACATAGAAACCGATAGCGTAATAGTGTGGAATGATTAGAAAAATCCTTTTCATATTCTTGCTGACGGTATACGCTGTCTTACTAATTTTTTATCTGGGACTCGTGGTCCCCGAATATCTGGCCTGTACGAGCTGTATGTATGAGGGAGAAAAGGTTATGGACATATGGGGAAGCGAGGTTGATTGCTCCGGAGAGAACCAAGCTGTGGGAGAAGCATTTTTTCAGCTTCTTTCTATTGTTTTGACGTTATACAGCATTTTGATCATTTTTATAATCTATTGGATGAAACGGTTTAATAAAATCAACAGACAAAAACCTTAATCTATGAAATATATCGGTATACGAATAGTACTGCTGTTGCTGCTGTTACTGGTTATCTATTACGTCAGTGATTATATCCAGGAGCATACGGTTGTCGATGACGGAGATTATAATTTCGAAGGCGTAATCGCTTTTTTTCAGATGACCCTTGCTTTAGCTATTATCAGTCTTGGTCTGTTTATGTACGAAGCCTTTAGGTTTCATAAAAGGAAAGAGATTAAAAAACGAAATGCAAGTCTGATACTAATCAGTTTGATCTTGATTGTATTGATGCTGTTTGCCGGGTACTTTTTTCAGTTTGTTTATTAATTTTCACGTATAAGCAGCATTTGCCTTATTATTTTCTGAGTATGTTACAAATAATTATGCAAAGGGTCTTATATTAGAGAGCAATGTAAACAGGTAAATCGGAATCTTGAATCTGTTCGGAGAAATGAACTGATGAGCTTCAGATATATGTAAAGATAATTTCAAGAAAAACAAAATGCAGATACTTCTCATCATTATTGGCGTCATGGTACTCACCTTAGCTTTTCTTTGGAAGATTTCAGGTGTTGGTACAGGAGACGAAACTGTAGCCGAAAATTTTTCTGAAGCACATAATGGTTTTTTGTATACTGAGAAGAGAGATGCTTATATAAAAAAAATCATACGCAGATACCAACAACTAAAATGGGTTATCATCGGAATTATTTTGATTACAGCTTTTATGCCGTTTTTCATAACAGTCTCAGATACGCTTAGCTTTAATGGTAAACTGGATCCGGAAAGATATGAGGCCAGAATGAGAGACAGTTATTTACTGCTTGTATGTATGTTAGGAATAGGTTTGCTAACCTGCTTTTTTAGCTGGATGATTTTCAAAAAGACAGTCCAAAACTATATAAAAGTCATAATGGAGCTGGATAACATACATTTTGAAAAAATGATAAGCGTAAATAATTATCTGGGATTGGTCAATCAGTTTATGATGAATGCACCATTTATTATAGGATCGTCTAATCTGTATGTATTTAAGTTAGCGAGAATACTTGTGTTGCCCTGGGCTGAAATCAAGTCCATCAAGACCACAAGTGCTCCACGAAATGGTTATTTTGTTCGAGTAAAAGTCAAAGAGAAGACCTGCTTTTTTACGGTCGGAGAACCACAAATGGTTGTAATATTAGAGACTGAAGCATTGAAATACAATCCTGACATTGAAGTTAAAATTTAATTTTCTCCTTGTTAAGGAGAGGGGATGAGTTCGATCTGTAGTTATTCTCTCCTTTTTAGGGATAGATGCCCGCAGGGCAGAAAGGTTGATAGGTGATGTTGATAGGGTTTAGTAGGTTAATAGAGTTTATAAGCTTTACATCTGTTTCAGTTGCTGGTGAGGCCACCAGCAAACGCAAATGAGTGGATTTATTATTTGTTTTTGCGTCAGTTGGCGTCCTCGCCAACTGTTTTATATAGCTATTCTCTCCTTTTTAAGGAGAGATGCCCGCAGGGCAGAGAGGTTAATATCTGAAGTTGATCGGGTTTAAGAGGTTAATATAGTTTATAAGCTTCACATCTTTCTCAGTTGCTGGTGAGGACACCAGCAAACGCGAATGAGTGGATTTATTATTTGTTTTTGCGTCAGTTGGCGTCCTCGCCAACTGTTTAACATAGTTATTCTCTCCTTTTTAAAGAGAGATGCCCGCAGGGCAGAGAGGTTAATATCTGAAGTTGATAGGGTTTAATAGAGTTTATAAGGTTAGAAAGAAGAAGGAATAATGTTTTCATGAACCTAAGATTTATGTACACTATTTACTGCTTCATATCATAGTTTTTCATTATTGAAGAAAAATACTGAATCATACGCCCGTAATTTTCTATACTGATATATTCATTGGTACTATGTATACTTTGGCGCTCAGCAGTATTAATGGAAAAAGGAATAAACCGATACACATTGTCACTTACAATTTCATACTTATAGGCGTCCGTTCCTCCTACAGTCAGATAGGGTGTAATCAATACATGAGGATAAATTTCGCGAATAGTTTTTTCCATAACCTCATATGCCCTTGTATTCGTTGCGGAAATTTTAGAAGCCTCCCGTGTATTATCGACTTCTTCTACCTTGACATCGAAACCTTCACAAGCTTTTGCAATATGATTTTTTACCTCAGCGACAGTGTTGCCCGGTAATATTCTGAAATTGACCACAAATTCCACCTGTGGGGATAAAACATTTGTACCATCACTACCTTCCATCATGGTCAGAGCTGTAGTGGTACGCACAAGTGCATTTGTCGCATTATTTGTGGTAAGTTTGCTCAAAAGTACAGATTCCAGTAACCATCGGTTAGCAATAGCCATGCGGGTAGTGAAACTCATATCACCTCCAACATTCGTAAAGAAATCTCCAATCACAGGAGAAATATAAGGTTTCATCTGATTTTCTTCCAGACGTTGCATAATGATTGCAGCTTTGCCGATAGCGCTCTGTAGAGGAGGCATAGAAGAATGACCACCCAGACCGTTGACTTTAATACGGGCAGACAGAAAACCTTTTTCTGCACAGCCAATCAAAGCAATATCTGTATTAATACCTTCTACAGCACCCTTTTGCATAATAATTCCCCCTTCATCATAGACCGCATCAAAATGTAGGCCTTTGCGTTTGAAGTCTGCAGCGATCTCGCTGGCACCTTTACTTCCTCCAACTTCTTCATCACAGCCAAAAGCCAGGTAAATATCCCTTTCAGGTACATATCCATTCTTCATAAGAGCTGTCATACTTTCAAGTAATGCAAAAAGCATACTTTTCATATCCAGTGTGCCTCGGCCATATACGCGCCCGTCACTGACAGCCCCGGAAAATGGGGCATAGGACCATTCTTTAGCTATCTCTTCTGCAGCTGGTAGTGGCTTGTCTTTAATATTAAATATTACTGTAGAATCATTGTTTTTGACAGGTGCATCACCCGGAGGCACTACATCCATATGCGATAAAAACAAAATTGGTTTTAGTGAACTGTTTTTGCCTTTCCAATGGAATACCAGGCCGTATTGATTATTGACTGTATACTGCTTAGTGCCTTTGTGAACTTCAGGATAAGCTTCCTTCAAATAAGCCATAAAGCGCTCAAAAGGTTCAAAATTAAATGTTCCCATAGAGCCTGTGGACACCGTCGGGATTCGGATACCCTGAGCAAAACGGTATACTGCCGAATCACTGACAGGTACAGCGGTTTGCGTATCTGTATCAGCTGAAGCCGGAATTTTTCCAAATGGGTAAGTAATTGTTTTGATCACAACTACACCGATAAGAACGACAAGAAGAAAAAAGAGGATAATAAAGAACTTTTTCATAGATCAGAAATTTGGAGAATACAGATGCTATTTACTTCAGGATAAGCCATACATATGTCTTATCCTAAGAGATAATCGATTATAGCCAAATATAATAAAGTTATTTTATAAAAATTCTCTCTACTGCTTTCTTCGCCAACTGTTTGACATAGTTATTCTATCCTAAAAGAGATTCTGATTTTTCGGGAGAGCTTATAAATAAAAGTTTAAAACCTCACCCTAACCCTCTCCTTAAAAAGGAGAGGGAATCCGTATGATCTACAGTTATTCTTTCCTTTTTAAGGAGAGATGCCCGCAGGGCAGAGAGGTTGATTAGGTGAAGTTGATAGGGTTAATAAACACAATTTCAGAACCTCACCCTAACCCTCTCCTTATGAAGGAGAGGGAATCCGTATGATCTACAGTTGTTCTCTCCTTTTTAAGGAGAGATGCCCACAGGGCAGAGAGGTTGACTAGTGGAGTTTATAGAGTTGAAAAGGTTAATAGAGTTTATAAGGTTAGAAATTGATAAAATAAGTTTTGAGTGTAAATAAGTAAAATAATACCCACATTATCAGTGTATTGTCACTTTGTTTTTGTTTTCGATTAATCTTTTATAAATAATATGCAGTCATAAAGAGCAAAGAGTAATCACATACATTAGAAAAACATTAAAGAGGGAGGGTTCCATGAAAAAATTACTTTACATTACATTGCTTATCGGAGGGATCTTCTCTTTCACTCCGTCTCAGGCTCAGGTTCGAATCAATGTCAATATCGGAAATCAGCCGCTTTGGGGACCAGTAGGATACGATTATGTACGTTATTATTATATGCCGGAAATGGATGTATATTATGATGTTGTACATCGTCGCTATACTTATTATCATGGAAACAGATGGGTTACCCGAGGTAGCTTGCCAAGCAAATACCGTCGCTATAATATGTACAGGACATATAAGGTAGTGGTAAATGATCGTAATCCTTGGCATCGTCATAGCCATTATCATGAGCGCTATCGCAGATATTCCGGTAATTACAGTCAGGTAAATTTAAGAGATGGGCGAGGCCGTTCGGATCGTCATGACCGGGATCGGTATGATCGTCACGACCGTAAGGATAATCATAAGGGAAATAAGCACCGCTACAAGAATAAAGGACGTCATCATGACTAGTCCAGATATAAATTTATAGCTTTATTAACAAAGGAATCCCACATCAGGATTCCTTTGTTGTTTTTTGAAACAACTTTTCTTTGAAATTAGATAAGTCAGATTTAATATGTTATTTTTGCGTAACTTTTATTAAAAAGTCTAATATAAAAAATAATATTAAATGCGATTAATTGGAAATGTGGCGGCAGCTTTGGCGCTATCTGTACTTGTTTTAAGTACGCAGTCCTGCGGAAATAATCAGTCTTCTCAAAAAACTTCTACTGTTGAGCATCAGGATTCGGTTGTGAAAAAGGAAGAGCATAGTCCCGAGAAAAAAGATCTTCAGACAAAAAAAGATACATTAACCGTAGATTCGGTTAAGAAAAAAGAACCTGTTGATAAAGCAAAGCTGACTAAGGCACAGCGAGACTCTATTAATGCAAAATTAGATAGCCTTCCAAAGCACATTTACCTGACTTTTGATGACGGACCACTGATCGGAAGTTCAGCAATTGATTCCATTGCTACAGCAAAGAATATTAAGATCAATGTATTTCTGATCGGTAAACACGCAAATATGAGTAAAAGGCTCAAAAAGGATTATTTGAGATATTATAACAATCCATTGGTTGATTGCTATAACCATAGTTATACGCATGCCAATAATAAATTCAGTGTTTTTTACAGCAATCCGGATCATGCATTCTCGGATTTTGAAAAAAATGAAGCTGATCTGGCTTTGAAATATAAGATTACCCGTATGCCGGGACGTAATATCTGGTATTTTAAAGACAGAAGAAGGATTGATTTGCAGAGTGGAACCAGTACCGCAGATTTGCTTTATGCAAATGGATATGAAATCATGGGATGGGATGTGGAGTGGAAAATCCACGGACTAACAGGACAGCCCGTACAATCTGTTAATGAAATATATCAACGCATGAAAAACAGATTGAAAAAGAAAGATTCATTTACTGCCAATAATGTTGTGCTACTGATGCATGATGATATGTTTCAGAATAGAAAAGGGCAGAAGTTGTTGTCTGATCTGATTGACAGTTTAAAGTCTAATCCGAACTACCACTTTGAGCATATGCGCGATTATCCGGTAAAATACTAATAACGGATTATCTGCTTTGAAGAAACAGAGAATAGAAATATGCGCTGCAATGGTGCTGAATCCTGCGAAGCAATTGCTCCTTGTTCGTAAAAAAGGTTCTTTATATTATCAGTTACCTGGCGGTAAAGCAGAAGAAGGCGAGACGTCTGTCAAAACAGTAATAAGAGAAATAGAAGAGGAGACCGGATTAAGAGTAGCAGGAGAAGAATTACTTTTTCTGGGCACACATGAAGCTGAGGCTGTGAATGAAGCTAATACAGTAGTAGTAGGACATGTTTTTAAAATTATATTACCTGAAATTCAGGAAATATGTCCACAGGCAGAATTAGAAGAGGCAGTCTGGGTAGATCAGCTTAATTACAAGGAATACAAACTTGCACATCTGGCAGAAGAATTTATTGTTCCCAGATGGTTACAATTATAAAGAATGTCAAATACATTTCTTTTCTTCAACAAGGTGTTGCAACGACCGAAATAAATAATAAAAGCTCCATTAAGGAGCTTTTATTATTTATAGACTATATTGTTAATCCAGTTGAGCATTTAATAACCTGGCTACTTTTTTGGGAATATCTGTATTTTCCATTTTGTGTGTGAATAATTCACTTCCGCTTCCAATAGCAAATATCGGGATATAACTTGCCGAATGATTACCGGAACCCCATCCAAGAGTCGATGCATCATTCAGGACTTTTACAGCAAGAGTCGCTAATTTATCGTCAGTAGCATACAGGCTTTTGGATTCCTGTGTTTCATGGTTTACAAAACTGCGAAGATAGGTTTCGTGCATATTCTGTTCCTCTGCTTTGCTTACTTTGATCGCAGACCATAGTCCGAGTTGATCTGAAAGCAATTGTTTAATCTCCTCCCAGGTAGTTTTAGGATTTGAAATTCTTAATTTAGAAATCTGTGCAGACAATTCGCTTTGTGATTTTTTCTGTAACTCCAGATTTTTAAAAGATAATCTGGAACTGCCCGTTCCAAGTGTCATTCCTCCGGTTTCATGATCAGCTGTAACAATAATAAGGGTTTCTTCCGGATGCTTTTTATAGAAATCAAATGCTTCCTTTACGGCTTCATTAAAATCCAATACCTCTTTTACAGCAGTTGCTCCGTCATTGGAATGACAGGCCCAGTCAATTTTACCACCTTCTACCATCAGGAAAAAGCCATTGTTGTTTTCTTTTGTCAGGGATTCAATGGCTGCTGATGTAATCTGCTTAAGTGTCAGGTCATTTGTGTTTTGATCAATTGCATATTTTAAGGATACCTGATCAGCTCCCTTATTATTGGACAATATTATTTTTCCTGCTTTATTTTTAAGTCCTTCATATTCCTTGTAACCTTCAGCTAATGAATAACCTCCCTTTTGTAAAATCTGAGTAATGGGAGTTACTTTTTCTTTTTTGAAGTTTTGTTCAGGTTTTAAGAATCCGGAACCTCCGAAAAAGTCGAAATCAGATTTAAGAATATCTTCAGCAATTTCGTAGTACATATCGCGATCCGGTTGGTTGGCATAGAAGGAAGCTGGTGTTGCATGATCTATACTGACACTTGTCGTGATACCGACTTTCATCCCTTTTTCTTTGGCAAGATAAGCGATGCTTTTCAGTGATTTTGTTTTGGTGCTGTCCATGCCGATGACACCGTTTTTCGTTTTATGACCTACAGCGAGTGCTGTACCACCTGCTCCGGAGTCTGTTACTCCGTTTGAAGTAGAATAAGAAGTAGCGAAAGATGCAACGGGAAAGCTTGTAAATACAAGTGGTGAAATACCAATCCGCCCTTCTCTTTCGGCAAGATACATTTCAGTAAGATTCACTTGATTCAAACCCATTCCATCACCTATCATAAAGAAAATATATTTAGGTTTTTGTTGGGCAAAAGCCAGCTGCAGACTGAGGATGGATAATGCAAATAATAAAGATAGTTTTTTCATGTTATGAGTATGTGTATCAGTTTTTAATAAATGGAATACAGTGATCAAATATAGTGCATTAGTGTTAACGTAATATTAAGTGCGGTCAGGGTTATCCCAAAACAAATTATCCTGCTGATTGTTAATTAGTTTATTAAACAATGGATCAATATTATGGAAAACAATCTCTTAAATAACGCAAAGGCATTCTTCAATGAGGATGTACTTTCAAAGCTATCCGGATCGGTAGGTGTGGATTCTGCTCAACTTAAGCAGGGAACAGATTTAGTCATTCCAGCTTTGTTTTTAGGTTTGCAAAGCGAAAATGAAAGTGGATTAAGTACTGTACTGGAGCAAGCTAAGAGTCATTTTGGCAATTTTGATTTTCAGCAATGGTTTAATCCTGAGCGTTCACCCTCATCTGAAGAAACAGCAGAAGACGTAAATAGTCAGCATCCTGAGCATCAGCATCTGTTGCAGCGTATATTTGGAGATAAACTGGAGGCAGTGGTTTCTGCTATTTCCGGATTTATCGGAATTAAATCAGATACCATTCAGAAGCTGCTGAGTTCGGCACTACCTGCAGTATTTGCCAGTCTGACTAATAATGGAAGCAACTGGGATGCAGGCAATATTTCTAATTTACTGAATGAGAATAAAAGTAATTTTGCAGCAGCTCTGCCTGCAGGATTAGGACTGGGAGCTTTTGGTAACCTGTTTTCAGATAGTGATATTCAACGTCCTGCTGTAGAGACACCTATTCCTCCTGCGGATATTCCTGTTGTAGAACCGCCTGTGCTCACTGTGCCGCCAGTTAATCCTGAACCGGCTATACATACACAGGAGGCTGTGAGAGAAGTGAAAAAATCAAGCGGGCTATGGTGGGTGCTGATACCGTTGGTACTTGTCGCTCTTTGGTTTTTATTTGGCAGAAGCTGTGCTGGTAATGGAGCTGGTACGGCAGACTCTACTGCTAATAGTCAGGATAGATCATCAATGACGAATCCGGCAGATTCATTGGATGAATCAGATGGTTTGTCCAGCCGGGAACCGGTAATTCTAAAATTACCTGACGGGCAGGAACTTCGTGCTTATCCGAGAGGAATAGAAGATAATCTGATTAAATTCCTGCAGTCAGACTATAAGGCACTTCCGGATGATACGCTTAAAAATAAATGGTTTGATTTTGATAATCTGAATTTTGAGACTGGTACCGCTAAGATATTGCCTGCCAGCAGAGATCAATTGTTAAATCTTGCTGCTATATTAAAAGTATTCCCGGATGCGAAAGTTAAGATCGGTGGATATACGGACAAGACAGGGGATGAGGCTTTTAACAAGAAGTTGTCATTGGATCGCGCAAATGCCGTAAAAGTATTTTTAGAGGAGCAGGGACTGGGAACGCAGGTTGCCGGTACAGAAGGGTACGGGTCTGAAATTGCCCGGTATCCGGCGGAGGCACCTGAGTCTGACAGGATCAAAGACCGCAGGGTTTCTGTAAGTGTTCGTAAATAAGAACTGAAAATTTAATTTTACAATAAGAAGGCTGTCCGAATAATGCGGACAGCCTTTGTTATTTAGAATGCATACACGAGTGCCATAGAGAATTGTCCTGCATTTTTAGCGGGACTCAGATCTTTTTTAACAAACATTTCGTTTTTGCTGTTGTCAAACCGTACTTCTGGTATAAATGAAAAGCCATGATGTCTGAGGTGTCCGCTTAGTGTTGCTGACCATATTTCGTTTTCTTCAATTGCTAATACAGGAGAGTCTTTAGTTTTGAAATATTCGCCCCGTACACCAATACCTATGTTTTCATTAATATTTATTCTCGGATAAAGTGCTATTCCAGAATAGCCTGCATCACCTTTCTGATTGTAGTTGGTGGCATTGAGTCCGAGCGTGAAGCGTGGAGAGAAGCTGTAATTTCCAACCAGATCTAACAATGTACCTGAACTGTAGTTCTCTGCTCCACCTACAGAAGATCCGGTAAGAAAATTAAGGTAAAAACTCGAAGCATCATTTGGAATGACGCTGAGTTGTGATCCAAAGTGAGAAACTCCGTTAAAATCCTGATAAACATTCCAGTCGTTAAAAATTCCTACCATCAGGGCCACCTTGTCCGAAAATGTGTAGTTTGCTTTTAATCCGGCATCCTGAAATGGCCCGGCTCCGAAAAGGTAAGAAGTGGAGTAGTGGAAGTTGTTGGATGGGCATATAACCTCATACCCTACAAATGTGCCCATAAATCCGGCAGTCATACTTAATTTCTCCGTCAGATCATAGGATACATACAAGTTTTGGATATGAAAACTATTGTTGTCGTCGCCGGCTTGTCCGTCTCCGTTCAGGATAGATCTGTACTGTCCTCTGGGGCCAAAGGAAAGTTCCCCAACGAAAGAGGCTCGGCCAGTTTTCTTTTTTAGTGCCAGATCTACCATGCCTATAGATACGGAATTATTGTCTTCTGTGAAGTAAGTTTTGATATTAGGCTGATTTTGGAAATCATATTTCCAATAAGTATCTACCGATCCTGAGATTTCTAACCCTAATAATGTGGGTTTTTCTTCCTGTGCTTTGGTAAAATTTAGAAATAGACAGTAAATAATTGATAAAGTGATTAATTTTTTCATGTTTTTAGTTTTAAATGGTTGATTTTTTTATTTTTTTAAATCTAAAAACCTTGTTTCATCTAATTTTAGTTTAATAATTGGTGAATTTAATTTTTATTTTGTCTGTTTTGTGGTTTTTCGTTAGATTTTGAGTTGATTTTTTATAAATGTATGAATATTATTTAAAATAATTTGTTGATTTATAAATTTTTGATCATATATTTGTTTTGAATTTAATTTTATACATCAATTTTTATCTGTTTTTCATCTAAAACCATTATTTATTAACAAAATTTGAATTAAAAACAATTAAAATATTATGAAAAAAACCGTTCCATTGATTATTTTAACAATTTTGGCTATTATAGGCTTGTTAACTCCCTCTATTGATGTAACTAATGTAGCAGATATAAAGATTGATTCCGGAGATACAGCCTGGTTATTGACATCTTCCGCTCTTGTATTGATTATGACACCAGGTTTGGCCTTCTTTTATGGTGGTATGGTGAGTAAGAAGAATGTGATCTCTACGATGATGCAAAGCTTTATCTGTATGTGTATTATTTCGGTACTATGGGTGATTGTAGGATTTAGTCTTGCATTCGGAGATGATATCGGAGGAGTGATCGGTGATCCACGTACTTTTTATATGATGAAGGGAATGCTTGGGAATGTGGCCTGGGGAGCTTTGCCTACCGTTCCACTGGTGTTATTTGCTATGTTTCAACTGAAGTTCGCAATTATCACTCCTGCTTTGATTACAGGTGCTTTCGCAGAACGCGTGCGGTTCAATTCGTTTATGGTCTTTATTATTTTGTTCAGTATTTTTATTTATATGCCTTTAGCACATGCAACCTGGCATCCAGAAGGGATACTCGCTAAATTCGGTGTTTTGGATTTTGCTGGAGGTACAGTAGTACACATGTCTGCAGGTTGGGCTGCGTTAGCTTCCGCTGTATATCTGAAAGGAAGAAAAACACCTACGCATTCTCCCGCTCGTATCAGTTATGTCATATTAGGAACAGCGTTGCTTTGGTTCGGCTGGTTTGGGTTTAATGCCGGCTCTGCTGGTGCTGCAAATGGTCTTGCTGCATATGCATTTGCGACCACGACTACCGCTTCTGCTGTGGCTGCAATAGCCTGGATATTTGTAGATATTATCAGAGGTAAAAAACCGTCTGCAATGGGTGCCTGTATAGGTGCTGTCGTAGGTTTGGTGGCGATTACACCGGCAGCCGGTTTTGTGAGTATTCCGCATTCGATCGTCATTGGACTTGTAGCCGCTTTAGTCAGTAATCTGGTTGTGTTTTTGCGCAGTAAAACCAGTATAGATGATACGCTGGATGTATTTCCTTGTCATGGAGTGGGGGGTATGGTTGGTATGGTGCTGACAGGTGTATTTGCAAATAGCAACGTCAACAGCGTGGTGACTGCTAACGGATTGTATTTCGGGGAGACCAGCTTATTCCTGGCGCATGTCGTTGCATTGATAGCCGTTTCCTTGTTTGCATTTTTTGGTTCTCTTTTGCTGATCAAGATCACGGATCTGATAACACCTCTGCGTGTGCATGAAGAAGAGGAAAAACTGGGGCTGGATATTACACAGCACGATGAAGAGTTATAATAAGATATTCCAAACCAATTAACTATAACCCTAATTGTAATGGCACGGCTTAAGCTGTGCCATTTTTTGGTTAAGTACATTTTTTATTGCATTTTTGTCCTCATGAAAGATACGGTCTACGCAACGCTTAAATCTGATTTTGAAAAATTTATGCGCCACTCCATGCATGTATCAGGAGCCTTTGGCTTTGATGTTTTCGGAGATTATGTGACTTCCGTGCTTAACTTTTACGTCGGCAGTTCCGTATTGACACTTGACGAAAAAGTAAATGCTGCATTTTATCTGTGCCAGTTATATAATAAAGGGCTTAAGAATATGATGTCTGTTGCAGATATGAAAGAAATGTCTATTGAGTTTGCGAATGATCCTACCCTTGATTATACCGTTCTCAGTCCGATTTTTGACGGGTATTAATCCTGTGTTGTCCATACTAGTTTGTGGATTTCAAATCCGCTTCGTAATGCAAAATCCAGATAGATTGATTTGATATCGCCGGGGATTGATTTTTCCCGGGATAGAATCCACATGTAATTGAGGTTGTCGCCAAATACCAAAGCATACTTATAATCGGGATCTATTTTCATGACATGATAGCCCGCTGAAAAAGGAGGGAAGAAACTGACCTTGAATGCCCCTTCATTCGGGTCGCGCATAAATTTTGCCTTTCCTATGCTTTTCTTCTGTTTCTGCTTGCGCATATCGTAGCCTTCATTGACTACCTGAATGCTGCCATCTTCATTAAGGTTGTAATTTGCTGTTACATTTTTGAGATTTTTCTCCCACCTAAAGTCCAGTCTGGCTATTTCGTACCATTGTCCAAGGTAACTGTCAAGATTAAAATTTGAGACTCCTCTGATATCCGATTTGACAGGCTTGAATGCCTGGTATAACAAGGTGCCAACAGCAGTGGCGGATAGAAGCAGTAGTGATTTTTTCTTGTCCATAGCGTAACGTTTATATAATTATAACGTCCCGGACTTCGATATGTTTGAATTTTTCAATAGTTTTGAACAAAAATTACAGGGCTTTACATTGTATTCAAGAGAAGAATCTAAACGGATCAAAGAAACATTCTGGACCAAATTTGGTCAATTTATGAGCTTACAGCCCAATAGCGAAGGTGCAAAAATTAATTGGATCAATTACCGCACCGGAATCAAACATCTTTATTTCAGAATGAACGCTGACAAACGAAATGCAGAGATCATGATTGAAATATCACATCCTGATTCGGGCATTCGTCTGCTTATGTATGAGCAATTCGAACAGTACAAAAAACTTTTGCATGGGGTGCTCGGTGAAGAGTGGAATTGGGAAAAAGAGGGTTATGATGCAGACGGAAAAAAAATATCCAGAATTTATACGGAAGTGTCAGGCATTAGCATCTATAATGAAAAAGACTGGCCGGAACTTATTTCTTTTCTAAAACCACGGATAAGTGCTCTGGATGAATTCTGGAATGATGCCCAATATGGTTTTGATTTATTTAAATAGGAATGCCATATTATCTATATTTTTGCATATAAATTCAATACTATGAAGAAAATAATAAAATTGTTGTTGCTTCTGGCATTTTTTGCTCAGACATCATCGGTGTGGGGTTGGGGAATGACGGGTCACCGTGTCGTTACAGAAATTGCAGAGCGCCACCTGACTAATAAGGCAAAGAAGAATATTGCCAAACTAATCGGAAAGCAACATCTTGCTTACTGGGCAAATTGGCCGGATTTTGTGAAATCAGATCATGCTTTTGATGAGACATCACCTTTCCATTATATCAATACAGACGGAAACCTGACGAAGGAACAGTTTGCTACCGCACTGCAGCAGTCGCCTGATAATAATATATACAAACAGCTAATTCGTTTGTCTGCTGATTTGAAAGCAAAAGATAAGGGCTTGACAGAAATGCAACAGAATCTTTATTTTCTGATCCATCTGATAGGAGATGCGCATCAGCCTATGCATGTGGGAAGACCAGCAGACCTGGGTGGTAATAAAATTGAAGTGATGTGGTTTGGAAAACCGGATAATATTCATCGTGTATGGGATTCTAATCTGGTAGACTATGAAAAATACAGCTATACTGAATATGCAAATGTTCTTGATATTCATACTAAACAGGAGAATCAAAGGCTGACAGAGGGTGATTTTGCTTCCTGGTTATACGACACGCATATAGTAGCCAATAAAATCTATAAAGATGTGGAGCAGAATTCTAATCTGTCTTATCGTTATATATATGATAATAAATATGTAGTGGAAGATGCTTTGTTAAAGGGCGGACTGCGTCTGGCGAAGGTGCTGAACGAAATCTTTGGGTAAGCTGCCTGAATATTATAGGAATATAAAAAGGGATGACTTGATTAAGTCATCCCTTTTTTGTGCCTTCTCTATCTCTTGATTATATCTTAGATACGGTGATTTCCAGTTTTTGGGACTGAATAATCCGGCTGAAAAATTCTTTCAGGTCAAAATATTCTTCAGGCATAAAGAATGGTTTATTGATCTGCGTAGCAACATTGATGTGGAGTTTATTATCCTCCATCTTAGACGTGTAAAAATACCTTGCATCTTTATTTGGTAAGGACATAATAACGTTCTTAGGCTTTTCTTTCAGTTGGTATCCTTCAGGTAATTCTACTTCCATAGTAAGAACTTCTTCTATGGTAGAGCCCATGTCGATAGGGTAATTACGCTGTTCCAGATTAAAAGGGTTTTTACTTGTTTTGCCAATAAAAAGCGGATTAAAAAGGAGATCATTCTGATGGGTAGAACAAAAATTGTCTATCTCAATATCAAATGTCTCTACTAAGAAATATTCTGTACTATCTATATGCGTAACATCTGATTTTAAGTAGTTTATTTTGCTGTTATTTTCTTCTACTTTTTCAAAATATTCTTCGAGTGAGTTATATTCCCGGATCTCTTTTCTCTTGTTATAGGCATCAAAGCCAAGTCTTCTGATCTGTAGATTTCCGGTTAGCTTTCCTTTGTCATTCAGTTTTCCTGAAAAATCATAGTAAACTGTAGATTTTTCTTTTGCTTTGAGTTCCACCCATTCGGATCCGCCTCCTTTTGGAAATAAGCGACCCTGATAGTTGATGCAGCGTAGAGGCAGACTGCCAAATGGAATAATGGATTCTGTAGCATCCAGATAATAGACTGTCGAATCGATATTCACCTGCGCGACTACATAATTGAAGTCGGATAGAACAGGAGTCGCGATATTCGGGTAGCCATTGGCACGGGTGGAAAGTATGAGAGGATTGGCGTTAATATCTGCAGCATTTAATGCAGCAATAAGAGCTAAATTAATATCTGCCACGTTTCCGGATCTTTTCTCTAATGCATCTTTTATTCCTTTGTCTGTGAATACTCCATTTGTCTTATCCCATTTTATTTGTTTGTTGATATAACTGTGGATAGCTTTGGCTTTTTCAAGATCTGTTTTTTTGTCTGCTATTACAGATGGTAAAATCGCTTTAAAAAGTCCTTTTTTCTTGATCTGACCACCGAATTCTTCATCTGTATACAGCTGTTTCTCTACGTCTTCCCAGGTTCTGGTGTAATTGTAATTTGCGCCCATCGGGATTCTGTAGCTGGCCAGTTCAAAAGATAAGGAAGAGCGCCAGTTGTCTGCCGAAGTCATATAATCTTCATTGATGAAGGCCGGAATATTTTCCATTCCATAGGTCGTTTTGGATCCGTGTACTTCTCCGATTTCACTACGCATATCCGTGTTGTAATTTTCCTTATTATGCTTGGAAATGCTTAACGACCCTCTCATATTCTGATTATAAATACATATTTCAGGTATTTTGGAAACAAATTCACTGTATACTTTCGGTATATCTTCCTGAAATTTCCATGTTCTGAAATTGTAGAGAAAAGGAGAGTTGATCGTATAACGAAGTTCGATAATCGAGCCTTCCTGAATGTTGGGTAAGGTCAGTTTGGTTAGCGCAACGGATTTGGTCGATTTCTCATTAAAGATCTTGCTTTTATCCAGATCGTATTCTGCTATCTTCTCCCCGTTAAGATTATATGTCACTCCTTTAATTGAGGAAATGACTTCTTTTGAGTTCCCGGATGTATATAGAGGTATAGTAAAATCAGCTTTGCTGAACCCTTCTTTTGTGAAAATTTTGGTCTTGATGTGATAGTAAAATTCAAGCATCAGACCTCCTTTTGCAGGATCGATAATGATACTGGCATTTCCGTATTCGCGAAGTACTACTGCATTGGCATTGCTGTCAATTGTGTTTCGGTTAAAGTTTAGGTCTTCCTTAGTAATTTTTCCAAAAGAAAAATCCTGAGCAAATCCTGATATGCTGCATAGCATGAGTGCAGCAACACAAAATATTTTTTGCATGAAAAAAAAGGTCAATAGTTAATAATTCTGTCTTTATTGAGAATCAGTAAAGATGTGATTTAAACTTTAATTATGCAAGGTTTGAATTAAATTTATTTTATCAAAAATCTATAATGAATGTTTATTAAGGAGGGAATGAAATTCGGATAAGCGTAAAACATAAAGCTATAAAACAAAAAAACTTTAACAATCTCTTGTTAAAGCGTCATTCTTTCGGGGTTACTTTTTACTTAATCTTCACCTGAAAGATAATCGTCACCATCAAATGTAAATTCTACTCCATCTGACAGGACCTCTGTTACAAATAATTCATCTTTAATCATGACCTGTTATTTAAACGTCCTTATTCTATTTATTAATACAAATCTACTGACTCATTATTAATAACGGATAAAGCAAAAATGATCAAATTGTTAAGAATGACAGTAGGTGTTGTTGCTGCGTGCGGAGACAGACTGTTAAATATAAAATTCTGTAGAGTTATTTCTACACAGAATTTCGTGTTGTTTTTGTTTGAAAAATGACATATTATTATGTTTGCAACAAATATAAAAACAATGATTGTAGTGTTGACATTTTTTGCAGTGGTGATTGTGACATGTATAGTTTCTATAGGATATTTATTAATAAAGGGGGAGCGAACAGAGCAGAATTAGTGCCTTTCTGAGACCCTCCCAACAAGTCTCCTATAGTGTCTTTTCTTTTTAAAAGAGTCTCTCTCTTTCTTCTTCTGAAGTATTTTTTGAATCGAGGTAAGATTGTTGTGCAACAAACTTGATACATTCATTTAGGTTTTGTATTTTAGTGCTGTTTTAATCTACCTATCATGATACTACTTTTTATTCTGGGAACAGGATTGATAGCTTGTATTATTTATGCAGCTATCCTGATGTACAGAGATATGAACCATCATAATTTCTGATCATTAAGAATTACCATCATTTATCTGTATAAATTCTTTATAATTGTGGTTGTTTTATTTTACAGCCCTATGCACATTATATCAGTACGCGAAAATCCCGAATATAAAGAGATTGCTATCCGTTTTTTGCAACAGTCATGGCCTGATGTTTCCCCTGTTATTTATGAAGATTGTATCACGCACTGTATAGATGCAGTTCAGGAATTACCCCAGTGGTATTTATTAGAAAAGGATCAGAAGATTATCGGTTGTGCCGGATTGATCACCAATGATTTTATTAGCCGGATGGATCTTTATCCCTGGATATGTGCCATTTATATTGCAGAAGAGCATCGGGGACATGCATATGCTACTTTACTTATTGACAGAGCAAAAGAAGATACACGTAAATTTGGTTTCCGGTATCTTAACCTCAGTACCGATCATATTGGTTATTATGAAAAGTATGGATTTCAATATATTGGTCAGGGATATCATCCATGGGAGGCAGAATCCCGGATTTACCAGATTGAGCTGTAGATCTATACTTCCTGTTGTTACTATTAAAAAATCGCAATTATTGTAAAAATAACTGCGATTTTTTTATCAGATTATATACGGGTAATGACAGTCATCTGAGAGAGTGCTTTAGAAAAACTTGCTAACTTTGCTAAAACTGTATGTATTATGCTCATCATTGATTCACCTTCTACTAATGCTTATTTTAATATTGCTTCTGAGGAATATCTGTTGTACAAATATCCGAAAGAAGATATTTTTCTGTTATATGTCAATGCCCCCTCCATTATTGTGGGTAAGTTTCAGAATACATTAGCGGAGATTAATCTGGATTATGTCAGAGAGCAGCATATCAAGGTAGTGAGAAGAATGTCCGGTGGTGGTACGGTATATCACGATACGGGGAATCTGAATTTTTCTTTTCATACATTGCTCGGATCAAATGATTTTATGGATTTTTCTCAGTTTACTCAACCTGTAATTGCCTTGTTAAATAAGATGAATGTCCCTGCAAAACTTGAAGGGCGTAATGATTTACTGGTGGATGGGAAGAAGTTTAGTGGCAATGCAAAGCTTTCTAAAAATGGGAAAATAATTCAGCACGGGACGGTTTTGATTAATTCTCAGATGAATGTTCTGGTCGAGGCGATAAAGGTAAACCCGCTGAAATTTGTAGATAAAGCGGTTAAATCCAACAGAGCAAGAGTGACTAACTTAATTGATTATTTACCTGAAAATACTACTACTGAAGTTCTAAAGCACTTGTTGATTGATGAGATGTTGCAGAATAATCCAGGAGCCAGCGTCTATCAGTTTACAGAGGAAGATATTCAGGGAATTGAAAAGCTGGTAGCAGAGAAGTATAGCACATGGGATTGGAATTATGGTTTCTCTCCTAATTATAATTTTAAAAAATCGATCAAAATACCAGCCGGATTTATCGAACTGCATTTGGATGTAGATAAGGGGGTGATAGAAAAAGTTAAAATATTCGGTGATTTCTTTGCGTCCAAGCCTATTGAGGAACTGGAAGCGGCAATTACCGGCCAGAAGCATGATATTGATCAAATTGAACAATTGTTATCTTCCACAGATCTTACAGCTTACTTTGGGAGGGTAAGTGTAGCTGAGATTCTGGAACTTTTTAAATAAACTGATCTTGTTGGAATACGGAGAATCTGTTGTTAATTTTTGTTTATATCTTAGAATTATAGCTAAACTCTACGTATGGAAGAGGTATCACCTAATAAGCGGAAACATAAAAAAGTACTAAAAGCGCTTCTTTGTGCATTAGGCATTACAGTAGTGTATGGTATTATCATTTACTTTATACCGAAAGGCGGTCTTGACGGATTGGCCTATATGTTTTTTACTCCTGTAGTATTTATTTGCGGATTTCTGTTTTATTATATCTTTGATTACTTCAAATCTATACACAAACTGCCGTGGCTATTCTCTGTATCCGGTATCCTGTTGTTTTTGATAATGTATAATTCCGGTGTTTGGAATATGGATATATGGCTTAGAAATCAGTTTCATTCCAACAAACTACCTTCATTATATGCCGGATATCGGGACATTAACCAGCCGCCTTTAAAATTCGGAAGCAGAACGATAAACTTGTTGTATGAAAGCGAGGAAAACATTGATCATTACCTTACGATAAATGATAATCTGATTATCAAAAGAGAAAAGAAGGGAGAGGAAAATTCGGATCATGTATTTGCGAAGTATGAATTTACAAAACTGGATCCTTCGGGGAATATTTCTGATACGTACAGCTACGTACAGAAAAGCTATAAAGATGAAGAATTACTTTTTGAGGGTTATCTGATCAATGCAAATCAAGCTTATTACAAGACATGGCCGCTCGATGGAGACAGTTCCAGAAAAAATATAATCATTCAAAATGAAAATCTCGAATGGGATGAAGGCCGGCAAATAGAACTTTATCGCAGAATACAGGGTGATGCTTCTGTATTTTATACCGATTATGACCATTCCCTGCGCAAGGAAGGTCAGGAAACTATCTATTTTCAAAAAATTGTTTATAAAATAGGGGATGACTGGTTTATCTTTTTCGAGAATCTGAATGAGGATAAAAAAGGATATCCGTATGTGCGGAGCCGGGGAAAAACTATTAACAACATATTTGGCCATCCGGCCGAAAACGGACTCGACTGGGTGGACAATGTCAGTACAAATATAGAGTCACTGTATTTTGAGAAGATAAAATTGACCAGACTAACACATATTATAGGTGGGAATACACCTGCTTCAAAATCGGATGAATGGCTGGGATATCTTTATACTAACCTGATCGTCGGTAAAGATACGCTGAAGTTTAAAGATCAGTTTTATCTGGATGAAGAATGGCAACAGACTCCTGTTACTATAAATGGCCAATTGTTCGGTACATTAAGTAGACCGGATAATGATTTTTTTACGACCTATCTGTATTTCGAAAATAAAAATCTACACTATAAACTGTTTGCCAACAGCCTCCGAAAACTATATATTATTAAATAATAATCCGTCCATACCTTCATTGTAACTATATATTTTAGCTAGCTTATTCAGACAGTATAGAATTATTGTATTGGTAATCAATCGTTAATGATTTTTGTTTGTACTGTTTGCTATATATTTAAACATAGTACTTTGTTATGCTATGTATTTTGTTTTATATTTGTTTGATGAATGAAGACTTTACTACTAAATGGATATCCCAACTTAAGAAAGGCACCCTGTCTTTTTTAGTGTTAAGTATTCTGAAAGATGAAAAGGAATATTACGGATATGACCTCATCAATGAGATAAAAAGAAGAACCAGTATTGAAATTGCTGAAGGAACACTTTATCCTTTGATGAACAGACTAAAAAAGGAAGAACTGGTAGAATCCAAATGGGTAGAGCAGGACTCCGGTATTCCCAGAAAGTATTACAAGATTACAATTTTGGGATTAAGTACTGCAAACGAAATGAAAACTTATTGGGACAACCTCAATGCAACCTTAAATCAAATATGAAATTTAAAGAGATCGCTTTTAAGGATAAAAATTCAAAACGGATTTATCTGGATTATATCTTCAGAATTCAGCAGGCTACAAAATCGCTTGATAAGACTAATCAACAAGAGATATTGCTGGAGATTAACAGCCACATTTACGAAAGTATTGCCGATTCAGTGGCTATCGAAAAAGGGGAAGTGGAGCGACTGCTGGATGTATTGGAAAACCTGGGTCAACCTGAAACCTTTCTGAAGCCTTTGGTCGCTGAAAAAAAACTGGAAGAAGCAACGAAGTCATTCAATCCTCTCCATATTCTGAAAGCACTTATATTGAATATCGGCAACGGGGTGTCTTATGTGATCTTCACGCTGTTATATTTGCTGCTGTTTGGTTTTATATTCCTCATCGGTGCAAAGCTGGTAGATCCCGAAAATGTTGGCTTTTTCTTCAAACCCAACGAAATTTTTATTCTGGGTTATTACAGAGAAAACGGAATCACTTATCAGCAGTATGAGCAATTAGGTCATTGGTTTATTCCGGCTATGTTGCTGCTGGTGTTTGTTTTTTATGTACTCATAACTTTACTACTTCAATTAAAAAGAACTATTAAATAACTCATTATGTTTAAAAAATCATTAACCTACTTAGCTGTCTTTTGTCTGACGTCTTTTGCATCTGCACAAAAAATAGACACAGAAAAGCTTGATTTGTATATCAAAGCCCTGGAGGATAATAACAAGTTTATGGGAAGTCTCGCAATTGCACAAAATGGTGAAATTGTGTATACTAAATCTGTTGGATATATCGATCTGGAAAATAAGATCAAAGCCAATGAAAATTCAAAATACAGAATTGGTTCCATTTCCAAAACATTTACTACTGTGTTAGTAATGAAAGCGGTGGAAGATAAAAAACTATCTCTTGACCAGACTATTAAAAAGTATTTTCCGGCAATAAAAAATGCAGATAAGATTACTGTTAGACATTTGTTAAATCACAGAAGTGGTATTCAAAATTTTACAGACGATACAGATTACCTGACCTGGAATACAAAGGCGATGTCAGAAAAGGATATGCTTGATGTAATTACAAAAGGCGGAAGTGATTTTGAGCCGGATAGTAAGGGGGAGTATAGTAATTCAAATTTTGTGTTGCTGACTTTCATTCTGGAGAAAACGTTCAAAAAGTCGTATGCAGAACTTTTGACCAGCTATATTACTAAGCCACTCGGATTAAGCAATACTTATCTTGGCGGCAAGATTAATGTTAAAAATAATGAGGCTAAATCTTATGATTTTGAAGCGGGTTGGAAACCGGAGTCTGAAACAGATATTTCTATACCACTGGGAGCCGGAGGTATACTGTCAACGCCTTCAGATCTGACAAAATTCAGTGATGCTCTCTTTACTGGAAAACTGTTGAAAAAGGAAAGTGTTGAACTGATGCAAACCATAAAAGACGGTTATGGACTGGGTTTATTTCAGGTACCCTTTTATGATAAAAAAGGATACGGGCATTCGGGTGGTATAGATGGTTTTTCTTCTACATTTTCCCGTTTTGAAAGTGGTAATGTAACTTTTGCACTTACGTCAAACGCATCAAACTTTAATAATAATAATATTGCAATTGCAGCACTGAGTGCCGTTTACAATAAGCCTTTTGATATCCCTGATTTCCGGACATATGAAAATAGCACTGAAGATCTGGATGTTTATTTAGGGACTTATGCCTCCACCCAGATCCCGATAAAAATTACTGTTACGAAAAACAATCAAACTCTTATCGCACAGGCTACAGGTCAACCTTCTTTTTCACTGGAAGCGGTAGAAAAACACAAATTTAAGTTTGATCAGGCGGGAATTGTAATGGAGTTTAATCCGGATACTAAAACCTTTGTACTGAAGCAAAGAGGAGGAGAGTTTATTTTTACGAAAGAATAGTAGCGGATAGCTGCAGAATCCCTGATATGATAAAGCCTGAAAGCCAGAGTTTTCAGGCTTTATTAATATATTAGTTTTCAAAAGGATAGTTCTTATAACGCTTATAAGCACCAGTTTTAGTGTTAATCTTGATCACATCCATATGTCCTCTGCGGTTTTCCAGTTCTTCAGCAAATACATAGTAACTTCCGTTTGGAGTTACTTCTATACCATAGGAATACATAGAATATAAGGTTTTATTTTCTCTGTTATCCTGAAAGATATTTTCAGCGTCTCTGTTTTTTACAGGTAAACTTCTCGAAAAGGCGTTAAATTCATCCGTAGAAGGGTCAATATAGCTTATCTGCTTCGCCTTCTCCACATCTACCCATCCGTCCATCCGATCAATAATACCGCTTGAAACGCGGTTATTAATCTTGCAATCTTCACTAAACCGGCAATCGTGTGATCCCAGATAACCGAACATGCCGTACTGGAGATAGGCATAGTGATGGTAATCAGATATATAATATTTGAGATTGTTAGTAGTTGTCAGTACTATCGTGTCTGTTTTGAAGAAATGTTTATATGGGATATTGACTTTCCAGAAAATATCATCATTCTTTTTTGTAAAGTCTGTCCTGATCGTTCTTTCATCTATAAATTTGCCATCTCTTAAAATTTCAAATTTAAGTGTCTTCAACTCATTTGGTTCAAATTTTATGAATCCCAGTGTGGGTTGCTCTGTGATCACTTTTACTGTATCACACATCTCAGACACTTCTACACGGTCCCGTTCAGCATCCTTCTGCCTGTTTTCTAAAGACCACCATATCCAGGCGATGATCAGCATGATAATAAGAAGAATAACGCCGAAAACAATTAAACAGCCTTTCAGATATTTATTCATATGTTTTTTATCGTTAATAGCTGATTTATAATCTGGTATATATTCTGGATTCAAATGTTACTTTAAAATATTTGACAGGGGCTAACAGATCTATTCTGAAGTTGATATGCCGTGACAACTCCGCCAGAATCTCTTTATTGGGAGTGTCGTTATTCATGGGTCTAAAAGTATAAATCACTTTATTGTTTAATCCTATTACTGTCAGTGTATTAGGTAGTGGATGGTTGAGCTTTAATACCTGAATCTGCGAATAGTTTATCTCTTCCTGCTTTCCGTTTTTAAGTTGAATGGTCAGTTTACTTTCATCAAATGAGACGGTAGTTGAAGATTTCAATCTTGCCAGAATTATAAATAACGGTAAAAATACAGGTGTAGCAAAGATCAAGGCCAGACCCAGTGTAGGTCCTGAATACTGATTAATCCACTCGATCACACGGTCATTGCCGGACAATAGCCAAAAGTACAGGATCATGTAAATAGCAAGTGGTAATAATAATATCTTAACCTGCTTGAGGTTTCGTTGATTAAATTCTATCGTTTTCATAGTATAGATGCTTAATTGAATTAAATATAAGTTATTTAACAGCATAATATAACAGCCGCCTTAAATTTGTCCGGTTTCATTTAATATTCGCCTGTAATCATGATATATTAATAATCTGTATTATATAACAATGCGAGGAGAACAGCAGAACATGTTGCATTCAGCAATCTATGGCTTAGGACCCTGTTTATAAGAATTTGTATTCGATTTCCATTATCTCTGTTATCAATAGACAGTTTCAAACCAATCTTTATCTTAGATTTGCAGATGGTATAATCTGACTGCTTCATTATTTCTTTAAGGACAATTATATACATATGAAAGTAACATTTGAAAAGTATAATCCATTGTGGACGACAGCTTTTAAAGCTCTTGAAGCTGAACTGAAGGTTTATCTGAACGAATTTGATGTACAGATTGAACATATTGGCAGTACCTCTGTCAAAGGTTTGTCTGCAAAACCAATCATTGATATTCTGATCGGGTTAAAGAATCCTGAAAACCTGGATAATATTCCTGCGCTGCTGATGGCTCAGGATTACATCTATTATGAAAATTATAATACAGATATGCCGTATAGAAGATTCTTTGTAAAGTTGAATCAATCTCCTGGTAAGCTGGGATTGCCTGTGCATATTACCACTTTAGCAAATGTGCCTGAGGAGCTGCACAATCACAAATGGCGTCTTGCCCATATTCATATATTACCTTTAGCTTCCGAACACTGGAACCGTCATATCGCATTCAGGGAGTATTTGCGTAATCATGCAGTTGTGAGGGAAGAATATCAAGTGCTTAAAGAAAAACTGAGTACACAAGAATGGATAGATGGGAATGATTATAATGCAGCTAAAGATTCTTTCATAAAACGGGAAGAGCAGAAAGCTGTACAATGGTATAATGCACCCAAGGTCAAAAAAGAAGAGTAAAATAACGAAAATATCAGTTCGCCTGATATATATAAAGCGAACTGATTTCAGATGAAGAATCTAATGATAATCTTTAGTTAAGGTATGCTTTTTATCTGCTTATAAATAGTTTATGCTTGCCCTCTGGATTTCAGTTCTTGCTTTATGTCTTTGACGGTCTTAAAATTCATCATAAGTGTCGGCGACAGTGCAATAGGAATAACGATCAATGCGCTGAATCCTTTTGTGAGTGAAATGTAAGTGGCTAAAATCAAAAGCAGAAGCAGCATTCCTGCAAGAATACCTGTTACTGTACTTGTAAGTTTTTGTTTTTTAAGCAATTCTTCATCGCTCATTTCTTTTAGATTTTCTGTTTTCATAGATTGATATAGGGTAATTGTATTAGTTCACTCTCAAATATACATAAGTTTAGGCGGTTCTTCAGAACAGATGCATATTTACTGCTGGTTTGAGAGTGTTTTTCGGATTTTGCATGTCAAATTCAGTACCTCACACTGGAGCAATAAAAGCAGTATTACAGAAATGGAATATACCATCATATTATTTTTCGGAACAGTAACAGCTTTAGTATTTATTGATTAGTTTTGTGTTTCAATTGAATATTTTTATAACATTTCCGTGGCATTAGTATTTAACGATGGACGTCCGGTAGTGAGATTGCGAGCATTTCGTGCTATTGATGATCCACAGACCTGTGAACGTTTTATAGAAGGGCATGCTCATGTCCTGACCGCTATAGGTGTAAAGAAGGTTACATCTTCTAAAAACGACTGGATGTACAATCCTGCTGCTTTCGTTTTGATTGTCGAATCATTAGATGGAGAGAGGGTGTATGGCGGTGTCCGCATTCATGTAGCGGGTGGTAGCGAACCGCTTCCGATAGAGCAGGCAACAGGAGCAATGGATGCAAGTGTATATGATCTTGTGCATCAATATGCAAAACAGGGAACAGGAGAAGGCTGTGGTTTGTGGAATTCCCGGGAAATTGCAGGATATGGAATTGGAAGTATCTTCCTGACAAGAGCAGGTGCGGCGATCAGTACGCAGGTTGGGATCAAATCCTTATTTGCGCTTTGCGCTCCGTATACAGTCAAACTTGCCGAAAGTGTGGGATATCGTATAGATACAACGGTGGGCAACAACGGAACTTTTTATTATCCGAAGCTGGATCTTCTGGCAACAGTGATGATTATGAGAAATCTGGATACACTGACAGAGGCGGATCAGGAAAATAAAGATGCTATTTTATCGCTTCGCGGGAATTCGAATATTGTGCGTGTGGAGACTCTCCGCAATAAGGAGATTGAAATCCACTATCAGATTGATATTCCAAATCTGGATCAGTGGGATCTGCAGCAGGTCATCAACAACCTGAAATATGCCCCAAATGATTATAAACTGGATGATCGAAATTTAAATATATTATAAATGGATAATAAACACTATGGTGCCGGTTATTTGATGGACACGGGCGATTTTCTTAAACAGTTAAAAATTCATTCGTATACGCCTTTTGCAAATCTTCCGCAGGGTGTGATTTTAGATTTGGGCTGTGGCACCGGTATGGACGCTATCAACATAGCGGATATGGTAGGAGAGAAGGGTCAGGTTATCGGTATTGACCATGATCAGACTATGATCGGACATGCCAGAACTACCGTAGGTGAAAGAAAAAACATTGATTTTGTTCAGGGTGGGGTAGATAAGCTTGATTTTGAAAATAATAGTGTTGCAGGAATACGTATGGAGCGTGTTGTTCAGCATTTAACAGAGCCGGAAGCCACATTTAAGGAAGTATACCGTGTTTTGAAAACTGATCATCCCTTTGTTGTTGTAGAAACCATATGGGACAGTCTTAATTTTTATACACAGCATATCGCAACAGAACAGAAGATCCGTAATTATCTGACCGGACAAAAAGTAAATAATGGCTGGGCAGGAAATAAACTGACAGCGGATCTGAATGCAAACGGTTTCAGAAATATCCAGCTGGATACTTTTTGCATGGTTGTCCGTACAAAGGAAGAAGCCAACCGCTACGTATTTCTGGATCTTATACTGGCTGAAATGGTAGATAAAACTGTATTGACAAAAGAAGAATCGGAAGATTTTATAAATAGCTTATTAGCTGCCGATAATAATGGTTATTTTACGGTTTCCATGAACCTTGTTATAACTAAAGCTGTAAAATAAAGCAACTGAGATGAGGCTGTGGATTATCCTGTTATCTTTCTTTGTATTTGCCAGCAATTTTCAATCTTATGCTGAGGTAATCATTAATGATGCTACCCATAGGCTAACTGTTGGAAAGAGTCTCGAACGCTATATGGGCAAAGATGGGGTCTCCTTTGCGGAGATCCGGGCTTCTAAAGATTTTATAGCATTAAACAGCGAGGTGCCTAATCTGGGTATTTCTTCATCTGATATCTGGTTGCGGCTGCCGGTTACAAATCAAGGTCATGCAGCAGATCTTCTGCTTGAAATCGCTTATCCTTTACTGGATGAGGTCGAGTTGTTCGTACCTTCTGATTCAGGTGAATATCATTCTATCAAACTGGGGGAGCATCTTATATTTTCAAAACGACAATATAAGATACCGAATTATGTATTTGATATTCATCTTCCGGAAAACAGTTCGAAGGTTTTTTACCTGCGGATCAATAGTACAGAACAGATTATCTTGCCCGTCCATATCAGTAATGAGCTTGGCTTTGTAGCGCAGGTAAACAGAGATAACCTGGTAAGTGGTATTTATATCGGTATTGTCTTTATTATGGCGATATATAACCTTTTTCTTTTCTTTTCCGTTCGGGAAAGAGATTATCTCTACTATGTACTTTATGTCGTTTCTGCCGGAATCACGCAAATGGGTATAAAAGGGTACAGCTTTCAGTATTTATGGCCTGACTGGCCGTCTTTTGCAACAAAGGGACCTATTATTTTCGGATGTCTGTCCGGCCTGAGTGCGCTACTCTTTGCCTATACTTTTCTTCAGTTAAAGAAGAATGCTCCGCAAGCAAGACGTTTTTTCTGCGTATTTATTATCTTTTTCACGATAAGCTTGTTTATGGTGATATTCGGGTTGGAGCAACAGGCATTTCTCTGTATGCAACTCGTTACAGGGGTAGCATCTTTATACGTGCTTTATATTTCTTACCGCGTCATGATCAATGGTTTCCGTCCGGCAAGATATTTTGTGTTTGGATGGACGATTCTCCTTTTGGGGTCAGTCGTTTTTCTTTTAAAAGATTATGGTTTACTCGAGTATGATAATTTCACAAGTAATGCTGTACAATTAGCTTCCGTCATAGAGATGGCTCTCCTTTCATTTGGTTTGGCTTACAGTATTAATATCCTGAAAGAAGAAAAGGAAGTATCTCAGGCAAGGGAACTGGCTATTTCTTTGGAGAACGAGCGCCTGATCCGGGAACAGAATATAGTGTTGGAACAGAAAGTAGAAGAACGTACACTGGAATTGACCGAATCCAACGAATCTCTGCAGACTACATTGACCCATCTGAAAGAGACACAGTCACAACTGGTAGAAGCTGAAAAAATGGCTTCCTTAGGGCAGCTTACGGCTGGTGTGGCTCATGAGATCAATAATCCTATCAATTTCGTAACTTCTAACGTGGCACCGCTTAAGCGCGACATCCGGATGATCTGGGAGATGGTAGAGGAAGTCGAACGTCTGGCGTTGTCAGATGAGCTGAGCAATAGTGAAAAACAGGCAAGGATCAAAGCCTATAAACAGGAATTAGATGTAGATTATCTGAAAACAGAAGTTGATTTTCTACTGAAAGGTATGCATGATGGTGCGCACCGTACAGCTGAGATTGTAAAAAGCCTGCGTATATTTTCACGTGTAGATGAAGATACACTCAAATTTGCCGATATAAACGAAGGTTTGGAGTCTACGATGGTGATTCTCAATAGTCTGGTAAGAGAAGGTGTTGAAGTCGAAAATAACTACGGTGATTTGCCAAAAATAGAATGTCATGCCGGTAAGCTCAATCAGGTATTTCTAAATATTCTGACAAATGCGATTTATGCCATTAACAAGAAATTTGATAATAAGGCAGGTGGGAAGTTAAAAATTGAGACTGGTATATATGACGACGAATCCTTTATTTACATAAAAATAGCTGATAATGGCATAGGTATTCCAGAAGAAATCCGGGAAAAAATCTTCGAACCATTCTTTACAACTAAAGATGTGGGTGAAGGTACCGGACTGGGAATGTCAATAGCCTACAATACAATTGCTAAACATCACGGTAAGATCCTTGTCGAATCCGAAGTCGGAGAGGGAACAATTTTTACTTTGATTCTTCCGATCCAACAAAATATTTGATTAAAAAGTAAACCTAAATGTCCGATAAATTATCATTAACTTCGCTCATAGGGTTGTTGAGGAAATACCATAATAGATAATTATGCAAAGAGAACTCGTAATATTATATATTGATGATGAAGTGAACAATCTGATTGGCTTTAAAGCTAATTTCAGATATAATTATACTGTTCTCACAGCATCAAATACGACAGAAGCACGGGAGATACTTCTTGCCAATCCTGATATACGTATTATCTTTTGTGATCAGCGTATGCCGGAAGAACTGGGTGTGGACTTCTTACACAGTATAAAGAAAGATTTTCCTAAGCCTATTCGTATTTTATTAACTGCCTACGCTGATATGAATACAGTGATAGATGCGGTGAATAAGGGACATATTTTCAGGTTTGTTCGTAAACCGTGGGTAGAGGAAGATATTATCTCTGCAGTGGAAGAGGCGGATAAGTTTTATATCGCCAATTCGATGCTGGAGATCAAGAATGAAGAACTACAGAAGGCTTATGACGAACTGGATAAGTTTGCTTACAGCGTGAGCCATGACCTCCGTGATCCGCTGACAGGGGTGTTGTCAGCGGTGAGACTTGCCTCGGAGTTTGATAGTATTGAACGTATTCATGAGCTGTTGGGGTTGATGGACGATTCACTGATTAGTCTGGATGCTTATATTGATAGCTTACGTGACTATTATCTGTTAAGAAGAGGAGAGTTGTTTTTATCTGACATAGATTTTAAAGAATTATTCGGAAATATAGCCCAGTTCTATAAAATGTATACCCAGAATAAAGAAGTTGCTTTTAAAATCACCGTAGAGCAAGCCCATGTATTCAAAAGTGACAAAGCTATTCTGGAACTGATTCTGCATAATCTGTTGTCAAATGCTTTCAAGTATCAGCGCAGGGAAGTAGAGAATAAGGTGGTGAATTTATCTGTTGACGTAACAGAAACAGAGGCAACAATTACCGTTGTGGATAACGGGATCGGAATCTCTTCCGAACATATAAGTGATATATTCAAATTATTTTTCAGAGGTAGTGATCAGGCAAAAGGAATGGGATTTGGTCTCTATAATGTACAGAATGCCCTGCTGAAATTAAAGGGTATAATTGATGTACAGTCAGAACTTGGCACCGGAACGACATTTAAGGTTATCATTCCGAGCAAGTAATGTGTCTTCGTATGACTTGTCAGGAAAGTAATTTTTGACGCAGAAGAAATTCCAGTTGTTCGTTGGAAGTTTCCAGCTGTGAATTTGTCTCTATTATTTTCTCTCTTTCATTATAAGCTTCAAAAGCACGTATTATTGTTTGATCCAGCTCTTCTTCACTCCAGGGTTTATTCAGATAATGAAATATTTTTCCTTTATTGACTGCGTCTATGACTGCAGCCATATCGGTATAGCCCGTCAGCAGGATTCGCATAGGATGCGGATCAAGTTTGATAATCTCTTCTAAAAATTCTACTCCTGTCATTTCAGGCATACGCTGATCGGTAATAATAACATTGACAGGATTTTTTTTAACAATTTCTATGGCAGCTGCACCGCTTATAGCCGTGTAGACGTCATATTTGAGACGAAAAGTCGCCTTAAAGGAAAGCAAATTATTCTCCTCATCATCCACGTATAATACCGCAATCTTCTTGTTTTCCATTATTTTTCGCTTTTTAGACTGATAAATCACTCAATCCGCCAAATTAAAAAAAACTATTTCAATAATCAAAGAGAAGCTGATGAATATGAAGGAATCTTTACAAACGTTTATTCTATCTTATTCATTCAAATGCGGACTTTTGAGCTTGACTGTGGGAGATATTACTTACAGTTCGGTGTCGCCGTTAAGACATCCAGTGACATATCCATCGCTTTTTTAGTCCATTTTTTCATACCTTCCAGGTCGGATTCTTTAAGTGCTTTGTTACCAAAGGTAACTGCATTGAGTGCATAATTTTTTGCATTGGCACAGTTGCAGGATGGTATAATCGCATATGCCGATGCCTCTGCCGCTTTGGCGACTCCGTCTTTTAACAGGGGTTTGGCATTTTCAATGGAAGTAGACTGATAGGCTTTTTTGAAGGTCATAAAAGCCAGCTCTGCATACGTGGAAGCCATTTCACAACCCGTAAACCGTGTTTTATTTTCAGCGGTCGCAGATGTGAAAAGTAAAACGCAGATAAGTGTAAGAGAGATTAGTATGTTTTTCATAATTAATATTGCAGGTATGCTTGTTATGTAAAGATATGGAAAAGAACAGATAATATTCTTGATGTCATTAGCTGATTTAGATTAATTTTTCAGACTCCTCTTGATCAACCCTATGACTTTTTTGCCCCAATAAAAAAAATGCCCGAAGTACTGTAACTCCGGGCATTTTTATTCGCCATTTCCTGAATCTTATTTTTCTATATCTTTCAGGCTATTCATTTTCTTATATTCCAGGAAGCCTTTGATATCTTCAAAATGCTCCCGAACACGCTTATTGCCAAATTCAAAAACTTTTTTTGCCAATCCATCCAGGAAGTCACGATCATGCGATACAAGTATCAACGTACCATCGAAATCCTGTAAAGCATCCTTAATAATATCTTTTGTCTTCATATCAAGATGGTTGGTCGGCTCATCGAGTATCAATACATTCACCGGTTCCAGTAATAATTTGATCATGGCCAGACGTGTTTTCTCACCTCCAGAGAGAACTTTCACTTTTTTAGTGGTATCGTCACCGCTAAACATAAATGCACCCAGCAGATCCTTTATTTTGACGCGAACATCACCGATAGCAATCTGATCAATAGTTTCAAAAACGGTCAGCTCCTCATCCAGTAAGGCTGCCTGATTCTGTGCAAAATAGCCTATTTTGGCATTGTGGCCAACTTTCAATGTTCCTTCAAAGTCTATTTCACCCATGATGGCTTTTATCATCGTAGACTTACCCTCACCGTTTTTACCGACGAAGGCTACTTTTTCACCCCTTTCGATTACCATCGACGCTTTTTCGAATACAGTATGATCTCCATACAATTTTGTGAGCTCTTCTACAATGACCGGATACTGACCTGATCGGGGTGATGGCGGGAATTTCAACCTTAAAGCAGATGTATCCACTTCATCAATTTCAATGATCTCTAATTTCTCCAGCATTTTGACCCGGGACTGTACCTGTAGCGTCTTGGAATAAGTACCTCTGAAGCGATCAATAAATTCCTGGTTATCGGCAATAAAACGTTGTTGCTCTTCGTATGCTTTCAACTGATGCAGACGGCGATCCTTACGTAATTCCAGATAATGGCTGTATTTAGCCTTGTAATCGTATATTTTACCCATAGTGACTTCTATGGTACGGTTGGTTATATTATCAACGAATGCACGGTCATGGGAGATCACAATAACAGCTTTGGCCGAATTTACCAAAAAGTCCTCCAACCACTGTATACTTTCAATATCCATGTGGTTAGTCGGCTCATCCAACAGGATAAGGTCCGGCTTTTTCAGAAGAATTTTGGCCAGCTCTATCCGCATACGCCATCCTCCGGAGAATTCTGAAGTCTGACGGGTGAAATCTGTACGCTCAAATCCAAGTCCTTTCAGCACTTTTTCGACTTCAGCATCATAGTTGGTTTCTTCGATCGAATAGAACTTTTCGCTTAATTCAGAGACCCGTTCGATCAGTTTCATATAATCGTCCGTTTCATAATCTGTCCGGATATTCAATTGTTCGTTGAGTGTTTCCAGTTCATCCCGCATGCTGTAGACTTCTTCAAAGGCTTTTGACGTCTCTTCAAATACGGTCATATTATCCTGCGTCAGCAAGTGTTGAGGGAGGTAGGCAATTACGGCATCTTTGGGCCCGCTCACATTACCTGTAGTAGGTTTGCCTACACCAGCTATTATTTTTAATAAGGTGGATTTACCAGCTCCGTTTTTCCCCATAAGGGCGATCTTATCATTTTCATTGATAGAAAAGGATACATCGCTGAAAAGTGTTGTTCCTCCAAAAGATACGGAGATATTATTTACATTGATCACTATATGCTCGTATTAAAATCAGCCGCAAAGATAAGAGAATAAGATGAGTTTGCTGCTTAAAAACCAGTAGTTTCAGACATAATATAGAGAATTGTGCGGCACATTTGCTTTTTACAGTTCCTGATCTGCAGAATGACTTAATTGTCTTCTCTGATCAGGAAACAAGGAATCTGACTTACCTGATATTGAATGTTTATTTTTTGACCCCGATAGACCTCCGTCACATTAAATTTTTGCAATAGATTCAGACTGTAGGTTTTCTTAGGTTTAGAGCTAAATAAGCCGTCAATCTACAAAAAGTAAGCGACATCTCTTACCGGAAATGTCGCTGTATAATTATTTTCATAAGTTTTAAAGGGTATTCTTGGTTTCTATATCTACTATTTCACGACCTTTTTCCTTTAAGTAATACTGTAATAAATCCACATACAGGTTTACACCATTATCCGAATTTGTGAAAATCAATATGCCTTGTTTTGTCTCCGGAAGCATAAATACAATTGTCCTTACCCCTTTGTCTGACCCGCCATGTGATAGCGCGTATGTGCTATCTTTAAAATCGTAAATTTCAAATCCAAGACCAAAGTGTTTTCCTCTTGTAGTCGATACCTGTCTGGAAATCATTTCATCAAATACTTTTTTCGTTAGCCCTTCACCATTCATAACACTGATCATAAATTTACCATAATCTTCTATAGTTGTCATTAAATCATCTGCTGCATTGGGCGTAGTATTCTTTACTACCGGATAAATTTCACCCTTTTCGTTATAGCCTGGAGCTAACCTTGTACTGTCTAAACTTTTGTTCCAGATATATTGTGTATCCGACATTTTTACCGGTTTAAATACAAGTCCATCTGCTAATTGTTGCAATGATTTTCTGAACTTTTTTTCCAAAGCTTTTCGCAGATATTCAAAACCTTCACCTGAATACTGATATTTTGTTCCCGGATCGAATTGGAATCCGAGTTTCTCATTTTCGTTCTCCCAACGCCAATTCGGGAAACCTGTCTGATGGCTCAGTACATGTCGTGTAGTAAGTTTTTTGTTTCTGGGATCATGGGCAATATCAGGATCTGTCCAGTAGGTATAGAGTGGCTCATCCAGATCCCATTTACCCTGACTCACTAATTTTAATGCTACGATGGCAGTTACCGGCTTTGTCAGGGAAGCGACATTGAAAATTGTGTTTTTTGGTGCTGCGACCCCTTCCTTGAGATCACCGTATACTGTTGCCTGTTGAAGTACTCCATTTTCAATTATACCCAGACCCAGGACTGGAACTTTATTATCTTTTATCCACTTTTCTACTAATTTTTTATTGTTAAAAACAGAAGAGTCTGTTTGGGCATGGGAAGCCGTGTTTTTAGCCAATATGATGAGTAAAGCAAATACTATTCTGGCGTATTGCCACATATACGTTGCTGTATTGCTGTTTTTTAAATCTTTCATAATCTTCAGTAAACAGATGAAATATAAGGGAAATTTTCGAACAACAGCATATTTATATTTCCTGATTTTCCAGATGGAGAGCAGGCTTTTTTCTGCAGATTAAAACGTAGATGGAGTGAATGGATAAATGTCTTTAAAATAATGTATATTGTAAGTATAAAGAAAGTTCTGATTATGAATATTAAAGTTGCCGGTTTGGTTTTGTTTGTTTCGCTGACGATGATTAATTGTCAGGCGGAGGGAGATAAAAGGAAAGTAGAAACTCCGGTTGCAAAACAGGTACAAGAGGATAGCAGCAGACCTAAAGTTGATTCTGTAAAGTTGCAAGAAAAGGCTGAGGAAGCACTGACCTTCTGTAAGCAGAAGAAATTCAGTACGGACTTTTGTATTCTTATTGATATGAAACTCCATTCCGGTATTAACAGGTTCTTTATCTGGGATTTTAAGAATAAGCGAATCCTGGAAGAGTATCTGGTCGGACACGGTTGCGGACTTAATAACTGGTCTTCCGATGAATCCAAAGATAAGGCAGAGTTTAGCAACAAAGACGGAAGCCATCTTTCTTCTCTTGGAAAGTATAAAATCGGGGCTAGGGGGTATAGCAATTGGGGAATAAATATAAAATATATCCTGCACGGTCTTGAAAAAACCAATGATAATGCATTAAAGAGAATAATTGTATTTCATTCGTGGGAAAAAATGAATGATGCAGAGACCTTTCCGCAGGGGAGTCCAGAGGGTTGGGGTTGTCCTACGGTTTCGAACGAGGCTATGAAAATTATTGATGCCAGATTGAGAGGTGCAAAGAAACCGGTCCTGATGTGGATTTATAACTAATAAGGCTAATTATCTCTCCTGGAATAGCTTTCCTCAACCGGTTAAAAGGTTACTCTTCAACCGACTTACGAAGTTGCCAAACCTGTATTGAATATCAATGCATACTCTCTTAATGATGTCTTGATTCGTACAATGTAGCGCTGGAACGACAAATATTGAAATATTATTACATTACGTTTGAAACAATATCATTAATTGTATATATTTATAATGATGATTAATATTTCTTTAAGGAACTTATATTGTAAATTCTTTAATTATATAATTATCAATATTTTAAACTAACTAATAACGGGTTATATACCTTACTTTATTCACACACTAGCTATAATCATTATTTAGTTATTTTATTTAGTTTTTTTTTAAACACGCTAACTAACAATGTTTTGTTGTTTTTACCGCAACTGCTTAAACAGATTTTTGCAGTAAATGCATTATAAACTTTTGTAAGATGTAGAATATGTCAATCAATAGTTTGACATAGATACGCATAACTATTAAAACAATTAACTCCATTTATAAAAAGATTTCAATGAAGTTTTTTCTGAAAACAGAACATAACGATGAAAGAACTGTATTCATCACCGGGAATTTCAATAACTGGAATCCCAGGGACAAGCGCTTTAGTCTTCAGGAGACTGAGGAAGGATACTGTATAGATATTAATGACGAAAACTTGCCATCCGAAATAGAATATAAATTTACCAAAGGTGGCTGGGAAAATGTAGAAATCGATAGTGATGCACAATTCACACCTAACAGGAAAGTGAATAAGGAGGCAAAGGTCGTTGAAGATATTGTGGAAGACTGGCGTCTCAACTGGGCTCCGTTTAAAGAAGAATATTTTCCCAAAATAGAGCTGATCTCCGAAAACTTTTACATTCCTCAACTGAATAAAACCCGTAAAGTATGGGCTCTGCTTCCTTATGACTATGAAACAACAGAAAAAAGTTATCCTGTTCTTTATCTGCAGGATGCTCAAAATCTGTTTAATGAAGAAAGTCCGTTCGGTAACTGGGAGATCGATAGAAAACTTTCACTACTTGCCGAATACGGAATTGGTGATATCATCATTATTGCAGTAGAACACGGCAGTGAACTTCGTATACAGGAATACGTATTTGAAGATGATAATAAGTATGCAGTGAAAGCGGAGGGTAAGAAATATATCCGATTTATAACAGATACACTGAAGCCTTATGTTGATCAACATTTCCGGACGCTGCCAGACCGGGAACATACCGGAATAGGAGGTAGCTCTTTGGGCGCACTTATCAGTATTTATGGTGGTTTTCTATATCCGGAAGTCTATTCGAAGCTGATGTTGTTTTCACCATCATTGTGGCTGAATCCCAATAATAATTTTCCGATGCTCAGCTTCCATCAGCCTTATTATACCAAAGTATATGTCTATGGTGGCGAACTGGAAGGATCTGATATGGTCAAGCGTATTAAGCTGTTCAAAACTGCTATGAGCCGATGGGAAGAGAGTAAATCAATAGAATTTGATGTGAAAACCAGTATACATCCGGAAGGAAAGCATGAAGAGTTTTACTGGTCTCAGGAATTTCCCCGGGCGTTGGAATGGCTGTTTTTTGATAAACTGGAAAATCCGATAGAGAGAAAGAAAAGATATACTAAAGAAAAGGAAAATGTCTGAGATAATTCAACATATCTATATCTATTCCGAAGCTTCATGGATAGCACACAAGTCTGCCTATCCCGATGCTATGGATAAGTTCTTTTCGGGCAGGAAAAGTGAAAGTTTCGTGATAGCTTCAGAAAAGGAGGTAACTTTTTTTCTGGGAATCGGCAATTCTTCCTGCTCTGAAAGTGTACTGGTAGACATCGGTCATAAATTCTCCGGCGACAACAGAGAAAAACTATTGCCCGCTTCTACCTATCTGCATCATGACGTGCTGGATATAACAGGTCTGGAGAATATATTGCTCGGGTTCTATCTGGGAACTTATCAATATCCTTTTGAAGCGCAGCATCCGATATGGGATGATAAGTTTCAGTGGGAGGGATTGGATGATCAAAAGATCAGCCTGGCTAGAATAAAAGCCATCTGTGAGGGGCAGTTTATCTGTATGGACTGGTTAAACAAGCCGGCTAACTTTAAACGAACAACTGTGCTGAATGCTTTTTTGAAGGAGAAATCGCAGGAATACAATTTACAATATACCTCATTTGACAGACAGGATAGTGAAATTCATGGTCTTGGTGCTTTTCTGGCTGTTAATCAGGGAAGCAGTCAGGAAGCATCTTTTACTATTTTGGAATACAGGTGTGGCACAGAGGAAGCTCCTGTCGTAGGGTTGGTGGGAAAGTGTGTCTTATTTGATACGGGAGGAATCTCTATCAAACCTTCTGCAAATCTTCATTATATGAAAAGTGATATGGGAGGTGCTACGGCTGTACTTGGGGTTCTCATTGCTGCGGCTAAGATGAAATTTCCGGTTGATATTATAGCCATATTACCAATAACGGATAATGCGGTCTCCAATCATTCTTACCTGCCAAGTGATGTAGTGACTGTTTATAACGGAAAGACTATAGAAATCCTGGATACAGATGCCGAAGGACGCCTGACACTTGCTGACGGACTGAGTTATCTGTCAAAAAATTACAAAACGGATTATCTGATCGATCTGGCAACACTTACAGGTAGTGCCGTAAGAATGTTTGGCAGTACATGCGGAGCTCTTTTTTCAAACGATCAAACATTACAGGATCAACTGCTCAAGTCCGGACAGAAAACCGGTCAGCGTCTTTGGAATTTACCCTTGTGGGAAGATTGGGAAGAGGAGATTCAATCTGATGTAGCTGATCTTAAGAATATATCCCTTAAACCTGTTGGCGACTGTATTGTAGCCGCCACTTTTCTGAAACATTTTATTAATGAGCATCCCAGATGGGCGCATCTGGATATTGCAGCAATGTGCTTCGGAAATGTGGGCTATGCTAAAGAGAAAGCGGCTACAGGATATGGTGTGCGTCTATTACTGGATTTTATGAAAAACTTATAAACCTGATAGTTATGAGAACATTTGTATGCCTTTCCAGCTATTATAAGGGCTATGACTTTATGGATGAATGCAAAAAGCTGGGCAATAAAGTCATCCTGATTACTTCTGAAAGCCTGAAAGACAAAAACTGGCCCTGGCATGCTATTGATGAAGTCTATTACATGCCGGAAACTGAACCTTCCGTCTGGAATTCTGATCACATGATCAAAGGATTCGCTTATCTTATGAAATTCCATGAAATCGATACCGTCATTGCTTTAGATGATTTCGATGTGGAAAAAGCGGCCTTAATCCGGGAAACCTTCCGAATACAGGGGATGGGGCAAACGACTTACCGATATTTCCGGGATAAGCTGGCAATGCGGCAGATGGCAAAAGATGGCGGCATTCATATTCCTCCCTTTGTTCCGGTTTTTAATGATGCTGTTATTACAAAATTCATGGAAGAAAACCCCGCACCCTGGGTGTTGAAGCCCCGCTCGGAAGCCTCAGCCAGCGGAATAAAAAAAATTCACAGTGCAGTCGGATTGTGGCAGGCTATGGAGCATCTTAATGACGACCGGATTCACTTTCTGCTGGAAGTGTTTAAACCGGGAGATGTTTTTCATGTTGATTGTCTCATCTATGACAAAGAAATCAGATTTATTTCCTGCTCTCAGTATTTGTCTCCGCCAATGGCTGTGTCTCATGAAGGAGGAGTCTTCAGAACCAAGACACTGGCAGAAAATTCAGAAGACTTCAAAGCGCTCGAAAAGATAAATCAACAGGTTTTATCAAAATTTGGTATTGTACACGGGACAACACATTCGGAGTTTATAAAAGGAAACGAAGACGGGAAATTTTATTTTCTCGAAACCTCCTGCAGGGTGGGCGGAGCACATATCGCAGATATGATAGAAGTCTCAACCCATGTTAATCTTTGGAGAGAATGGGTGAAGATTGAAACTGCGGTATTGAATAAATCCAGTTATGAGCTTAGCTATAAAAGAGATTGTTTTGCCGGACTTATTATAGCTTTGGCAAAAGATAAATTTCCTGATATTACGGACTTCCGGATAGCTGAGCTCGTTAAATCGCTGGATCTGGAATATCATATCAGCCTTTTGTACCGGTCTGATTCTGCAGACAAAATCAACGAAGCTCTGGATAATGCTGCCGAAAGAATCTATACTCATCATCTGAGTATTCTGCCACCGCAGGCTAAACCAATTTCCTAACTTAAAAAATGAAAATATGCCAAAAGTAGAATATACAGACTACTATTCCCATATGCTGGGAAGGACTATTAATATACAGGTAACGGGACATTACGGCTACCCCGTTATTATGTTTCCTACTTCTCAGGGTAGTTTTGTTCAGAATGCTGATTTTAATCTCAATGCATCCGTGAATTATTTTACTAAAAATGGTAAAGTGAAACTCTTTAATCTGGAAACACTGG